>CAVRBN010000015.1:0-107502 GCA_963719255.1 uncultured Actinomycetota bacterium | reverse complement strand
GCTGGCCGTTCTCGACCGGAACCGACCACAGCGACTGGGTGATCCTGGGTGGCCAGGTGACGGACGATGCGGGTCGCCGCTGTCTCCGCCCGACGTGCGGCACTCCGTGCTGCCGCGGCGGGAATACACGATCGTCCCCGACTCCTGGAACGTGATGGGCCTGCGCGGCACCGGCAGCAAGGACGTCATTGTCGACAACGCCTTCGTGCCCGACTACCGGGTCTCCGTCGGTTCCCGGATGTACGACGGAAGCTACGCGGCCGAGCGCCGACCCGGCTCGCCCCTGTTCGGGATGATGTTCGGCGTCATGTTCAACGCCGCGATCGCGTCGGGCACCTTTGGGATCGCCCGTGGAGCAGTCCGCGCGTTCACCGAGGTGATGGAGACCCGGGTGAGCACCCAGGGGGTCTCGGCGAAGTCGAGCCCCGGGCAGCTGGAACGCCTGGCCGGTGCGGCGGCCGACATCGACGCGAGCATCAACCACGTCCAGTCGGTCATCGGCCAGCTCTACGACCACGTCGAGCTCGGCGGGCAGATCAGCGTCGCGCAGCGGCTGCATTTCCGTCGTGACCAGGTGCGGGCCACCCACCGTGCATCTCGGGCTCGACGAGCTGTTCCGGGGCGCCGGCTCGGGCTCGATGGCCGACGGCCACCCTGTCGAGCGGGCCTGGCGAGACCTGCACATCGCGGGCACCCATGTCTGCAACACCCTGGAGGTTCCGTACGCCGCGTGGGGCGCCCACCGTTTCGGCGCACCGGTCCCACCCAACGCCCAGTACTGACGCGCAGGTCCCGCTGTGCTGCACCGCGGAACGACCTTGTTGTGGGTCGGCACACACGTACCTAGCGTTCCATGTAGTGATCGTTACAGGAACGGATCGGGAACCACCCGAACGTCCAACGGAAGGAAGTCCGATGCACGAAGTCGTGGAGAAGGTCCACAAAGCTGCCCAGACCCTGCGCGAGGAGTCGATCCCCAGCGATCAGCTCGGACAACTGACCGGTCGCTCGGCGACAGCGCTGCGCGAGACCGGGCTCGTGCGCCTGCTGCAGCCGAAGGACTTCGGCGGCTTTGAAGCCCACCCGAACGACTTCCTCGAAGCCGTGATGGCGACCGGGATCGCGTCTCCGGCCGCCGGCTGGCTTGCCGGTGTAGTCGGCGTACACCCCTGGGAGATCGCGCTCATGGACCCGCGTCTGCAGGAGGAGATCTGGGGCGAGGACCCCGACACGTGGACGGCATCGCCGTACGCACCGTTCGGGCGGGCACGTCGCGTCGACGGCGGCTACCTCTTCACCGGCCAGTGGCCCTACTCCACCGGCACCGACCACGCCGAGTGGGTCATCCTCGGCGGCTTCGTGCTCGACGAGCAGGGCGAGGTCGGGGCACCACCGGACATGCGCCACTTCGTGATCCCGCGGGCCGACTACGAGATCGTCGAGGACTCCTGGAACGTCATGGGCCTGCAGGGCACCGGCTCCAAGGACGTCCGCATGAAGGACGTCTTCGTCCCCGACTACCGCGTGGCCGAGGCCATGACGATGGTCGAGGGTGGCTATGAGCACCGCCAGCAGGGCAATCCGCTCTACGGCGTGAAGTTCCCGATCATCTTCTCGGCGGCGATCGCGGCCGGGACCCAGGGCATCGCTCAGGGTGCGCTCGAGGTCTACCACGACTACATGACCACCCGCGTCTCGGTCAGCGGCAACGTCGCGAAGAACGACGTCGCCCACCTCGTCGTGTACGGCGAGGCCGCCGCCGACGTGGCTGCCAGCCGGTCCCACCTGCTCAACTCGATGCGGGAGCTCTACGACCACGTCGCCAAGGGCGGCGACGTGACCTACGAGCAGCGGCTGACCTTCCGCCGTGACCAGGTCCGCGCCTCGCGCCGGGCAGCCGACGCGATCGACCGGATCTACAAGATCAGTGGCGCCAGCGGCATCCGCACCGACTTCCCCAACGAGCGCTACTGGCGCGACCTCCAGGTCGGGCTGAGTCACGTCTGCAACGTGGCCGAGAACATCTACGCCGCCTGGGGCGCCCACGACCTCGGCGGCCAAGCCGCCCCCGCGCTCTACGTCTGAACCAGACCAACCAAGGAGACAACCATGATCAAGTCATTGGCCTACGTGGGAGTCAACTCTCCCCGAGCAGAGGACTGGCGGCGCTTCGGCACCGGCTTCCTCGGCGCTGAGCTCGCTCCGGACGGACCGGACGGCGCGGTGCGCCTGCGGGTCGACGACGCCGCCTGGCGTCTGGAGATCCACCCCGCCGAGAAGGACTCGGTGGCCTTCTTCGGCTGGACGGTCGACCACGAGGAGGACCTCGACACGGTCGCCGAGAAGCTCGCCGCCGCCGGCATCACCGCCGAGCGTGGTTCGCGCGAGCTGGCCGACGCCCGCAACGTCGACCGCATCATCACCTTCACCGACCCGTGGGGCTTCCCGCACGAGGTGATCTGGGGCCAGCACCTCTACCCCTCGACGTTCCGCCCCGGTCGCGCGAGCTCCGGCTTCGTCACCGGCATCCAGGGCCTGGGTCACGTGCTGCTCCTGATGCCGGATATCGAGACCGGCCACGAGTTCTTCTCCGGCGTACTCGGCTTCGAGCTGTCGGACAAGATCATCGTCCCCGGGCAGCTGAACGCGCGGTTCTACCACGTCAACGCCCGCCACCACACCCTCGCGCTCGGTCAGTGCCCGCCCGGCGTCGCCGGCTTCAACCACCTGATGCTCCAGGTGAAGGACATCGACGACGTCGGCATGGCCTACGACCTGCTCGACGACTACGACGTGCCGATCACCCTGTCCCTGGGGCGGCACACCAACGACAAGACCTTCAGCTTCTACTGCGCCACCCCCTCGTTGTTCAACGTCGAGCTCGGCTACGACGGCATCGAGGTCACGGGCGACTGGGTCCCGCAGGTCTACAACCAGGCGGCCATCTGGGGCCACCACCTCGACCCCGAGGCCAAGAACCGTCCACCGGGCATCATGCACTCGCTCGATTGACTCGGGATGACAGAACGCCCCGGGAGCTTCGGCTCCCGGGGCGTTTCTGTTCGTGCTGTGTCCAAGCAGTGTTCACATCGGGAAGTCGGCGGCGTACCAGTCGCGGTAGTCCTGGAGCGCTACCTGGCCGGCCGCCCTGGCGAGGTCATGCTCCACCTCGGCCGCTGCCTGCTTCACGGCGGCGATCCAGTGCCCGACCACCTCGCCGGTGACCTCGCCCGGCAGCTGGGTGACGCGCAGGACCATCGAGATGTCGCCCTCGGGGTTGCGCACCGGGGCCACGATGCCGCCGACCGTGTAGGTCCGGTCGGGGACCAGCTCGACGTCCTCGAAGAAGCACCTGTTCTGGGCGAGCAGCTGGCGGAACTCCCGCTCGCGAGCAGGCGTGACCTCACCCTCGCCGTACTCCCGCAGGGCAGCACGGAACGCGTCGTACTCGTGCTGCTGGCGTTCGCCCAGCACGGACAGCGCGACTCCGTCGCGCGCGACGGCGGCCAGGCGGGCGCGGTATTGGCCGAGCAGTTCCTCGTCCTGGGGGTGGACCTTGGCCAGCCAGCGCTCGACGACCTCGGGAGCCGAGCCGGCGACGTAGGCCTCGCCGATCGGCGGGATGAGCGGGATGCGTTCGCCCAGGGGCTCGATCATCTCCGCGGATCCGCCGTAGGCACTGAAGGCGGTGGTCAGCTCATCGGGGCCGACGCCGACCAGGGCCGCGGCCTCGCACTGGAGTCGCTGGGCCAGCCGTTCGACCCGGGTCTTGGCGGTGTCGGCCAGCCGGATCGCCGAGATCAGGTCCGCGTCCCCCTTGGCCGCCATGCCGGCGGGGGAGAAGCCGCCGTAACCGCCCTGGAAGAACAGCAGCGGCGTCACCGCGCGGTTGACCTCGAGGGCCTGGACCCGGCACAGCACGATGTAGTGGTCGCCGGCCTCGATCTGCGACTCCGGCGTGCAGTGGATCTGCGCGACGGCGTCGTCGAGCGACGGGGCGCCGTACTCGCTGCGCTGCCAGGCGACCTTGGAGAACTTGTCGTCGCCGGGCACGGCCATGGTGCGACAGACGTCGAGCTGGTCGTGGGCGAGCACGTTGATGCAGTAGGACTCGGCGGTCGCCAGCCGGGCATAGGTGCCGGACCCGGTGGTGGGCATGAACGCCACCAGCGGCGGGTCGAGGGAGACCGACGTGAAGGTACCGACCACCATGCCGATCGGTTCGTCGCCGTCGAAGGCGGTCACGACGGCGACGCCGGTGGGGTAGTGGCCCAGGACGTCGCGGTAGGCGGCCGGGTCGACGGGCGCGAGCGTGTTCGCTGGCTGGTTCATGTGACCACGGTGCCCCGATTGCCGGTCGCGGTCGATACCCGTGTGCCACGCACTGGAATGGATCAGCCGCGTTCCGCTGTGCGGACCTCGCTGCTGGGTTCCGGTCACCGTTGCCCACAGGCTGCATCCATGACCTTGACGACCAGCGTCCCGACGACGGCGATCCAGCAGGCAGCGGCACGCCTGATCTCGGCGACCTCGACCGGAACGCCCTGCCCGCCTGTTCGCGACCTGATCGGCTCGACCGACGTCGCCGCGGCGTACGCCGTGCAGGAACGGGTGTCAGCTTTCCGACAGGATGCCGGCGCCACCGTCGTCGGTCACAAGATCGGCCTCACCTCGCTGGCCGTCCAGCAGCAGCTGGGGGTCGACCGGCCCGACTTCGGACTGCTCTTCGACGACATGGGGTACGCCGCCGGCGCCGAGGTGCCGATCGAGCGGTTGCTGCAGCCGAAGGTGGAGGCGGAGATCGCCTTCGTGCTCGCCGACGACCTGGCCGAGGGGCCACTCGACGTCGAGCAGGTGCGCGGGGCAGTCGCCTACGCGGTAGCCGCGCTCGAGATCGTCGACAGCCGGATCTCGGACTGGGACATCTCGTTCGGCGACACCGTGGCCGACAACGCGTCCAGCGGGCTCTACGTTCTGGGCGACCGGCAGGTCCCGCTCTCCGACTTCGAACCCGTCGACGCAGAGATGTCGATGAGCATCGACGGCGAGGTGGTCTCCACCGGCAATGGCGCCGCCTGCCTCGGCGACCCGCTCGCTGCGCTGGCCTGGCTGGCCCGGACCGCCCGCGAGGTCGGTACCCCGCTGCAGGCCGGTCAGGTCGTGCTGTCCGGGGCGCTCGGCCCGATGCGACCCGTGCTGGCCGGGCAACAGGTCCGCGCGGACATCACCGGCCTCGGGTCGGTCACCACCAGCTTCAGTGGAAGGGACAGCTCATGACCGCCAGGACCAAGGTCGCCATCATCGGCTCCGGCAACATCGGCACCGACCTGATGATCAAGGTGCTCCGCCTCTCGCAGACCCTCGAGGTCGGCGCGATGGTCGGCATCGACCCCGACTCCGACGGCCTCGCGAGGGCCCGTCGCTTCAAGGTGCCGACCACCCACGAGGGCGTCGAGGGACTGATCGCCCTGCCCGGCTTCGACGACATCGAGATCGTCTTCGACGCCACCTCGGCGGGCGCGCACCAGGCGAACGCGGCCCGCCTCGCGCCGTACGGCAAGCGGCTCATCGACCTGACCCCGGCTGCGATCGGACCGTTCGTCGTACCCGCGGTGAACCTCGACGAGCACGAAGCCGCTGAGAACGTGAACATGGTGACCTGCGGTGGCCAGGCGACGATCCCGATCGTGGCCGCGATCTCCCGCGTCGTGCCCGTGCCGTACGCCGAGATCGTCGCGTCGATCGCCTCGAAGTCGGCCGGTCCGGGCACCCGCGCGAACATCGACGAGTTCACCGAGACGACCTCGCACGCGATCGAGTCGGTCGGCGGCGCCGCGAAGGGCAAGGCGATCATCATCCTGAACCCGGCCGAGCCGCCGTTGATCATGCGCGACACCGTGTTCGCCCTGATCGCCGATCCCGACGGCAGCCATGCGGACGCGATCCGGGACTCGATCCAGCGGATGGTCGCGGACGTGGCCGCGTACGTGCCCGGCTACCGGCTCAAGCAGCAGGTGCAGATCACGCAGATTCCTGCGGACCAGCCGGTGCACACGCTCGCCGGCGACGCTCCGGTCACCCACCAGGTGTCGGTGTTCCTCGAGGTCGAGGGCGCCGCGCACTACCTTCCGGCGTACGCCGGGAACCTCGACATCATGACCTCGGCCGCCGTGCGCGTCGCCGAGCGGATCGCTGCCAACAAGCAGCAGCTGGAGGCAGTCAAGTGAGCACCTCGCCGAGCAGGCTCTTCATCCAGGACGTGACCCTGCGCGACGGCATGCATGCCGTCCGGCACCGGATCACGCCGGAGAACGTCGGAAGGATCGTGGCCGCCCTCGACGCCGCCGGCGTCGACGCCATCGAGGTCGCCCACGGAGACGGCCTCGCCGGGGGCAGCCTGAACTACGGCCCCGGCTCGAACAGCGACTGGGAGTGGATCGAGGCCGCGGCCGCCAACCTCACCCACGCCCGCCTCACCACCTTGCTGCTTCCCGGCATCGGGACCATCGAGGAGCTCAAGCACGCCTACAGCCTGGGGTCCGCTCGGTCCGGGTCGCCACCCACTGCACCGAGGCCGACGTGTCCGCCCAGCACATCGCCACGGCACGCGAACTCGGCATGGACGTCTCGGGCTTCCTGATGATGAGCCACCTGGCCGACCCCACCTCGCTTGGCGCAGCAGGCGAAGCTGATGGAGTCCTACGGCGCCCACTGCGTCTACGTCACCGACTCCGGTGGCCGCCTGACCATGGACGGGGTGCGCGACCGAGTCCGCGCCTACCGAGGCGTGCTCAACCCAGAGACCGAGATCGGCATCCACGCCCACGAGAACCTCTCCCTCTCGGTCGCGAACTCCGTCGTCGCGGTCGAGGAAGGCGTCACCCGGGTCGACGCATCCCTGGCCGGTCAGGGAGCAGGCGCCGGCAACTGCCCGATCGAAGCCGTTCATCGCAGTCGCCGACCTCCAGGGCTGGAAGCACGGCTGCGACCTGTTCGCCCTCCAGGACGCCGCCGAGGACCTGGTCCGACCCCTGCAGGACCGGCCGGTCCGGGTCGACCGAGAAACCCTCACCCTGGGCTATGCCGGGGTCTACTCCAGCTTCCTGCGCCACGCCGAGACCGCGTCCCAGCGCTACGGGATCGACGTACGAACGATCCTCCTGGAAGTCGGGCGACGCGGCCTGGTCGGCGGCCAGGAAGACATGATCGTCGACATCGCATTGGATCTCGCGGCTCCCGCGCGGTGACGCGGTGGGCTCCTCGTCTACCCGCCCATTAGGTTCCTCCCGTGACCGAGACGCAGCGCGAGAGCGTGCCACGCGATGACGGCAGTGAACACCCACGCTGATTCTGATCGACGGCCTCGACCTGGTGAACGGCGGGGGAGCCCGATTCGACGGCGGCGTACATCGATGCCCGCCAACCCCTTGTGCCGCGCGGTGAGGCGAGGCGAGCCTAGGGCCATGACTCGCGCGAGCAAGAGAACGCCATCAGGGCACGGACTGGTCCAAGCGACGGCTGACCTCCTGGTCGAACAGGCGCGTGTTCTGACCGACCTGGTCGCCTCGGCGGGGAGCGGTGCGATGGGAGTTCTCCCTGCTCCGGTCTCTGCCACCGTGACCCGGTTGCTGACCACCCTCGAGCAGCTCGTCGAGGAGGTCCCGTCAATCTCCGACGAGCTGGACATCCTGGCGAGGAGCTCCACGCCAAACGCCTCAGCATCGCTGCCTTGCGGGCCGAGCTGTCCGCAATGGACTCCCAGCTCGAGGTCCTCGAGAGGACTCTCGCCCCGGTCCAGTCGTGGAGCCACCAATGGAGCTGACGAGGAAGGCGTTGGCTAACGCACTGCGGTCAGAGTCCGCTCCTAATCCTCCCCGGGGACCGGATAGCGGTTGAAGGTCGCGGTCATCGTGCCGTCCGGGTCGAGTCTGCCCAGGATGGCGTCGGCGATGCCGGCAAGCTGCTGAACCTGGTCAGGAGTCAGAGCTTCGATGACGTGCTCCCGAACGTTGGCGACGTGCCCCGGCGCAGCCTCGACCACCTTGCTCCAGCCGGCAGGCGTGAGGCGGGCGTTGGTGGCCCTGGCGTCCTGCGGACAAGGAAACCGTTCGACCAGACCCCGGTCCTCTAGTCGACGTACCACGTGCGAGAGCCGAGGTAGCGTCGCGTTGGTCTGCATCGCCAGCGTTGTCATCCGCAGGGTCCGTTCCGGTGCCTCCGACAGCATCGCGATGACGAAGTACTCGAAATGTGTCAGCTCGGCGTCGCGTCGCAGCTGGGAGTCGAGGACGCCGGGCAGCAGTTCCAGCACTGCGGCCAGGCGCACCCACGCCGCCATCTCCGGATCGTCGAGCCAGTTCGTGTCCACGACCCCATCCTCTCAGGAAATAGTTGTCGCAACAACTTTCTTGGTGTACAGTAATAGTTGTAGCAACAACCAAACCGACAATCCCGATCTAGGAGCACTTCATGACGCACGTCAGCATCATCGGCAACGGCAACATGGGCCAGGCCATCTCCAGCATCGTCACCAAGGGCGGAAACACCGTCGAGGTCCTCGACCAGTCCGACGCCGACAAGCCGGCGACCGGTGACATCGTCGTTCTCGCCGTCCCCTACCCGGCGGTGGCCGACGTCATCGCCCAGCGCGCCGACCAGTTCGCCGGCAAGGTGGTCGTCGACATCACCAACCCACTGAACTTCGAGACCTTCGACTCCCTGACCGTTCCCGGCCGACGGCTCGGCCGCCGCCGAGATCGCCGCCGCACTTCCCCAGTCGCGCGTCCTCAAGGCGTTCAACACCACCTTCGCGGCCACCCTGGCCTCCGGCACCGTCGGACCCGTCCCGACCACCGTCCTCATCGCTGGCGACGACGCGGATGCCAAGACCCTGCTGGCCGGCGTCATTGCCGCCGGCGGATTGCGCGCCCTCGACGCCGGCGCCCTGTCCCGGGCCCGTGAGCTCGAGGCCCTCGGCTTCCTGCAGCTGACTCTCGCCGTCACCGAGAAGGTCTCCTGGACCGGCGGCTTCGGCGTCGCTGCCTGACCGACCACCGTCCTCATCGAGGGCGGAGCCGACTCGCGAGGAGCCTGGACGCATCTTCGGTGCTCACTGCGTCGGCGATGGTCCTGGCTTCCTCGGCGCCGACCTCGGCGCGCGACATCTCCCAGGAAGCGCGGATCAGTCGCTTGGCTTGCCCGAGTGCGAAGGACCGGACCCGCGGCGAGTTCCGCCGCCAGAGCAGCCGCGCGCTCTGCGAGGGCGGCATCCTCGACAACCTCCGTCACCAAGCCCCACTCCAGCGCCTCGCGCGCGGACAGGGCTCGGTTCGTGAGCGCCAGGGCGAGGGCCCGCTGCTGACCGATGGCGCGCGGCAGGAGGTAGGAGACTCCGCAGTCCGGCGTCAGCCCGACCCCGGAATAGGCGGTCACGAATCTCGTGGACTCCGCCGCGACGATGACGTCGCAGCTGAGCATGACTGCCAGTCCGGCGCCGGCCACCGCACCCTGCACCGCAGCGACCGTGGGTTTGTCGAGCGCTGCCAGCTTCTGCAGGGCGCCATCCAGGGCTCGGGCCAGTGCCAGGACGTAGGCCGCCCGATCCGATGCCGCGACCATTGCGGCGACGTCTCCTCCCGCGCAGAACCGCTTGCCGGCGCCGGTCACGAGGACGGCGCGCACGGAATCGTCCGATGCTGCTCGGTCGATGGCGGTGTCGAGCTCGTGAGCCGTCGACAGGTCCACTGCGTTCGATACCGCGGGACGGTTCAGCTCGAGGTGGCAAACGCCGGCGACCTGGCGGTAGATCACGTTCTCGGCCATCACAAACGCTCGATGATGGTGGCGTTGGCCATGCCGCCGCCTTCGCACATCGTCTGGAGGCCGTAGCGAGCGTCGGTGCGGCGCAGGTGATGGATCATCGTGGTCATCATCCGCGCGCCAGTGGCGCCGAGCGGATGACCGAGTGCGATCGCACCACCAAGGGCGTTGGTCCGTTCCGGTGCTGCCGCCGTTTCGCTCTGCCAGGCGAGTACGACGGATGCGAACGCCTCGTTGACCTCGAACAGGTCGATGTCGTCCATGGTGAGTCCCGCCCGGCGAAGCACCGTGTCCGTCGCCGGGATTGGTCCGGTCAGCATGAGCACCGGGTCGGAGCCGACGACACTCATCGCGTGCACTCGCGCAACTGGCGTGAGCCCGTGCGCGCGGACGGCGGTCTCGGAGGCGACGAGCAGTGCTGCCGCCCCATCGGAGATCTGGCTCGAGACTGCGGCCGTGATGCGACCGCCGTCGCGCAGAGGCTTGAGCTGGGCCAACCTCTCCTTCGTGCTGTCGGGTCGGGGACCCTCGTCGGCGACCACTCCGGCGTACGGCGCGATCTCGTCGGCGAACCACCCGGCGTCCGCAGCGGCGAGCGCTCGGCGATGACTCTCGAGTGCGAACTCCTCCATGGCGTCGCGGGTGATGCCCCACTTCTCGGCGATCATCTCGGCGCCGCGGAACTGGGAGATCTCCTGGTCTCCGAAGCGCTGAGCCCAGCCGTCACCGCCGTACGGGAAGCCCATGCCTTCGCGCTGGCCGAGCAGCGCGGCGCTCGCGATGGGCACCGAGCTCATCACCTCGACCCCGCCCGCGATCACCAGGTCCTGGGTCCCGGACATCACGGCCTGGGCAGCGAAATGCACGGCCTGCTGGGATGAGCCGCACTGCCGGTCCAGGGTCGTGCCCGGCACGGTCTCGGGGAGCCCGGCAGCAAGCCACGAGTTCCGGGCGATGTTGCCAGCCTGGGCTCCGATCTGGTCCACACAGCCGAAGATGACGTCGTCGACGGCCGCTGGATCCACGTCGACACGTTCGAGGAGCGCCCGGAGTACGTGGGCCCCCAGATCGTTGGGGTGTACGGCGCTCAGACCACCGCCGCGACGGCCGACGGGGGAGCGGACGGCTTCGACGATGAACGCTTCAGGCATGAGGGAACTCCACTCCGGGTGTGCGGCAGATGAGAAGGCGCCGGCATCGGCCGGTCTCGGCATCGAGAAGCGCGGAGGCGTTGAACGAGGCTTCGAAGGAGCCGTTGCGGGTGGTCCGCCCGAGCACCAGCTCGACATCGCCGTCGACGGCGCCATGCGTGACGTGGTGGACCAGGACACTTCGCTCTCGCTGCGCGAGGTAGGTCACGAGTCCGGCGCGATCGCCCACGAACTCCGCGGCGCCGCCCGCCCCCTTCGAGAACTGGACCGACATCGTGAAGTCGTCGGTGATCAGCTCCAGCACCTTCTCGGGCGTGTCGGAGTCCATGGTCTCGAACCAGTGGTCGAGGAAAGGCGTTGTTGTCATCGGTCCTCCAGAAGGTCGAGTTCGAGCTCGAAGGTCACTTGATAGCTGGCGACGAGGCCGTCCGGTCCGAGGTGCACGGCGGACAGGAACCGCCCGGTCGTGTCGGGCCCTTCGGTGACGGCGCCGTAGAGGAACTCGACGTCGTCGTCGCGGGACTCGCGCAGGACGACGTGCTTCCTGTCGGGCACGCCGCGACCTCTGAGATAGCCGCCCATGTCCTCCCTGCCCTGTCCACGGCGGGTTCCGGTGGGGAGCACCATCACGAACCTCACCTTCTCGTGGAGCAGCGCGAGGGCGTCGTCGATCCGACCGTCATCGATCGCTGAGTAGTACTGCGCAAGGATTGTCGTAGTCACAGAACTGAATTTAGTTCAAGTTCTTGGAAGATGTCGAGACCCCGGGGTTGCCGCCACCGGCAATCTGCCCTAAATTGAACCTAAGTCAGTTCAGGGACCGGTCTGGTTCCGCAACACCGAGGAGGGCACGTGGACGAGCTGTTCATCACCGTGCTGAGTGGCGTAGCGAACGGTGCCGTCTACGGGCTGGTGGGCCTGGGACTGGTGATCATCTTCCAGTCCACGGATGTCATGAACTTCGCGATGGCGGCCATGGCGACGACGGCCAGCTACGTCGCGCTGAGCGCGTACGACGCGGGGCTGGCCCTCGCCCTGGCGCTGGTCGTGGCCGTGTTCTTCGCCTCCGCCTTCGGGTTGGTCGTCCGCGAGGTGCTGATCCGCCCTTTGGGCGAGGGCAGGCTGTTCGCGGCCCTCGTGGTCACGATGGGCGTGGCCATCAGTGTCGAGCACTTCGTCGGGCGGCACTGGGGTGAACAGCCTCGGGCCTTCCCTCGGCTGGCCGAGGGCACCCTGCAGGTGGGTGGGTCGCGGATCAACATCCAGGACCTCGTCATCATCGGTGTCGCTGTGGCCGCGATGGCCGGCGTCGCCTTCCTGTTCCGTCGTACGTCGCTCGGGTCAGCCATGCGAGCAGTAGCCGAGTCCTCGGAGACCGCAGGAGTGCTCGGCATCAACTCCCAGAAGATCGCCCGGATCGCCTGGGCACTGGGCGTCGGGCTCGCCACCCTCGGTGTCGTGCTCTATGCGCCCAACGCCGGCCTCACCCCGGTCGTGCTCGCTCCTGTCCTGTTCCGGGCGTTTGCCGGGATCCTGCTCGGGGGGCTCACCAGCATGACCGGTGCCGTCGTGGGCGGCCTGGTCATCGGGGTGCTGGACAACCTGGCGGCGGTGTACGTCTCCGCAAGCTTCCGCGACACGTTCGTCTTCTCTGTTGCTGTGCTCGTGCTCCTGGTCCGCCCGCAGGGCATGTTCGGCCGCCAAGCCTTCGTGAGGGTGTGACCCATGAACCTCGACATCTCCCAGAAAAGCCACCCGACGGTGAACCCGCAAGAAGCACACCCCGTGCGAACCTCTCCGCCGGCACCCCCCAAGGTCCGCCCGACCACATCGTCGGCCTGGCACCGCATCTGGCCGTGGGTGCGGCTGCTGTCGGGGCCACTTGCCGCGGTGCTGGCCATCCTCGTCCTGCGGTCCGGCGCGATCCCGCTCTACACGGAGTTCACGATCGGCCTCGGCGCCGTCTACGCGTTGATGGTGCTGTCGCTCAGCCTGCTCGCGTCCTGGACGGGCATCTGGTCGATCGGCCATCCCGCGCTGGTCGCGATCGGCGCCTATGCCATGGCCTACGGCTCTGGACACGGGTGGTCCCTCCAGCTGACGATCGCTCTCACCGTCACCGCGTGTGCGCTCATCGGAGCCTTCCTCGGCTTCGTGGGCTCGCGGTTCTCCGTGCTGTACGTCGCTCTGCTGACGCTGGCCTTCACGTTGGTCTGCCTCGAGATCATCAACGTCTGGCAGGGCGTGACGAACGGCGACCAAGGGGTCCCGGTCAACATCGTGTCGACGCCGCTGGGTGACATCTTCCCGTCGTCGTCCGAGGCGATCTACATCGTGATCGGGACGCTCGGGCTCTGCCTGGCCGGCGCCGAAGCCGTCCGTCGGTCGTCCATCCGCCTGCGGCTGGTCGCTGCCAAGACCCACCCCGTGGTCGCCCGAACCATCGGCATCTCGCCGGAGGCTCAGTCCGCGATCGGCTTCGCCGTGAGCGGGGGAGTGGCCGGACTGGCCGGAGTCATGCTGGGCCTGGTCTCTGGCTTCGTCAGCCCAGAGACCTTCTCCCTGGTTCTCGCCGTCAACCTGATCGCGGCAAGTGTGCTCGGCGGCACCGGCAGCCTGATCGGTGCGGTGCTCGGCGGCGCCTTCCTGGCGTCTGCGCCGAGCGTGGCGTCGTCCCTCTCGATCGACCAGCCCTACCTGCTCGGTGGACTGCTCATCCTGTCCCTGATCTTCCTGCCCGAGGGCGTGGTCCCTGCGATCGTCGGGCGGGTGGACCGCTGGACGGGCTGGACCGACGCGGATGGAGCGGAGCAAGGAGACGGCGTACGCAGCCGCCAAGCCGGCGCCGACGCCGGCAGCGACGGACACCGACGAGGGCACACTCGTGACCGTCGAGGGTCTCGGAGTCCGCTTCGGCGGGCTGAGGGCGGTCCAGGGAGTCGCGATGACCCTCACTCCCGGCGAGGTGGTCGCCGTCATCGGTCCCAACGGGGCGGGCAAGACGACCTTCGTCAACGCGCTCTCCGGAATCGCCGGAGGGGCAATCGTCGAGGGCAGCATCAACTTCGCCGGCAAGGAGCTTCGCAAGGTACGGCCGACCAGACGACGGGCGCGTGGGCTGGGCCGGACGTTCCAGCATGCCGAGCTCTTCCCCGAGCTGTCGGTGGCCGAGAACGTGCTCGTGGTCAATCGTTGGGCAACGACAGCCGACCGTCGCCGGGTGCACCGGCTCCTCGCGTCTGTGGGGCTGGCCGGCCTGGGCCATCGGCGGCCCGCGGACCTGTCGTTCGGACCCCAGAAGCGGATCGACCTCGCCCGTGCCATCGCCGAGTCACCGCGCCTGCTCATCCTCGACGAGCCGTTCGGCGGCCTCGACGCGGAGGAGCGCTCGGTCCTCGCGTCGCACATCAGGCGGCTGCGGACGGACGGCGTCTGCGTGGTCATCATCGACCATGTCCTCGACGACCTCTTCGCCGTCGCGGACCGGGTGGTCGCCTTCGACTTCGGCCAGCTCATCGCCGAGGGGACACCCGAGACGATCCTGGATGACCCGACCGTGCGTAGCTCGTACCTCGGCGAGGTGGACCTCGAGGCGCCGGCCGGTCGAAGCGGACCGGGCGACACCACCGTCCTCTCTCTGGAGTCGGTCTCCCACCACTACGGCGGCGTGCGCGCACTCGAGGACATCGCGCTCTCGGTGGCCAAGGGCACGGTTCTCGGTGTGGTCGGGACCAACGGGGCCGGCAAGAGCACTCTTGGTCGGATCCTGCACGGATCCCTCAAGCCCAGTGCAGGCTCGCGTACGTCGCAAGCACGCATCAGTCTCGTCCCGGAAGGGCGGGCGCTGTTCAAGACGCTTTCGGTACGCGAGAACCTCGAGGTGGCGGCGTACGCCAGTGGCATCGGGCGCACGAGGATGCGGCGCCGGCTGGCCGAGCTGACCGAATGGCTGCCCGAACGCGTCCGGACCCGGATGGACATCTCGGCAGGCGCGCTGTCCGGAGGCGAGCAGCAGCTGGTGGCAATCGCCCGGGCGCTGATGGCCGAGCCCGAGGTGCTGATCCTGGACGAGCCTGCGCTCGGACTCTCACCGGTGATGGTCAACGAGGTCTTCTCCCAGATCAACACGCTGGCCCGGGAGGGAATCACCACGGTGATCCTCGACCAGTCCCTGAACCGTGCGCTGAAGACCTGCTCGGAGGTGGTGGTCCTGCGCCAGGGCGAGGTGGTCGCACGAGGAAGCTCGAGCGTCGACGGCTTCGCAGCCACGGCCGAGGAGGCCTACTTCGGACAGACCCAGGAGACCCTGGTGGAGGAGGAACTGTGAGCGTCCAACCGTGGCCCGAGGCCGATGCCTCCGTCCTTGCTCCGGTCGCCGAGCACGAGGACCTGCGCAAGGTGATGCGCGACCTCCTGCAGACCCACGCGTCGCACGAGCAGGTCCGCCAGGCCGCCGACAGCCCGGAGGGCTACTCGACAGAGCTGTGGTCGATGCTCAACGACGAGATGAGCGTCAGCTCCTTGGCCGTCCCGGAAGACCGTGGCGGGCTCGGGTTCGGCCTGAGCGTGCTGGCCGTCGTACTCGAGGAAGCCGGGCGGGCACTGCTCCCCGAACCGCTGCTGGCGTCCGCCGTACTCGGTGTGCGAGCGGTCCTCGCGGCGCCCGCCGGCGCGGTTCCCGACGAGATCGTCAGCGGCGTGCTGGATGGTCGGCTGGTTGCCACAGTGGCGCTGGGCGCGCACTCCGACAGCGAGCTGACGGCGTCGACGGACGGCTCCTCGCACACGGTGACGGGACGCGTGGGTCGCGCCCTTCACGGTGAGACGGCCGCGCTTCTCGTCGTGTCCGCGGCGACGGAGGCGGGGGAGCAGTCGCTGTACGTCGTCGATCTGCGCGACGAACACGTCTCCAGGCGCACCGCTCTCGAGGTCCTGGACCTGACCCGCAGGCAGGCTCGCATCGACCTCGACGCGGCGCCCGCCCACCTGGTCGCCGGTCCCGAAGACCTGTCCGCCGTGGTCTCGGACCTCACCACTCTCTCCGCGATCTCGCTGGCAGCCGAACAGGTCGGGACGATGGCCGCGATGCTGGAGATGACCCGCACGTACGTCGAGCAGCGGCACCAGTTCGGGCGTCCGCTTGCCTCCTTCCAGATCGTCAAGCATCGTCTCGCCGACCTGTTGGTCGACCTCGAGCGGTCGCGGTCCGCGGCTCGCTACGCCGCGGCTGCATGGGACCAGGACCCGGCGTCCGCAGGGCTGGCGGCGGCCGTGGCTGGTGCGACCTGCACCGACGCCGTCATCCGGGCGGCGCACGAGACGGTCCAGCTGCATGGCGGGGTCGGCTTCACCTGGGAGCACTCCGCGCACTTCTTCGTACGGCGGGCCCTCGGCGACGAAGCCGTGTTCGGGTCGGCGCGGGTCCATCGCGCGCGCATCGCTGACCTGCTTGGGATCTGAGGCCAGACCGGGTCTCGCCCGTCAGCGGTGAACCAAGAACTTCTCATGACGAATCACGCAGGCGGAGGGGCCAATGACAGAGGAAAGTCACACGGAAACAGGTAGGACCGGCTCGCTGGGGAGGGTGTTGATCGGCGGCAGCGCGGCCGCGCGTGCCGGGAGTCTCGCTGGGTGCGGAGCTCGTCCGGATCGGCCTGGGCCGCTCCGAGCTCGCCCCGGAAAGAGGCGACCACAGGTTCAAGGACGCCACCTGGAGCGACAACCTCTACTTCCGCCGGCTGCTGCAGTCCTACCTGGCCTGGTGTCGGTCCGTCGACGTCGTCGTGGACAGCCTGGAGGAGGACGACTGGCGTCGCGCGGCCAAGGCGCGGTTCCTGCTGGGCATCCTCACCAGCGCCGCCGCGCCGACGAACTTCCTCGCCAGCAACCCCGCGGCGGTCAAACGTCTCCTGGAAACGGGCGGGACGAGCGTTGTCCGCGGGACCCGCAACTGGGCGACCGACCTGGTGACCAACGGCGGAATGCCGTCGATGGTGAAGCGCGGGTCCCTGCGGGTCGGCGAGCAGCTGGCGGTCACGCCCGGGGGAGTCGTGAGCCGCGACGAGGTCGCCGAGCTCATCCAGTACGCCCCGACGACCGAGGAGGTGTACGAACGGCCGGTCCTCGTCGTACCCCCTCCGATCGGCCGGTACTACTTCCTCGACCTGGCACCGGGCCGGAGCTTCGTGGAGTACGCGACCAGCCGCGGTCTGCAGACGTTCATGCTCAGCTGGCGCAACCCTTCGTCGGGGCAGTCCGACTGGGACCTCGACACGTACGCCGCGCGGATCGACGCCGCAATCCGCGAGGTCCGCGACCTGACGAACGCGGACGACGTGAACGTGATCAGCTTCTGTGCCGGCGGGATCATGACCGCCGGCGTGCTCAGCCACCTGGCTGCGAACGGCGAGTCTCCCGTGCACAGCGTGGCGTTCGCCGTGACCCTGCTCGACTTCGGCCTGACGGCGCCGATCGGTGCGTTCAGCTCCGCGCGGCTGCTTGCCCTGGCGCGGTGGAACTCACGGCGGGCGGGTGTCATCACCGCGCGCCAACATGGGCTCGGTGTTCAGCTGGATGCGGCCCGACGACCTCGTGTGGAACTACTGGGTCAACAACTACCTGATGGGCCTCGACCCGCCGGAGTTCGACATCCTGTCCTGGAACGCGGACGGCACGAACGTGCCGGGGGCACTGCACGGGCAGTTCCTCGACATCTTCGAGCGCAACCCGCTCGTGACGCCGGGCGGGATGACCTGCCTCGGCAGCCCGATCGACCTGGCCAGCATCACGGTGCCCGCCTTCGTGGCCGGAGCCGTCAACGACCATCTGACGCCGTGGCGCGGGACCTACCGGACGGTGCAGCTTCTCGGTGGGGAGACCACGTTCGTGCTCAGCAACGCCGGGCACATCGCCAGCCTCGTCAACCCGCCCGGCAACCCTCGGGCGACCTACTTCGCCGGGTCGCAGCGGACGCAGGTCAGTCCGCCGACCAGTGGCTGGACGCAGCCGAGAAGCGCTCCGGGTCGTGGTGGGAGCAATGGGCCGACTGGAACGTTGCCAGGTCCGGTCGACTCGTCGCTGCTCCGCGAACGCTGGGCGACGCCGCGCATCCGGTGCTGGTGCCGGCGCCGGGCTCCTACGTGCGGGACGAGGTGCCCGCGTGAGATCTGTGGCCGGGCCGGAGGTCACCGAGGTCCGGCCCGGCGAGGAGCTGGACTGGGCATCCCTCGAGGCCTACCTCCGCCGGCACCTGCCACAGGCATCGGGCGCGTTCTCGGTCCTGCAGTTCCCCAACGGCTCGGCCAACCTCACCTACCTGGTCCGGTTCGGTGACCGACGCCCTCGTCGTACGCCGGCCGCCGTTCGGCGTGATCGCGACCGGCGCCCACGACATGCGCCGGGAGCACACCGTGCTGTCGCGGCTGCATGCGGCCTACCCGCGGGCCCCGCTGGGCCTGCACTACTGCGCCGACGAGTCGATCATCGGCGCACACTTCCTGGTCTCCGAGTACCGGTCGGGGGTCGTGGTGTGGGACCGGGTTCCGGAGCAGCTGTCGGTGGGCGAGGACCCGGGTCGTCGCATCGGGTTCGCAGTGGTGGACGCGCTGGCGGACCTGCATCTGGTCGATCCGGCAGCCTGCGGCCTCGGCGACCTCGGCCGCCCCGCGGGGTACCTGGAGCGCCAGCTCGGCGGGTGGCAGCGCCGCTGGGAGGCGGTCGCGATCGAGGGCCGCGGCACGATGGACCGGGTCGGCGAGCTGCTCGCCCGACACCTCCCCACGTCGGGGCGCCCAGCCCTGGTGCACAACGACTTCAAGGTCGACAACTGCCAGTTCACACCGGGCTCGCCGGACGTGGTCACCTCGGTCTTCGACTGGGACATGGCGACGCTCGGCGACCCCCTGACCGACCTCGGGACGCTGCTGAACTACTGGCCCGACGGGGCGACGCCGGCCGACGGTGTCCCGGGCGTGGAGAACGTCGGACTGCCGGGGCGCGACGAGGTCGTCGAGCACTATGCCGCGAGGACCGGGCAGGACCTGACCCGCGGCGACGTCGCTTGGTACGAGGCCTTCGGCTGCTGGAAGACCGCGGTCATCATGCAGCAGCTCTACGTGCGGCACCTTCGCGGCGAGAGCTCCGACGACCGGATGACGGCCCGCGGCGAGCAGGTCGTTCGCATCGCGGACCGGGCGCTCGCCCTCGCCGAGACCCTGGGATAACTCACACCCCGAAGGACTGACGCCATGACGATCGACCTGACCCCAGACCCGCACGTCGCCGACCTCGCGGCGCGAACCGCAGCGTTCGTTCGCGCGGTCGTCGTGCCCGAGGAGGAGCGGCTCTCCGGTGTCGCCAGCGCAGGCGGCGAGCCGCTGCGCCAACACCTGCAGCAGGCCGCGCGCGAGGCCGGCGTGTTCGCTCCTCACGTCTCGCTCGAGTACGGCGGGCACGGCCTCGACATGCGCGCCCGCGCGGTGGTCTTCGAGGAGGCCGGCTGGTCGCTGTTCGGACCGCTCGCTCTCAACATCGCCGCACCCGACGAGGGCAACATGCACCTCCTCGAGGCGGTCGCAACCGCAGAGCAGAAGGTTCGATATCTCAAGCCGCTGGCGGAGGGAGCGGTCAGGTCGTGCTTCGCGATGACCGAGCCGGCACCGGGCGCGGGGTCCGACCCGGCCGCTCTGTCGACCGTCGCCACGTCCACGGACGGCGGCTGGCTGATCAACGGCCGCAAGTGGTTCATCACCGGCGCCGACGGGGCGGCGTACACGATCTGCATGGCCCGCACGTCCGGACGCCCGGGCGACCGCGGCGGCGCGACGATGTTCCTCGTCGACGCCGGCACACCCGGTCTACGGATCACGCGGCACATCGACACGCTCGACGAGGCATTCTTCGGAGGGCACTGCGAGCTCGAGTTCGAGGACGTCTTCGTCACGCGAGGAGTCGGTGCTCGGGGAGGTCGACAAGGGCTTCGAGTACGCCCAGGTCCGGCTTGCCCCAGCGCGTCTCACTCACTGCATGCGCTGGCTCGGCATCGCCCGACGCGCCCAGGAGATCGCGGTGACTCGCGCGACGGAGCGCCGGATGTTCGGCTCCCGGCTGGGTGACCTGGGCATGGTGCAGGCGATGATCGCGGACTCGGAGATCGACATCGCCGCGTCCCGACTGCTGATCTGGCAGGCCTGCGCGGAGCTGGACGAGGGACGCAGTGCGGCCCAGTCGAGCTCGATCGCCAAGACGTTCGTCGCGGAGGCGGTCGGACGTGTCGTCGACCGGTCGCTGCAGATCTGCGGAGCGCTGGGCATCTCGCGGCGATGTCCTGCTCTCGCAGTACTACCGCGAGGTGCGGCCGTTCCGCATCTACGACGGCCCGTCCGAGACCCACCGCTGGGCGATCGCCAAGCGCCGGCTCCGCCAGGGCGCCGTACCCGCAACCCCGGAAAGGATCACTGCTGATGCCTGAGACCATCACCGCTGCCCGCACCCTTGCGTACGCCGAGCTCGACGGCTCCGTCGGCGCGCAGCTCGGACCCACAGCCTGGACGCCGGTCACCCAGCCGCAGGTGAACGGCTTCGCCGACCTCACCCACGACCACCAGTGGATCCACGTCGACGAGGAACGCGCGAAGGCAGGGCCCGTTCGGCGCCACGATCGCGCACGGCTACCTCACGCTTTCCCTCGTGCCGTTCTTCCTCGATCAGCTCCTCGAGGTCACCGGCGTCTCGATGGCGGTGAACTACGGCCTGGAGAAGGTCAGGTTCCCCGCGCCGGTCCCGGTCGGCTCGAGCGTGCAAGCTTCGGCCGAGATCGTCGGCGTCGAGCCACGTGACGGTGCGACCCAGCTGACCGTGCGCGTGTCGGTGCGCTGCGACGCCGCCGACCGGCCGGTGTGCGTGGCGGACGTGGTCATCCTGTTCGTAGCCTGACGACAATAATTCCCCTGACAGGGCGACCCCGGCGGCGGCACGCGATCGCGCTACTGCGCGGCGCTTTCGGTTCAAGGCCTGAGAGACTGCGAGCGGGCGTCACACTGGCTGAGGGAGAGGATGCGTTGTGGCTCTGGTTACCGAGGTGCTCCTGGTCAGCGGCGTGGCGTTGGACCTGGTAGGTGCGGGTGTCCTCTCGCACGCCCACAACGCCGAGTCGATCGTTGAGCTGCGCGAAGACATCGGCGAGGAGGGCGCCGCGGTGGGAGAGCCCGACGCGCTCTCCACGCACGCGCAGCTGTTGGCGGAAAAGCGGATCGGCTTCCTGCTCTTGACCGTCGGGCTGGTTCTGTACCTGACCGGACTCGTCTTGAAGAGCCCCGAGGGCCTGGTGACGATCGGGTCCATCGCTGGGGGCGTGGTCGTGCTCGGCCTCGTGACCACCGCTGTCTTCACGCGGGTGGTGGGCAGCCGGACTCGCGAGCAGGCACGCCGGGGCAAGGAGCAGCAAGACCCTGACGTGCTGCCCGAGCAGTAACGACCTCAATTCTGGTGCGAAGCTGACGACGCACACCCAGCTCGACCGCGTGGTCGCAGCCGCCCGCGGCCTACGGATGGTCGGGCACGGTCAGAGCATCGGGATCGCTCCGCGGCGGCACGTGGCTGAGCGCCGACTGCACCAGCGCGGTGCGGGTCTTGACGATGACCGCTCGGCGCAGTTTGCCGGGGACGTCGGTGACCAGGCTTCGACGGTTTCGCGCACCTGACGGTCGGTGTAGGTCGGCCGCGTTCCAGCGGCGACCTGGATGTCCGGAAGTGCGACCAGGACGGGCAGGATCTGAGCACCGAGTTGATCGAGGAGTTGGAACCGTTGGTGGCGGTCCATCTCGTTCCAGACCGTGTCGATGTCGGCCCGGCCCCGGCGTACTTCCTTGCGTTGGGTCGCCAGGATCACCTTGGCGGCTCCCGTGAGCGCCGCGGTCAGTTCATGCTCCGTGAATCGCATGGGATCAGCATGTCGGACCGTATCGGTCTTTCGCGCAATGCGGGGTCGCGATCAGCCTGGGCTTCCTCCGCTGAGCGTGCTGTGGGCGGAGCACTACCCTCATGGGGGTGAGCCGAATTTTCACCACCAGTTTCGCGTCGGTGTATCCCCACTACGTGACGAAGGTGGAGAAGAAGGGGCGCACGAAGGCCGAGCTGGCCCAGGTGATCGAGTGGCTGACGGGTTTCGATGAATCAGCGCTGGGTGATCACTTGGCCGCGGGCACGACCTTCGAGGACTTCTTCGCCGATGCACGGCTCAATCCGCACGCGTCGTTGATCACCGGCGTGGTGTGTGGGGTGCGCGTCGAACAGGTCGACGATCCGCTGATGCAGAAGATTCGCTACCTGGACAAGCTGGTCGACGAACTCGCCAAGGGCAAGTCGCTGGACAGGATCTTGAGGGCGTAACCGTCAGCGGTGGGCGTGAGCGGCACGGATGCTGACCACCCGCATAGCGATGACCACCGCTGACATTCTCTTGTGAAGCATTGTCACGCTCGTGGCCGTGGGGCTGCACATTGGCGATGTTCCTCCGCAAAGCGCGTTGCGAGTCTAGGACAGTTCGCGAATGGGTAGTTTCCCCTGCCGTGAAACGACGGCAGAAAGGACTTCCCGGGCTCGGCCAAGAGCGACCACGGCTTCTGTGCTTGTGCGTGCACGGGCCATACCCCATCGCGTCCCGAGGACAGCGATGGGACGAAGGACCGCCATCCCGGTGATGAGCTGTATCGCCACGCCCGCAGCGTTCACGACGCCAATCTGCTTGAGCTCGTTGGTTAACCAGATGCTTACCGCTTGAACGGACTGGCCGGACCTCATTCTCAGCCCGGCGGCTGCCATCAATGCCACTACAGCGAGTTCCGGCACCAGCTCGTCCGCTGCGTGCGACAGACTGAGGTTGTCCACGATTGCTGCAGTCTGCTCTGTCAGCTCATTTCCACTGATGCCGGTGTCGATGACAGCCTTGGAATACCCTGCCGCCGCCGCCTTTTCGGCTGTCTCGGCGGTAACTGCGACCGGGATACCATCCGCGGCGTACTCGTCTATTCGGCCGCGAACACTGGCCCAGGTTCCCGACTTCACTTGGAGAGTCTCGATGACGTCACCACGTCCATCCACGATCTCGATGTCGTGACCGGTCTGGTTCAGGGTGGCGGCCAGGGCTGCGTCCTCCGCGCAGTTGCCTACGCCGGGAACCTGGCCCGCTTGAATCATGTCGCGGACCCTGATCTCCATCACGGTGCCTTTCACCGCGTTAGCCAGCCCATCCAACTGTGCGTCGCTCATCTGCTCAAACAGCCCGTACAGGCCGGCTTCCGTTTCGGTCCCGTACGTTTGGTCGTGGCCGAGATGTCGAAACGCCTCGACATAGTCCGATGGCCAGGCATCAGACGCAGCGTCGGTGGCGGCGTCCACACCCAGAGCGCCGTCGAGCACTGCGCGTTCAATCCGAGCCAACGTTGATGCTGCGCGGCACCGTGCGACTGCCTCCTGCCAAGCCTCGGGACGTGACGGACTATCTTTTGCAGCGGTAGCCAATTTGATTAGAGAGTTCGGCCGGCGCCATGCATCGTTGCTCACGTGGCGGTGATGGGCGTGGTTCGGGACTCCAGCGAGAACACCCTCTGCAGCAGGTCTTCGAGCAATTCCTGCTGCACAACAACTACCTCGACAAGCTCCTCGATCGCCGTGGTGGCCTCGGCCCACGCTTCTTCCTGCGTGACCTTGCGTCTCGCGGCGCCGACGTGCTTGGCGGCCGTCTCCGCCCCTGTGGCAGCCTTGGCTGCTACCTGTCGCGTCCGTGGATCGTCCGTCACTTCCTTGGCCATTTGCCGCGCGCTGGCTACCATCTCGCGCCACGATCCACCGGGCTCCTCGTTCATGATCTCTCCTGGGTTCATCAGCATTGTGCCCCGGCTTGATCGATATCTCAGTCGATTGGGATACCTCGGGCCCAGTCGCGGCGCCCACCACGCGCACCAGCGCTGCTCGGCGGAACGTGTGTTCCCGGCGGTCTATGTGCGTCTGGGGTAGTGGTGGCCTTGGTGGACCAGGGTGTGGTGGCGGGGGCAGATCAGTTCGCCGTCGTCGATGGTGGTGCGGCCGCCTTGGCTCCAGAGGTGTCGGTGGTTGGCGTCGCACCAGGTGGCGGGGCGTTCGCAGCCCTTGATGTTGCAGAGCCCGCCTTGGCGGAGGGCCATGGCGATGCGTTGGGGTTGGGTGTAGGTGCGTCGTCGGCCGAGGTCGAGGAGTTGGGATTGGCCGTCAGGACGGCGGGGATGATGCCGGCTGCGGCGGCCAGGCGGCGGGCCTGGCCAGGGGAGAGCAGGGTGTCGGTGCCCAGGATGTTCGCGGCCTGTAGCCCGCCGAGCAGGGTGTCGAGGGTCATCGTGACCAGCACGGTGGCGTTGATGCCCCCGGTCTGCGGGAGCCGGTCGGCGGGTAGGTGTTCGAGGAGTTCGCAGAACGCTTGGCCGTACACCTGGGGCGGCGTGACGTCTGTGCGGGGGATCGGGTCGGGCCGGTTGGGGTTGGCGTATGCCTCGAGGGCGGTGGTCAGGATCGTGCCGGTCAGGTCGGGGATCTTGAACCGGCCGTAGGTCGAGCCGTGGCCGTCGGACCAGGTCTTGAGGAAGCAGGTCTTGCGGGCCTCGGTTTCCTCGCGTTCGAGGTGTCGGGCGATCAACGCGTCCGCCTGGTCGGGGGCGAGGACTTCGAGTAGATGCCGGCCGAGGCCGCGCAGTGCGCGGGCGTCGTGCTGTTCGGCCGCGGCCAGCAGATGGGTCTTCGGCGTCCGGGGCGTGGTCGGCCACCTCGGCTGGCAGTGCGTCGACGGCGGCCACGATCACGGTGGCTTGTTCGGTGTGGATCACGCCCTGGGCCAGGGCGGTGTGGGTCGGCGGGTGGGACTCGATGGCTCGGGCTTGGCGGACCAGGCGGGTGGCCTCGGCGCCGGTGACCCCCGTTCCGGCCCGCACCCAGGCTGCGGTGCTGGTGGCGCCGGCCGACGCGGCGACGTCGGCGCGGTCGGCGTCGGCCACGACTGCGAACAGGTGGGCCTCGATCCGGGACCGGAGGGCCAGCAGTTCGGCGATCGTCTCGCCGTGCTCGTGGGGGGTCATCGCCCAGGTCGCGGGTTGGCCGATCTCGTCGAGGACCTCGTGGGTCCGGCCGGCGAACCAGTGCAACCGGTTGCGACGCAACCGAACCGGAGTGCGGAAGCCGCCCGCATCCAGTCCCGGTGTCGTCGTCATACCCCAAACGCTAGCCGCGACCACCGACACTCGGCCGAGGCCGAAAACCCTTGTGTGCACAGCGAATCCTGAAGGAATCGCCGCTTCGCGCCACGACCGTCAGGCGGCTTGATCGACGGCGCCCGGCATGACGGTCCGAACACAGTCGCAGGTGTCACTGCACGCCAGATAGGTGTGCACGGCGTGGCCGCAACGCGGACACGGGAGGTCGTGCGACAGGTGAAGTTGGTTGGTCTGGACGGTGTCCCACATGGTCGAGCCTCCTTGCCTGGTCGTTCTTGCAGCCCTCACCAACACCACGAACTGCAGCCGTCGATTACGACACTCCAGACGAACGATTTCTTGTCGTGGGTTACGCCCTGCAACTCTGCGCGCGTGATCGCCGGTGCCCTTCGGCTGCCCTATGCTCCATGCGTGGACGCGGCAACAGCCGACACCCTTGTGGGAATCGCCGAGGAGGCCCGCGCGCGACTGCGCCGCCAGGACCCGGAAGCCGCCGTTCCGGTCCAGGACCGCTATTCCGAGATGCTCCAAGCTCTCGACTGGTACCTCGAGGGCGGCCAGCCGGAGGTGGCCTTACGTCTTGCGTCGGCGCTGGTGCCGTTCTGGATCTACAGCAAGAGAATTGACGACGGTGACCAGTGGTTCAACCGCGCGCTGAGCCGTGGCATAGGCAACGACGCGGCCTGGGCGAGGGGAGTTCACGACCATGGCTACCTCGTGTTCTGGGCCGGCCGCTACGAGCTGGCCGAGCAACGGTTCGCGAAGTCTCTGGCGCTGGCAGAGGAGCTTGCCGACTCGTCAGGCCAGGCGCTCGCCCTCGCCGGCCTTGCTCGCGTCGCGCTGAACACGAATGTTTCGGAAGCTGTCCGGTTGCTGCGCCGGGCGGTCACCCTGACTGAGGGACTCGATGACAGCGAGCCAGGTAGATCGAGTGCTCTCCACGTCCTGGGGGTTGCGCTCCAGATGTCCGGTGACCTAGAGGGGGCTCGTGAGGTGATGTCGGCCCGACTCCAGATGGGTCAGCGTACCGGCGACGAGTTCGTCGTCTTTACAGAGTCTGCCAACCTGAGCATGGTGGAGCGCCAGCTCGGCAACCTCGACCGTGCAGAGGAGCTTTCCCGCCAAGCACTTGCGATCGATGCCGGGCGAGGGGACAGAAATGTCCATCGCCTGGTCTCTGAATGGCCTAGCCGCGGTGACCGCAGCCAAGGGCGACCTCGGCCGCGCCGCGAGGCTGAACGGGCTGGCGGCTTCGATGCTCGATCGGGCCGGAGGTGAATGGCCACCCGACGAACGCCAGCAGTACGACGAGACGCTGTCCATGATCACCGCGGGTCTGCCGCCAGACGTGCTGAAACGCTGCCTGGCGCAGGGCGCCGCGATGTCGCTGCCAGATGGAGTCGCCTTCGCTCTGAAAAGTGAGTTCGGGACCGACTCTGGGAGGTGTCGATGATCGGACGCTTGACGGAGACGTCGCTGACCGCCGCCCAGCTCGGCATGACGTACGAACAGATGGCGTGGCCGCAGGATCCCAAGAGCTACGACGACCTCCGCGAGACCCTGCTCGAGCTTCTCGCGGACCTTGACATAGGCGTAGAGGTACCTGCAACGCAGGACGAGTTCACTCAGGCGCGGGGACAACTCAGCGGCGCCATCACCAGCACCCTGAGTCAAGAGCGATCACGGCTACTGGGAGACACCATCGCCCTCACCGTGTTCTTCCTGATGAGCTTCGCGCTCCGGGCCGCAGTCAATGCAAGCCTTGGGGTGGCCGAGAATCCAGAGCGGGACTTCGTCCAGGACTGCCTCGAGGACCTTGGAGTTGAGCGTGACCTGGTCAACGTCCTGGACCGTGAAATCGGCTGGGTCATGTTCTATCGAAGTGACGACACTGGCGAACCGTACGTTCGTCACGTTGACCTGATCAAGGCAGGCGGGTCGTTCTTCACCCGGGTGCTCGAGGAGTTCGCACGGAAGGAGGCCGAACTCTCGGACGTGCTCGACGAACTCAAAGCCCTGACCGCGCTCGTGGGCAACTTCCGAGACGAGCAGCGCCGCGCAAACGAACGCATCGAGCAGCTCGTGCGCGAGGGGGACGAGGAACTCCTCTCAACGTTGAAACAGATCCAGGATGCGCTGGTCGCTGGCGGCATGGGGGAAGCCGATGCCGAGAGAGTCGTCGAGGAGCAGGCGGGCACCCTGTGGGATCGCGTGGTGCGCTGGCTGGGAGGCTCGGGGCCCAAGGACGCCGCAGAGGCAGCACTCTGGGCGGCCCTCGACTTCGTCCCGGCAGGAACTGGCGTCAAGCTCGGGATCAAGGTCGGCGAAGCGGTTCGCAAGGCCATGAAGGGCTCCAACTAGACGCCGCGTCGGCCCGTCACCGGATGACGGTCTGCAGGATCATCCGCGCCAGCCATTTCTCGTAGCGGTCCGGGGACCAGCCGTGGTCGCGGATGAGCATGTCGGCGACCTGGGGCTGTAGAGCACGTAGAGGGTCGCGGCGGCCTCCTCTGGGTCCACGCGCAGCCCGTCGGGACCGGCGACGATCGTAGAGCACGTAGAGGGTCGCGGCAGCCTCCTCGGGTCTACCCGCAGCCCGTCGGGACCGGCGACGATCTTGGCCGAAGCGATCATTTCCTTGCGTCGGGCGGCCTTGACCATCTCCATCATGGCGGCCAGTTCGGGATCGGAGGCGGCCGCCTCATCCGCGACCCGGACGATGGGGGCCACCCGTTCGGTGATCGCCCGGCTCAAGGCGGCGTCGAGCTCTGCGCGCTGACGGGCGTCGGGTACGGCGGCGACGGCCATCGCCTCGGCCCGCTCCGTGATCGGCAGGGGCTCGTCGTCGCCGGTGATCGTGCGCTCGATCAGCTGCCGCAGCAGTTCGCGCTTGGTGCCGAACACGGCGTACACCGTCTGGACGGCGACGCCGCCTCGCTCGGCGATCGCCTGGATCGTCGTGGCGGCGTATCCGGTGGCGACGAAGAGCTCGTGGGCGGCGTCGAGGATCGATCGACGGGTCTCGAGGGCTTGGGCCTCACGTTTGGCGGACGAATACGACCTCTTGACAGACACATGGATAGAGTAGCACTATAACGAATAGAGTAAGCCTCTATCAAAAGGAGAAAGACCATGGCATACGCAACGCTCATGGAGTTCGACGTCGATTTCGACACCCACATCAAGATCGGAGAGGCCGTCGGTGACGCACCGATCAAAGGGTTGATCCTCCACGCGGGAGGCCCGAGCGAACGCGGCGTTCACAGCCTCGACGTCTGGGAGAGCAAAGAGGACTCCGAGCGCTTCTTCGCCGAGCGCATGGCGCCGGCCCTGGAGCAGCTGGGCCTCGTCGAGGGCGGGCCCCCGTTGAGCCACCAGGAGTTCGAGCTGCCGTTCCTGGTGCGGGGGTAGCCCCAGCCGGACGACTAGCTCGTCGGCCCACCAGCGACGTACAGCACCTGGCCGGAGACGAAGCCGGCGTCCTCGCCTGCGAAGAAGGAGACGGCGTTGGCGATGTCCTCGGGCTCGCCGACCCGACCGACGGGGATCTGCTTGGCATTGGCAGCCTTGAACTCCTCGAACGGCATGCCGAGCCGCTCGGCGGTGGCGGCGGTCATCTCGGTGGCGATGAAGCCCGGGGCGATCGCGTTGACGGTGACGCCGAAGCGCCCGAGCTCGATCGACAAGCGTCTTCGTGAAGCCCTGCAGCCCGGCCTTGGCTGCGGCGTAGTTCGCCTGGCCGCGGTTTCCCGAGGCCGAGATGCTCGAGAGGTTCACGATGCGGCCCCAGCCGGCCTCGGTCATGTGCTGCTGGGTGGCGCGGCTCATCAGGAAGGCGCCGCGGAGGTGGACGTTGATCACCGAGTCCCAATCCACGGTGGACATCTTGAACAGCAGGTTGTCGCGGGTGATGCCGGCGTTGTTGACCAGCACGGTCGGCGCGCCGAGGTCGGAGGCGACGCGGTCGACAGCCGACTGGACCGCAGCCTCGTCGGCGACGTCGGCCCGACGGCGATGGCCTTGCCGCCCAGTTCCTCGACTGCGGCAACGGTGGCGGCGCAGGCGGACTCGTCGAGGTCGAGTACGGCGACCTGGTAGCCGTCGGCGGCCAGTCGCCTGCTCACTGCGGCGCCGATGCCGCGAGCTCCTCCGGTCACGATGGCGGTGCGCTGGGTGACGTTCACGCGGTTCTCCTTCTGGTGGGTCGCTCGGCTGGTGGGGATTCGTCGAGTCAGCGCGACGGGATGGCGGATCGCGGTCCGTGCTGCGGTGAGGCCGAAGACCAGCGCGCTGGCGATGCCGCCGGCGTAGGCGCGCACGTAGAGCCCGCCGGTGTCGGAGCCGGCCGCGAGCAGGCCGGGGATCGGCTCCCCGGCCTCGTCCAGCACGCGGGCACTGCTGTCGATCCGGATGCCGTAGAACGGGAAGGTGATCGCAGGGACCGTCTCGATCACGTAGTACGGCGGCTCGTCGAGCGGAAGCCGATCGAGCCTTCGCCCGGGGGAGGGGTCGCTGTCTGAGCGCACCGTCTCGTTGAAGGCGGCGACCGCTTCGGCGATCGCCTGACCGTCGTACCCCCACTCCTCGGGAAGCAGGGCGAGCTCGTCCAGGCTCTCGGCGACCCCGCACCGGCCACCGCGCCGGCTGGCGACGGCGAACTTGTCGCTGCTCTCGGCACCCTCGACGTAGGCGGCGACGATCCAGTCGCGATGCACCCGGGCATCGGCGATCAGCAGGCCACGCGCCTCGGGCTGCTCCAGCAGGGCCATCGTGGTCAGGTGGTCGCCGACGGACTCGTCGACGAAGCGCTCGTTGTCGAGGTTGAACAGCAGCGCGTGCTCGCTGTAGTAGAGGGAGAGCCCGACGAAGTCTCCGGAGTCGGCGAAGGGGATGCCGCTCGGGACGAGGTGCCCGTAGAAGCCCGCGTTGTCGGCGCCGGTCGCGGCTCCCACCTCCCGTGCCAGCCGCAGCCCGTCGCCCCGGCTGTTCGGGTTGGAGCGCAGCGGGATGGCGGCGGCGTTCGGGTGCACGTGCGCCGCCCGCAGCTCCGGGTCGGCCTGGAAGCCGCCGGTCGCGATCACGGTCGCACCGGCTCGGACCTCGCGAATGCTCCCGTCCGGGAGCTCGAGCCGGGCACCGGTCACGCGAGCACCGTCGCGAAGGAGGCCCAAGGTGCGGGTGGAGGTCAGGATCTCGCCGCGTTCGAGCACCCGGCGCCGGCACGTGTCGACGTACTGGTTGGTGTCGAAGGCATGGCCTCTGCCGAACCCGAGGATGGGCTGGGCCTCCCCGACGTGTACGCCGAGGGAGCGGATCCACTCGATGCCGTCCGAGAAGCCGTCGACCAGGGCGTGGCGGAGCTCCGGGTCACCTTCGGGCACGACCTGGTCGATGACCTCATGAGAGGGCGCCGTCCAGGCGTAGCCCGCGAAGAGAACCGAACCGCCCAGGTCGGTTGCGACCTCGACAACGAGGACCCGGGCGCCGTCGTGGGCAGCCCGGGCGGCTGCGGTGAGGCCGGCCATCCCGCCTCCCAGGACGAGGAGGTCGACGGCCTCCGGGGTTGATGACGCTGGTTCGGGCATGAGCAGTGCTCCTTCCGGGCGGGCGTTCGCCACTGACCAAGACTAAACTAAACTCACTTCAAGTGAGGGCTTGACTTTAGCAGCCTGCAGCCGACAAACTGAAGTGGATTCAGTTCAACTAGAGAGGAACAGTCCATGGTTGAGACCGACCACGTCGTACTCGAGAAGGACGGCGACATCGCGCGAGTGTGGCTCAACCGGCCGCACAAGAAGAACGCAGTCACCGTCGAGCTGCTGCACCGGCTCGACGAGATCATCGTCGAGGTCGACAGCGACCCCGAGCTCAAGGTCCTCGTCCTCCGCGGACGGGAGAACACCTTCTGCTCCGGCTTCGACCTCGACGAGCTCCTCGCCAACTACGTGGGCACCACCACGGCGATGGAGGTCGCGGTCCTGTCGGCCAAGGTGTGCGACCGCCTCTACTCGATGAACACGCCGTCGGTGGCCGTGCTCGAGGGCTACGTCACCGCCGGCGGCTTCGAGCTGATGATCTCCTGCGACTTCGCGGTGTCCGCGGACGACGCCCAGATCGGCGACTTCCACATCCGCCGCGCCCTGTTCGGTGGAGCGGGCCCGATCTACCGGTTGCCCCGGATGATCGGCATCCGCAAGACCAAGGAGCTGATGCTGACCGGCAAGCTGCTCTCCGGCCGGGAGGCGGTCGACTTCGACCTCATCAACGCGTCGGCGCCGGCCGAGGAGCTCGACCAGCTGGTCAAGGACTTCATCGCGCCGATCATCGACAAGAGCCCGTTCGCGATGCGGCTCACCAAGATGACCATCGACCGTGGACTCGACGCCGACATCCAGTCCCTGATGGTGATGGAGCACCTCGCGGTGGGCAACGCGCTCCAGTCCGAGGACGCCCGCGAGGGTGTCAACGCGTTCCTGGAGAAGCGTGAGCCCAAATGGGTCGGTCGCTGACCGGCAGCCGTTGCCGCGACTGCGGCACGGTCGCCTTCCCTCCCGCCCGTGGCTGCCAGAGCTGCGGCCGTCAGTCGATGACGGCCCTGGAGCTGAGCGACCGCGGCACGGTGTGGGGCTTCACGGTGCAGAGGTTCGCGCCGAAGTCGCCGCCGTACGTCGTGCCCGGAGGGCGGGTTCGTGCCCTTCGCGGTCGGCTACGTCGAGCTGCCCGAGGGGGTCAAGGTGGAGGCCGTCCTGGACTGCACCGAGTTCTCCGAGCTCGACGGCAAGGCCCAGGTCACCCTCGTGGCGGTCGAGCCGGTTCCCCGGTTCGCCACCGACGAGGCGCTGGTTCGCAGTGATGCAGCAAGGGATGCAGTAAGGGAAGGCCAATGAGCACCGGAGTCTCGATCGTCGGAGCCGGACTGTCGAAGTTCGGCCGGCAGCCCGGCCGGACCGGCCGCGAGCTCGCGCTCGACGCGATCGACGCGGCGTTGCTCGACGCTGGACTCGCCTGGGCTGATGTCCAGGTGGCGTTCGGCGGAAGCGACGGCTCGGGTCTGGCCGACACCCTCGTTGCCGAGCTCGGCCTGACCGGAATCCCGTTCACCAACGTGAAGAACGGCTGCGCCACCGGTGGCAGCGCACTGATGTCGGCCGTGAACGCGATCCGATCAGGAACCGCAGAGATCGCCCTGGCCGTCGGCTTCGACAAGCATCCGCGTGGTGCGTTCGACCCGCGTCCGGAGGACTGGGGTGTTCCGGCCGGGTACGGCGAGGCGGGCCTGATGGTCACCACGCAGTTCTTCGGCATCAAGATCGCCAGGTACATGCGGGAGCACGGCATCACCGCGAGGACTCTGGCTCTCGTGGCTGAGAAGGCCTATCGCAACGGTGCGCGCAACCCCAACGCCTGGCGCCGCGAGGCGATCTCGGCCGACGAGATCGCGGCCTCGGACATGGTGAACGACCCGCTGACTCGCTTCATGTTCTGCTCGCCCGGCGAAGGCGGCGCCGCGATCGTCGTGACCAGCGACGCCGTCGCGACCCGTCTCGGCCGCGCCGTCCGGCTCCTCGGAGCGGCCCAGCGCACTCGGCGCTTCGGGTCCTTCGAAGTCTTCAGCCCCTCGATCCAGGGGATCGGCGTGCCGTCGAGCGTCAGCGCCGACGCTGCAGCCGCCGCGTTCGCAGCGGCCGGGGTCACGCCCGCTGACGTCGACGTCGCCCAGCTGCAGGACACCGAGAGCGGCGCGGAGGTCATGCACCTGGCCGAGTGCGGCTTCTGCGAGCACGGCGAGCAGGAGGCGATGGTGGCTGCCGGTGACACGGAGATCGGCGGCAGGCTGCCGGTCAACACCGACGGCGGCTGCATCGCGAACGGCGAGCCCATCGGCGCCTCGGGCCTGCGCCAGGTCCACGAGATCGTCACCCAGCTGCGCGGCGAAGCGGGGGACCGGCAGGTCTCCGACCCGCGCGTTGGCTTCACCCATGTCTACGGAGCACCGGGCATCAGTGCCTGCACCGTGCTCGCTGTCTGAGAGGACCACCATGACCTCCAACGAAGCCCAGTCACTCGAAGCCCGGTCGCTCGAGGAGTTCGCACGCGACGCCAGGCAGTGGCTGTCGTCGGTTGCCGAGGTCCGCTCGGCTGCCCAGTGGGGCGTCGGTCCGGACTCGGTCGCAGTGTTCGAGAACTGGACCGCCGAGGAGGAGCGCGCGGAGACGAACCGGATCCGTGCCTACGAGCAGGCGAAGTACGACGCGGGCTGGGGTGCGCTGACCTGGTCCGAGGAGTACGGCGGACGTGGCCTGCCGATGTCGTACGCACTCGCCTTCCGGCACGAGGAAGAGGCGTTCGACGTACCCCGGCGTACCGAGATGTTCTCGGTGACCCAGCAGCTGGTTGCGCCCGCCATCGCCCAGTGGGGGACCCGCGAGCAGCGTGAGCGCTACGTGAGTGCGATGCTCCGCACCGACCTGATCGCCTGCCAGCTCTTCTCCGAGACCGAGGCCGGCTCCGACCTCGCCGCCGTCCGCACCCGAGCCGTCGAGCGTGACAGGCCACTGGGTGCTGGACGGCCACAAGGTGTGGACGTCTGGCGCGCTGGTGGCTGACGTAGGAATCGCGGTAACGCGCACCGACTCGACCGCGCCCAAGCACGCGGGACTCACGGTCTTCCTGGTCCCGATGGACGCACCCGGCCTGACGGTGCGACCGATCCGCCAGATGACCGGCGGCAGCTCGTTCAACGAGGTGTACCTCGACGGCGTCGAGCTCTCGGACGACCTGAGGCTCGGCCCGGTCGGGCAGGGCTGGAAGGTCGCACTCACCGTGCTGGCCGCAGAACGGCTCGACTCGGGCAACCTTGGACTCGCCAACGCCGACCGTGCCGTCGAGCTCGCCCGGCACCTCGGCCGCCCGCTGACCGAGATCGAGCGGGACCGGGTTGCCGACCTCGTGACCCGCAGCTATGTCCAGCGACTGACCGGGATGCGGGTCGCCGCCGCCGTCGTGTCCGGCAACGACCCAGGTCCCGAGGCCTCGGTCGGCAAGCTGCTCGCGACCGACACCATGGCCCGGACCTCGGAGGTTGCCCGGATGCTGCTCGGTCCCGAGCTGGGCGCCGACAGCGGGCGATGGGGCACGTGGGCGTGGACCGAGCATCTGCTCGGCGCACCGGGCTACCGGATCGCCGGCGGCACCGACGAGATCCAGCACAACATCCTCGCCGAGCGTGTGCTCGGCCTGCCCAGGGAGCCACGGGCATGACGACGACCAGCTTCGAGCAGGATCTCGCCCACCGGGTCGCCAGTTCCCTGCGCCGCGAGCGACCCGGCCTGGAGGTGGGCGAGCTCACCCGGATGCCAGGCGGCCACTCCGGCCTGACCTACCGCGTCGAGACCGACGAGGGCCCACTGGTCGTCAAGTCGGTCCCCGAGAACCAGAAGGCGATCGGCCGCCACGACATGCTGCGCCAGGCGCGGATGATCGCGGCGCTCGCCCCCACCGGCGTACCCGTGCCCGCCGTGGTCGCCACCGATGACGCCGAGCCGGCGTGGTTCGCGATGCAGCTGGTCGAGGGGGAGTCCCTCGAACCGGTGCTCGACGACCCCGCGGTCCAGCCGTCCCTTGCCGCGGCGAGGATGCTCCGGGCTGCCGAGGTCCTGCCGGCCCTGCACGACGTACCTCTGGACAAGGTGCCGGTCGACGCAGCGGCGCTGTCCCCGAGTGACGAGCTGGACCGCTGGGCTCGCACCATGGCGGCGGTTCCGCCGCACCTCGTGCCGGACGCGGACCAGCTGCACCGACGGCTGGCCGCGTCCGTTCCACCGGCCGTCGAGGCAACCCTGGTGCACGGCGACTACCGGCTGGGCAACCTGATCTGCAACGGGACCGAGCCGGCTGCCCTCATCGACTGGGAGATCTGGAGCGTCGGTGACCCGCGCGTCGAGCTCGGCTGGTTCCTCGTCTTCGCGGACGGCTCCAACTTCCCCGGTGTCGGCCGCGAGGTCGACGGGCTGCCCACCGCCGAAGAACTGGTCGAGCGGTACGCCGCGGACGGCCGGCCGGTCGACGACCTCGCCTGGTTCGACGCCCTCGGCCGCTACAAGATGGCCGCGATCATGGGCCACAACCTGCGCCGGCACCTCGAGGGCCGCCACCACGACCCCGACCAGGAACGCCTGCCCGACACCATCCAGCGGCTCATCGCCACCGGACTGTCGATCCCCTTCTGAGCACCGCAACGACGAGAGAGGACTGCCGTGGACTTCGAGCCAACCGCGCGGACACGCGACCTGCTGGCCCGCCTGCAGGTGTTCATGGACGAGCACGTCTATCCCGCTGAGGCGGTCTACGACGCACAGGTGGCGGCGGCCAGCAACCCGCACGAGCAGCCCCAGGTGATGCGCGACCTGCAGACCAAGGCGCGCGAGCTCGGGCTCTGGAACCTGTTCATGACCCACGGCTCCTGGGGTGCCGGCCTGACCAACCTCGAGTACGCCCCGCTGATGGAGCTCGCCGGCCGCTCGATCATCGGCCCCGAGGCGTTGAACTGCTCCGCCCCCGACACCGGCAACATGGAGATCCTGGCGATGTACGGCACGCCGGAACAGCAGGAGCAGTGGCTGCATCCTCTGCTCGACTGCCAGATCCGGTCGGCCTTCGCGATGACCGAGCCGGCCGTGGCCAGCTCCGACGCGCGCAACATCACCGCGACCATCCGCCGCGAGGGCGACGAGTACGTCCTCAACGGCCGCAAGTGGTACACGTCGGGGATCCTCGACCCGGACTGCAAGCTGGTCATCTTCATGGGCAAGTCCGACCCCGACGGGCCGACGTACCGGCAGCAGAGCATGATCCTCGTCCCCGCTGACGCACCCGGCATCGAGGTGCTGCGCGACCTCACGATGTTCGGTTACCAGGACCGGCTCGGTCATGGCGAGGTGCAGTTCACCGACGTGCGCGTGCCGGCCACGAACATGCTGGGCGCCGAGGGCGACGGTTTCGCGATCGCCCAGGGCAGGCTCGGCCCGGGACGGATGCACTACGCGATGCGGGCGATCGGGTTCGCCGAACGTGCCCTGTCGATGATGTGCCGCCGGGCCGTTGATCGAACGGCTTTCGGCGGCCCGCTCGCCGACCAGGGCGTCGTACGCGAATGGGTGGCCCGCAGCCGGATGGAGATCGACCAGGCCCGGCTCCTCACCCTGCGAGCGTCCTGGCTGATGGACACCCAGGGCAACGCCTCGGCGCGTTCCGACGTGGCCGCGATCAAGGTGGCAGCCATGGAGGTGGCGCACGCCGTGGTCAACCGCGCAGTCCAGACGTACGGCGCCGCCGGCGTCAGCGAGGACACCGTCCTGGCCCGACTGTTCGCGATCACCCGCGCTCTGCAGATCGCCGACGGACCCAACGAGGTGCACCTGCGCACCATCGGCAACCTCGAGCTGGCGCCGTATCGCAAGCCGGCCGACGCCGCCACGTTCACAGGAGCCCGTCATCAGGAGCAGGGTCATGACGAGACTCGACGGAAAGGTCGCGCTGGTCACGGGCGCGACCAGGGGACTGGGCTACGCCATCGCCCTCGGCCTCGCCAAGGCGGGGGCCACGGTCGTGGTCTCCAGCCGCAAGGCCGAGTCGTGCCAGGAGGCCGCCGAGGCGATCACCAAGGCGACCGGGGTCGCCGCGGTCCCGCTCGCCCTGCACGTCGGGCGCTGGGACACCATCGAGCCGGCGATCGAGCAGATCTACGCACAGCTCGGGCGTCTCGACATCGTGGTCAACAACGCGGGGATCGCCCCGCTGTCGCCAAGCCTGGAGAGCGTCTCGGAGTCGTTGTTCGACAAGACCATCGAGGTCAACCTCAAGGGTCCGTTCCGGCTGATGGCCGTTGCCGGCGCCCGGATGGCCGCGGCCGGCGGTGGGTCGATCGTCAACATCTCCAGCATCGGAGCCGTGCGGCCGAGCCCGCCCGAGGCGATGTACGCCGCATCCAAGAACGGCCTCAACGCCCTGACGATGGCGTTCGCCCAGGAGTACGCCCCCAGCGTGCGGGTCAACTGTGTGATGCCGGGTGCCTTCGCGACCGACATGGCAGAGGGCTGGGACGAGGAGTTCGTCGGGAAGATCGTCGACCGCCTCCCCGCCGGCCGGCTCGGGCGTCCCGACGAGGTCGTCGGGATGGTGGTCCACCTCGCCGGCGACGGCTCCGGCTACACGACCGGAGCGGTCATCCCGGTCGACGGCGGCCGGACCGCGGTCTACTGATCGGAGTCTGAGATGAGCAACAGTTCGAGGGTGCAGGACCTGTTCGACCTGCGCGGCAAGGTCGCGATCGTGACCGGAGCCTCGTCCGGACTTGGCGAGGGTTTCGCGCGGACGCTGGTCGCCGCCGGCGCCACGGTCGTTGCCGCGGCCCGGCGACTCGACCGGCTCGAGGTGCTCGCCAAGGAGCTCGACGGGACGGGACCCGGTCAGGGCAGGGTCGTGCCGGTCGCCTGCGACGTGACGTCCGAGGACGATCGCCGCCGGCTCGTCGAGACTGCAGTCGGCATCACCGGCCACATCGACGTACTGGTCAACAACGCCGGCAAGCCGGGCCCGCCGGACGCCGAGGAGGAGACCGTCGAAGGATTCGCCGGCGCTGCTCGACCTCAACCTGGCATCGGGCTTCCACCTGGCCACTCAGGTCGCCGCGACGGTGGCCGAAGGTGGCGTCTCTGTCGATCGTCAACATCTCCTCGGTGATCGGTCTGGTCTCCACCGCTCCCGATTGGCGGCGCGAGCTATGCCGCCTCCAAGGCCGGCACCATCGGACTGACCCGCGAGCTCGCCGGCCAGTGGGGCCGGCGTGGCATCCGCGTGAACTCGATCGTCCCCGGCTGGTTCGACACCGAGATGACCGACGGGCTGTTCACCAACGAGAAGTCGGCCAGCTGGGTGCGCCGCAACACGATGCTCGGCCGCGGCGGTGAGCCCGGCGAGGTCGACGGTGCGCTGCTGTTCCTGGCGTCGCCTGCCTCGAGCTACGTGACCGGGCATGCGCTCGTCGTCGACGGCGGGTGGACCGCGCGATGACGATCCCCTCCACCATGCAGGCGCTGCGCCTCCTCGAGTGGGGCGAGGAGCCGGAGCTCGTGCGCGTGCCGGTCCCGGAGCCGGGACCGGGGGAGCTGTTGCTGCGCGTCGACGCCGCCGGCCTCTGCCACTCGGATCTGCACGTGATGGACAGCGGCGGCAGCCTTCCCTACACGTTGCCCTTCACCCTCGGCCACGAGGTGGCGGGCACCGTCGAGGACGGTCGGCGCCGGTGTGTCCGCCGACTGGCTGGACGAGCGGGTCGCGGTGTACGGCGTCTGGTCCTGTGGCCGCTGCCGTCGGTGCAGGCACGGCCGCGAGAACGCCTGCCTTCGGCTCACCGGTCCGATCGGCCCCGGCCTGGGGTACGACGGGGGGCTGGCCGAGTTCATGCTGGTCCCGTCCGAACGGTTCCTGGTGAAGGCGAACGGCTTGGCGGCCGAGGAGCTCGCCCCGCTCACCGACGCCGGCCTCACGGCGTACCACGCGGTCGCCGCGAACCTCGACGCAGTCGCCGGCGAGGTCGGTCGCGCTGGTGGTCGGAGTCGGCGGGCTCGGGCACCTCGCGATCCAGGTGCTCCGCTCTCTCTCGTCCGCAACGGTCGTGGCCGTGGACCCGCGTGAGTCGGCGCGGGCTCTGGCTCTGCGCGCACGGCGCCGACGTCGTGGTCGCCGACCTCGCACTGGTTGACGCTGCCCTCGACGGGAGCGAGGTCGATGCCGAAGGCGGGATCGACCTCGTGCTCGACTTCGTCGGGTCGGTTGCGACGCTGAACATCGCCGGCGGCCTTCTCGCGCCCGGCGGTCGCCTGGTGGTGGTCGGCAGCGCCGGGGGAGCGCTGGTCGCTTCCAAAGCGGGAGACCTGCCACGAGGGTGGCAGCTCTCCGCGCCGTTCTGGGGGACCCGGTCCGACCTCGAGGCGGTCGTCGCGATGGCCGCTCGAGGTGCCCTGGTTGCCGAGTCCGAGACCGGAGACCTCGCGGATGCGCCCGAGCTCTACCGACGGCTGAGGCGCGGCGAGATCCACGGCCGAGCGGTCGTCGTACCCGGCCGAGGCTCGCTGCCACTGTCCGTCGCCCGGGCGCATCGTCAACACTGATCTGTAGGAGGACACATGCGGGTTCTTGCCCAGGAGTACGCCGAGCGGGCCGAACGCGCGCCCGACGAGGTGGCGGTCGTCGATGCGTCCGGTGCGCACACCGTCGGCGAGGTCATGCAGGCTGCCCGCGACCTGGCCGCCCTCCTCGAGGCTGCGCTGGGCGGGTCTCCCACGGTTCTGGTGCAGGCCGACAACACCTGGCGGACCCTCGCGGCTGCCCTGGCCGTCGGTCTGCGCGGCGGGATGGTCGCGGTGTTCAGCAGCCACGCCGTTGCGGCCGAGTTCGAGCTCGCGGTGGAGGACATCGCGCCGGACGCACTCTTCGCGGCTCCCGACGTACTCCAGCAGTGGGCCGTGTCAGACGATGCCTTCGCGGACCGGCGTGCTGCCCTCGACGGCTGGACCCTCGCCTCGTCTGCTGGACCGGTCAGCGATGTCGGCCGCTGGGCGGGCGGCGCCGCGGTCGCGATGACGTCCGGCTCGACCGGCCGGCCCAAGTGCGTGGTGCAGTCGGAGGCCGCGATCCGGTACGCCGGTCGCTCGACCATCGACGCGATCGGTCTGCAGCCGGGCGATGCCGTCGGTGCCTTCGTCCCGCTGTCGTCGGTGGCCGCATTCTGCTTCGGGATGTACCTCCCGGCCATGCTCGGCGGCCCGATGGTGTGCATCGAGTCGTGGCAGCCGGACCTCGCGCTCGAGGCGATGGCGACGCACGACGTACGTTGGACGATGCTGGTGCCGACGATGGCGTTGCAGCTGTCGATCCGGCCGTCCGCAGAGGGCAAGCTGTCCGGAGTCATCGCGATGACCGTCGGTGGCGGCCCGATGAACGCCGGCGCCCTCGGTCGAGCCGAGGAGACCCTCGGCACGAGAATCATTCGCGTCTTCGGCATGTCCGAGTGCCTCGGCCACACCACCACCCGACCTGAGGACGACGCGCACACCCGTCTCGGGACGGACGGCCGCCCGTTCCCCGGCACCGAGGTGCGCGCCGTCGACGACGACGGACGCCCGCTTCCGGTGGGAAGTGTGGGCGCCGCACAGGTCCGCGGGCCGAGCCTCTTCGTCGGCTACGCCCGCAACGGCCGGCCTGCGCCACCGGAGCTGACCGACGACGGGTTCCTGCCGACGGGTGACCTCGTCCGGCTCGACGGTGACGGCACGATGAGTGTCCTCGGCCGGGAGAAGCAGATCATCATCCGCGGCGGGCGCAACATCGACATCAACGAGGTCGAGGCGGCGGTGGCTCGGATCCCGTCCATCTCGCAGGTGTGCGTCGTGCCGGTACCCGACGAGATGCTCGGAGAGCGGCCGGCGGCGCTGGTCGTCACGACGGACCCGGCGCTGACCCTCGAGGCGGTCATCGGCTTCCTGGACGAGAGCGGGGTCCCGAAGTCCAAGTGGCCGGAGTTCGTCTTCGTGGTGCCCGACCTGCCACAGAACCGGGTCGGGAAGCTCTCGCGGCCGGATGCAGTGAGCCTCGCGACCCGACTCCTCCAGCAGAATTGACCTGAGTTCAAGTCAGTTTGCTATGCTGGTGCAACCGACCAAGAGGGCGGCGACGCGAGGACGGGGTGGCGAGATGGTGCAAGCGGTGGTGGAGCGGGACGGTCCCCGCTCCAAACGAGCGGTGATTCTCGCCGCAGCGATCGACAGCTTCGGGCACGACGGCTACGAACACACCAAGTGGGCGAAGATCGCCGACGAGGTCGGGATCGGGCAGACGGCCCTCTACCACTACTTCGAGTCCAAGGCGCACTGCCTGCTCACGATCATGAGCCTCGAGCTCAGCCGCTCGCTGGAGCGCTTCCGTGAGGTCACGGCCGGCGTCACGCAGGCCGACAAGGCGTTGGAGGTTGCCATCGCCGCGGCGTACGACGTGAGCCCGCGCGAGGTCCTGCAGATGCGCATCCTGCAGAACCACATGGACCTCCTGGCCACCCCTCGTCCCTCCGAGAAGGAGGAGGCCGAGCGGCAGACGGCCCGGGAGCACGTGCGCGGGATCGAGCAGGAGTGGACCGCGCTGCTCGAGCGGGGCATGGCGGCCGGAACCTTCCCGAAGCGGGACGGACAGGCGTTGGCAACGGTCGTGCTCGCGATGGTGGTCAGCGTGTGGCGCTGGTACCGCCCGGGCGGACGGATGTCGCTCGACCAGGTCCGCGACCTCATCACGGACAGCTGCCTGCGCACCGTCGGACCCTAGACCCCAAGGAGGATTTCCCATGTACAACTTGATCGTTCTCGCAGCCCGTCCCCAGGACTGGACGCACGAGCAGTTCATCGACTGGTGGCGAGGCGAACACGCCGAGGTGACCTACCCGTTGCCTGGCCTCCGTCGCTGGCTGCACACCGACCTCGCCGAAGGCAGCGACGAGAAGTCGGCCGGCTGGGACGGCCTGTCCATCCTGAGCTTCGACTCACGAGAGGCGCTCGATGCTGCGCTCGCGAGTGAGGAGTGGAAGGCAGCAGTCGCACACGTGGGCTCCATGCGCGGGCGCCGGATGATCTTCACCGGCGACGAGAAGACCTTGGTGAGTGAGCGGCAGGACGCCTGATGGGAGTGGGCTGAGCCGGGGGCGCACGAAGCCGCGGACGGCGTGTTCCGGATCCCGCTGAGCATGCCCGGCGACGGCCTGCACGCGATCAACGTCTATGCGCTGGAGACCGGCGACGGGCTGGCCCTGGTCGACGGCGGCTGGCGGACCCCGACCGGTCTCGACGAGCTCAGATCGGCGCTGGCAGGCGTCGGTCACGACGTCTCCTCGGTCCACGACGTCTACGTCACGCACATCCATCGCGACCACTACACGCTCGCCGTGGAGCTGCGGCGCCGGTTCGGCACGCGCGTCCACCTGGGCCGCGACGAGGCTCCGGGGCTGCATCAGCTCATCGAGATGGCGAGCAACGTTCCGGTCACCTCGTTGCACCAGCTGCGGAGGTCCGGCGACGCCGAGCTCGCCGCGGTGGTCGAAGCCATGACGGAGGGCGAGGAGTTCGACGCCGACGGATGGGAGAAGCCGGACGTCTGGCTCGACCCCGGCGAGTACTCCGTGGGGTCTCGGGTGCTCGAAGCTGTGGCGACACCCGGTCACACCAAGGGCCATCTCGTCTACCACGACCTCGATGCCGGGATCCTCTTCGCGGGCGACCACCTGCTGCCCACGATCTCCCCGTCCATCGGGTTCGAGCTCGGCGAGTGGGAGCTTCCGTTGGCCAGCTACCTCTCCTCGCTCGAGGCCATGCTGAAGCGACCGGACGCGCGGCTGTTGCCGGCCCATGGAGCACCGGGGCCCAGTGCCCACGCTCGGGCCACCGAGCTTCTCGAGCACCATGAGGTGCGGCTGAGCGAGACCTCCCAGGCCCTCGACGCGGCCGGCGCCACCACGGCATCGAGAGTTGCCCAGCAGTTGACGTGGACCCGTAGGCGCCGTGCGTACGACGAGCTGGACGACTTCAACAAGATGATCGCGACCTGCGAGACGATCGCCCATCTCGACGTACTCGTGGACAGGGGACAGGCGCAGGTCGTCGCCGACCCCGACGGCGCCATCTTCTCCCTCGTGTGACCGCCTGAGCCCGGCGCTCGAATTCCTCGAAGAAAAACATCCTGTGTGGTTGCCATCACAAGCCTTTCGTGCCTAGACTAACTGAAGTGAACTCAACTCAACTTGGAGGCCCTGATGCGTAGGATTCGACTCGCGGCCGCGGTCGCGGCGGCATCCGTCGTGCTGGCGGGATGCGCCGGTGCCGATGGCTCCGGTGGGGGAAACGGCGACCTCAAGGTCGGTGCCTGGTACCCCCTCTCCGGCCCGGTCGCCGCCAGCGGCGTCCCGTCGGAAGCTGGCGCCAGCGCCTACTTCGACATGCTCAACGACAACGGCGGGATCAACGGTCGCAAGGTCGACTTCATCTCGGAGGACACCGCCTTCGACCCGCAGCAGACGCTGCAGGTCGCCCGCCAGATGGTCCTGCGCGATGGCGTCCAGGCCATCGTGACCGCCAACGGAACAGCCGCGACCGAGGCAACCTTCCCGTTCGTCCTCGATCAGTCCAAGGTCCCGATCTTCGGAACCTACGGCGGTTCGACGGCGTGGTACGAGCCGGCACAGGACGGCTTGTTCGGCACCCAGGCCCTCTACGAGGACCAGGCCAAGGTCGCGGTCTCCTGGGCGCTCGAGGAGGGGGCCAAGAAGATCGTGATCGTGCGCGACGACCCTGAAGCCTTCGCTACGGTCGACGACGCCGCGACCAAGACCATCGAGGACGGCGGCGGCACCGCAGACCGGGTGGTCGTGAAGTTCGGCAGCACCGACTTCGGTCCGTACGTCTCCGCGGTCAAGAAGAAGAAGCCGGACGCAGTCTTCCTGATCCTGCCGGTGCCCGAAGCGGCTGCCTATCTCAACGAAGCCGCCTTGCAGGGACTCGACGCACCCGTCTACGCCTACGCTCCTCCCGCGACCGGGTCACTGGTCGAGCTGGCTGGCAAGAATGCCGAAGGGTTCCGGGCGGTCTCCCTGACGCTTCCCCCGACGTCGGACGATCCAGCCGTGGTGGAGTACCGCGACGCGATGAAGAAGTACGCACCCAAGCAGGAGCCGGACTTCTACTCGATCGCCAACTTCGCCTGGGCCAAGGCGTTCGCCGAGATCGTCAAGACCATCAAGGGTGACGTCAACAGTGAAAGCATCACCAAGGCCATCGGGGAAGCGTCCGACGTCGAGACCGGCATCGCGCCGCCCATGTCGTTCACGGACGGCCACCTCGGCACTCACGCGGTGATGCGCGTCGAGGTCAAGAACGGCGAGTTCGTCAGCGTCGGCGACTTCGTCTCCCCGTAGTCACGCTAGCCAGACAAGTCGACATGCCACGGCCCTCGTTCCCGCAGTTCGCCCGCCCGGGCGGACCCGGGGACGAGGGCCGGGCGCATGTGACCACTCCCGGCGGCTCGCTCTCGCCTCTGCTCGCTCTGCGCTTCGTCCGCTTCCGCGTGCTCGTCCTGCTCCAGCTGGCCAACGCGGTCGCGGTCTGGATGCACGTGGTCGCGGCCCAGTGGATCCTGACCGAGGCTGGCCGGTCCGCGACCGAGGTCGCCGCCGCACCCGCTGCGATGAGCATTCCGTTCTTCCTGCTCTGCATCCCCATCGGCGCCGTGGCCGGGCGGATGTCCCCGGTCCGGATGATGGCTTCCGCGACGGCGCTGTCCGCACTGGCGAGCTGCTGCGCCGCGTTGCTCGCCTCTGCGCGTCCCGACAGCCTGTGGTTGCTCCTGCTCACGGTGGTCGGGATCGGCAGCGGCCTGGTCGCCCTCGCCATCGCCTGGCAGTCCCAGATCCCCCGCCTGGTCGACCGGAGAGCCGTGGGTTCCGCTGCCCTCGTGGACGGGGCCACGTTCAACCTTGCGCGAGCCATCGGGCCGGTCGCCGGAGGACTCGGCCTTTCCCTGTTGGGCGCGCCGGCAACCTTCGTCGTCAGCGCGGTCGTCTTCGCGTTGTGCGCCATCTGCTTCGCGGGCGTCGCGCCACGGCAGCCACTGGTGACCTCGACCCGCGAGACCCTGGTGCAGTCGATCCAGGGCGGGCTCAGGTTCACCAGGCACTCGCCGTGGACGCGGCGGCTGCTCCTGCGGCTGTGCCTGTTCGGACTCCCGTCGGCGGCACTCTGGGGCCTGCTGCCCCTGGTCGTGCACCAGCAGCTCGGCTTGGGGGCGAACGGGTTCGGCCTGCTGTTCGGGATGGTCGGCGTTGGCGCCGTCGCCGGCACCGCCGTGCTCTCGCCGCTCCGAGCTCGGCTGACCGTCAACAGGTTCGGCTTCGTCGGCTCGGTGATGTTCGCGGCCATGCTGCTCGGCCTGGCCGTCGCATCCGACGTCTGGGTCGTCGCCGGCCTGCTGGTCCTCGGTGGGGCCTCGTGGGTCGGCGTGCAGACCACCTGGATGACCGCAGCCCACCAAGCGCTCCCTGACTGGGTCAGGCCCCGGATCATCGCGCTCATCCTGTTCGCGTTCCAGGGATGCCAGGCAGTCGGTGCGCTTCTCTGGGGAGCCGCCGCCGACCTCGCCGGGATCCAGTGGGCGTTGGGTGGCGCCGCCGCGCTCATGACTCTCGCTGCCCTGGGCTTCCTCCGCCACGGCCTGTATCCCAGTCAAGGGATCGAGCCGGAACCCGCCGCTGCCCTGGGGCCAACCCTCCGCGGCGGAGTGGAACCAACAGCGGCGATCCGCGTGGACATCACCTACCTGCCGCTGGCAGAACGGATACCGGCGTTCATCGTTGCCGTCGAGGCGCTGCGACTGTCGAGGCTCCGCCTCGGTGCGGGTGGGTGGGAACTGCTCGTCGACCCGACCGAGCCGGATGCGTACGTCGAGAGCTTCCCGGTCCGCTCCTGGGCCGACTACGTGGCCGCCGAGACCGTGCGCCTCACCGTGCCCGAGCAGCGCCTCAGGGAGCGGGTCCGCCAGTTGCTTCATCAGGAACCCACTACTCGCGTCCTCGTGCGCGAGCTTCACGACCGGCCAACAAGAGGAGCCTTCCGATGAACTCAGACAGCCAACGCTTCGCCGGAAAGGTCGCGCTGGTCACCGGCGGAGCCTCCGGAATAGGCGCCGCCGTTGTCCGCCGGCTCGACGCGGAGGGCTGCGCCCTGGTCGTCGTGGCCGACGTCAACGAGACGGGAGCGGCAGAGGTCGTGCAGTCCTGTCCGTCCGCACGGTCGCACCGGGTCGACGTATCCGACCCGGCCGAGGTCGAAGGCGCCATGGACCGGGCCATGGCAGAGCACGGACGTGTCGACGTGGTCGTCCATGCAGCAGGCGTCGACGATCCTGAGTCGAAGGCGGCCATCGCCAGGTCCCGTGAGGCGCAGGAACCGGTCGACGTACTGCGACTCGTCAGCGACCAGGCGTGGCGCCGGCTCATCGCGGTCAACCTGGACGGGACCTTCAACGTTCTTCGTGCGGCTGCTCGGGTCATGGTTCCTCAGGGCTCCGGGGCGATCGTCACGGTGAGCTCCTCCGCCGCCTTCGACACGCTGACCGGCTACGGCCCGTACGCCGCCTCGAAGGCAGGGGCGCAGGCCCTCAGCCAGGCGGCGGCCAAGGAGCTCTCGGCGTTCGGCGTGCGGGTCAACATCGTCGCGCCGGGACCGGTGGACACACCGATGGCCGGGCGTACGCCAGCCGGGCTCAGGCAGGCGATGACGGCGCCGGGTGTCCGCGACTACGCCGCACCCGAGGAGATCGCCGACAGCATCTGCTACCTCGCCTCCCCGGGAGCCGCCAACGTGGTGGGCGCGGTGCTGCTCAGCAACGGCGGAAGGTTCACGGTCTCGTGAGCGGGGACGGCGTGACCACGGGCGATGCCCGGATGACTGGAAAGTGTGCGTTGGTGACCGGCGCGACGGGCGGGCTCGGGCGGGCGATCAGCGAGCTCCTGCACGAGAACGGCGCCACCGTGTACCTGACCGACATCGACCGCGAGCGCGGCGAGTCGTTGGCCGAAGCGCTCGGGGAACGCGCCCGGTTCGTCCAGCTGGACGTCACCGACGAGGCGAGTTGGTCGGCAGTCGCAGCCAGGCTCCAGGACGCCGGCGACCGGCTGACGACGCTCGTCAACTGCGCCGGGGCCGCGCTGAGGAGTCCGCTCGTCGACACGTCCGTCGCGGACTTCCGCAGGATCGTGGAGCTCAACCTCACCGGGACGTTCCTCGGCATCCGGATGGCCGGCCGGGACATGGTCGACGACGGATCGATCGTCAACATCTCGTCCCTGAACGGCGTGCTTCCCACCGAAGGGTTGGGAGCGTACGTCGCGTCGAAGGCCGCCGTTTCGGCGCTGACCCGGGTGGCCGCCCTGGAGCTCGCCGACCGTGGCATCAACGTCAACGCCGTCTGTCCGGGCAGCATCGACACCGCGATCACCGACAGTCAGGACTTCGCCGACACCGACTGGGACGCCTACGTCCGGAGCATCCCGCTGGGACGGCGCGGAGCCCCTCTCGAGGTCGCGCACGCGGTCCTGTACCTGGCCTCGGACGAGGCCCGCTACGTCACCGGAACGAACCTCATGATCGACGGCGGGATCTCTGCCGGCCGGCGACAACCGGCATCAATCGGTCACGAAGCGTGAGGCTGCGTAGGCCGCTGCTTCAGACCGTGAGCGGAGGCCGAGCTTGGACAGGATGCTGCTGACGTGGTGTGCGACGGTCCTCGGGCTGAGGAACAGGCGGCCCGCGATCTCCGGATTGCTCAGCCCCGTGGCGACGAGCATGAGGACCTGTCGTTCGCGCTGGGTCAGGACGTTCGCGTCCCTGGGTCCGGGTCCGGCGGCCACACCGAGAGACCGCAACACTGCTCGGGCCTTCGCCGCCTCACCCGCCGCACCCAGCCTCTGGAAACCTCGCAGCGCGTACGTCGCGTGCGCGACGGCCGCCGCATCGTCCTCGCTCCGAGTGGCGTTGGCGAGGTCGAGCCTGGTCCGCGCAGCCTCGAAGGGAAGGTCGAAGCGAGTGAACGCAGCAAGGGCATCGGCGAGTAGTCGCCTGCCCCGCTCGTGATCGCCTTGAGCGGCCGCCAGCAATCCAGTCGCTCGTCGCAGCATCGCGGTTGCCCGAGGGTAGGCCGTGACATCCCAGACTCCTGTGCGAGGCAGAAGGACCTGGTTGGCGTCGTCGAGGTCGCCTGCGGCGAGGTAGGCCTCCGCCAGGGCTGCCGTTACGGGGACCACGTCGGGGTCCTGCGGATCGAGAAGGCCGAGCTGGGCCCGCAGCGCTGACAGGGCAGCAGCCGGGCGTCCGAGCGCCAAGTCGATCCCTGCCTGCGTGACAGTGACGGTCGCCGACCTGCCGTCGAGATCGGCGAGGAGTTCCGCGGCCTCCTCCGCTCGTCCTTGTCGGAGCCGCAGCTCGGCCAGCCCGGCGCGCGCGTCGGCCCGCGGGCCGACGCCGACCTCCTCGGCCATGGCGAGCGCACGCATCAGCTCAGCCTCGGCCAGCGCCCAGTCGCCAGACGAGACCAGAACCCGGCCGTAGTGAGCTCGGCACCGCGCCTGGAGGAACGGGCAGCCGTAGGTCTGCATGAAGGTGTCCGCCGCGCTGCACCATTGGACTGCCCGGCGGAGGTCGTCGACCAGGCTGCACGCGGCAAGCATGTTGCAGCTCGACCAAACCACCACCTCGAGGCGATCGCCGTGCCCGCCCAGCGTGGTAGCCATTGCCTCGTCCAGCAGTTTCATTCCCTGGTCCACGTCGCCGGTGGTGACGAGTAGCAGTCCGAGATCGGCCAGGGCCATCGACTCCAGAGCTGTGTCCCCGGCGATCCGTGCGAGGGAATGGGCCTCTTCGATGCCGGCCTTCAGCAGGTGGGGGTCCCCACTCACGTAGGCGTTGACGAGGAGCACCCAGCCCCGGACGGCATCGTTACGAGTCGCCTCGGCGCACCGTGCGGCACGGGCGAGCCATCCCTGCGCCGCGGCGTCGTTGTCGAGATTGGTGAGGAACCAGATGCCCAGATCGACCGCGACCATCGCAGCGTTGTCGGTGCGACCTTCGTCCTGGTAGCACGTGAACGCGCGTTCCCGGTGCTGGATTGCCGAACGGACGTCCCCGAGCCACCAGCAGACGCGGCCGAGCCCGTCGTACGCCTCGGCGGTCCCGCCTGCGCTGGCGGCGGCGGCGTACTCCACGCGTGCCTGCTCCCACCGGCCAGCAGCCACGGAGGAACGGGCGGCCTCGAGCTGCTCGAAGTGACCCACTCGCTCATCATCCCCACAGAACGGGAACAGGAATAGGTCGGTTGACCGATGTTGGCCCGGCCCGATGGGTCGACGCTGATCCTCAACACACCAGGAGGTGGACCATGACAGAAACATTCCAGCTCACGTTGGAACAGGCCAAGGCGTACGACGACCTGTTCGTGCCGGCGTTGTTCGGGCAATGGGCTCCGCAGCTCGTCAGCTGCGCCCGCGTGGCATCGGGTCAGCGCGTCCTCGACGTGGCTTGTGGCACCGGGGCCGTCGCACGAACCGCCGTCGACGCAGTAGGGCCGCGACGGGCAAGTCGTCGGGGTCGACCTCAACCCGGCGATGCTCGAGGTCGCACGCGCGAGCCGACCCGACCTCGAGTGGTTCCAGGGTGACGCCGAGGATCTTCCGTTCGAAACCGACTCCTTCGATGCCGCGCTTTGCCAGTCGGCGCTGTTCTTCTTCCCCGAGCCCTCCCGCGCAGTTCGCGAGATGGCACGGGTCGTCGGCCCGGGCGGGATCGTGGCAATCCAGACCTACGCGGCCCTTCCCGAGCAGCCTGCCTACGGCCCCTTCATGGACGTGGTCGCACGACATGCGGGGCAAGAGGCCCGCATTCTGCTCGGCACCTACTGGTCGCAAGGCGACCTGTCCAAGTTGACCGAGCTCACCGCCGCGGCCGGGCTGGAAGTCCTCGAGACCCGCACCAGCCTGGGCGTCGCACGGTTCCCGTCGACGGATGCGGTGGTGCACACCGAGATCCGCGCTACTCCGCTGGCCGACCGGCTCGACGCCTGCCACCTACGACCGGATCCTCGCGGACTCGCACGAGTTGCTGAGCAGGTACGCCGAGGCCGACGGCTCTGTTCGGGTCCCGATCCGGGCAACGATGATCGCGGCCGGCAAGACCTCTGCCAACTGAGCGAGGTGATCCTCAAGGTCCTTGACTTCACCGGCGCTCGAGGCAATACTGAAGTGAATCCAGTTCAATTGCCGAAGGTGTCCCTGTGAATGCCAGCTGGCCCGAGCCCAGGAAGTACGTGACCGAGGTGCACGGATGACCCGGACTGGACGAGAGGTGCGGGTGCGGCGCTACCCGGCGGGCGGCGTCTCGGCCGACGACTTCGAGGTGGTCGAGGTCCCCGTACCCGATCCCGGGCCCGGGCAGGTGCTGGTGCGCAACACGTGGACCTCGGTCGATCCCGGCCTCCGGCTGCGCCTGCGGACCAATGCTCCGGCCGGCTACTTCGTGGCCTTTCCCCTGGGGCAGGCCATGGACGGGATCATGGCGGTCGGTCAGGTGTTGGAGTCGCGCGCAGACGGCTTCTCCCCGGGCGACACCGTCTCGCACGCCCTGGGGTGGCGGGACTACGCGGTCGTCGACCCCGCCACGGCGCAGCTCGGCGGCGTGGGGACCCTGACCCGGCTCGACGTGACCGAGGCCGAGCCGCAGTGGCACCTCGGGCCGCTGGGCGCGATGGGGCTCACGGCGTACGCCGGGCTGCACGTCGTCGACGCCTTGCGGGGCGGTGAGACGGTCTGGGTCTCCGCAGCCGCGGGGGCTGTGGGCAGCCTGGCTGTGCAGATCGCCAAGCTCAGCGGGAACCGGGTGATCGCCAGCGCCGGCACTGACGACAAGGTGACCTGGCTGCGCGAGATCGTTGGTGTCGACGCGTTCGACCACCATGACGGGGACCTGGACGCCCACCTCCACAAGCTCGCTCCCGATGGCATCGACGTGTACTTCGACTCGGTCGGTGGCCGTCATCTCGAGGCTGCTCTGGACCATCTCAACCGCGGTGGTCGCGTGGCGCTGTGTGGGTCGATCTCGGAGTACGAGTCGGCCCCGATGGGCCCGCGCAACCTGTTCCTGGCCGTCTCGAAGGACCTGACGCTGCGCGGCTTCCGGGGCAGCAGCAACCTGCATCTTCTGCCGAGAGATGCAGCGCCAGATCGCCGGATGGCTGCGCACCGGGGACCTGGTCCACCGGGAGACCGTGTTCGAAGGGCTCGAGTCCGCACCCCACGCGCTGGCGGAGATGATCGCCGGCCACACCACTGGAAAGACGCTCGTCAGCCTCGGCTGACGCGGGAAAGAGGACGCCGTGACAACCGTTTCAGAACGCATCAAGGACAAGGTCGTGTTCCTCAGCGGAGCCACGGGCGGGCTCGGCCGGGCAACGGCCGTGCGACTCGCGGAGGAGGGTGCCCACCTCGTGCTCACCGACCTCGACGAACAGGCCTGCAAGACGCTGGCGGAGGATCTCGCGGGAACGCCCGGGCGGCACCTGGCGGCGAGGCTCGACGTCGCCGACGAGTCGCAATGGGTCGAGGTGGCCGAGGCCATTCTCCGGGAGTACGGCCGTCTCGACGGGCTGGTCAACAACGCCGCGATCGGCAGCCTGGCGACCGTCGAGGACGAGACGGTCGAGCGCTGGGACGCCGTGATGTCCGTCGGCTCCACCGGGGTGTGGCTGGGGATGAAGCACCTCGGGCCGCTCATCGCGGCCTCCGGAGGCGGCTCGATCGTCAACCTCTCCTCGATCCTGGGCACCGTGGGCGGGTTGGGCAACAGCGCGGCGTACCACGCCGCCAAGGGTGCCGTGCGCACCCTCACCAAGAACGCAGCCCTGCACTGGGCGACTGCCGGCGTGCGGGTCAACTCTCTGCACCCGGGTTTCATCGGGACCGCCCAGCTGCTCGAGAGGTATCAGGGGACGCCGCGGCATGAGGCGATGCTGGCCGGCACCCCGCTCGGCCGGCTTGGACGCGGGGACGAGATCGCGGCGGTCATCGCGTTCCTGATCAGTGACGACTCCACGTTCATGACCGGCTCGGAGGTGTACGCCGACGGTGGCTACACCGCGCGGTGAGGCTCAGCCCTCCGTTGGGAACTCCACCAGTGGGGTCCGGCCGATGAGCAGTCGCCGGCACCTGTCCGTGGCCGGGTCGATGAGGGCGGAGGCGTTGAACGACGCCTCGAAGGCGCCGTCACGGGTCGTCCGGCCCAGCACCAGCTCGACGTCGCCGACGCGCGCGCCGTGGGTGATGTGGTGGACCAGCACGCTTCTCTCGCGCTGTTCGAGGTAGACCTCCAGTCCCGCCCGGTCGCCGACGAACTCCGCGGACTGACCCTCGCCCTTCGAGAACTGCACCGACATCACGAAGTCATCGGTGATCAGCCCAAGAACCCGTTCGGGCTCCTGGGAGTCCATGATCTCGAACCAACGCTCGAGGAACGGCGTCGCGGTCATCAGTCCTCCACCAGGACGTGCTCGGCGTCGAAGGTGACCTCGTAGCTGGCGATCAGACCGTCGGCTCCCAGCCGCGCTCCGGACAGGAACCGACCCGTCGTGGTCGGCCCTTCCGTCACCTTGCCGTAGACGAACTCGACGTCGTCGTCGCGCGACTGCCGCAGGACCACATGCGCCCGGTTCGGAACGCCTCGGCCCGAGAGGTAGGTCCGCATCTCGTCGCGCCCACGGCCCCGGCGCGTCCCTGCCGGCAGCACCATCACGAACTCGACGTCCGGGTCGAGCAGGTCCAGGGCGTCGTCGATGCGGCCCTCGTCGAGGGCGTCGTAGTAGTGGGAGAGCGTGGTCTCGGTCATGAAACTGAATTTAGTTCAAGTTGCCGGGATTTGTCGAGGGCTCTCGGTCGCCTCGCCGCGCGCTGGAGTGACATGAGTTCATCTCATCTTGCTAGCATTGTGCTGTCCACGACCCGACCCGGGCCGTGGACAGGACTCGGAACGGGGTGGCCCACGATGGTGCAGACGTTGCCCGAGACGGAAGGTCCTCGCTCCAAGCGGGCGCTGATTCTTACCGCGGCGATCAAGACGTTCGGCAAGGACGGCTACGAGCACACCAAGTGGGCAAAGGTCGCAGACGAGGTCGGCATCGGCCAGACCGCGCTCTATCACTACTTCGAGTCCAAGGCACACTGTCTGCTCACGATCATGAGCCTGGAGCTCAACCGCTCGCTCGAGCGCTTCCGCGAGGTCACGGCTGACGTCACGCCCGCCGACAAGGCTCTCGAAGCCGCCATCGCCGCGGCGTACGACGTGAGCCCGCGCGAGGTCCTGCAGATGCGGATCCTGCAGAGCCACATGGACCTGCTCGCGACGCCTCGCCCCTCCGAGAAGGAGGAGGCCGAGCGGCAGCGGGCCCGCGGTCTGGTGCGCGACATCGAGAGGGAGTGGACCGCGCTGCTGGAGCGGGGGATGGCCGCGAAGGACTTCCCGAAGCGTGACGCCCACGCGATGGCAACGGTGGTGCTCTCGATGGTCGTCAGCGTGTGGCGGTGGTACCGACCCGGCGGTCCCATGACGCTGGAGCAGGTGCGCGACCTCATCTCCGGCGCCAGCCTCCGCGTCGTCGGCCCCTAACCTGCTTCCTGCTTCACCGAAGTGGAATGGCAGACCTGGCGCTGCAGGGGGGATGCCGCGCCAGGTCCGCCGGATCGGGGTGAGAAGTTGGCCACGAGCACGGCCGTGTTGACGCACTGCTCCTGGTGCGTCCTCAGGACCAGGCGTTCCTCATCGGTCACGTGGCGCAGGTCCGGGACCACAACGCCCCATGCGGCTTCGTTTCGCCGTACCTCGGCGAGCAACGCGTGGAATGCGCCGGGTGGGCTGCCCCTTTCCACGTAGATGGTCCCGAGGCTGAACTCCTCGCGGTTGGCGAATGCCTCGATGTCGGCTTCCACCGAGGGGAGGTCGCTGCCGCTCGTCAGGACGTCGGCGCGGATGTAGCCGAGCAGCAGCGGTCGGGGGTGGTTTCGAGGCGCCTCGCACCTCGGCTCCTCAACCCAGGGTTGCTCATGGCCTGCCCAGGCGCTGACCTGGTACAGAGCCGTTCCGCCACCACCGAGGGTGCCCCCGGCGACCGCGGCCCGGGGAGGAGCGGTCGGCCGCGGATTGGTGCACGGTGGCCTCGGTGAACGGCGTTGCCCCACTGGCTGACGCACCCGCTCCTGGCATCCGAAGAGATACGGACATGGCTACGTAGGTTGGTGGTCTACGTAGTCAGCGAGCCTGCTGCTCGGCCACCCAGCTGGCGACCTGAAGGCGAGAAGTGAACCCGAGCTTGCTCAGGATGCGGTCGACGTGGGTCTCGGCCGTGCGTTGGGAGATCACGAGCCGGACCGCGATGTCCTTGTTGCTGAGCCCCTCGGCGAGCAGCTCCGCGATCTCCAGCTCGCGCCGGGTCAGGCCCCCGGGGTTCCCCGGCAACTGGCTGACGGCGCCGGTCCGGCTGGACTCTGCGGGATCTTTGTCGTTCTCGCCCAGGGCCAGCGCCACGGCCTGGTCGAAGGAGTACGCCGCGCCCTCCGCGAACGCGGTCTCGAACGCCTCGGACTCGAGCGCGGCGGAGCCCAGCGCCTCGCGAAGAGCGTCCTCGGACCGTTTGTCGAACACGCTGTAGGCGTTCGTCTCGTCGACCTTCGCCCCACTCGTCCGCCAGACGGCCTGTGCCGCGCCGAGCAGCCGAGCCGCCTCCTCGCCGGGGTCGGCGAAGGCGGCACACCAGGAGAGCGCCTGGACGCCGAAGCTGATGCCGGTCAGATCGTGCATCGGCTGGAACAACCTGACTGACTTCCGCAGCGATCGGGTCGCCTGACCGAAGTCGCCGGCGCGCCACTGCGCGATGCCGACGCTCCAGTACCCGTAGGCCATTGATGACTGCGCTCCGTGGTGCTCCGCCAGCGCGAGGGCTTGGCGGCTGAACTCGTCAGCCCTGGGGTCGTCGAGGAAGAAGGTGCATGCGGTGAGCAGGATCAACGTGTCGAACTCGCCGAGCGGGTTCCCGAGCGCCCGGAACTCCCTGCGGGCATGTTCCAGCAGCTCGATGGCACCCGGTAGGTCACCCTGGTAGAGAGTGGCTTGTCCCCGGCACTCCTTGATGCGCGCCTGCAGCAGGTCGTCATCGAGCCCCGCCGCGATCTCGGTGCATTCGGCCAGCATCGTGGCGTTCTGCTCGAATTCGGTCGCGAACATGGCCAGGTAGCTGGCAGCCCAGAGTCCGTGCGCTCGTCCGCTTGTTGGTTCGGTGGCCAGGTCGAGCGCCCGGGTCAGGTAGCGATACCCCTCGCGAAGGAAGCCCGCGAACCAGAAGTTCCAGATGGGTGCGGCGATGTCGAGCGCAGCCGCGGCTTCGCCTCGCTCCGAAAGGCAGAACTCCAGGGCCGCCCGGAGGTTGCCTGACTCGCGCCGGAGACGGATGAACCAGTCGGCCTGCTGCGGACCGAAGCCCTCGGCTTCAAAGCGCTTCGCCAGGGACCGGTAGTGGTCCCGGTGCCGGACCTGCAATGCCCGCACCTGGTCCTGGTCGGCGAGTCGCTCGGCGCCGTACTGCCTGATGCTCTCGAGCATGCGATACCAGGCGGTCATGTGTTCGGTCGCATGATGGCGCACGACGATCGACTTGTTGACCAGGCTGGCGATCAGGTTCAGCACGTCCTCGCGGGGAATCCCGTCCCCGCAGCAGGCCTCCTCAGCGGCCTCGAGGTCGAATCCCCCCGAGAAGACCGAGAGCCGGGCCCACATCAGCTGCTCGGCGGGCGAGCAGAGGTCGAAGCTCCAACCGACGGTGGCCGCTAGCGCTTGCTGGTGGGGTGGACCGGAGGGTCTGCTGCTGGTGAGCAGCCGGAAGCGGTCCTCGAGCCGGTCGAGGATCTGCAATGGGGAGAGGACGCGCAGCCACACCGCCGCGAGCTCGATCGCCAGGGGTATTCCGTCGAGCCTTCGGCATATCTCGATCACCGCCGCCCGGTTGCTGTCGTCGATCTCGAACCCCGGTGCAACCGCAGCCGCGCGTTCCAGGAAGAGCGTCACGGACTCGTAGTGGGTGGCATCGCCGGCCAACACCTCCCTGTCCGTGTCCGGAGTGGACAGGGGTGGCACCGAGAGGATCTGCTCGCCCTCGACGCCGAGCACGTGCCGGGTGGTGGCGAGGATGCGCAGGTCCGGGGCGGCGGCCAGCAGCTTGCTGACCAGCACCGCGCAGGCGTCGGTGAGGTGCTCACAGTTGTCGAGCACCACCAGGAGCCGTTGCGGCTCCAGGTACGCCGAGAGGTCGGCGGTGGGGTCGGCCGAGACCTGACGCAGCTCCAAGGCGTTGGCCACGGTGTGCGGCAGCAGCTGCGGGTCCCGGAGGGAGGCGAGCTCGACGAACCACACCCCATCGGGAAACGTGCGGCGGACCTCAGCAGCCATCCGCATCGCCAGCCGGGTCTTCCCGACCCCACCGACGCCCGTGAGCGTCAGCAGCCGGCTGCTGGCCAGCAGCCGCCGGGTCTCGGTGAGCTGGTGTCGCCGTCCCACGAAGCTGGTCAGCTCGGCGGGCAGAGCTCCATGGGCTGACGCCATTGGCTTCGTACTCGCCATGCCCGTTTCCGCCTCTGCCGCCTGGCCCCGAGACAGCCACTGGTCGATGAGCACTGTCGGCACCCGTGGGCGCCGACGCGCACACTTGTGGCCGTCAGTCTACGGCCGGCCGCCCCGCAGTGCGCCGCTCAGTGCCGTGGCTTGAGCTCGATCGCAACCGGCACGCCTGCGGTCTGTGGGACGCAGCAGGTGAGATCCGCACGGCATGCCTGCGGCGTGGACTCCGCGTCGAGCGCAGCGCGAACTGTGTCGAGCTGAGCGGCGAACTGCTCGAGCTCTGCCATCCGCTCGGCGATCTCCGCTTGCTTCTCCTCGATCAGCCGGCCGACCCGGTCCTGGGCGGCACCGCAGTTCGTGCCGGCCCAGATGGGGATCAAGGAGGTGATCTGCTCGCAGCTGAGTCCCATCCTCCGCGCCCTGGTGATGAAGAGCAGTTGTACGGCCGCGTCCTCCCCGTAGTCGCGGTAGCCGGAGGAGGTGCGAGCCGGGAGGGCCATCAGGCCGACCCGCTCGTAGTAGCGCACCGTGGACGCCGGGACTCCGGCGGATTCGGCGAGCTCGGAAATCCGCACACGACCACGGTAAACCCTGCACTCGGGTGCAAGGTCAAGGTCTTGACCTTGCACCCGAGTTCAACGCCTACGTTCGGCGTACGGACCGAAAAGGTCGGTCCCCGACCCAGGAGCAAACGCCATGGGAACCTTCACCCGCGACAACACCGAACTGGCCGTCGACATCGACGGGGCCGGCCAGCAGCACCGCGTCGAGGCGGGCGGCATGACCATCGCCCTCGAGCGCTGGAACGCCGGCCTCGACACCGCCGAGTGGTTCGCCGACCTGCCCGGCGGTGCCTGCCAAGAGCCGCACTGGGGCTACTGCCTGAAGGGCACCGCGACGATGCGGTACGCCGACGGCCAGACCGAGGTCATCTCGGCCGGCGACGCCTACTACATTCGACCCGGTCACAACGCCCACATCGGGGACGACGTCGAGTTCGTCGAGTTCACCCTCGCCGACCACACGCCCGGCATCAACACCGTCGACCTGGACGAGGCCCGTCAGATCACCTAAGGAGCAACCCATGAACGACCGCTCACAGCTCAGCCAGCGCCTCGATGCAGGCCCGGTGATCTGCGCCGAGGGATTCTTGTTCGAGCTCGAGAGGCGCGGCTATCTCAGCGCCGGAGAGTTCGTGCCCGAGGTCGCACTGGAGTTTCCAGAGGCGCTCAAGACGCTGCACGTCGACTATCAGCGCGCAGGCTCGGACATCGTCGAGGCCTTCACCTACAACGGGCATCGCGAGAAGATGCGCGTGATCGGCAAGGAAGACCTGCTGGAGCCGCTGAACCGGGCGGCGTTGCGGATCGCCCGGGAGGTCGCCGACGCACGACCCAGTGACCTGATGGCAGGCAACATCTCCAACACGAACATCTGGGACCCCGCAGACAAGGCCCGGCAGGCCGAGGTCAGGGGCATGTTCGAGGAGATGGTGGGCTGGGCCGTCGACGAAGGCGCCGACCTCATCATCGGCGAGACGTTCTACTACGCCGGCGAGGCCATCGCGGCGCTGGAGGTGGCCAAGTCGAGCGGGCTGCCGGTCGTCCTCACCATCGCACCGATGGCGATGAACGAGATGAGCGACGGTGTCGGCATCGTCGAGACCTGCCAGAAGCTGGAGCAAGGCGGTGCCGACGTGGTGGGGATGAACTGCTTCCGCGGACCGCAGACCATGATGCCGTGGCTGCGCCAGATCCGAGAGGCAGTCTCGTGCCACGTCGGGGCCCTTCCCATCCCCTACCGGACGACCCCCTCCGAGCCGACGTTCTTCAACCTCAGCGACGACCGCGCGAGCGTGCCCTCGCCGCACGGGCGGACCTTCCCGACAGCGCTGGATCCGTTGTACGCCAACCGCTACGAGGTCGGCGCGTTCGCACGGGAGGCGGCAGACCTCGGGATCAACTACCTGGGCGTGTGCTGCGGCGCCTCGCCGATGCTGGTCCGTCAGGTGGCTGAGGAAGTCGGGCTCACCACGGAAGCCAGCAGGTTCTCGGAGCGGATGCAGAACCACTTCATGTACGGCGACAACGAGCGGCTGCCAGAGCACATCGTCGCGCTCGGCGACCGCGCCTGATCACCGAGCTCACCTCGTCTGGCGTAGGAACTCCGAGACCAGCGGGCCGAGCTCGTCGGCCAGGGTGACCAGGCCGAGGTGGCCGTCGTCGTACACGTGCAGCGCGCGTGCGGCAGCAGGCGCTCGCATGATCTGGGCGTTGACGAGCGGGATGATCGGGTCGTCGTTGCCGGCCAGGATCAGCACCGGCTGCCGGATGAACGGCAGGCCGGGCAGGCTCGTCCAGCCGACGCCCGCGAGCAGCTGGAAGAGTAGCCCCGCCGCGAGCCGACCCGGGCCTGGTCGTGGAGCAGCCGGCTGGCCAGGTCGGGCTCGTCGCGCAGCCGGCCGCCGTACAGGCTCGGCGGCGATCGACGGTCGCGTAGTCGGGGTCGCGGTAGCGGCGCGGGGTGATCATCTTGCGCAGCACCAGCGGGCTGGCGGGCACCATCAGCGAGCCGGTCGCGGTGCTGACCAGCACCGCCTGCGGCAGCGGCGCGGGAACTGGAACGCCATCTGCTGGGCGAGGCCGCCACCCCAGGAGATGCCCAGGACGTCGAACTCGCGGTAGCCCAGCCGTCGAGCATCCGGCCGAGCGACCAGGCCAGCAGGGCGAAGTTGTACGGCGCCCGGGGCGCGGTCGAGCCGCCGACGCCGGGGACGTCGAAGGTGACCACCTCGATGCGCGGGTCGACCCGGTCGACGAACGGCTCCAGCAGGTCCAGGCTGGCGCCGATGCCGTTGCACAGCACCAGCGGCGGGCCGGATCCGGTGCCCGGGCGCACGCTGACCCGGACCTCTTGGCCGAGCAGCTTGACGCGGCGCAGGCGCTCGGTCATGGCAGACTTCGGTCGGAGCGATGGCTGGCTATGCGAAGGCGCCGACGCCGGTGATGTCCCGGCCGACGATGAGCGTCTGGATGGTCTCGGTCCCCTCGTAGGTGTGCAGCGCCTCCATGTCGGCCATGTGCCGCATGACGTGGAAGTCGAGCAGGATGCCGTTGCCGCCGAGCAGGTCCCGGGCCTCGGCGACGACCTGACGCGCCTTGCGGGTGTTGTTCATCTTGGCGAGCGCCGCGATGGTGTCGGTGAGCTGGCCCTCCTCGATCAGCCTGGCCCAGCCGCAGGCAGTACAGCTGCATCGAGCAGACCTCGGCGAGCATCTTGACCAGCCTGTCCTGCACGATCTGGAAGCCGACCAGCGGCTTGCCGAACTGCTGTGCGCTGCGGTGCAGTACTGCGACGGCGATCTCGTAGGCCGCGGTCGCGTGGCCCAGAGCGCGCCCAGGCGACGGCGTTGCGGGTGCCGGCCAGCACCTGGGCGGTGTCCTTGAAGCTGTGCGCGCCCGGGCAGCCGGTTCGACTCCGGCACCCGTACGTCGGTCAGCGTGATCTCGGCCTGCCAGACCGCGCGCAGCGAGCCCTTGCCGTCGATCCGCGGGCGTCGTACCCGGCGTGCCCTTCTCGACCAGGAAGCCCTTGACCTGGCCGTCGGCGTCGTCGCGCGCCCACACCACGACGACGTCGGCGATGGTGCCGTTGCCGATCCACTTCTTCTGCGCCGTTGAGCACCCAGGTGTCGCCGTCGCGGCGGGCGGAGGTCTCCAGGGCCGACCGAGTCGGAGCCGTGGTCGGGCTCGGTCAGCGCGAACGCGCCGATCGTCTCGCAGCCGGGCCATCGCCGGGAGCCAGCGCTGCTTCTGCTCCTCCGAGCCGAGCATCGGCGATCGACTGCATCGCGAGGCCGGCCTGCACGCCGAGGAAGGTGCCGAGGCTGCCGTCGCCGCGGTTGAGCTCCATGTGGATCAGCCCGACCGCGATCGGGCTCATCGGCGGGCAGCCGTAGCCCTCGATGCCGTCGCCGACGATGCCCGAGCTCGCCGAGCCGCTCGACCAGCGGCCGCGGGAACTCGGCGCGCTCCCAGTAGTCGTTGATGACCGGGAGCACCTCGTCGTCGACGAAGTGACGGGTGCGGTGCCAGTAGTCGAGCTCCTCGGGCGGTGAGCTGGTCGGCGATGCGGAAGAAGTCGGTGCCGCGGGAGCGGCCGATGTCGTTCGTACATGGTCGGTCCCTCACTTGTCGAAGACGTAGGTGCCGGGGGCGTCGGCGACGGGCTTGCAGCCCGATGGCCGCCGAGCTTCTCGGGGGCGGGCTTGCGCTTGCGCCGCAGCGCTCGCCGAGCCACTCCGCGACATCGGTCCACCAGGTGCCCTGCTGGGTCTCGGCGCTCTTGAGCCAGTCCTTCGGCGTCGGCCGGGTTGTCCTTGTTGGTGTGGTAGGTCGCCTTCGGGTTGCCGGGCGGGTTCACCAGGGCGGCGATGTGGCCGCTGGTGGACAGGACGAACCGGGTGTCGCCGCCGAGCAGCTGGGTGGTGCGGTAGCAGTTCTCCCAGGGCGTGATGTGGTCGGCGATGCCGGCGACGATGTAGGCGTCGACGTCGACCTCGCGACAGGTCGATCGGCACGCCCAGGACCGTGAGCGCACCGGGCGTGGCCAGCAGGTTGTCCATCGCGAGGTCGACGAAGTCGGCGTGCAGCCCGGCGGTCATCCGGGTGGTGTCGGCGTTCCAGAACAGGATGTCGAACGCCGGCGGCTTCTTGCCCGAGCAGGTAGTTGTTGACCCAGTAGTTCCAGATCAGGTCGCCGGGCCGCAGCCAGGCGAACACCTCGGCCAGCGCACGGCCGTCGAGGTAGCCCTTGCGCTCGCGACATCGCCTTGGCCGCCGTCGGCCATCCGGGCGGTCGGTCGAGCGCCGCCGACGGTGCCGGCCTGCGCGTTGTCGATCACCGTGACGGCGAGGACGAGGGCGGCCAGCCGGTCCTGCTGGCCGGTCCCGGCGAGGTAGCCGGCGGCGATGCGTGGCGAGGATGCCGCCCGAGCAGATGCCGCCGAGGACGGTCTGCTCGCTCCCGGTGATCGTCTCGACCGCGTCGAGCGCGTCGAGGACCGCGGTGACGTAGGTGTCCAAGCCCCAGTCGCGCGTGCCGGCCGTCGGGGTTGCGCCAGGAGATCACGAACACCTGCCGCCCCTGCCGGACGCTGTACTCGACCAGGCTCCGGCCCGGGGCCAGGTCGATGGCGTAGAACTTGTTGATCGTCGGCGGCACGAGCAGCAGCGGGACCTCGTAGACCTCGTCGGTCTGCGGCGTGTACTGGATCAGTTCGAGCACCTCGGTGCGGAACACCACCGCCCCGGGGGTGGCGGCGATGTTGCGACCGACCTCGAAGTCGGAGCCGTCGACCATCTCCGGGACCCGGGGGGCGGAGGCCAGGTCCTTGACGAGCTGGGCGCCGCCGCGGACCAGGTTGAGGCCGCCGGTGTCGATGGCGGCCTTCGCCGACGCCGGGTTGAGCAGCGGGACATTGCTGGGGGCCAGCGCCTCGACGAGGTTCTCCACGAAGAACCGCACCCGCTTCTCGTCGCGCCAGTCGAGTTCGGCGTCGTCGATGAGCTGCTCGGCGGTCCGGCCGGTGGCGAGGTACAGCTGCACGACCCGTCGCAGCAGCGGGTTGTCGCGCCAGGCGACGTCGGCGAAGCGGCGGTCACGCCCCTCCGGTGACAGCGACGACGTGCCGGGGCGATCCGGCCGGTCTCGGTGGCCAGGTCGCGCAGCCGACGCATCGTGCGTCGTGGGGTGTCGCGGCCAAACCGGCGACCCACTTGGCGGTGGACAGGTCGGGCGCGAACCGGCGCAGGGGGCCGAGTGCGGCCTGGACCAGGAGGGCGTCGAGCGGGGCGCTCTGGTCGGCGAGCTCTTGGGTCGTGGTCATCGCGTGGCCCCAGGCTTCTCGAGGTTGGCAGGCGGGACGATTTCGCGTTTGAGGATCTTGCCGGTGGCACCTTTGGGCAGAGCAGCCTCGAGCCAGACGAACCGGGGGTACTTGTACGGCGCGACCTGGGCCTTGACGAAGTCACGCAGCTCGGCCTCGGTGGCGGTGGCCCCCGGACGAAGGGCGATAGCCGCGGCCACCTCCTCGCCAAGGTCCGGGTGGGGTACGCCGATGACGGCGACCTCGGCCACGGCCGGGTGCTCGTAGAGCACCTCCTCGACCTCGCGGGGATAGACGTTGAAGCCTCCGCGGATGATCAGGTCCTTCTTGCGGTCGACGATGAAGAAGTAACCGTCCTCGTCGAGCCGGGCCAGGTCGCCGGTGCGGAACCAGCCGTCTCCGGACAGCACGGCAGCAGTCGCCTCCGGGTTCGCTCCAGTAGCCCTTCATCACGTTGTGGCCACGGATCGCGATCTCACCGACCTCACCGACCGGCATCGGCGCGCCCTCGGCATCCACCACCCGCATCTCCACCCCGGTCACCGGGGTGCCGATAGAGCCCGGCTTGCGAAGCTGATCGGGGCGGTTGAAGGAGGCCACCGGAGAGGTCTCCGACAGCCCGTACCCCTCCAGGACCGGGCACCCGAACCGTTCCTCGAACTGGTGCAGGACCTCGACGGGAAGGGCCGCGCCACCCGACACGCAGGTGCGCAGCCGGGCAGAGCCGGTGCGTCCGGGGTCGCCATCAGGGCGCCGTACATCGTCGGCACGCCGGCGAACACCGTCGCCCGGTGCTTGCTCAAGAGGCGAAGAGCAGCGGCTGGGTCGAACCGAGGCAGCAGGAGGCAGTGAGGCGCCGGCGGCGATGGTGGTGTTCAGCGTGACGGTCTGGCCGAACGAGTGGAACAGCGGCAGTCCGCCGAGCACCACATCGTCGCTGGTCAGCCGCAGCAGATCGCTTTGGCTGACCTCGACGTTGCGGAGGAGGTTGGCGTGGGTGAGCTCGGCGCCCTTCGGGCGGCCGGTCGTGCCGGACGTGTACAGCAGCACGGCAGTGTCCTCGGCGCTCCGGTCGACGAGGACACTCGACTCCGGGTAGGCGGCGAGGTCGCCCGAGAACGATCCGTCAACAACGACATGAGCGGCGCCGTGGACTACCGCGATTGCGCGCGCTCGCCTCGGCGGTGGCGGTGTGCCACGCGAACAACACCTTCGCGCCCGAATCGGAGAGGTAGAACTCGATCTCGCGCGCCTTGAGCAGCGGGTTCATCGGCACGACCACGCCGCCGGCCCGCAGGATGCCGTAGTAGACGGCCGCGAACTCGGGCACGTTCGGCAGCATGACCGCGACCCGGTCGCCGGCCTCCACGGAGTGGGCTGCGAGCAGTGAGGCGACGCGCCCAGTGAGGCTCCCGAGTTCGGCGAACGTCTGCGTGGTGTCGTCGGGCCCGGTGTCGTCGAGGCGCAACGCGACGCGGTCAGCATCGGTTCCGAGGCGGTCGAGGAGGACGGCGGCGAGGTTCACGGGGGCTCCTTGGCTGGGAAATCGAACACCCCAACTCTCGCCCGCGAGGGGCCTGTGGAGCATCGGCCACGGGCACCAACTCAACCCCTCTCGTTCTGTGCTCCAGCACAGTCGGGGGCTTAGGCTGCGGGGGTGGCCGGACCCTCCGTCGACGCACACTTGGTCGAACTCAGCCGCTCGCTGCTGCCCGACTCCGACGAGCTCGCCCTCGGGATGGTCGAACGGGTCCGCGCCGAGATCCCGGTCTACCGGGACGCGAAGGTCGTCTCCGAGGCCGACCTGGTGGCCTCGTGCCGCAACAACCTGCGCTACGTCCTCGGCAACCTTGCTGGCGAACGCGTTGACTCGACCGCCCCCCGACAGACCGGCGCGGAGCGTGCACTCCAAGGTGTTCCCTATCCAGCCGTCCTGCAGGCATTCCGGGTGGGTGGCCGCTACATCTGGGAGCTGCTGGTCGAACACGCGGAGGTCGACACCCGGGAAAGTCTCCTCCTCGCGGCTGCAGACATCTGGGCGGTGACCGACGATCTCAGCGAGCAGGTGACCGACGCTTACCAGACAACAATCGCCGAGCACGCGCGGCGGGCCGGGCAGATGCGCTCGGCTCTGCTCGGGACCGTCCTCGACGGCGGCAGTACCACCCAGCGCCAGTGGGAGGTCGCCGAGTTGCTCACCCTGCCGCGCGACGGTGAGTTCGTCGTGGTTGCAGCCGAGTGTCCAGCTCCTGGAGAAGAAGCCCTCCCCGGTATCGAGAGCCTCTTGGTCCGACGCAATGGGGTGTCCGCCTGGCGGGTGGACCATGACCACGAGGAAGGCCTGATCGGCTTGCGGATGGGGTACGGCGTCGCCCGGCTAGCGGAGGATCTGGCCAACGCCGCCCGCGGTCGCGTCGGGATCAGCCGAACCTTCACCTCTGTCGAGCAGGCCAGCACGGCACGACGCGAAGCCAGGTTGGCGTGCGCCGCGGCCACACCGGCCTCGCGTGAGCTGATTAGGTTCGAAGAGGCCCCGTTGGCGGTGCTCCTTGCAGGCACCCCCGACGGTGCGGCAGCCTTTGTCCGAACAATTCTGGGACCGGTCCTGGATCTCCCCGACGAAGCCCGTCAAGGACTGCTCCAGACTGCCCGGACCTGGCTCGTACAGGGCGGTTCGACCTCCGCCGCCGCGGGCCAGCTGTTCCTGCACCGCAACACGGTCCGCTACCGGATACGAAAACTGCAGGAGCTCACCGGCCGGAACCTGAGTCACCCCCTCGAGGCAGGCGAGGTCTCCGTCGCCCTCGAGTGCGCCCGGATCCTTGGAATGGGCTGAGCCGACGAAGCCTCACGAAATCGCGACCACCGCGGCCCCTGTGAAAGCGCCGGCACGCAGGTCGGCGAGTGCCTGGTCAGCAGCCTCGAATGGGTACGACACGATGCGTGGCCGGACCCCGAGGGTGGCGGCGAGCCGGAACAACTGCTCGCCGTCGGCCCGGGTGTTCGCGGTGACGCTGGTCAGCGTCCGTTCGCGGAAGAGGTGCCGCTCGTAGCTCAGCGTCGGGATGTCGGAGAGATGGATGCCCGCGACGGCGAGCGTGCCTCCCTGGTCCAGGGCTGCCAGGGCAACGGGCACGAGGTCACCGACGGGGGCGAACAAGATGGCGGCATCGAGGGCGACCGGGGGCGCGGCGTACGCCTCTCCGGCCGACGCGGCGCCCAACTCGAGCGCCAGGCGCTGGGCCGCAGCCCCGCGTGTGAGCACGTGTACCTCCGCACCCTGCGCGATCGCTATCTGTGCGGTGATGTGTGCGCTGGCACCGAAGCCATAGATCCCCAGCCGTCCACCCGGCGGCAACTCCGCGCGTCGCAGGGCCCGATAGCCGATGATCCCGGCACACAGCAGCGGCGCGGCGTCGGCGTCGGGAATGGTTTCCGGGATCCGGTAGCCGTATCCGGCCGGTACGACGGCGTACTCGGCGAACCCACCGTCTGCGTCCCACCCGGTGTACGTCGAGCGCCGGCACAGGTTCTCGGCACCGCTCCGGCACCATCGGCACTGCCCGCAGGTGCTGCGCAGCCACGCAAGCCCGATCCTGTCGCCCGCACTGAACCGTGAGACCGATGCGCCGACCGACACCACCTCGCCAACCGCCTCGTGGCCCGGCACCACGCCAGGTGCCTTCGGCGGCAGGTCGCCCTCCGCGAGGTGCAGGTCCGTACGGCACACGCCGCACACGCGCACCTTCATCAGGACCTCGTCCGCCGAAGGAACCGGCACTGGGCGCTCCACCAGTCGAAGCAAACCCGGCCCCCCGAAGTCGCCGGTGACCTCCCACCCGCGCATGCGCGCGGCCATCGCTGTGGTTACTCGGGCTTGGCGTATGCCTTGATCCCGGTGTCCAGCATCACGCAGGGCTCGTCGCCCTCGGTCCAGGCGTCGTGCCCGGGATCGAGGTCCACGACGTCGCCGGGACCGACGGAGATCTCGCTGCCGTCGTCGAACCGGACGGTCATCTGCCCGGACAGGCAGATGCCGGTGTGGTGGGTCAGGCAGGATTCGGTGCCGGCGATGGGCTTGACGTCGTTCGACCAGCGCCAACCTGGCTCGAAGACGCCACGGCCGAGGGTGAAGTCGCCGAGGGTGACCACATCCATGTGGCCGTGACCGGCGAAGGGGCGTCGTTCGTGCGGGCTCTCGATGTTCTGTTTGTCGGACATGGTGTCTCCCTCTTTCGACCTGATGATGTCAGCGTGCCGTCTTGGTGGCCAGCAACGAGGTGCTAGGCGCAGCAATGTGCGGAAGTCGGTCTCCCGGACCTGCTGGAGGTGCCATGATGACGGCCTAGAACCACGCCATGCGAGGAAGCGTCCTGATGAGCGTTGCACAACCTGAAGCGACCGATGAGGAATCCTCGAACCTGCCGTGGTACGTCTACGACCGCCATCTCCACCTGCTGCACACTGCAGGCAGCCTGAGTGAGGCGGAAGCGTGGGCCATCGAGCACTGGGGGATCGTGGAAGTCGCCGACCGGCAACAGCTCGACGACCATGACTACTGGTACCTGCTGTTGGCGGCTCCGCAGGAGTCCGGCTTCCTGTCGCGTGACTACCAGGCGCGGATCATGCGCCAAGACCGGGTTGCGGCCGTGGGCCGGGACCCGGAAGCCGTCCCGCGCTACCCGGAGGAATAGCGCGGCTACTTGCGCAGCTCGGCCTTGAGGATCTTGCCCGTCGGTCCCTTGGGCAGGTCGTCCACGAACCGGATCTCCCGGGGGTACTTGTAGGCCGCGAGCCGCTCCTTGCAGTAGGCGATGACCTCGTCAGCGGTCAGGGTCTGGCCCTCGCGAAGTACGACGACCGCCACGACCTCCTCGCCCAGCCGGTCGTCGGGCTTGCCGATCACGGCCGCCTCGAGGATCGCCGGGTGCTCGAAGAGGACCTCCTCGATCTCGCGCGGGTAGACGTTGTAGCCACCGCGGATGACCAGGTCCTTGCTGCGGTCCACGACGAAGTAGAAGCCGTCCTCGTCGACGTAGCCGAGGTCGCCGGTGTGGAACCAGCCACCCTTCATCGCCTCGGCGGTCATCTCGGGCTGCCCGAGGTAGCCCTTCATGATGTTGTGGCCGCGCACCACGATCTCGCCGACGTTGTCCTTGCCGGGGGGAAGCGGCTGCTCGTCGGAGTCGATGATGCGCATCTGCACGCCCCAGATCGGCTTGCCGATCGAGTACAGCTTGCGCTCCTCGGCGCTGCGGTTGAACGACGTGGTGGCCGCAGTCTCGGACAGCCCATAGCCCTCGAGCACGACGATGCCGTACTTGTCCTCGAACTTGCGCATCACCTCGCCGGGCAGGGACGCACCCCCGGAGACGCACACCCGCAGGGCGGAAAGGTCGCGGCCCGAGACGTCGGCCTCGGCCAGCGCGTGCAGCATCGTGGGAACGCCGCCGACCACGGTCACCCGGTCGACCTCGAGGGTGTCCAGCACGACCTTCGGGTCGAACCTCGGGAGGATTGCCAGCGAGCCGCCGTGGCGCAACGAGACGCCGATGACCGAGGACAGCCCGAAGACGTGGAAGAAGGGCAGGACGGCGAGCGTGACGTCGTCGCTGCGGGCGCCGAAGAGGCTGCCGCCCACATCGCAGTTCATGTAGAGCTGGAAGTGGGTCAGCTCGGCGCCCTTGGGCTTGCCCGTCGTGCCGCTGGTGTAGATGAGGACGGCCGTGCTGTCGGCTTCCGTCGGGTGCAGGTCGCCGCCCGGATCGCTGAGCGGCGCGGTCCAGACGAGCTCCTCGAAGCGGTGCAGCCCGTCGGGCACGGTCGCACCGACGACGTACGCCGAGATGCCGGCCTCCGCCGCAGCGGGCGCCGACGCGGCGAGGAAGCCCTCGAACGTGACCATCAGCCGGGCGTTCGAGTCGGTCAGGTGGTAGACGAGCTCAGGGGTCGTCAGCAGGGGGTTCAGGGGGAGGGCCACCATCCCGGCCTTCAGGACGCCGAAATAGGCGACCAGGAACTGGGGAATGTTCGGCAGGTGGATCGCGACCACGTCACCGGGCTCCCGCCCGCTGGCGATCAGGCCGGCGGCGAACCGGCCGGACAGGTCGTCGAGCTCGCCGTACGACGTGGTCTCGCCGTTGAACCGCATCACCGTGGAGTCCGGTGCTGCCAGTGCCGATTCGTGCAGGATCGTTGCTAGGTTGAAGCTCACAGCTGTTTTGGCCCTTCTCAGTTTGTCGCCCGTCCGCCGGGTCCTTACTATGGTGAGACAAACTGTAGATCTGTATCACCCCCGTTGGCCAGTCCTTGGCCCCGGGCCTGACCTGATGGGACGCACATGCACGTAGTCTCGGCCCTCGAGGACGGCTACGAACCGGAGCCGCCGTCCGCCGGACGGATCCCGTCCGCGGCGCTGTACCTGACCGAGCCGCTGCGTGGCGCGTTCACTCTGGCGACCCTTCCCCTTGGCATGCCGCTGCTGGCGCTGGCCCCGCGCGGTGACGGACACGGTGTCCTCGTGCTGCCGGGCCTCCTCGCCGGCGACGGAAGCACGCGGCTGATCCGGCGCTTCCTGAAGTCCAAGGGGTACGACGTGCGCGCCTGGCGTCTGGGCCGCAACGTCGGTCCCACGAAGGCGATCATGGAGGGGATGCCCCGACTCCTGGCCGAGATGGTCGAGGAGACGGGCGGCCCGGTGTCGGTGGTGGGCTGGAGCCTCGGCGGCATCTACGCGCGTGAGCTCGCCCGCCAGCACCCGGACCTGGTCCGGCAGGTGATCACGCTGGTCAGCCCGTTCGCCCTGACCACCGCGAACCAGAGCCGCGCCGATGCCGCCTACCGGCGCCAGTCCAGCCGCCACGTGCGCTCCAACATGTTCCGGCGCGAGCAGCTGTCCCTGCCGATCATGGTGCCGTCCACCGCGATCTACTCCCAGACCGACGGGATCGTCGACTGGCGCACCTGCATGGAGCCGACGACGGCGATCCACGAAAACGTGGGCGTGTGGTCGGGGCACCTCGGTGCGGGCGCGGACGCCGCTGTCATGTGGCTGCTGGCCGACCGGCTCGCCCTGCCCCTGCGCGGCTGGCGGCCCTTCCGGGCACCGACCCTGCTACGCCCGTTCTTCCAGGAGGAGTCATGACCACGACGACCGAAGCCCCGTGGTCGTTCTCGGCTCCCTGGGGCGGCCGCGGCTACGTCACGGACCTCGATGGTCCGGTGCACTGGGTCGACTTCGGGACGCCTTCCGACCTTCCGCCGATCGTCTTCGTCCACGGTCTCGGCGGCTCGCACCTCAACTGGGCGCTCGTGGCTCCTGCCCTCAGCGCGAACCGGCGAGCGGTCGCCGTCGACCTGCACGGTCATGGCATGACCGCCGGCACCAAGCGCAACGCCACCGTCCACGAGAACCAGCGTCTGCTCGACCGTTTCATCCGTGAGGTCGTCGGTGGCCCGGTCGTGTTGGTCGGCAACTCGATGGGCGGCATGGTGTCCGTGCTGCAGACGCATCGCAACCCGGACACGGTTGCCGGCGTCGTACTCGTCGATCCCGCGATGCCGGCACCCAGCCGCCGGCCGGATCCCAAGGTCGCCGGACAGTTCCTCGTCTACGCCCTTCCCGGCATCGGCGAACTGACGATGCGCAGGATGCGGTCGCGGTTGTCGCCGGCCGAGTCCGTGCAGCGGATCATCAATCTCTGCTTCGCCGACCCGTCGCGGGCCAACCCGGACATGCTCGCCGCCGCCGAGGACCTCGTGCGGGCCCGCGACTCGATGCCGGGCGTGGAAGTCGCGTTCATGGCGGCTGCGAGGTCGCTGATGCGCGTGCTGCTGCGCCGCGAGGAGTACGCCGCCATGATGAACGGCATCGACGTACCCGTGCTCTTGATGAACGGTGAAGCCGACCGGCTCGTGCCGGTCGCCGCCGCGCACATTGCGGCGCGCGCGAACCCGTCTTGGGAGGCCGTCTTCCTCCCCGGCGTCGGGCACACGCCTCAGCTCGAGGTCCCCGACATCTTTATCGAGCATGTCGACGCGTGGCTCGCCCGCTCGACGTCTCCCACCGCACCCTGACCTGACCAGACATATCTCAAGGAAACCTCATGAAACAGCTCACCGGACTTGACGCGGCCTTCTTGGCCATGGAAACCATCACCACCACCGGACACGTCGGCGGGGTCGCCATCCTCGACCCGAGCGACGCGCCGCAGAAGCTCGACCTGGCTCGGCTCACGGAACTGATGACCCAGCGCCTCCCGCTCGTGCCGGTGATGCGGCGCAGACTGCTGGACGTGCCGCTCGGCCTGGACCAGCCGTACTGGATCGACGATCCGGACTTCGACATCGAGTACCACGTCCGCGAGATCGCGCTGCCGCGGCCGGGCAACATGGCGCAGCTGACCGAGCAGGTGAGCCGGCTGCACGCGCGCCCGCTCGACCGGCGCCGGCCACTGTGGGAGATGTACCTCATCACGGGCTTGGCGAAGGGCCGGTGCGCGGTCTTCACGAAGGTGCACCACTCCGCCATCGACGGTGCGTCGGGTGCCGAGCTCCTCACGGTGTTGCTCGACCTGTCGCCGGAGGGTCGCGAGCTGCCCACTCACGACGACTTCAACCCGGAGAAGCCTCCGCACGGTGCGGTGCTGGCTGCCCGCGCCGCCGCCCGGCTCGCCTGGCGGCCGATCCAGAGCGTGCAGATCGCCGGACAGCTGATCAAGGCCGTGCCGACGCTCGCGCCCGCCATCACGCCCGATCGTCGGCGGCCTGCTCGGGCTGAACCGCGGCGACGGCGGCGTGATCACCAGTCCCGCCGGCATCGCTCCCGCGACGCCGTTCAACAAGCCGATCACCCAGCACCGGCGACTGGCCTTCCAAAGCGTCGACCTGGCCACCGTCAAGGCGGTCAAGAACGCGTTCGGCGTCTCCGTCAACGATGTGGTGATGGCGATGTGCGCCGGGGCCCTGCGCCGCTGGCTGATCGACCACGACGCGCTGCCCGAGGCGCCGCTGGTCTCGATGATCCCGGTGTCGGTCCGCGACGAGACCACCAAGGGACAGCTCGGCAACCGGGTGTCGGCAATGCTGGCGAAGCTGCCCACAGACGTCGCCGACCCCGCCGAGCGACTGCAGCTGGTCCACGAGGCCACGAAGATCGCGAAGTCGCAGCAGGCGACGATCCCGCAGGGCCTCGTCGACGACATCACCGACTTCGCGCCGCCCGCGTTGACCGCACGCGCGGCGCGAGTGATGTGGGCAACCGGCCTGCTGCACAGGCTGCCGGCGTTCAACGTCACCATCTCCAACGTCCCCGGCCCGAACATCCCGGTCTACATGGGTGGCGCGAAGTTGTTGGCGAACTACCCGACCTCCGTGGTCACCGACGGGCAGGGACTCAACATCACGCTGGTCGGCTACCACGGTGAGCTGCACTTCGGGCTGATCGCCTGCCGCGAGCTCGTTCCGGACATCGACAAGCTGGCCGACTACCTGGCCGACGAGCTCGCCGAGCTCGCGAGCCTTGCCAAGGCCGCCGTGTGACGACGACTCGAACCGGCAGCGATGCCGAGGAGATCGTCCCCGAGGGCACGGGCCCACCAGCCTCGATTCCCGCCGAGGTGTTCGAGGCCGCGGCCGCGACGTACCTGTCGGGCCAGCGCCTCGACATGCAGTCGCTGGCCCGGACTCTCGGCGTCGGTCGGGCCACGCTCTACCGGCACGCCGGCAACCGCGAGCGGCTGCTCGACGAAGTGATCTGGTGGCGGGCGCGGCTGGCGCTCGCCGCCGCTGCGACCGAGACCGCCCACCTGCGCGGGGTGCCCAGGATGGTCGGGCTGATCGGGTCGATCCTGCGCGCGGTCGACGCCGACCCGGCCCTGCACACCTTCCTGGAGCACGACGCCGAGGCTGCGCTGCGGATCCTGACCGGCTCGCGCAGCGTCGTCCAGCACGGCATGTCCGCCGCGCTCGAACGGATGGTCGATCTCGAGACCCAGCGCGGGCACTTCACCACCGAGCTGGACACCCCGACGCTCGCGTACGCGATCGTGCGGGTCAGCGAGGCCTTTCTCTACTCCGACATCATCGCCGACCGGACTCCTGACATCCCGCGCGCGGTCGCGGTCCTCGAGGGGCTGCTCCGCGGGCTGGACAGGAGTGCCCAGCCCGCGTGAGCGGTCCCTGAGGAGGTTGCGCTAGCAACCGTCTCAAGTGCGCGCCGGCTCCGGCTTCCGCTCGGCCGGGTCGAGGTGCGCGTAGTAGTCGCGTGGCGTCCCGTCCTTCTGGATGGTCGCGAGGAGCTTGAGCCCTGCCGCCTCGACGGTCTTCGAGCTCACCCAGGCCAGGGCGACTGCGACGACGCCGACCAGAACCGCGGTGATCAGGAAGAACGGGCCCGGGCGCGCTGAGGGCAGCGCGCCGACGTGGTCCAGGATCCGCATGACCGGCTCGTGAATCAGGTAGATGCCGTAGCCGAGCCCACCGATCCACGCGAGTGGACGCCAGCTGAACGCAGCGGGCCACGGACCGTCGTGCAGCACGATCCCGGACAGGCCGACCGCGATCGCCAGCGCGTAGAAGGGGGCCCACCAGGCGCCGAACGCCGACTCGGGGCGGTTCATGACCAGCATGGCCAGGCTCGCGATGCCCACCAGGCCGGCCGTCACGCGCGCTCCGCGCCCGAGGCGGACACCGGCGGCACTGATCACGGCCAGGGCCGCGCCGATCCCGAAGTCGGCGGCGCGCGACATCGGAGAGAACCACACGGACCAGTCGGTCTCGCTGGGGTGAGCGACGACGGTGGCCCAGAGCAGGTACGTGACGCCGATGACCATCAGGAGCGTGGGAAGTGACGAGTGCCACGCCGAGCCTGGCCCGCCGGGTCGTCGTACGTCGAACTGCGGCGTGCACCAGCGGCACCGACAGTGCCATCAGCACGTAGAAGTGGAACTCGACTGCGAGTGACCACGCGGGGCCGACGTCCCAGAAGATGTACTGGTCGCTGTAGATGTGAGTGAAGCTCAGGTGCAGCAGCAGGTCCTGCCAGTGCCCCGGCAACGACGGGTTCGTGACCGCCCAGACCACGATGACGATCGTGTAGTAGAGCGGCAGCAGCCGCGCCATCCGCCGGAACAGGAGCACCCAGCCTGGTCGTCCGGTGCGGCCGTCGATGGTGGCTCGGGCGACCGTCAGCCACAGGACGAAGCCGGACAGCACGAAGAACATGTCGACGAACAGGTCGGAGCCGAGCATCGCCTGGTGCGCCGCACCGGACCACGGCCAGGCGTACTCGGCGCCGGTCCGGTTGTGCTGGTAGGCGTGGAAGGTGAGCACGGTCAGGGCGGCGAGCCCGCGCAGCCAGCCCACCGGGAACTGGGGTGAAGCACGCCGGTCGGTCGATGTTGTTTCAGGGACGTTCGGGTGAGTGAGCGTTGTCATGCGGCCACCTCCGTGGACTCGCGGGTGATCTCGGGCAGGGTGCTGGTGGCGGTGCTCTGCGCAGTCCGCGGCGTGACCACCCACTGGTGCTCCCCGCGCAGCTGCTTGAGGTGGGCCACCCGGTTCACGAGGTTCTTCAGCTCGTTGTAGGCGAACAGGTTGGCCAGGCCGGCACCGACGAACCACCAGGGGTGCTGTCGGATCTCCGGGGTGGCCAGTCGCCAGGCAGCCGCGGTCTGCAGCGGCCCGGAGACGGTCACGAAGAGGCTGATGACCAGGAACATGGGCGAGGAGAAGTCCAGGCCACCGTCACGCCAGGCCAGGAAGCCGAGCAGCGGCCAGGCCATCAGGGACACCCACGGGTAGAGCTCGCGCCAGCCCAGCAGGTAGGTCGCGCCGACCTTCTGGCGCAGGGTGAGCGCGGACGAGCGCAGGATCGGCCACAGGTGCAGGCAGGAGACCTGGAACCAGCCCTGTGCCCAGCGCATCCGCTGCTTCCACAGCGCGCCGAGTGTGTCGGGCGCCAGCTCGCGGCTGATCAGCCCCGGGTCGTTGACGATGCGTCCGCCTGCGGACAGCACTCGCATCGATGCCTCGATGTCCTCGGTGAGGTAGGAGCCACGCAGGCGGATCTGCTCGAGCGCCGAGGCGCGCCAGTAGCCGTTGGAGCCTCCGAAGATTCCGAACCCGTGCAGGGCGGCCCGGCCGGGGTGTGCAACCGCATAGATCTGCTCGAACTCGACGGCGATCAGCTTCGCCAGCGCGGAGTCGTCGCCGTTGCGGATCACGCAATGGCCCTGGACGACGTCGGCGCCGTCCGCGATCCAGCGCCAGGCACGGTCGAAGGCGCCTGCCATCGGGTGGTGGTCGGCGTCGAAGATGCCGACGAACTCGCCCTCGGCGACGCGGAGTGCGGCGTTCACGTTCTGGGCCTTGGAGGTGCTGTCGTGGACCTTGATCACCGTCAGGTCGGCATGCTCGGCGGCCAGGCGCTCCAGCTCGTCCTCGACGGGAAGCGGCACCGGCGTGTTGTAGGCGAGCACGGTCTGGAGACCGCCGGAGTACTCGTGCGCCGCGAACGCGCGAAGGGTGTCCACCACGGTGTCGGCCTCGTTCGGGAGGTACGCCGCGATGATGGCGGTCGCCCGCGGTGCAGGTTCGTCGGTCGGCTCAGGAAGGACCGGCGGCTCGAAGGCATGGACGCACTCGGCCCAGATCGTCAGGGCCGTCACGCTCAGCGATCCGACGAGCACCCAGTAGAGCGCGGAGGAGATGTCGAGGCCGACCGTGTAGAGGCCGATCATGGCCAGGAACGGCAGCACGATGCTGCCGACGGTGGCCAGCAGGACCTGGTTGCCGAAGCTCCAGAGGTTGATGTACGGCTGCCGGCGGCGTTGGTGCCGGCCGTTCTGACGTGGCTGCAGGTCGCGCTGCTGGACGGACTCGCGGGCCGCATTGGCGGCGTGTCGTTCGGCCTGCTCGGGATTCTGCTTGCGCGTCACGCGGGCCCAGCCGACGCCGAGGTCGATGATTCCGGCCCGGTAGTCGAGGGACTCGAAGACCTCGATGGCGTGGTACGCCATCTCCTGCAGGCGCAGCGGGCGGGCGGCGCGGTCCTCGTGGCGGAGCCGGAGCGTGAGCCGCCCGTCCGGCGTGCCGGCGACGATCTCGCCGGGCTGGAGGAACCTGGTCAGGCGCTCGGCGGCTTCCGCGATCACACCGTCAGGTGCGCGCACGGATTCGTTGACGTCGTCGCCGGGTGCGGCCCAGACGGGGTCGATGACCGCGACGATCTCGCGGCGTAGGTGCCGACGGAATCCTTGGCGGGGCGTGAGCACGTCTGCGGACGAGCCGACCCGCCCGGTCTGAACACCTGCGGGCGCAGGGATGGACTTCGCGGAACAAGGGGGAAAGCAGGGACACGAAAGGTACCTCTCGGATCGGGTACTGGAGGTGTGCGGGATTTTGGTGGCGCTGCGTAAGTCGCCCTTGCCGGAGCAAACTGCCGGCTGGGTTTCCGCTGGCTCCGACCTGGTCGGGTCGGGTCGCCGTCTATTGGCGTCGCGGAAACAATTAATCCCTTCTAGCCTCAGGGATTCGGCTGTTCAGATGCAAATCCTGGCGCCGTGTTCCGAGTCACGTGACGGTCAACACAGGCTGCTCAAGCGCGTCTCTGGTCCACGCGGGCCTGACGCCGCGAGCCCGCATCAGGTAGTCGATCCGATCGTCGACATCCCACCCGAACGCCTCGCCGAGGCCCGCGAGGATCGTGCGGAGATAGGGCGCCGATGGGGGTGTGGGCACGAGATCCTGCAGCGACGTGATCGACAGCATCGGGAGCCCCTCGTGGTCGTCGACGTGTACCACCGTCTCGTAGACACCGGAGGGCGCTGGCCACCGCCGCTCGGTCCCGCTGAGCACGAGGTTCTCGGCGATTGGCAGCCTGGCCTCCTGGGCGACCACGTCACTGAACTGGCCGAACGTCACCAGGTAGGCCCGCGCCGCCAGGTTGCCTTCGGCAGCCGGGTCGTAGAAGGCGAGCCCCCCGCCCCAGACGGTCGAGCGACGTGCGAACACGAGTCCACCTGGCAAGCTGACTCCGACGTCACGACGAGGCGCCGTACGGTCCCGGCTTCCGGTGTAGGTGCGCTGTGCGCCAGGTGGCCGCCCTCCGGCGAGGTAGCAACCGAACCGCGCAGCCGAGAGGTTCGAGCCGTAGGCCACGTACCAGACCAGGTCGTCGGTCTCCAGCTCCATCCTCAGCCGACCACGGGTGCCTCGTTCAGGGCCCGCTGTGCCTCGCGCAGCAACACTGCCTGCGCTTCCTGGTAGATCTCCCACGCACGCTCGGGGGAGTCACCCACCGCCGTCAGCCCGACTCGGCCGCACTCGGTCAGGCAGCTGATCATGTGGAAGACCACGCCCGTCTCGCGGGACTGGTCGAAGTGCAGACCTTGCGTGGCCACGATGTCGAACAGGTCGATGACCGTCAGCGCCTTGAGCCGGTCGTCCTCGAAGTGGTCGGTCGCGACGAGGTACTTCGGGTTGCCGCCCGCCGTGAGGTAGACCCCCTGCTCCCCGTCGTAGTGCCCGTTGGTGAGGAACTGCAGGGTCAGGAACGGATGTGTGGTGCCGCCCTTGCGCAGGTTCAGCTCGATGGCGTACGGCGTCCAGACGCCGGCCTCGTCGCGAACCACGACGAAGTCCACCGCGAATCGACCGAGCACACCGAGTCCGGCCAGGTGTCGCCCGATCACCATCGCCGGCTCACTGATCGCGACCGCGTAGTCGGGATCCGCCGGGAACACACAGCCGAGGTAGCATCTGACCGCTCGCACCGCCGAGCAGTTGATCGTGGGTGGAGAGCAGCTCGACGGTGCCGTCGGGAAGCGCGCGCATCTGGACGCTCGGACTGGTGAGGGCGGTCCCCGGTGATCCGTTCCTCGATGATGCCGCCGTCCTTCTCGAACGCCGCGAGGTAAACATCCAGATCCAGGTTCTCGGCCTCCAGCCGCATCGCCGAGGAGTCGGTCCTTGATCGCGGCCGCCTCCTCGAGCGCTCCGGACGCGGGCAGGTCGTGCAGGTCGACCAGGGCGTTTCCCGGAGCCCGAGACGCCCTCGTTGAGCTTGACGATGACCTGGGCCAGCGTCGGTCGTCTGCGCGCGCATGCCCTTGCACGGCTGCCACCATGTCGTCGACGGTGTGGAGGTCCTCGGCGCCGACCGGGCAGCGGACACGCCGCAGCTCCTCGAACGTCCGGCGGCATCCGGTCTTGCTGCCGAGGTCGGCCAGTCGGGGGTCAGCGCCGTACATGGGGATGCCGAGGCTGATTGCGACGTCGCGCTCGAGTGCTGTCGTGTTGTAGGGGATGAGGTGGCTGCGGGAGGGATTCGGCGATCAGTGACCGGATCGTGCGGAGCAGCCGGGGTCGAGCCAGGATCTTCGAGCTGAGTGACGACGGGGGACGCGTCGCCTACCGGGACGAGGGTCAGCCGGGAGCGGGCGTGACTCGGGATGACTCCGGGCAGCAGGCCCAGGTAGTACTCCACGATCGCCTCGGATGATCGGCATCGACGTCACGTAGATCATCCGCAGACGTGGCTGGCGAAGCAGCAACAGGAGGAACAGGCCGCGCTCCTCCATGGCCTGCATGATCGGTGCCGCTCCCGGCGGTGGTGTGTGTCGAGGCTGATCGACGGCACCACGACAACGGACTCGTCCTTCGAGATCCAGCCGCATCGACTCCCACACGGCAGGCATGCGCTCGTTGCAGGTCGTCGTACGCCTGGTAGCGCGCGGGCTCGTCGAGGTCGGACAGCGCTCGTCGCGGTGCCGGCAGCCGTGAGGTCGGAGGTCTGCGTCATGTGCTCACCTGCTTCTGCGTCGATGGCGCTGACGTTGTGCACACGCACCGGTGCGGCTGAACCCCTTGGGGTTGAGGTCGCCGACGACTCGCGAGCTCGACACGTGCTCGGTCGCCGCCAGCACCCGGTCAGTGACCAGCACCTGCCATGGACCGGCCTCGCAGCACAGTCGGGCGGCCAGGTTGGTGACGCTCCCGATGGCGGCGTAGTCGAAGCGACCCTCGAAACCGATCCGGCCCAGGGTCGCGAAGCCCTGCGCGATCCCGATCCCGAGCGCGAGGTCGTGGCCACGGCGCGCCAGCCATCGGGACGCCTGCTCTGCACGGTGTCCCGCATCCCCAGCGCCATCCGTACCGCGCGTTCCGCGGGGTCGTCGCACGGGACCGGATCGTTGAAGAACACCATCAGCCCGTCACCCGTGAACCGCTCGAGGGTGCCTTCGTAGGCGTGGACGAGCGCGCCGATGGCGTCGGTGGTACTCGCGCAGCACGCCCATCACCTCCTCCGGCTCGCTGGTCTCCGCGAACGGTGTGAAGTTCCTCAAGTCGCAGAACACCACGACGATCTCGCGCCGGTGGCTCGTCAGGCAGGCTCTCGTCGCCGGAGTCGATCACCAGGTCGGCCAGCTGGGCGAGAGGAAACGCCGCAGCCGCTTGGTCCGCTCCAGCTCCTCCACCTGGGCCTGCACCCGCGGTTCTCGAGCTCGGCGTTCCAGGCGGCAAGCTCGTCGGCCTGCCGTCGGATTGTGTCGTGGTAGCGCTTGATCCGCGCCAGCGAGGCCACCCGGGCCAGCAGCTCGCTCTGGTCGAACGGCTTGGTGACGAAGTCGTCCGCGCCCGCCTCGAGGGCGCGTAGACTTCTCCTGTTCGCCGCTTGCCGTGATCATCACGACCGGCAGGAAGGCGGTGGCCGCGTTGGCGCGGATCCGCCGGCACACCTCGTATCCGTCCATCCCGGGCATCAGGATGTCGAGGAGTACCAGGTCGACGGGCTCGTCGCGATGAACGGCCAGCGCCTCCTCGCCCGACCTCCGCGGTGACGACCCGGTAGCCCCGCGGGCTGAGCACGGCGTCGAGCAGCTCGGAGGTTCTGCGGCTGGTCGTCGACCGCGAGCACGGTCACCGGGTCGGTCGTCACGTGCCGGCCCTTCTCGCGGCAGGAAGGTCGCCACCTGCGCCGGGAGGGCGCGCACGCTGATCGGCTTCTCCACGTACCCGTCGAATCCGGCGTCTGCTGCGCCCGTCGCGGTCCTCCTGTCATCGCGAAGGCGGTCACGGCGACGACCGGGACCGGCTGCTGCGTCGAGGATGTCGGCCCGAAGTCGACGCAATGTCTCCGTCCCGTCGATCCCGGGTAGCTGGAGGTCCATCAGCACCAGGTCCGGACGACGCTCGGCCGGCCAGCTCGAAGCCCTTCCTCGCCCGATCGCCGCGTCCATCACCTCGTAGCCCGGCGAACTCGCAGCACGTCACGCACCAGCTTGAGGTTCAGCGGGTTGTCCTCCACGACCAGGATCGCTGGCGGCGCTCACGGTGTTCAGCCTCCAGCGCGGCGGCTCCGGTCGGCCGGCAGCAGCGTCGACTCGGCGCAGCGCGTCGACGCAGCTCGTCGCGGCCGGACCGGCTTGAGGAGGTACGTCGGCGGCGCCCAGGGCCAGTCCCCGCGTTGCGGTCGTCGACGATGGAGGCGACCACCACCGGGATGTGCGCGGTGTCGGGGTCGGCCTTGAGCTTCGCCAGCACGTCCCAGCCGTCCATGTCCGGGCAGCCGGATGTCCAGCACGACCGCCGCTGGCTGGTGCCGTCGTACCTGCGTCGAGGGCCTCGACGCCGTCGTGCGCGCGGATCACGCTGGACGCCGAGCCCGTCGAGGTAGTGCGGTCATCAGGTCCAGCGAGCGCACGGTCGTCGTCGATGACAGCACGACGGCACCGGTCCGGCGTCCGGTGCCGGTCGAGGCGGGCTCGCGGGCCTGCGTCGCGCCGAGCGGAATGGCGAAGCCGAAGGTGCTGCCGGACGCCGACCTCGGAGTCGAGCCACATGCCGCCCGCCGAACAGCTCGACGATCCGTCGGCACAGGGTGAGCCCGAGACCGGTGCCCTCTTCTTCGCGCGCGCCGCGGCCGCCCTGCTGGAAGGACTCGAAGATCCGCTCCCGATCCTCCGGCGGCGACGCCGATCCCGGTGTCGGTGACCGTGACGTGCGAGCTCGTCGGCCTCGCGCACAGGCCTGGACCGAGACGCTGCCGCCGTCTGGGGTGAACTTCACCGCGTTGGTCACCAGGTTGAGGACCACCTGCTTGAACCGCAGCTCGTCGGCTTCGATCGACTCCGACGTCGGCATCGACGTCGAGCGTCGAGGGTGATGCCGTGGTTGCGCACGCGCGTTCGCGGACCAGTGAGAGGCCGTACTCGAGGGCGGCCCGGACCGAGAACATCGTCGGCTCGAGCTCCATCTGGCCGGCCTCGACCTTCGACAGGTCGAGGATCTCGTTGAGCAGCTCGAGCAGGTGCTGGCCGGAGTTCCAGGATGTCGTGGAGGTATTCCTCCTGGCGCTCGTTCAGCTCGCCGAACATCCGCTCGAGCAGCACCTCGGAGAAGCCGATGACGGCGTTGAGCGGGTCCGCAGCTCGTGGGACATGCTGGCCAGGAACTCGGACTTGTGCTGGCTGGCGACCTCGCAGCTCGCGCGGTCTTGCGTCTCCAGCTCGCGGAACAGCGCGCGCGTTGAGGATGGCCAGCGCCGACTGGCTGGCGAACGTCTCGCAGCAACTCGACCACGTCCGTCGGAGAACGTCACCCGTCGTCCGACGGCGGATCGACCAGGACGCCCACCATCTCGCTCGTCCCGCAGCATCGGGACGGCGAGCACCGAGCGCCAGCCGTCTCGGAACAGGATGCTCGCAGGTGCGGGTCGAGCTCGACGGCTGCCCAGGTCGGGCACCTCGAGCGGCCGGCCGGTCCAGCGCGGTGCGGCCGACGAGCGTCGAGTCTCGTCGGATCCGTGATCGTGCGCAGCTGGCTCGAGCAGCTCGGGGCTGCTGCCGTACGCCGCGCGGACGTGGAAGCGACCTGTCGCCGTCGTCGTACTCCATGATCGAGCCGCCGTCGGTGCCCGGTCAGCCGGACGGCGTTGCGTGACGATCCGGTCGAGCACCTCGTCGAGGTCGAGGCTCGAGCTGACGGCTTCGCCGACCTCCCGCAGCGCCTCGAGCTGCTCGACCTTGCTGGCCAGCTCGGCACCCGCGTGTCTCGCAGGTCGCTGCATCAGGTCGACCTGGCGAAGCGACGATCGCGGCCTGCGCCGCGAACGTCCTCGAGCAAGGCGACGCTCGCGGTCGTCGAAGGGGTCGACCTCGGTGCGCCACATGCGAGAGCACGCCGACGACCTCGTCCTCGAGGATCATCGGCGCGTGAGAGCAGGGTGCGGTAGCCGGCCATCCGCTGCAGGTCCTGGCGGCCGTATTCCGCGTCGCTGAGGACGTCGGCAATCTGCTGGGTCCGACGGTCCCGCGGCCACGTCTTCCGGCGGTAGGCTCCGGCCATGCTGACCGTCGCGCTCGTGCTGGCCGCGCTGGCCGCCCTGCTCCACGTCTACATCTTCGTGATCGAGTCGCTGCAGTGGGAGAAGCCGAGCACGCTGAGGGCCTTCGGGATGAGCGCCGAGCAGGCCGCGGTGATGAAGCCGCTGGCCTACAACCAGGGGTTCTACAACCTCTTCCTGGCCCTCGAGATCGCGGCAGGAATCGGCCTCGTCGGCCCCCACCGCAACGCCGGTGTCGCGCTGGTGGCGTTCGCCTGCGCCAGCATGGTTGCTGCGGCGCTGGTGTTGGTGAGCAGCGACACGTCCAAGCTTCGCGGTGCCGTCATCCAGGGGGCCATCCCGGCGCTGGCACTGCTCGCGCTGCTGGTCTGGGCCGTCAGGTGATCGTCATGCCTCCGTCGATGGCAATCGTCTGCCCGGTCACGTAGGCACCGGCATCGGAGGCCAGGAAGATCAAGGCCGCGGCGAGCTCCTGCGCCTGTCCGGTGCGTCCGACCGGCACCCGTTGGATGACGAGGTCGAGGTAGCCGGGCGGGTAGGTGTCGGTCATCTCGGACTCGAAGAACCCCGGGGCGAGCGCGTTGACCCGGATCCCCTTCCGCCCGGTCCATTGCTGGGCCAGGTCGCGGGTCAGCCCGATCAGGCCGGCCTTGGACGCCGAGTACGCCGCCTGGGGGAGTCCGCCGGTGGTCAGCCCCAGCACCGACGAGATGTTGACGATGCTCGACCCCGGCTGCATGACCCTTCCGCATGCCTGGGCCATCCAGTAGCAGCCGTTGAGGTTGACGTCGATCACCGAGCGGAACTGCTCGGGTGTCTCATGAGTCGCAGGGACGGCGGTGCCGATGCCGGCGTTGTTGACCAGCACGTCCACCTGACCGAACTCCGCCATCGCGGCGTCGACGAGGGCCTGGCACTGGTCGGGATCGGCCACGTCGGTGGCCACGGGCAGGGCTCGTCGGCCGAGGTCCGAGACCATAGCCGCGGTGTCGGCGAGTCGGTCCACCCGCCGGGCGCCCAGGGCGACGTCGGCTCCAGCCTCGGCGAGGGCCTGCGCGAACGCCACCCCGAGCCCGCTGGACGCGCCGGTGACGATGGCGACCTTGCCGTCGAGGCGAAACATGTCGGTAACTGTCATGGCCGTGAATATAGGGGTTCCACGCGAGCCGGAGGTCGGCGGTAGCATGGAGGCATGAACACGCAGTCGCTGCTTCTTCTTCAGCCGCGTTGATCCAGGCGATCACGCGGCAACCCCTCTGCCCGAGGGGTTTTTTTGTGCAGAGATTTGCTGGATCTTGAGGAGACGAGACGGATGACGCAGGCCCCGGAGGACACGCCGTACGACGCCAACTCGTACGACATCAGTGCCACGCAGGAGAAGTGGCGAAAGGTGTGGGAAGACCTCGACTCCTTCCGCGCGGGCACCGCCGCTCCCGGAGCCGAGAAGCGCTACGCGCTCACGATGTTCCCCTACCCCAGCGGCGACCTGCACATGGGGCACGCCGAGGTGATGGCGCTGCACGACGTGATCGCGCGCTACTGGTGGCAGCGGGGGTACGACGTCCTGAACCCCATCGGGTGGGACTCCTTCGGCCTGCCCGCGGAGAACGCGGCGATCCGCAACGACGCCAACCCGGCCGACTGGACCTACAAGAACATCGAGATCCAGGCCGAGTCCTTCCGGCGCTACGCCGTGAGCTTCGACTGGTCGCGCCGCCTGCACACGTCCGATCCTGACTACTACTCATGGACGCAGTGGCTGTTCCTGAAGTTCCGCGAGCGCGGGCTGGCGTACCGCAAGGCGTCACCGGTCAACTGGTGCCCCAACGACCAGACGGTGCTGGCCAACGAGCAGGTGGTGGCCGGCAGGTGCGAGCGCTGCGGGGCCGAGGTGACCAAGCGCGAGCTGACGCAGTGGTACTTCAAGGTCACCGACTACGCCCAGCGCCTGCTCGACGACATGGAGCCGCTGGCCGACACCTGGCCCGAGCGGGTGCTGGCCATGCAGCGCAACTGGATCGGCCGGTCCGAGGGTGCGCACGTCGACTTCGCCATCGACGGGACGCCCTGAGCCGGTCACGGTGTTCACGACCCGGCCGGACACCCTGTTCGGCGCCACGTTCTTCGTGGTGGCCGCCGACGCCAAGCTGGCCGACTGACCTGGTCACCGACGAGCAGCGACCCGCCCTGGCGACGTACGTCGAGGAAGTGCGGAAGGCCACCGACATCGAACGGCTGGCGACCGATCGGCCCAAGACCGGTGTCTTCCTGGGCGTGCACGCAACCAACCCGGTCACCGGCTGGCAGCTGCCCGTCTACGCGTCCGACTACGTGCTGGCCGACTACGGCACCGGGGCGATCATGGCCGTGCCCGGGCAGGACCAGAGGGACTGGGAGTTCGCCGAGACGTTCGACCTGCCGATCGTGCGCACCGTGCAACCGCCGGCCGACTTCGAGGGTGAGGCCTACACCGGCGCGGGGCCGGCGATCAACTCGGCCAACGACGAGATCTCGCTGGACGGCTTGGACGTGGCCGACGCGAAGTCGACGATCATCGAGTGGCTGGAGGCCAAGGGTCTGGGCAGGGGCACCGTCAACTTCCGGCTGCGCGACTGGCTGCTGTCCCGTCAGCGCTATTGGGGAGCCCCGATCCCGATCGTCCACTGCGACGCGTGCGGCGAGGTAGGTGTGCCGTACGACGAGCTGCCCGTGAAGCTGCCCCAGCTGCACGGCGCCGAGCTGAAGCCGAAGGGCGTCTCGCCGCTGGCCGCGGCCGAGGAGTGGGTCAACGTCGAGTGCCCCAACTGTGGCGGCCCTGGGAAGCGCGACACCGACACGATGGACACGTTCGTCGACTCGTCGTGGTACTTCCTGCGCTACTGCTCGCCGGACTACGAGCACGGCCCGTTCGACGAGGAGGCCGTGCGCGACTGGATGCCGGCCGCCCAGTACGTCGGCGGTGTCGAGCACGCGATCCTGCACCTGCTGTACAGCCGCTTCTTCACCAAGGTCATGCACGACATGGGCATGATCGACTTCGTCGAGCCGTTCACCGCGCTGCTCAACCAGGGACAGGTGATCAACCAGGGCAAGGCGATGAGCAAGTCGCTGGGCAACGGCGTCAACCTGGGCGACATGATCGACCTGTACGGCGTGGACGCGGTGCGGCTCACCATGGTCTTCGCCGGACCGCCCGAGGACGACATCGACTGGGCCGACATGTCGCCGTCCGGTTCGCTGAGGTTCCTGCAGCGCGCCTGGCGCCTCAGCGGTGACGTCGGGTCACCGGTCGGCACGCCTCTCCGACGCGGGCGACGTGTCCCTGCGCAAGGTGACCCACCGGACCGTGCACGACGCCTCGGAGCTGATCGACTCCCACCGGTTCAACGTGATGGTCGCCCGGATCATGGAGCTGGTCAACGCCACTCGCAAGGCGATCGACTCCGGATGCGGCGGGGCCGATCCGGCCGTGCGCGAAGCCGCGGAGACGGTCGCGATCCTGCTGTCCCTGGTGGCGCCGTACACCGCCGAGGAGATGTGGGCGCGGCTGGGTCACGAGCCGACCGTGGCCCGCGCCGGCTGGCCCGACGTCGACGAAGCGCTGCTGGTCGAGGACGCCGTCACCGCGGTCGTCCAGATCCAGGGCAAGGTCCGGGCCCGGCTGGAGGTGTCCCCGGACATCTCCGAGGCCGACCTGGAGGCTGCTGCGCTGGCCGACCCCGCAGTGGTGCGGGCGCTGGACGGCAAGGCGATCCGCAAGGTGATCGTCCGCGCGCCGAAGCTGGTCAACATCGTCGCCGGCTAGTTGCTGGCTCCCTGCGGGCGTCGTCGCGGTAGCCGAGCACGGCCCGGGTCATCTGGTTGCGGGTGTCCAGCAGGTCCTCGAGGGCGCGGTCGAGGTCGTCGGCGCTCACCTGCACGATCGAGGTCGCGTCCTCGAGGCCGTCCCGGTCCGCGGCCACGACAGCGGCCCGGCGCAGGAGCTCCTTGAGGAAGGACGCGGTGACCCCGTCGGTCCGGTCGAGCACGCTGTCGAGCCTGCTGGTGTCGAGATCGAGCCCGGCGCGGTAGAGCTCGACCAGTCGTTGACGAGACTCCCGATCCGGCAGGTCGATGTGCACCGCCTGGTCCACTCGCCCGGGACGCGAGGCCAGCGCCGGCTCCAGCAGGTCGGCCCGGTTCGTGGTCAGGAGGAAGACCACGTCGGCGTCCTCGTCCAGACCGTCCATCTCGTTGAGCAGCGTGAACAGCAGCGGGGTGTCGCCGCCGTAGTGGTCTCGCTGCTCCGCGATCAGGTCGACGTCCTCGACCACGATCATGGCCGGCTGGAGCGCCCTGGCGATCGAACAGGCCTGCTTGATCGCCCCCAGGGTGTCGCCCGTGAGCTCGACGATCGTCGTGTCCGCCAGCTCACCGAGGAGATAGCGGACGGTGTGCGTCTTGCCGACCCCGGGCGGGCCGTAGAGCAGCAGCCCGCGCTTGAGATGCTGTCCCGACGCGCGCAGCCGGTCCCGGTTGCGCGCTACGCCGACCACCTGGCGACGTACGTCCTCGAAGGTGTTGGCGGGCAGGATCAGCGCGCTGGCGTCCAGCTGAGGTCGGTCGTGGAAGCGGAGGAGAGAGCCTCGCTCCCCGAACATCGACCCGCCGAAGGAGACGACGTGACCGCGATAGACGTTGTGTTCCAGGGCCAGGGCCCGAAGCCTTTCGGTGACCTCGGCGGCGAAGCCCGGCCGGGTCGCCACCGCCTCGACGGTGACTCCCATCATTTCGCTCTCGGGATCCGACCCGCGATAGAGGAGCGCGACCCGATCCTCGCCCTGGGTCACCAGGAAGACGGCAGCGCGCAGACATTCGGTGGTCTTCCCGGCAGGGCCGGACGGCAGGCTGACCGTCGACAGGTTCCCGGGACGCGGTCCGTGGTGCATGTCGTTGTCGGGCGCGAGCAGGTCGCTCAGGCCGAACGGCCCCCGGTGGCGGTAGTTGGTCATGCCGATGGTCTCGGCCGACCTCGCTTCGTCCGCGAGCCAGACATCGAGCGCAGCCTGGACGTTCACGTGTTCGTACGCCGGCCAGCGTTCCTCCACCAGCGGCAGCCCGCGCGTGGATGTCTCCAGGTGCGCCTCGATGATCCGGGCGAAGGTCGGCCGTTCGTCTGCGCGAGCCTTGGCCACGAAGCGCCGTACCACGCGCTTGCCGTACCTGCGGAGGTCGGCCAGCTCGGGCCGCGTCGGTTCGGCGTCGGCGAAGGTCGCCTCGGAGTAGGCCCCCGGAAGGGCGGAAAGGAGCTCACCGCGAACGGCGCCTCGCCCCAGTCTGCGTCCTCGTCCCAGTCCCAGTCCTCGTCCCCGTCCACGCACTCAGCCTAGGGCCCAGCTGGAACCGGGCGCAGGTAGCCTTCGGCTGTGCCCCGCATCGCCATCGTCACGGACTCCACCGCGTCTCTTCCTCCCGAGGTGGCGCAGGCGCGCGGGATCACGGTGGTGCCGTTGCAGGTGGTGATCGGCGCGGCGTCGTACGACGAGGGCAGCGAGGAGGCCACCCCGGAGAAGGTGGCAGAGGCGCTGCGTGCCTGGAAGCCGGTGAGCACCTCACGACCGACGCCGGCGGCGATGCTCGCCGCCTACCGGGCCGCTGCCGGCCGCTGGGGCCGAGGCCGTGGTGTCCATCCACCTCTCGGCCGAGATGTCGGGCACCTTCGAGTCCGCCCTCCTCGCCGCGAAGGACGCCCCGATCCCGGTCCTGGCCGTGGACAGCCGGCAGGTCGGGTTCGCCACCGGGTACGCCGTCCTGACCGCCGCCGACGCGGTCGAAGCCGGCGCCTCGGCCGAAGAAGCCGCCGAGGCCGCTCGCCGGCGGGCCGCTGCGGCTACCTCGCTGTTCTACGTCGACACCCTCGAGTACCTGCGTCGTGGCGGGCGGGTCGGCGCGGCCGCCGCGATCTTCGGAAGCGCGCTGGCGGTCAAGCCGCTGTTGCGGATCGACGACGGCCGGATCGACTCCATCGAGAAGGTCCGGACCTCCAGCAAGGCGCTGGGCAGGCTCGCGGACCTGGCGGTCGAGTCCGCGGGGGACCGTCGGGTCAGCGTCGGAGTTGCCCATCTGGCCAACCCGGAGCGGGCTGACGCGCTGACCGCCGTCGTGGCCGAACGCCTGGCCGACAACCTCGAGGGCCGCGAGATCCAGTGCGCGGAGCTGGGTGCGGTGATCGGCGCGCACGTCGGCCCCGGCATGGTCGCGGTGTGCGTCGCGCCGCTTCCCTGAGCGGTTCTCCACAGGCTCCGATTTTGGTGGTGGGCAGGCCCGACCAGGCTGCCTAGGTTCGGGGTATGCCCGGCCGCCGTTCCGCCACGCCACAGCCCGATGCCGTCAGTCGCCGGCTTTCGATGCTGAGCGCGGAGCTGGCGGCCGTCCGCACCGTCTCCGATGCACACGAGGAGGCGCCAGCCCAGGCAGACGAGTCGCACACCCGGGTCCGGCCGCTGTCGGTGGTCTCGGACACCCACACCCACGTGCCGACCCCCGGTCGCGGGGGAGCTGACCCCGCGGAGCAGCCCGAAGCTCCGGCGCTGCCTCAGCCCGGGCGGCACGCGTCGCGCCCGGCCGATCCGGGAGTGGCTCGGCTGCTGGCCGAACGCATGCCGGACACGATGCGCGGACGGGTCCGGCTCACCCCTGCCCAGCTGACGATCGTGGCGTTGGTGGTTGCCGTGGGCCTCGCGCTGGCGGCCTGGTGGGCGATCCGGAGCGGTTCGACCGGCGAGCCGGTCCCTGCCGCGGCCCCGGGCGGCTCGGCGGTGGCTGGCCTCGAGACTCCTGGCGCCCACCTCGGCGGCCAGCTCGGCGCCGACCGGGGACGCGGCCATCGGTGCTCCCGCCACGACGGTCGTGGTGGATGTCGTGGGTGCGGTCCGAGAACCTGGGATTGTGGTGCTCGCGACCGGGTCGCGCGTGATCGACGCGATCGAGGCGGCGGGCGGGGCGAAGAGGAGTGTCGACCTCGGCACCCTCAACCAGGCCAGGTTGCTCGTGGACGGCGAGCAGATCGTGGTGGGGGTGCCGATGGCGCCCGGGGTGGCCGCCTCGGCAGCACCATCTGGGACCACCTCGACCCTGGTCAACATCAACACCGCCACCCAGGAGCAGCTCGAGGAGCTGCCCGGCGTGGGACCCGTCACCGCCCTGGCCATCATCGACTGGCGCACGTCCAACGGCGGCTACACGAGCGTCGAGGAGCTTCTCGCCGTGGACGGGATCGGTGACGCCACGCTCGCGGAGCTCGCGCCGTACGTCACGATCTGAGCCCGTGCCGACCCTCGACGACACGGCTGAGCCGGGTCCGGCGGACCTGCGGATGCCGCTGCTCGCGGCCGCAGCCTGGGCTGGAGGCCTGGTCGCGCTGTGTCTCCCGGGCCGGGTCGCGATCGGCCTGGCAGCGCTGGCGGTGCTCGGTCTGGGCGCTGCCGCCGCGCGCGGTCGTCCGATCCGGGTGGCGGTTGCCTGCCTGCTGGTGGGCGGCGGCGTGGCGGCCGGGGCGGCTCTGCGCACGGACGCCGTTCGGGCCAGCCCGGTGACGGAGCTCGCAGAGAAGTCGGCGATCGTCCACGCGGAGCTCACGGTCACGTCGGATCCGGTGTTGCGCGACGGCCGCTTCTCGTCGTACGTCGTGTTCCGCGGGCGCATCGACCGGATCAGCGGTCGAGGTTTCGTGCACGACTCGCGGGTGCCGGTCCTGGTGCTGGGCGATCCCGACTGGGCCGACGTACCTCTCGGCAGCAGCCTGGGCGTTCAGGGTCGGCTGGCGCCTGCCGAGGACGACCAGCTCGCCGGGGTGCTGACGGTGCGCGGACCACCCGTCCTGACGTCCCGGCCCGGGCTGGCCTGGCGGGCGTCGGCGGCGATTCGCCAGTCGATCCGCGAGGCCGCGCGGGCCGGGCCGCGCGGCGGCCAGACTCTCGTGCCTGCCCTTGTGGACGGCGACGACGCCGGGATGCCGCAGGAGGTGACCGACGACTTCCGAGCGACCGGGCTCACCCATCTGCTCGCGGTGTCCGGCACGAACCTGACCCTGGTCGCGGGCTTCGTGCTCACTGTGGGCCGCTGGTGCGGCGTTCGCGGTCGCTGGCAACTCCTGGTCGGGGTCGCTGGGCATCGCGGCCTTCGTCGTGATCGCGCGCACCGAGCCCAGCGTGCTCCGGGCGGCGGCGATGGGTTCGGTCGGGCTGATCGCCTTGGGCTCCAACGGGCGGCAGCGCGGCAGCCGAGCACTGGGCGTCGCGGTCGTCGTCCTGTTGCTCGTCGACCCGTGGCTCGCGATCTCCGTGGGGTTCGTGCTGTCCGTTCTGGCGACGGCCGGGATCCTGTTCCTGGCGCCGGGCTGGCGGGACGCCATGACCGGTTGGCTGCCACGATCCGTGGCCGAGGTGATCGCGGTCCCGACGGCGGCCCAGATCGCCTGCACTCCCGTCGTGGCCGCCATCTCCGGTCAGGTCAGCCTGGTGGCCGTGGCCGCCAACCTGCTTGCCGCGCCGGCTGTCGGCCCGGCGACCATCCTGGGGCTGCTGGGCGGGGTCGTCGGCCTGGTCCTGCCTCCGCTCGGCCGGGTTCTCGGGTGGGGTGCCTCGTGGTGTGCGGCCTGGATCATCGCGGTTGCCGAACGCGGCGCCGACCTGCCGACCGCTGCCATCGGCTGGGGCACCGGGCCGCTGGCCCTCGCCCTGCTGTCGGCCGGTTGCCTGCTGTTGGCATGGGTGCTTCCGTGGGTGCTGCGGCGACCGCACACCGGGGCGGGTTGCGGTGCCGTCCTCGCGGTCGTGGTCCTGGTGCCCGTGCCCACGCCCGGGTGGCCCCCTGAGGACTGGGTGCTGGTGGCCTGCGACGTGGGGCAAGGTGACGGCCTCGTGCTCAACGCCGGCTCGAAGCAGGTCGTCGTCGTCGACGCGGGCCCGGACCCTGATCTCATGGACGCCTGCCTCGACCGGCTGGACGTGGAGGCCGTGCCGTTGGTGGTGCTCACCCATTTCCACGCCGACCACGTCGACGGGCTAACCGGCGTACTCGAGGGTCGGCAGGTCGCGGAGGTCGACGTGACGGCCCTGGCGGACCCGGCCGAGAACGTGCGCGAGGTCCTGGCCGAGACCGAGGGACGGACCACCGTGCGGGTGCCGGCGTACGGCGAGACCCGGCTCGTCGGACAGCTGACCGTGCAGGTGCTCGGCCCGGTGCCCGGGACGGTCTCCCACGACTCCGGCGAGGGTGACGGGTCAGGTCCCAACAACGCCAGCCTCGTGCTCCTGGTCGAAGTCCGAGGTCTGCGCCTGCTGCTCGCCGGCGACGTCGAACCAGACGCCCAGCGGGCGTTGGCGCGTGCCTGGCCGGGACTGGCCGTCGACGTGCTCAAGGTGCCCCATCACGGCAGCCGCTACCAGGAGGAGCCGTGGCTGCTCGGGCTCGGAGCCCGGCTCGCGGTCGTCTCGGTGGGCGCCGACAACGACTACGGACACCCGTCCGCGCAGACGCTCGCGCCACTGGAGGCGGCCGGTCTCGACGTGTTCCGCACCGACCTCGACGGGGACATCGCGGTCATCGCGGACGACGACGGCGAGCTGCGCGTGGCGACCCGCGGGGATGCCGGTCTGCCGTAGGAGCTTTCCGGGGCGGGCTCAGGCTGCTCGCGCGATCCTTCTGGTGCCGGTGTGGTCGACCAGGTAGAACGCCCCGTGGGGGTCGCGCCAGAGGTAGATCCCGGGGAAGGGTTGTTTGACCTGCCAGCGGCCAAACGTCTTGATCCGGTGGTGGGTGGTGGTCATCGGCCCGTAGTTGCCCACCCTGGACTGCCCGCCCGCGTGATCGGCCGGTCCCGGGCGAACGTAGGGCTCGGTGTGGTCGATCTGCATGTGCGGGCGGTGCTGGGGGAGAACGGGAAGGTGTCGGCCGGCGTCATCAGATGCACGGCCTGTCGATGTCGGTCCGGGATCTCCCAGGCGTCCACGGGCGCCTGTCCGGCCAGGTCGATGGACCGGGGTGATCTTGAACCGGCAGGCGGCTCCCAGGTGCTGCTTGACCCACGAGGGCGAGACCGGACCGAGTCCCTCGACCCGGGCGACGCGCTGTCAGCTCTTGATCGGCCAGATGCACGTAGAGCCAGACAGTCGGCAGGAGCTTGGTCGTGTCGACCGCCTCGGGCCGGTCCGTCCCGGCACGCGACGCGGCAAAGGCCTCGAGGATCTGCACGGCTTCGGTCGGGTTGGCCATCACCAGCAGGGCCTTGACCCGTCGCTGGTCCAGGGTCGAGGTGTCACCCAGGGCGAGGAGGGCGTCGGCGAGGTAGGCGACGGTCGCGTCGATCCGGGCGATCACCGGGAACGGTGCCCGGATGTAGAAGCCCCGCATCCCGTGGTCTGTCGACCGAGTCGGCCTGCGCGAACTGGGTCCTGCGCGGCAGTCTCCTCGCGTTCGGCGGCCGCGACGGGGTCGGAGGCGACGATCATGGCCTCGACCAGGTCGGTGAACCGGGTCCAGGTCAGTCTTCCGTCGGCGGATTCGGCGACCCGCTCGTCAACGAACCCGGCCTGCTCGACGGTCAGGTCACGGGTCCGGCGGGCGACATAGCGGGCGTGCCCGACCCGGACCTCCATCGCCTCGACCCGCTGCCACAACCTGGGGAACCGGTGCCGCAGATCCAGGCCGTCGGCCATCAGCCGCCCCGCGGCGTACGACGACAGCTGCAACCGGCCACCCAGCTCCGCCGGGGCGAACTCGCGCACCAACGGCGTCCCCACGCCACCGAGCCGGACCCCCGCTCGCGCCCCGGAAGATTCGCGCTGTCCGGGATCGAGGGTGGACGCGTTGTTGAGGTCCGCGTGCCGGACCGCAGCCTTCAAGATCAAGATCTCGGTCCGCCGCTGGGCGTCGTGAAGCAGCTCGACCTCGTCGAGGAGCTCACTCCCCGACAAGTCCTCGAACCGCTCCATCACCCGCATGAGAAAAGCCAACCAAAGGCCACCGACAACAGACGGATCGCCAACCGGGTTTTCCACAGCTCTCCGGAAAACGGCCAGACTCGCCTGGGCCAACATGCACGCTGTGCCCGTCCAGATGCGCTGTCGGACCGCTGTGGCAGGCTGTGCGCACCATGGCAGGTCAGCCCGCAAACCCAGTCCAGCCGACGTTCTCGGCCGAGTCACGCTCATCACCGGGCCGGAGGAGTTCCTCAACGAGCGCACCATCTCCGCGGTCCGAGTGGCGGTCCGCAGCCACGACAGCGAGGCGGAGTTCTCGGAGGCAGTCGCCGGCAGACCTCACCCTTGCGACGCTGGGGGAGATGGCCGCCCCGTCGCTGTTCTCCTCCACGCGCTGCGTCGTGGTGCGGGCGCTGGAGAACCTGCCCGATGAGTCCGTCGCCGGGCTGCTCGACTACTGCTCCGCGCCGGTCGAGGACGTCGCCCTCGTGCTGGCCCACTCCGGAGGTCAGAAGGGCTCGGGCGTGCTGACCAAGCTGCGCAAGCTGGCCCCGGTCACGGAGGTGAAGTCCGAGCCGCTCAAGATGGGTGAGCTCGCGGGTTTCGTCGCCTCCGAGGTGGCCGGTCACGGCTCGAAGATCGACCGCGACGCCGCAGCGTTCCTCGTGGAGGCCGTCGGGCAGGACCTCCGGTCACTGTCCGCGGCAGCACACCAGCTGAGCAGCGACTTCCCGGGCGACCCCCTGAGCCTCGAGAAGGTCAAGCGCTACTTCGGAGGGCGAGCCGAGGCCAAGTCCTTCGCCGTCGCCGACCACGCGTTCTTCGGCCGCGCCTCAGCAGCGCTCGAGGAGCTGCGCTGGGCTCTGGACGGGGGCACCCCGCCGGTGCTGGTGACCTCCGCGTTCGCCGGGGGAGCCCGCGGGCTGGCCCGGCTCATCTCCGCGCCGCGCGGGATGCGCGACAACGACCTCGCCGGGGTGGTCGGGGTGCCGCCGTGGAAGCTGCGCACCCTCCGCGATCAGTCGCGGGGCTGGTCCGAGGCAGGGGCGGGGGCCGCGATCCGCGCCGTCGCTCAGGCGGATGCGGACATCAAGGGGGCGGCGACCGACGCCGCATACGCGCTCGAGCGGCTGGTCCTCACGATCACGAGCCTGCGCACCCCACGCTGACACATGCAACAGGCGCCGACCCCGGAGGGTCAGCGCCTGGCTACAGCAGTTGTGCGGGAACGCTCAGAGGGAAGCGGACTTCTTGGCGATCGCCGACTTCCGGTTCGCGGCCTGGTTCTTGTGGATGACACCCTTGGAGGCGGCCTGGTCGAGCTTCTTGGAGGCGTCGCGACCAGCGGCGATCGCGGCATCCTTGTCTTCGCCCTCGGCAAGCTCGCGGAACCTGCGCACAGCCGACTTGAGACCGGTCTTCACGGCCTTGTTGCGCTCGTGCGCAGCCTCGTTCTGCCGGTTGCGCTTGATCTGGGACTTGATGTTCGCCACGTTGCTGCGCCTCTGCGTTCCTGGTGTGGTTGGGCTGGATGTCACGAAGTTGGTGGTGCGGGTCGGCGTCTCTATCTCGTCGGATAGACACCAGACACGCGACAGGAAACCTTATCAGCGGCCCAGATTCAGCCCAAATCAATGGTCAGAACGGGGCGTCACGCCCAACCCCGGCGTTCGCACAGCCAGGCCCAGCACACGTCGCCCTGCCATGACTGGTGGTCACGGAGGTGGGGCGAGCTCGGCGGGACCGGCTCGTCGCGCTGTCGGTAGAAGAAGCCGACCAGCAGCGCCAGGACCCGGTCGATGTGCTCGGCCGGTACGTCGCCGAGCAGCGGGCGCCGCGCGATCGCTGCCTCCACGTCGAGTCCGTCCCCGCGCGGCCCGACGAGCACGAACAGCGAGTCGATCCAGGCGGCGCCGACCACCGGCCAGTTCCAGTCACACATCCAGACCTTGCCCGCCCGGTCGATGATGAAGTTGTCGTCTCGAAGGTCGGTGTGGACCAACGTGTTGCCGCGGGTGACGTCCTCGAAGCCGGCCGCCAGAGCCGCCGCCTCCTCGAGGTGCGGCAGCCCGGGCTGGGTCGCCCTGATGTGGTCCCAGTAGCCGACCACCTCGCGGAACTCGTCGGCGAAGGAGTCGAGGTCCAGCTGCGCCGGAGGTGGCGTCAGAGTCGAGACGACGTCTTCGATCGCGTCGAGACAGCGGTCCAGATCGGCGGGGCGCCAGGGCCGCTTCGGGTTCCGGCCGTCGACGTACTCCAGACCCAGCACCACCCAGTCGTCGTCGCGGGACCACAGCAGGCGAGGGGCGGGAACCGCCTCCGGCAGCGCGACCAGCTTGCGCGCCTCCTCGCGGTAGGAATCGGCGAACAGCCGCTGGGCCTTCACCGACGCGGCCTTCACGAAGTGGCGGGAGCCGTCGACGCAGGTCAGCACCGACGCGAAGCCCGGCGTGAAACCAGCACCCTGCGAGTCCGCGACGACGACCTTCGAGCCGCATCGCTCCTCGATGAATGCGCGGACGTGCGGCGGCAGGAACTGCCACTCCAGCCTGCGCGCCGTCTTGCCGGACGGAACGGGGTACGTCGTCATGTCGGGCATCCTCTCCGATTGCATCGGGCCAGCGCGACTGGGTACTGGCCCCTCCTGACGGCTCCAGCGACCACCCGACGAACGGAGACCGCGTGACCACCGTGGCCGAGCTCCTCATCGAAGCCCTCGCCGAGCACGGCGTCACCCAGGTGTGGGGCGTCGTCGGCGACGCCCTGAACCCGGTGACCGACGCGATCCGGCGCGAGGACCGCCTCGAGTGGGTCGGCGTCCGGCACGAGGAGGCGGGCGCGTTCGCAGCGAGCGCGCAGGCCCAGTTGACCGGGCGGCTCGGCGTCTGCATGGGCACCGTCGGCCCCGGCGCGATCCACCTGCTCAACGGGCTCTACGACGCCAAGAAGTCGCATGCGCCGGTCCTGGCGATCTGTGGACAGGTGCCGCGCGAGGAGCTGGGCAGCGACTTCTTCCAGGAGGTCGACAACGACGTGTTGTTCGCCGACGTCACCGTGTTCAACCAGACCGTCACGAGGGTCGACCAGCTGCCCCTGGTCATCGAACAGGCAGCCAATGCGGCGCTGCAGCAGGGCGGGGTGGCCGTGCTGACCCTTCCAGGGGACGTGGGTGGGCTGGAGGTCCCCAAGAAGACGGCCGTGCCGAAGTTCGTCGACGCCTTTCCTGAGGTGGCGCCGAACGCCGACGCAGTGAGAACCGCGGCGGCGGCGCTCAACGCTGCGGAGTCGGTGACCCTCCTGGTGGGACAGGGCGCTCGCGAGGCGCGTCCCGAGCTTCTCGAGCTCGCCGGAAGGCTCAACGCCCCCATGGTGCTGACGCTGAAGGCGAAGGAGGGGCTCGAGTCCGACAACGAGTTCGAGATCGGTCAGTCCGGGTTGATCGGCAACCCGGCGACCAAGGTCGCCTTCGACGGGTGTGACGCCCTCTTCCTGGTGGGGACCGACTTCCCGTACCGGGAGTTCCTCCCGGAGGGAAAGACCGTCGTGCAGCTCGACGTCAGGGGCGGGCACATCGGGCGCCGTACACCTGTGGACCATGCCCTGGTGGGGGACTCGAAGCTGGGCCTGCAGGCGCTGCTCCCGCTGCTCGAGCCCAAGGAGGACCGGTCGCTGCTGGACAAGTCCCGCACGACGTACGACGACTGGCGCGAGGGACAGCAGCGCTTCACCGACCCGGACTACGAACGCAAGCCGGCAGGTCTGCTGCGACGCAAGGTCGACAACCCCGACGCCCGGATCCGGCCCGAGCTGGTGGCTGCCGCGATCGACCGGCATGCCACCGCCGACGCGATCTTCACCGCGGACACCGGCATGTCGGTGGTCTGGCTGTCCCGTTTCGTGCGGATGACCGGGGACCGCCGCCTCATCGGGTCGTTCAACCTCGGCTCGATGGCCAACGCGATGCCGCAGGCACTGGGCGCAGCGGCGCTGGACCGGTCGAGGCAGGTCGTCGCCCTCTGCGGGGATGGTGGCCTGTCGATGCTGATGGGGGACCTGATCACCGCGGTCACGCTACCGGCTGCCCGTCAAGCTCGTGGTGTTCGACAACGGCCGGCTCGGGATGGTGAAGCTGGAGATGGAACAGGTCGCGCTTCCCGAGTACGGCACCGTGCTGCACAACCCCGACTTCGCGAGGGTCGCCGAGGCCGTGGGGATGCGCGGGATCCGGGTCGAGCGTCCGGACGCTGTCGACGCCGCGCTCCGCGACGCCCTGGCGTACGACGGCCCGGTGCTGGTCGACGTCGTGACCAACCCGGACGAGATCGCGGTCCCGCCGAAGCCGACGCTCGAACAAGGCTGGGGCTTCGCCATCGCCAAGACCAAGGAGTTCCTCGACAGCGCGGAGTGATCTCCTGTCGCCGCATCAGGGTGGATGCGGGGGCCTGGAACAACGGGCATGGAAGAATGGGCGGCTCCTACGACGTACCGAAAGTTGTCTGTGCCCATCTCGCCTGCGCCCGCCACGCCACCGCTGCCCGGCCACACCGATCCCGCGATCATCAGGAACTTCTGCATCATCGCGCACATCGACCACGGCAAGTCGACCCTTGCCGACCGGATGCTCCAGCTGACCGGGGTCGTCACCGAGCGGATGGCCAGGGCGCAGTACCTCGACCGGATGGACATCGAGCGCGAGCGCGGCATCACCATCAAGAGCCAGGCCGTCCGGCTGCCGTGGACCGTGCCGGCGAACAACGAGCAGGGCGCCGAGCCCGGCATGTACGTCCTGAACATGATCGACACCCCTGGCCACGTCGACTTCACCTACGAGGTGTCGCGGTCGCTCGAGGCGTGCGAGGCGGCCGTGCTCCTCGTCGACGCCGCGCAGGGCATCGAGGCCCAGACGCTGGCGAACCTCTACCTCGCGCTCGGCGCAGAGCTGCACGTCATCCCGGTGCTCAACAAGATCGACCTGCCGTCCGCGCAGCCCGAGAAGTACGCCGCGGAGCTCGCCGGCATCATCGGATGCGACCCCTCGGACGTCCTGAGGACCTCGGCGAAGACCGGCGCCGGTGTGGAGGCGCTGCTCAACGAGATCGTCAAGCAGACTCCGGCGCCCGTCGGTGACGCCGACGCTCCGCCGCGGGCGCTGATCTTCGACTCCGTCTATGACACCTACCGCGGCGTGGTGACCTACGTCCGCGTGGTCGACGGCAAGCTCACGCACCGCGACCGGATCAAGATGATGTCCAACGGCGTCGTCCACGAGATGCTCGAGGTCGGCGTGATCAGCCCCGAGCCGATGAAGTCGAGCGACCTCGGAGTCGGCGAGGTCGGCTACCTGATCACCGGCGTGAAGGACGTCCGGCAGTCCAGGGTCGGCGACACCGTCACCAGCCAGCACCACGGCGCCAAGACGGCACTCGGCGGCTACAAGCACCCGAACCCGATGGTGTTCGCCGGGCTCTACCCGATCGACGGCGACGACTACCCGACGCTGCGCGACGCGCTCGAGCGCCTCCAGCTCAACGACGCGGCCCTCGCCTACGAGCCCGAGACCTCCACGGCGTTGGGCTTCGGCTTCCGCTGCGGCTTCCTCGGCCTGCTGCACATGGAGATCGTCCGCGAGCGGCTCGAGCGCGAGTTCGACCTCGACCTGATCTCGACGGCTCCCAACGTGATCTACCAGGTGACCATGGACGACGGGACGGTCCACGAGGTCACCAACCCCAGCGAGTACCCCGACGGCAAGGTCGCCGAGGTGCGCGAGCCCGTCGTCAAGGCCACGATCCTGGCGCCCTCCGACTACATCGGCACGATCATGGAGCTGTGCCAGGCCAAGCGCGGCAGCCTGCTCGGCATGGACTACCTCTCCGAGGACCGGGTCGAGATGCGCTACACCCTGCCGCTCGCGGAGATCGTCTTCGACTTCTTCGACGCCCTGAAGTCACGCACCAAGGGCTACGCCTCCCTCGACTACGAACCCACCGGCGACCAGGCGTCCGACCTGGTGAAGGTCGACGTCCTGCTCCAGGGCGCCACCGTCGACGCGTTCAGCGCGATCGTGCACCGCGACGCGGCGTACACGTACGGCGTGATGCTCGCCGGGAAGCTCAAGGACCTGATCCCGCGCCAGCAGTTCGAGGTGCCGATCCAGGCCGCGATCGGCGCCCGGGTGATCGCCCGCGAGACCATCCGCGCGATCCGCAAGGACGTGCTCGCCAAGTGCTACGGCGGTGACATCACCCGGAAGCGCAAGCTGCTCGAGAAGCAGAAGGAGGGCAAGAAGCGGATGAAGATGGTCGGCCGGGTCGAGGTGCCGCAGGAGGCCTTCATCGCGGCGTTGTCGACGTCCGCGCCCGGCGAGAAGACCAAGAAGTAGCCGGCCACAGACCCGCTCAGGCGCTGGCGCCGAGTGTGTCCGCCACCGGATCATGGACGCACGCTGCGGCGGCGACCAGTCCGGCGGCCGCGGCGCTGAGCACGGAGGCCAGTGGCATCGGCAGGCCGGCCAGGTGCGCCAGGTCGCCGGCGGCGTACACCTTCGGAAGGCTGGTCCGGCCGAACTCGTCGACCTCGATGCATCCGCTCGGCAACATCGTCAGCCCCAGGTCGTCCGCGAAGGGTGCGGACTGGGTGAAGGCGGAGGCCACGAAGAAGCCGTCCACGTCCTCGTGGGACCCGTCGTCCAGGACGACCCGGGCACCCGTCCCCGCTCGGCACGAGTGAGCCGATCCTTCCGGCGCGGATCTCAACGCCCGCAGCGCGGAGCGCCTTCTCGCTCGCATCGTCGAGCTCGAAGCCATCCGCGATGACGACCACGCGGTCGGCGATGCCGGACAGCATCAGCGCGGCTCTGGCCGCGCTCGGCCCGCCCTGCACCGCCACCGTGCGGCCGCTCAGCTCGTGGCCGTGGCAGAAGGGACAGTGCGCCACGACCGTGCCCCACAAGGCGTCCAGCCCCGGGATGTCGGGGAGGACGTCGCGGACCCCGGTCGCGAGCACGATCCGGGCCGCGCTGACCCGGTCGCCGCCGTCCAAGGTCACGGCGAAGTTGCCGTCGAGCGGGTCGATCGCGAGGGCACGCGTGTCCCGGATCTCGACCGTCTCGTAGGCGGCGATCTCCTTTCGCGCGGCGGCACGAAAGTCCGCCGGGGGAGTTCCGTCGTGGGTCGCGAAGTTGTGCATTCGATGGGCCGCCTCGTTGCGGTACTGGCCGGAGTCGATCAAGAGCGCGGACTGGTGCATCCGGCCGAGCGTGAGGGCCGCCTGCAGGCCCGCTGGGCCGCCGCCGACCACGATGACGTCGTACATGTTTCCTCCTGGATTTGGTTGTACGGCCTACTGTGTGACTTCATGTCAACATGAAGTCAACCCTTTGGTCGGTCGGGCAGGTTGCAGACAGGTTCGGGATCGGGACCCATGTGCTCAGGCACTGGGAGGACAAGGGGCTGCTCGCGCCCGAACGCGACTCCGCGGGCCGTCGTGGCTACCGCCGCGACGACATGGTGCGGATTGCGATCATCCAGCGGAGCAAGACGGCGGGGATGACCCTCGAGCAGATCGGCTACCTGCTCGACTCCGGTTCCCGAGCCCGCCGCGAGGTGCTGGCCGCCCATGTCGCCGATCTCGACCGGCGGATGGAGGAGATGCGGCGCTCCCGGGAGATGACCGTCCACGCGCTGGAGTGCCGGGCGCACGACGTGAGCACCTGCCCACACTTCCGCGCGGGCGTGGAGGACCTGCTCGCGGGATTCTGACGGGTCCCCGACGGCGCGGCTGGCTACGATCGCGAGGTGCCCGCGCCAGCCCTGACAATCCCCGCAGGCGTGCTGGCGTTCGCCGACCGCGGGCCCGATTGGGGCGCGTTCGTCGAGCGCCTGCCGGCGTTGACTCGAGAGCTCCTGGCCGAGTGGCAGCTCACCGTCGACGGCGACGCGACGCACGGGTACTGCGCGCTGGTGCTGCCGGTGCGCACGGCGTCGGGGCGGCCGGCGATGCTCAAGGTCGCCTTCCCCGACGACGAGTCCGAGCACGAGCACCTGGCCCTCCAGCACTGGCACGGGAACGGAGCCGCACAGCTGCTCCGAGCAGATCCGCACCGCAGCGCCATGTTGCTCGAGCGCCTCTACCCCGAGGATCTCACCGGGGTGGCGGAACTCGAGGCCTGCGAGGTCGTGGCCGGGCTCTACGCCAAGATCCATGTTCCGGCGCTTCCGCAGCTCCGCACCCTCACGTCGTACGTCGAGCGCTGGGCGGCCGACCTCACGGAGCTGCCGGCCAACGCGCCGGTCCCGCGCCGGCTCGTGGAGCAGGCGATCAGTCTGTCCGCGGACTTCGTCGCCGACCCGGCCAGCGTCGGCACGATGATCCACGGCGACCTGCACTACGAGAACGTCCTGGCCGGTGACCGGCAGCCCTGGCTGGTGATCGACCCGAAACCGATGAGCGGTGACCCGCACTACGAGCCCGCCCCGATGCTGTGGAACCGTTTCGAGGAGATCGCGGGTGACGTACGCGGCGGGGTCCGGCGTCGTTTCCACACGCTGGTCGACGCGGCCGGGTTCGACGAGGACCGGGCTCGCGACTGGGTCGTGGTCCGGATGATCGACAACGCGATGTGGACGCTCCAGGATGCGGCGCGCGATCGTCGCCCGGGCCTGACCGCCAGCGACCAGGAGTGGATGACCATGTGCATCGCGATCGCCAAGGCCGTCCAGGACTGAACGTTGCGCCACCGCACCCGCGCGGGTGAGGCCAGGTCGACCGCGGCCCCCTAGCCTGACGCCATGGCGCGGCTTCGCACGGTCTCACCCAACGATCCGGGGTGGACCCGGCGGCGCGCCGGCAAGGGGTTCGTCTACCTCGACCAGAAAGGCGACCGACTCGACACCGACGAGGTCGCGCGGATCAAGGCGCTGGTGATCCCTCCTGCGTGGCAGGACGTCTGGATCTGCCCGCGGCCCAACGGCCACATCCAGGCAGTGGGCGTGGACGAGGCGGGCCGGCGGCAGTACCTCTACCACCCGGTCTGGCGGACCAAGCGCGACGAGATGAAGTTCGACCGGGTCACCCGGGCCGCCCGGCGACTGCCGGCGGCTCGCCTGGGCGTGATCGAGCATCTCAACCAGGACGGCATGACCCTGGACCGAGCGGCTGCAACCGCCGTTCGGCTGCTCGACCTGGGCTACTTCCGAATCGGGAACGACGCCTACGCCGAAACCGGTGCGTTCGGGCTGACGACCCTCGAGCGCCGGCACGTGTCGCGCCGGGGCAACGCGCTGGTCTTCGACTTCATCGGCAAGTCCGGCATTCAGCACCTGATCGAGATCGACGACCCGTTGGCGGTCGCAGCGGTCGAGACGATGCGGCGACGGCGCGGCGGCAGCGACCGCCTGCTCGCCTTCAAACAGGAACGACGCTGGGCCGATCTGGTCTCCTCCCAGGTCAACGACTACCTGCGGACTACCACCGGCGAGGACATCACGGCCAAGGACTTCCGGACCTGGCACGCCACGGTGCTCGCCGCGGCGGCCCTCGCCGCCAGCGACGAACCGGGCGACACGAAGACGTCGCGGGCCCGGGCCGTGCGCGCCGCGATGGTCGAGGTGTCGGAGTACCTCGGCAACTCGCCGGCGATGGCCAAGTCGTCGTACGTCGACCCGCGCGTGGTCGACCTCTACGAGGACGGGGTCACGATCGAAGCCGCGCTGCGTCGCAAGGTACGGAACCCGGACGAACGGCAGACGGTGCTCGAGCGGGCCGTGCTGCGCATGCTGTCGACCCCGGCGAACAAGAACCGCTGAGCTACTCCGGGCGGCCGGTGGCGGCGACGCCAAGTCCGAGCCCGATCATCGAGACGCCGCCGACGACGCCGATGGCGCGCCCGCGTCGGGCTGAGGCGTTGAACCACTCGCGCAGCTTGCTGGCGGCGAAGGCCCACACCATGTCGGAGGCTAAGCCGATCACGACCGCGAGCAGGCCCAGCACGAACAGCTGGGCCGTGACGCTCCCCTGGCTGCGGACGACGAACTGGGGGAGCAGCGCGGCGAAGATCATGAAGCCCTTCGGGTTGCTGACGCCGACGACCATGCCTTGCCGGAACGCGGTTGCCCAGGGCAGCGCCGGCGGTGCCACCGCATCGCCGACGTGCAGCCCGGAACGGCGACGGATTGCCTGCACTCCGAGCCAGACGAGGTAGGCGGCGCCGACGAACTTCAGCACGGTGAACACCACGATCGACTCCGCGACCACGACGCCGAGGCCGACCGAGACCAGGGTCATGACCACGAGGAGTCCCGCGGTATTGCCGACCACGCTGGCGACCGCGACCTTCTGGCCATAGGACAGCGCTCGCCCGATCACGAACACGACGCTGGGGCCCGGGATCACGATCAGGACGAACGCGGCCAGCCCGAAGGTGACGAGCTGCTCGGCGGAGATGAACGACATGCGTTTGATTGTGCCAGCCGTGGTCAGCTGTGATCAGCCGTGCGCCCCCAGCAGGTCGGCCACGGCCGCGATGCCGTCGCGGATGGAGCTCTCGGAGAGGTTGCCGAAGCCCAGCACGAGCTGAGGTGGATCTGTCGAATTGTCGGCCCGGTTCGCGCTCATGCCGTAGAGGCCGATGGATCGTTGCTTCGCCGACGAGACCACGTCGGCCTCGCTCGCTCCGGCGGGCAGGTGGGCCACGGCGTGGAATCCCGCGGCCAGCCCGGTCAGGGTCACGGAAGGGGCGTGCTGTCCAAGGGCGTCCAGGAGGGCGTCCCGCTTGCCGGCGTAGACCTTGCGCATCCGGCGTAGGTGACGGTCGAAGCGCCCCGACTCGATCAGCCTGGCCAGGGCGAGCTGCTCGAGTCCGGGCGAACCCCGGTCGGTTCGAAGCTTCAGGTCGGCTATCGACTGGACGAGGTCCGAGGGGCAGAGCATCCACCCGAGCCGAAGCGTCGGCGCCAGCGACTTGCTGACGGTGCCGATCGAGATCACCCGGTCTGGGGCGAGCCCCTGCACGGCGCCGACAGGCTCCCTGTCGTAGCGGAACTCCGCGTCGTAGTCGTCCTCGACGACCCAGGCGCCCTTCCTGACGGCCCACGCAACGAGCTCATGCCGTCGTTGCGGCGACAGCACGACACCCGTCGGCCATTGGTGCGCAGGGGTCAGCACGACCGCGGACAGGCCCGCGGCGTCGAGAGCGTCGACCCGGACACCCTGGTCGTCCACCGGGACGGCGACCCGTTCGACACCTGCCCAACTGGCAGCGATCTCGCCGGTCTCGTCGTACCCGGGATCCTCGAAGCCGACCCGACGCACGCCACGCGCCGCCAGTGCCGAGAGCGCGAGGTTGAGCCCCTGGGCGAAGCCTGAGCAGACGACGATCCGGCCGGGGTCGGCGGCTGCGCCACGGACCCTGCCCAGATAGCTGGCGAGGACGGTCCGCAAGTCCTCGCTGCCGGACGGGTCGCCGTACCCGAACGATGCGGTCGGCGCCTCCCGGCAGGTCTCGCGGACCGCCCACGCCCAGTCGGCGCGGGGGAAGCTGGCCAGATCTGGCACGGCCGGCAGGAAGTCGACAGCGAGCCGCCGCTCGGGCTCCGGCGTCGGTCGGATCGGAACTGGCGGGGGAGCGTGCGCCGTTGAGGCCACCCGGGTCGCGGAGCCGGCTCGCGCGACGAGGTAGCCCTCGGCCTGCAGCTGGTCGAAGCAGTCCACGACGAGACCGCGCGAGACGCCCAGGGCGTTGGCCAGCTCTCGCGTCGAGGGAACTCGCTCGCCGGCACGCAGCCGTCCGGTGCGGATCGCGTCGCGGAGTCCGCGCTCGAGCTGGCTTCGCAGGCCCTCGGAGAGGTTCCGGTCAAGCGGAACCAGCAGTTCGGGACTCAAACCGGTCCACTCCACGGCCACGAAACTGGACCTTACCGTAGGCCACTGTCGCGGCGAGGGTTGTCCTATGACCACCTTGACGTTGACCCCGAGCACCCCCGTCCAGTTGATCGCACCGCGGCCGCGGCTGCTCACCGGCCCGGTCGTTCGGCTCCTCCTCGCCGACTTCGCCGCGATGAGCAGCTTCTACCTGCTGCTGTCGGTCGTCCCGCTCTGGTCGACGGAGCGTGGCATCGGCGGCCTCGGGGCCGGCCTCTCGACGGCAGTGCTGATGTTCGCCGCAGTGGCCGCCGAGCTGGGCACACCTCGCCTGGCCGCGAGGATCGGCTACCGCCGGCTCCTGATGACCGGGCTGGTCCTGCTCGGAGCACCGGCACTGCTGTTTCCGCTGGCCTCGGGGATCGTGCCGGTGATGGGCGTGTGTGTGGTCCGCGGCTTCGGCTTCGCGATCGTGGTGGTCACCGTCGGTGCGCTGATGGCCGAGACGATCCCGGCCGAACGGCGGGGCGAGGGGCTCGGCGTGATGGGCGTCGTGACGATGCTCCCGGCCGTCGTCGCCCTGCCGCTCGGCGTCTGGCTGGTCTCGGCCGTAGGGTACTCCTGGGTGTTCGTCGCCGGTGCGCTCGCTCTCGCTGGTCGCGGTCCCGCTGCTGTGCGGGCTACCCGACGATGCATCCGAGGCCGCCGATTCCGACGGGATCGTGGCCGGGCTTCGAAACCCTGCCCTGTCCCTGCCGATGTTGATCTTCGCCGCCACCGCGGTCGCCTCCGGTGTTGTCGTGGCGTTCCTTCCCGGCGCAGTTGCCGACGGCAATGTCGTGGTGGTCGGGCTCTTCCTGCAGGCGGCGACAGCCACGCTGGCTCGCTGGTTGGCGGTCGCCACGCCGATCGGCACGGGGCGGGCCGTCTGCTGCTCCCGTCGGTGCTGGTCACCGCCGCCGGTCTGGCGTTAGCCGCATTCACCGGCAGCACGATCGCGGTCCTGGTCGGCATGGCCGTCTTCGGAGTCGGCTTCGGCGCGGCGCAGTCGGCGACGCTGAACGCGATGCTGCAGCGAGTTCCCCGCTCCGAGTACGGCGCGGTCAGCGCTGCCTGGAACGTTGCCTACGACCTCGGCTGGGGTGTTGGCGCGGCAGGCATCGGTGTGGTCGTCGCGTCGGCCGGACACTCCGCAGCCTTCGCGATGACCGCGGCCCTGGTGTGTGCCGCCATCCCGCTGGCCCGCCGGTCCGCCGGCCCCGCGTCCTGATCGGGGAGGCGATCTCAGTCGAGCTCCGCGAGGCGGCGGGTCAGCCAGGTGCTTTCGGCCTCGTTGTCAGTCAGCTCGATCGCCCGCCGGTAGGCCGCGCGCGCGTCGTCGTACCTCTCGAGCCTGCGGAGCAGGTCAGCTCGGGTCGCGTGCCAGGGGTGGTACGACGCGAGGTCGAGCCCGTCCACGATGGCCAGCGCCACCTGGGGACCGTCGAGCTCGGCCACTGCGACCGCGCGGTTGAGGGCCACGATAGGCGTGGGGGAGATCCACATCAGCTGGTCGTAGAGCGCGACGATCTGGGACCAGTCCGTCATCGAGGCCTCGAGCGCATCGGTGTGGACGGCGTTGATCGCCGCCTGGAGCTGATAGCGCCCGGGACGGTTGATGGCCAGGCATCGACGGACCAGGGCGTGGCCCTCGTCGATGAGCTCGGCGTCCCACAGCGAGCGGTCCTGGTCAGGCAGGGTCACCAGGCTGCCGTCGGCGACCCGTGCCGTACGACGGGCCTCGAGCAACAGCATCAACGCCAACAGGCCCTCGACCTCGGGGGGCGACCCGATCTCGACACAGACGTCCTGGAGCTGGCGGGTCAGCCGGACGGCCTCCTCGCAGAGCTCGCCCCGGATCGGCTCCTCGGCTCCGGAGGACAGGTAGCCCTCGTTGAAGATCAGGTAGAGCACCGCCAGCACCGCGTCGAGGCGGGCGACCAGATCGTCGGGTCGCGGGACCCGGTAGGGGATGTGCGCCTGCTTGATCTTGGACTTGGCTCGCGTGATCCGCTGGGCCATGGTCGTCTCGGGGACCAGGAACGCCTGGGCGATCTCGGCGACCGTCAGTCCACCGAGCAGGCGCAGGGTCAGCGCCACGCGGGCCGGCGCAGCGAGAGCCGGGTGGCAGCAGGTGAAAATCAGCCTCAGGCGGTCGTCCTCGACCGGTCCCGTCGGCTCAGGTGGGGTGTCGTCGGTGAGCATGGCGGCCTCGGCGTACTTGCTGTCCCTCAGCTTCTCCCGGCGGAGCCGGTCGATCGCCTTGTTGCCGGCCACCTTCGTGAGCCAGGCAGCCGGGTTGGGCGGTAACCCGTCGACCGGCCATTTCTCCAGGGCCGCGACGAGTGCCTCCGACAGGGCGTCCTCGGCGACGTCAAGGTCGCCGAAGCGACGGATCAGGCCGGCGACGACCCGGCCGTGCTCGGCGCGGACGACCGTCTCGATCTGGCTGGAGATCTGGCCGGCCAGTTGGTCGGAGATCTGCTGCTCGGCGTCCGCGCCGGGCTCGGCTGGATTGGGGACTGCAGGCATGCAGGTCAGGCGGGCTCGGCCTGGAAGGGACGCACCTCGACCGGGCCGGCACATGCGGCGGAACCTCGCTTGGCCCAGTCGAGCGCCTCGTCGAGGTCGGCCGCCTCGATCACCCAGAAGCCACCGAGGAACTCCTTGGCCTCCGCGAACGGGCCGTCGGTCACCACCGGCTCGGTCCCGGTCGCGTCGACCAGTGTGGCACTCGTGATGGGCTCCAGGCCGCCGGCGAAGACCCAGGCTCCAGCGTCCCGGACCTCCTGGTTGAACGCGTCGACGGCCGCATAGATCTTGGGCAGTTCCTCGTCTGACAGCTGCGGGCCGTCCGTGACGTCGTGGACGGAAAGCATGTATTGGGACATCTCGTTCCTCCTGTGTGGGGGGCG
>CAVRBN010000014.1:0-41337 GCA_963719255.1 uncultured Actinomycetota bacterium | reverse complement strand
CCTCGGGTGTCGACTCGGAAACGTCGACGCGATCTACGACGGCGTGCCGCGGGCCGGTCCGACACCACTCGACCAGCTTCTCGACCGCCTCGGGTGGACCCTCGAAGTGTGCGGCGACCGTGCCGTCGTACTCGTTGCGAGCCCAGCCACGTACGCCGACCTTCACGGCTTCGTCGAGGCAGGTGCTCCGGAAGAACACGCCTTGGACCAGCCCGTGGACGACCACGTCGCGGGCGATCTCGCGTGCTTCGGTCACGCGTCCATCATCCGCCCCGGCCAGCGCTGATGCGAAGGAGGGGCTCGCGGGGCGACAGACGCCCCGCAGGCGACAAGTGCCAAGGATCTCGAAGGCGCAGATGGGATAACCCGCTATGGGTTACGATTTGTCCGACTCCGGGGGGAGTCGAGTGTCTTGTCCGGGGGGACCAGAAATGTCACGACAATGGAAGTCGCTCGTCAGTCAACTTTGTACGCCGAGCCAGCAGTTCGCGGTCTGGGCGATCGCCTCGGCACGGTCCGGTGACGACCGGATCCAGCGGGCCACTACTGCGGATGCCGCCGAGCTGGCCCGCCGCTTCGGCATGACCAGCCGGGTAGCGGACGCCTGGGCCCGCGGGGTGTCTGCGGCTCCGGTCCTGGCTTGGCCCGGGAACGTGCTCGACCTCGTCGAGCCCGTCGGGCTGTTCGACGGCGTCGCTGTCGACGAGGTCGTTGCGGTGCTCGAGCGGCTGGCGTTGATGATGTCCGAGCCGGATGACGCCGAGCAGCACGGCCTGTTCGAACCAGCCCTTGCCGGATGATCGAGTCGTCGGCGTAGGAAAAGGCTGCAGGGACGGGCTGGCCCGTCACGAGGCATTTGGTTGGATGGGGTCAGACGCTCGAAGGGGACCCCATGAAGATCCGTCCGATCATGAAGGCAGCGACCCAGGCCGGGAAGATTGCGGTGAAGTACGGTCCGCAGGCCAAGATCGCGTGGGACAAGGGTGGCAAGCAGGGAGCCGCCGCCGCGCGCAAGCGGGCCATGTCGCTCAACGCCCGGCGCAAGGCTCTCAACCACGCGTCGGGACTGGTCAAGGGATCGGTGCTGAAGGTCGCACCCGAGGGCAAGACGGTCTACGTCGTCTTCACGGGGGAGCGGCCGGTCGCGGCGTATCCCAGCCAGGACCTCCCATTCACGGCCCTGGTCGAGCACGCCGACCTGACCAAGCGCTTCCTTCTCGCGAACCCGCCAAAGCCAGGGAAGAGCCCGAAGCGGACGTGAGCACTAAGGTGCCGTCGTGGTGTGGAACGTGTTCATCGAAGGGGACAACCTCGACGTCCTGCCACGCCTCGACGAGTACGTCGACCTGATCTACATCGATCCGCCGTACAACACCGGGAACGACTTCGCCTACCGCGACGACCACGGCACCGGGCGTAACCGACACCTGGAGTGGACCCGGATGATGCGGCCGCGCCTCGAGGCCGGCCGCGAGAGGCTCAAGGACACCGGGGCGATCTTCGTCAGCATCGATGACAACGAGGCGGCGTATCTGAGGCTGCTGATGGACGAGATCTACGGCGAACAGAACTTCCTCGCGCAGATCGTGGTCAACCTGAACCCGAAGGGCCGGCAGCTCGGGAAGCATTTCGCGACCAGCCACGAGTACCTGCTCGTCTACGCCAAGGACGTGCCCCAGACCGTGCTCGACGCCGCGATCGCCAGCATCGTCGACGAGACGGACTTCCCCCGTGCCGATGACTCCGGCCGGCGCTACCGGCACCTTCCGCTGCGCAACACCAACAAGAAGTTCAACCCGGTCACGGCGCGCACGATGCACTTCCCGATCTGGGGGGATCCCGAGACTGGCGAGGTGCGCACCGAGCACTTCGCCGGCGCCCAGCAGATCCAGCCGGTGTTCGGTGATGGAACGCCGGCGGTGTGGCGCTGGTCAAGGCCCAAGATCGACGCACGCCCTGGCGACCTCGTCTGCCGGGAGGTGAACGGGGTCACCGGCCGGCGGATGGACGTGTTCCAGAAGGACTGGCTTCATCCGTTGACCGGTGGCCGGACCAAGAAGCTCAAGACCATCTGGCTCGCCGAGGAGGTGGGCTCGACCGACACCGCGGTGCAGGAGCTCAAGGACCTGCTCGGCCATGTCTTCGAGAGCCCCAAGCCGACCGGACTGATCCGGCGGATCCTGGAGACCATGCCGGACGACGTGGTGGTGCTCGACTACTTCGCCGGCAGCGGAACCACGGGGCACGCCGTCGCACTCGCGAACCAGCTCGACGGCGGGACCCGAAAGTGCATCAGCATCAACTCCGCCGAGCCCACCAGGGCGGGCTCCAACGCCGACCTGCACGGACTGAAGACCGTCAGCCAGATCACCGAGGCGAGGCTGCGGAGAGTCGCCGAGACGATCGGTGGCGGCCTGAGAACAGAGAGGATGAGCCCATGACCAGACGCGTAGCACTTGTCACCGGCGGTTCCAGCGGCATCGGCGAGCAGACCGCGCTGCACCTGAGGAAGGCCGGCTTCGAGGTGTACGCCGTGGCGCGGCGGGTCGACCGGATGCAGTCCCTGGCCGACAAGGGCGTTCAGGTCTTCGCGATGGACGTGACCGACGACGCCAGCATGACCGCGGGCATCAAGCGGATCATCGACGAGCGCGGACGGATCGACGTACTCGTGAACAACGCCGGGTACGGCTCGTACGGCGCCCTCGAGGACGTCCCGATCGACGAGGCACGGCGACAGTTCGAGGTCAACGTGTTCGGCCTGGCCCGGCTGATCCAGCTGGTCACGCCGCACATGCGCGAGGCCGGGAAGGGGCGGATCATCAACATCTCCAGCATCGGCGGGAAGTTCTACGAGCCGATGGGCGCGTGGTACCACGCCACCAAGTTCGCCGTCGAGGGCCTCAGCGACAGCCTGCGGATCGAGCTGCGGCCGCATGGCATCGACGTCGTGATCATCGAACCCGGTCCGATCCGCACCGAATGGGGCGAGACGAGCCGCGAGAACCTGGTGACGAACAGCGCGGACGGTGCGTACGCCGAGCAGGCCAGGAAGGTCGCCAACGTGCTCGAACGAGCCGACCGCAGGCGGATGTCGAGTGGTCCCGAGGTCGTCGCCCGCAAGATCGTGAAGGCCGCCACCTCGAGCAGCCCGCGCGCCCGCTATCCCGTCGGCCGCGGAGCCGGCACGATCCTGACCGCACGCAAGTTCCTGCCCGATGTCGCCTTCGACGCGATCGTGAAGAACGTCTACAAATAGCCCGACTGCTAGACGCCTGCCGCCTTCTCCAGGGCCCTCAGCTCGACGTCGAGATGGGTGAGCAGCCGTTGCAGGTGCGGAACCGTCCGGCGGCAGCCGGTCAGCCCGAAGCCCATGCTTCCGGCGTACGAGTTGCACGTGATGTTGAGCGCGTTCCCGTGGAACGGCACCGAGAGTGGGTAGGTGCCGGTCAGCTCCGCCCCGTTGATGTACTGCGTCGTCCGCGGCCCCGGCACGTTGGAGATGATGATGTTGAACGGTGGTCGCCCGTAGCCCGTCGCCTTGAGCAGCGGGTTGAGCATGATCGGCGACATCCCGATGGCCGACATGGCCAGGATCTGGAGAGGCGTCATCGTCGACATCGCCTCCTTGCCGTCCTTCATGCTCTTGTGGATCCGCGCCAGCCGAACGCCGGCATCATCGACGTCGGTCGACAGCTGGACCATCACCGCGCCGACCGCGTTGCCGCCGTCCTTCTCGCCGCTGACGTTGCTGCGGCCGTGGAGGCTGACCGGCACCATCGACACCAGGCTCTCGTCGGGGAGCCCGTCGAGGTCGAGGAGATAGGTGCGCAGGGCCCCGCCACACATGGCGAGTACGACGTCGTTGATGGTCGCTCCGCTGGCCTTGCCGACGGCACGCATCCGATCGATCTCCCAGCTCTGGGCGGCGAAGCGTCGGGCACCGGTGATCGGTTGGTTGAGCAACGTCTTGGGGGCCCTGAAGGAGATGGGCGAGGCCTCGCTGCGGGCACTTCGGCTGAGGCTCTTGACCAGCGCGCCCGGCAGACCTGCGGCGTCGGCACTGATGCCGAGCGCCGACCGCAAGGCCGCAACGGGAATCTCCCTGATTCCTTGCTCTGCCTCGGCGCGGGCCTGCTCGACCTTGGCCACCCGCGGGCGGGCAGCCCACGGCGGCGGCATTTCTCGTCGATCGGACTCGGGGCTCATCGCCGCCTGCAGCATCTTCATCGCCGAGACCCCGTCGACGAGCGCGTGGTGCATCTTCGTGTACAGCGCTACCCGCCCGTCCCGCAGGCCTTCGATGACGTGGGCCTCCCAGAGCGGACGGTCGAGGGCCAGCCGGGTGCCGTGCAGTCTCGAGCACAGATCCAGCAGCTCCCGGACACGGCCGGGCTTGGGCAGTGCACTGTGTCGGACGTGGTGGTCGATGTCGAACAGGTCGTCCTCGGTCCAGACGTACTGTCCGGCCGTGGTCAGTGACCTTGACGGCCGCTTGAGGAACATCGGCGCGATCTGTTCGACGTCGCGCCAGTTGTGGTACCACTCCTGGCCGTAGTTCCGCCCGGCGTCCGCCGGCTTCTTGAACAGCTGAAGGCCACCGACGTGCATCGGCATGCTGCGGTTCTCGGCGTAGAGGAAGACTGCGGATGCGGGATCGATGGGGGTCACCACGTCGGTTGTCTCCTTCATTGGCGCTGCTGTTGATCCTGCCGCTGGATGAGGACCGGGACAAGAGCGGGGACAAGAGCCGGACAAGCGCTGGGCCGGTGAACCGAACGAAAGCACGCTCGGCTATTCCGCATGACGCCGGGGTGGTGTTATGTCGGATACATGCCCTTTCTTCGACTTGGTCTGTCGGGTCTGGTGCTGGCTGCTGCCGTTGTCTCGATCCCGGAGGCAGCCCACGCAGACACTTACTCCGCCCCACTGAGAACCGCGATCTCCGACCTTCGGACCGCGACGGAGGTTCGCACCGGCTACGACCGCGATCTCTTCCCGCACTGGATAGACGCCGACGGCGACGGGTGCAGTACCCGCAACGAGGTGCTGATCTCCGAGGCCGACGATCCGGTGACCGTCGGGCCAGGGTGCTCGCTGTCCGGCGGCCGTTGGTTCAGCTACTACGACCGGCGGTCATGGACCAACACGGGCCGGATCGACATCGACCACATGGTCCCGCTTGCCGAGGCGTGGGACTCCGGTGCCCGGACCTGGGCGACGGCTACCCGTCGCCGCTACGCCAACGACCTGGGCGACACCCGCGCCCTGGTCGGGGTCACCGACTCGGTCAACCAGGCCAAGGGCGACCAGGATGTCGCGCAGTGGCTGCCGCAGTTCAGCAAATGCCGCTACCTGCGTGAGATGGTGGCCGTCAAGCACCGTTGGCGGCTGAGCGTGAACAGCGCGGAGAAGTCGGCCATGTCCAGCCTGGCCGCCACGTGTACGAACAGCACGATCACCGTGACCCTGGCGAGATAACTGGCCCGACACCTGGCGGTGGCTGGCGACTGCTCTTCCGGTAACCGGCCCGCTGATCGCGCACAGGGCTCTCTCGGCGGCGTCTTCTCCACAGGCCCCCTGAACCGAGCCCCGGGCGTCGGTCGCTCTTCCTAGCGTTGCTCGCGCCGGAACCAGCCGGCTCTCGAGAGCGGAGGATCGATGAAGAGATGGTGGGCAGCGGTCGGAGCGGCCATGCTGGCGTTCCTGCTGGGAGGTTTGACGACGGCGGTGGCGCAGCCGCCGCACCGGGTGTGGACGCCACCCCCCGACACGATCGTGAAGGTGACCGGTGACAAGGCCAACGGGTTCGGGATCTTCTACTACGACGGGAGCTCGATCTTTCCGCCGACGGATTCGGAGTCCCACGCCGAGTGCAGCGAATACTCAACGCGGGTCGAGCGCGTCCGCTGCCACACCGAGGTGCGCATCTGGTACCGAGATCTGGGTGAGCTGAAGCGGTCGATCAACTGGACGTGGTACTCGGCCGACGACCTGACCCGGTCTCACCCGGTCTCGACCCTGGGGCGCCGCCGCTCTGGCAGGATCGGCGCATGGAGGCCAACCCGCTCGACCGGATGTGGGCGCGCGGTCGTACGTCGGTCGGGGAGCGCGTTGCCCGCCTGCGCTCGAAGGGCTTCCAGATCGGCCAGTGCGCCGTCGCCGCGGGAGCAGCCTGGTTCCTCGCCGAGCAGCTCCTCAATCACCCGTCGCCGTTCTTCGCGCCGATCGCGGCCGTGGTCAGCCTTGGCACGTCCTACGGGCAGCGGTTGCGCCGGGTCATCGAGGTGACCATCGGGGTGGCGGTCGGGGTCCTGGTCGCCGACCTGCTCGTCAACCAGATCGGCACGGGCTGGTGGCAGCTGACGATGATCGTGGCCCTGGCGATGTCGGCGGCGTTCCTGCTCGACGGCGGCCCGCTGCTGGTCACCCAGGCCGCCGTCCAGTCGATCGTCGTGAGCGCCCTGGTGCCGGATCCCGGTGCAGCGTTCACGAGGTGGACCGATGCCCTGGTCGGTGGGGCCGTCGCGTTGGTGGCTGCGACCGTCGTACCCGCGGCGCCGTTGCGGCGGCCACGGGAGCAGGCCGGGGTCGTGGTGGAGAAGATCGCCGGCCTGCTCAGGGCCGCGGGGGAGGTGATGATCAACGGCGAAGTGGAGCCCGCCCTCGACCTGCTGGCCGACGCCCGGACCACCGACCACCTCATCCGGGAGCTTCAGGACGCCGCGGACGAGGGACTCTCCGTGGTCGCGTCCTCGCCGTTCCGGATCCGGCACAAGGGCAACCTGCGCCGGATGGCCGAGCTGGTTGACCCGCTCGACCGTGCGCTGCGAAGCACGCGGGTCCTGGTCCGGCAAACGGCGATCACGGCGTACCACCGCAGGCCCGTGCCGCCCTCGTACGCCGGACTCTGCACCGATCTCGCCGCTGCGGCGGACTCGGTGGCCGCCGAGCTGAAGGCAGACCGAATGGCGGAGGCGGCGCGTCCGTTGCTGTTGGAGGTCGGCAACGAGACGGCCCGGGTGGAACGCACCGACGAGCTGTCCATCGAGGTCGTACTCGCCCAGATCCGGTCGGTGGTCGTCGACCTGTTGCTGCTCACCGGGCTGGATGCGTTGGAGGCCACCGACGCGTTGCCGCCACCGAGCAGGTGATCCGGGATGACTGGCACAGACTGGGTGTTGCACGTCGACCTCGATCAGTTCATCGCGGCCGTCGAGATCCGGCGGCACCCCGAGCTCGAGGGTCTTCCGGTCGTCGTCGGCGGTCGCGGAGATCCCACCGAACGGGGCGTGGTGTCGACCGCGTCGTACGCCGCCCGGGAGTTCGGCGTGGGTTCGGGGATGCCGCTCCGGGTGGCCCTGCGCAAGATCCCCGACGCGGTCTTCCTGCCGGTCGACGGGCCGGCGTACGACGAGGCGTCGGCGGAGGTGATGGCGACCCTGCGGTCCCTGGAATGGGGTGGCGTTCCCGTCGTGCTCGAGGTGCTCGGCTGGGACGAGGCGTTCCTCGGGGCGGGGCCGGGGCACGGCGACCTCGGCGACCCGTTCGAGTTCGCCGCCCGCATTCGCGACGCGGTGTTCGAGGCCACCGGGCTGCACTGTTCCGTGGGGATCGGCGACAACAAGCTCAGGGCCAAGATCGCGACGGACTTCGGCAAGCCGCGAGGGGCCTACCAACTCGTCGACGCGAACTGGTTCGAGGTGATGGGAGAGCGGCCGACGACCGCGCTGTGGGGGATCGGCTCCAAGACCGGAAAGAAGCTGTCCGCCCTCGGCATCGAGACGGTGTCGCAGCTGGCGGCCGCGGACGCGGCCCGGCTGGCGGCCGAGCTCGGGCCGACGATGGGGCCGTGGTACCGCCGGCTCGGCCGGGGCGTCGACACGCAGCCCGGTCGATGCCACGCCCTGGGTGCCGCGCGCCCACGGCCGGGAGACGACCTTCCAGACCGACCTGGACGACTGGGACCAGGTGGCGGCCGAGGTCCGGGCGTTGACGGTCCGGGTGGTCGATGACATCAACCGCGAGGGCAGGCCGGCGGCCCGGGTGGGGATCAAGGTGCGCTACAAGCCGTTCATCACCGTCACCCGGAGCCTGACCCTGCCTGCCCCCAGCAACGATCCGTCGCTGCTCGGCGACGCGGCGGTCTCGCTGCTCGAGCGGGTGGACAAGGACCGATCCGTGCGGCTGCTCGGCGTGCGTCTCGAGATGGTCGAGCCCCCTGAGAGCGAGCCCGGTTGACCCTGGTCTGACTCCTGGTCTGACCGGTCGCCGAGCTCAGGACCCAACTGTCGGGGCCCCCTGGATCGAGTCCCGCAGCTCCCCGACTACCGAGTCGACCACCGCGCGTAGATCGCCGTCATGGTCGGCGGCGACGGCGAGCTGACGTTGGTAGGACGCCCCCTGCGTGGGATCTCGGCCACCGAGGCGAGCTCGTCGGCGCAGCCGAGCCGCCGGGCCACCGGCGCGAGTCGCTCCAGCAGGTCGCCGAGGTCGTCGGTGACCAGGCGTTCGTTCGAGTCGGCGTCGACGATGATGATGGCGTCGAGTCCGTAGCGGGCGGCCCGCCACTTGTTCTCCTGCACGTGCCACGGGGGCAGCGTCGGCAGCGTCTCACCACCGGCGAGCCGGGTGTCGAGGTCGACGGCCAGGCAGTGCATCAGCGCGACCAGGCCGGCCATCTCGGTCAGGTTCGTGACCCCGTCGCAGATCCGGTTCTCGAGAGTGCCGAGGCGGGGCGAGGGACGCAGGTCCCAGCGGATCTCGGAGATGTCCTCGATGACGCCGGTCGTGAGCTGGTCCCGGGTGAACGTCTCGAACTGTGCCCAGGTCTCGAACTGGAACGGCAGGCCCGCCGTCGGAAGCTGCTGGAACATCAGAGCCCGGTTGGAGGCGTAGCCGGTGTCGATGCCACCCCACAACGGCGACGAGGCCGACAACGCCTGCAGGTGCGGGTAGTGGTTGAGCAGCGACGACAGCACCGGCATCACCCGTTCCTGGGACGGCATGCCGACGTGCACGTGGACGCCCCAGATCAGCATCTGGCGGCCCCACCACTGGGTCCGGTTCACGAGCTCGGCGTAGCGATGTCCCTCGGACAGCAGCTGGCGCGACCATTCGCCGAACGGGTGGGTGCCGGCGCCGTACAGGTCGACCCCGACCTCGTCGGTGATCGGGAGTACGGCGCTCAGGGTCGTGCGCAGGTCGTCGATCGCCTCGCCGACCGTGTCGCAGATGCCGGTGACCACTTCCACGGTGTTGCGGAGGAACTCCTTGTGGAGCCGGTCGGCGCCGACCCGTCCCGTCGCGCGCTCGAAGACCTCGGAGGCGGAGTTGGACAGGTCGCGACTGGTCTTGTCGACCAGAGCGAGCTCCCATTCGACGCCCAGGGTCGGTCGGGGCGACTCCCGGAAGTCAATCTCCACGCGACCAGAGAAGCACATCGAGCCAGTGACCTGGCGTGGCAGGGTCGAACGGTGGAGCGGCGGTCCGGACCAGCCGATGGATCCGATCGCAGCTCTCCGAGGCGAGCACCACGATCTCGTCGGGATAACCCAGGCTGACCCGGTGGTCGGCGAACTCGTCCTCGTCGTCGATCCAGACGCGGCCGGTCGCGCCGCGCACCACGTCGAGGTCCAGGTCGACCGCGCGCACGACTGGCCCGTCCCAGGTCGGTGGGGTGGTCATGTCGACGTAGACGCTGACCGGGCCGCCCGCGGCGTGGAAGGTGGCCAGGAAGCTGCGCTGGTCGTCGGCCCCGGCGCCACGGGGACCAGGCAAACCTGGTCGACCGGGGCGACGTAGGTCGCGCCGGGCCGCGACATGTGCGTTTCGGCGGGGATGCCGATCCAGTCGCCGTGCCCGTCGGAGCCCAGGAAGACCGCGTCGAACTCCCAGTGCGGCCGGCCGCCCCACTTCGACATCTCGATCCGGACGGCGCCGCCCGCCGGAGGGCGCGCGTCACCGGTCGGTCGTGCTCGGCGAGACCCCGTCACAGCACCTGACGTTACTTCCTGGCCGTGACCAGCCTCGGACGGCTGTTGCTCAACCGGCGGTGTCGGGGCCAGCAGCCCTGCCGGCTTCCGACTCGGGAGCCGCGCCGTCGCAGTGACCCGCGGGCGACCCGGACGGCCAGGCTCGGGCGCAGCAGGTCCGCCGGCCGGTCCGCGAGGTTGTTCACCCTCAGGAAGGCCGCGGCGAGCTTCGGGTCGTTGCGCGCAGCGCAGATCAGGCGGGCCAGGTAGGCGTTGGCCATCCGGGTCCCGAGCGGCGGGCCGTCGTCGAGGTCCGCCGCCCGCGGGGCGGCGCCGACGGCGATGGTCCAGGGGGTGTCGATGTGCTCGGCGGCCCGGCTGTGGAAGCGGCGAGCCAGGTCGGTCCGCCCCTCGGCGAGGCACCGTCCGAGTTCCTTCGCCTCCAGTGCGGCGACAGTCATGCCCTGGCCGTAGACCGGGTCGAACGCGCAGAGCGCGTCCCCGGTCACGAGCAGTCCTTCGGGAAACTCGGTGAGCCGCTCGTAGTGCCGGCGGCGGTTGGCGGGGAAACGGTAGGTCATCCCCTCGTCGAGGGGGGTCAGCCCCTCGATCGCTTCGGCGATGGCGGGGGACACGCATGAGCGCGCGTAGGCGATGAACCCGTCCAGGTCTGTGGGGGGACGGGTGCACTGACGCCCCGACAAGGACACCGTCCAGCGGTCGCCTTCCTGGGCGACCATCACCCCGCCGCGAGGCACCGCCGGGGTTGCGGCGACTGCGATGGCCACGCACCCTGCCCTGTCGTCTGACCTGTCGTCTGCCCGGCTGTCGGAGCGCCGGAACTGCCGGGTGGCGTAGTGCTTGTCGATCCGCCGCACGTCCTCCGGCGGAGTCGGGTAGCCACGTCGCTCCAGCCACTCCGGCGTACGCGAGGTCCGGCCGGAGGCGTCGACGACGAGATCGGCGGGAAGCAGGCGCGGGGTCCCGCCGTCGCGGCCGGTGACGAGTACGCCGTCCACCCGGACGTCGCCGGCCGTGAAGGACAGGTCGAGGACCGAGGTGCGCTGGAGGATCTCGACCCCCGCGTCCGCCAGCAGCCGGTAGCGGACGTACCACTCGAGCAGCGGCCGGCTCACGGCCAGAAGCTCCAGGCCGCACCGCCCCGGCGCCAGTGGCTGTTGCGCGAAGTGCCATCGGACATCAGCCTGGGCGTCGCCCCGCAAGGCACCTCGCGCCTCGAGATCGGCCGTCGTCCCCGGGAACAGCTCCTCGATGACTTCGCGGCCGCGAGCCAGCAACCCGTGGGTGTGCCGCCCCTGGGGGACACCCCCACGGGTCACCGGCTCGTGCGGCATCTCGTCCCGGTCCACCACGGTGACCCGGTCGAAATGGGTCGTGAGGGACCGAGCGGCGAGCAGGCCCGACATGCTGGCCCCGATCACGACCGCGTGTTGGTCTCTGCTCGCCATCGTGGTCACCCCACCGGTGCGAGGATCGCGCCCGTGGTGCCGTGGACCTGGTTCAGCCAGACGTCGTGGAACGCCGGGTGCGTCAGCGGTCAGGTCGGCGACCCTGGCCTTGCCGTCCAGCGGGCTCGGGCAGAACACCTTCTCGACGTTCCGCTGACGAACCGTCACGACCGGGGTGCCGTTGACGTTGAACCGCACGAGGAACTGGAAGCCGAGCTTCTGCGACGCCGGCACCGGGACGATGGTGCAGCTGAACGCGGCCTGGTTGTCGATGTCGACGCGCGGCACCTTGCGGCCGTTGTTCCAGGTGATGAGCGGCTTTCCGCCGTCGTCCACGAACGGCGCGAAGATCATCGTGTCGTAGCCCTGGTCGCCGATGAACGCGTCGCTGCCGTCGCCGGGAGCCCAGATGTTGATGTCGTTGCCCCAGTCGCCGATGAGTACGTCGCTGTTCGGCGTCGCGAACTTCTCCGGTCCACCGACCAGGATGTCGCTGCCGGTACCGCCGAGCAGGGTGTCCCCACCCAGGTTGCCGACCAGCAGGTCGTCGTTGGCGCGACCGAACAGGACGTCGGTGTTGTCCATGTGCTGCTTGGCCGTGACGCCGGCCGGCTGGATGAACGTGTTGTCGGCGTTGTCGTTGTCGAGAGCCGAAGGTGACGTCCTTGCCGGGCGTGCCCGGCTGGACGAGGGCCGACGACGTGGCCGCGAAGCCGAGGACGAGCGCTCCGACGGCGAGCGAGACCGCGGCCAGACGCCGGGTCCGGCGCCTGTTGGGGCGCAGGGTGTCTTGCAGGTTCATTGCTGTTCCTTTCGTGGGGTTTGCGATGGCTAGACGCTAGGTCTGCGCGGCGAGGCCGCCGCATTGGGCAACTACCTCAGATACGGGAAATGCAGCCTTAGGGAGTCCGTAGGCGGCGATCGGCGACTCCTGTGCCCCGTGCTGACAGCCAAGAACGTCGTGGCGGCCGACCGGGCCGCGGGGCATCATGAGCGGATGACCGACCGTCCCGGGACCGGGCTGATAGGGCGCGAGGACAGCCTCGGGCTGCTGTTCGGCGCGCTCGAACGGGCCCGTGGCGGGACGCCGACCGTGGTGGTGGTTGCCGGCGAGACCGGAGTGGGCAAGACCGCCCTGGTCACGGAGTTCCTGGCGCGAGCCGACGCGGCCGCCCTGGCGGGCACCTGCGTGCCGGTTGCCGGGGAACCGCTGCCGTACGCCGCGCTCACGCAGGCCCTGCGACTTGCGGGCGGGACCGGCGTGGTCCGTCAGGAGATCGCTCGTTCGCCCGAACTGTCCCGGCTCCTCCCCAGCGGACCGACCGAGGAACCGGCCAACCAGACGACCGCGACATCCGACGGCGCATCCTCGCGGCTACGCCTTTTCCAGTCGGTGCTCAGGCTGCTGGCGCGGATGGGTGCCGCCGAGCCCGTCGTACACGTGGTCGAGGACGTGCACTGGGCCGACCAGGCCACGCTGGACCTCCTGGCCTTCCTGGCCACGAACCTGATCGACGAGCGGGCGATGTTGCTGCTGACCTACCGGACCGAGGCGGTGGCGGACACCGACCCGCTGGCCGGTTGGCTGGCGGAGCTTGGCCGGCTGCACGCCACCGAGTCCGTGCGGCTTGACCGCCTGGACCGCGTCCAGACCAGGGAGCTGGTCACCGCCCTGATCGGTGACACGCCGAAGCCGGAGCTGCTGGAGGCGACGCTGGAACGTTCCGCCGGGAACCCCTTGTTCGTCCAGCAGCTCGTGCTCGCCGGGGGTGAGCCTGGACCGCTTCCCGCCACCCTGCACGACCTGCTGCGCTCCCGGATCGCCCGCCTGCCGGCGGACACCCGCGCCCTGCTCCGTGCCGCGGCGGTGATCGGTCGGGTCGCGTCGGTGCCGCTGCTCGCTCGCGCCATCGGTGAACCTCTCTCGGAGGTCGAGGACAGGCTTCGGCCCGCGATCGCGGCCCATGTCGTCGAGGTCCGGGCCGACGACCGGATCGGTTTCCATCACCCCGCGTTCCGCGAGGTCGTGTACGCCGAGTTGTTGCCGGGTGAGCGGGCCCGGCTGCACCGGGGCGCGGCGGAGGCGCTGGGTGCGGAACCAGGCACCGTCCCCCAGCGTCGTCGGTGAGGTCGCCCGGCACTGGCACCGGGCCGGCGACCTGCCGCGGGCGCTCGAGTCCTCGTTGCTGGCGGGGGAGGCATCGATGCGGATGTACGCGTTCGCCGACGCGCAGACCAACTACCTGCGAGCGCTCGAACTGCTGGAGCAGGTGCCATCCGACCTCGACCGGGTCGACCTGAACACGCGGGCCGCCGAGTGCTCGATCCTGGTCGGTGACTCGGCGTCCGCCGTACGTCTCGTCGAGTCTGCGCTGGCCGAGGTGGACGACCCTCCGGCGCGCGCGGCCCTGTTCGAGCGACTCGGGTCCTTCCACTACCTCGCGGGCAACGGGGACGCCTCGGACAAGGCATTCCGGCAGGCGCTCGCGCTGCTCCCTCCGGGCGAGACGAGCACGCTGGCGGCGCGGGTGTACGCCGGCCTCGGGCTGCTGTCGGCCGCCTGGTCCCGCCTCGACGTCGCCGAGGAAGCCTGTGCCCACGCGCTCCGGATCTCACGGGCGGTGGGTGCCCGCCGCGAGGAGGGCATGACCCTCAACGCGCTCGGCCTGATCGCTGCCGCGCGTGGCGACGCCGACGGGGGAGTCGCGTTGCTGCGCGAGTCGCTGGTGATTGCCCGGGAGGTCGCAGAACCCGAACGACGTCGGTGCGGCGTACATCAACCTCAGCCACATGCTCGGCATCGCCGGCCGGCTCGACGAGGGCGTGACGCTGTGCCACGAGGGGATCGTCGAGCTGAACCGGATGGGTCAGGATCGCCAGAACGGAAGCTTCCTTCTCTGCAACACCAGCGACGCCCTGATCAAGGCCGGCCGGCTCACCGAAGCCGGCGAGTTGATCGCGGAGGCGCTTGCTCGGCAGCCGCGCGGCATCATGGCCGCGCCGGTCCTGCTGTTCGCGGCTCGGCTGACCTTGGCGCAGGGCGACCTCCGGGCGGCGTGGGAGCGGTGTGAGCAGGCACGTCTGGTCATCGAGTCCGAGAACGCACCCATCGGCTGGCTGCGCGAGGTCATCGAGACCGCCGCGGAGGTGGAGCTGTGGGCGGGCACGGCCCGAGCCCGCCCTGGAGCTGGTCACCGACGGGCTGGAGGCCATCGCCGGCACCGACGAGGCGCGTGTTCGGAACGGCGCTGGTCGCACTCGGCCTGCGCGCCCTGGCGGACGCCGCCGCCGTGCGCCGCGATCCCCGCTCGCGGGCGAGCCGGGCGACGCGCCGCCGCGAACTCCTCGCGCTGCGGGACGACATCCAGAAGCAGGCCGGTGAGGCGATGCTGCCGGAGAGTCGGGCGCTGGGCCTGCTCTGCGAGGCCGAGCGGGCACGTCTCGACGAGGAGCCGGCGGCGGAGCTCTGGGCTCAGGTGGCGGAGGCCTGGGCCGGGATCGGCCGACCGCTCCCCGCGGCGTACGCAGGCTGGCGCAGGGCAGAGGCTCTGCTCGGTGACGGCGTCAGCGCCACCTCGACCAAGGCGTTGCGCGACGTCCACACGGCGGCGCTGGGGATCGGGGCCGCGCGGCTCGTCGACGAGCTGGAGTCCATGGCGACGTGGTACCGGGTGGACCTGCCGCAGCCCGTCGAGCGCACCGATTCCGCCGATGCCGCCGAGTCGGCAGCCGAGGCGGCCGACGAAGCCGCCTTCGAGGCCTACGGGCTGACGACCCGCGAGCGCGAGGTGCTCGCCGCGCTCGCTGCCGGCCACAGCAACAAGGAGATCGCGGACGCCATGTTCATCAGCGTGAAGACCGCCTCGGTCCACGTGTCGAACATCCTGCGCAAGCTCGACGTCTCCGGACGCCAGGACGCCGCGCGGATCGCTCACCGTCTTGGTGTCACGGGATAGGACCCGGCTCGAACCCTGGGTCGAGCAGGTCGCGCAGCGACCGTGTCGAGACCATTGCTACTTGTCAGCCGGACAAGTTACGGTGGCTCATGGTGTACACCAGCGACTACCCGATCTTCTACGTCACGGTCGACATTGTCGTGCTGACCCTGATCGACGACGAGCTCCGTGCCTTGGTGATCAAGCGCGGGCAGACCCCACACAAGGGCAGGTGGGCCCTTCCCGGCGGTTTCGTGGGTCCCAAGGAGGACATCAAGAGCCGCCGCCGTGCGAGAGCTTCGCGAGGAGACCGGGGTGAGCACCGGCAGCGTCGTACTGGAACAGCTCCGGACCTATGGCACCCCACGGCGCGACCCCCGTGGCCGCGTCGTCAGCGTGGCCTGGCTGGCCGTGCTTCCGGATGCCCCGATGCCGCGGGCGGGCAGCGACACCGTGTCCGCCAGTTGGCGACCGGTCTCCGAGCTGACCGAGGCGAAACTTGCCTTCGACCACCATGGGATCCTGGCCGACGGGGTGGAGCGCGCCCGCAACAAGCTGGAGTACACGACCCTGGCCACGGCCTTCGTCGGTGAGGAGTTCACGCTGAGCGAGTTGCGCAAGGTCTACGAGGTGACCTGGGGTCGCGAGCTGGATCCCGGCAACTTCCAGCGCAAGGTCAAGTACACCGAGGACTTCGTCGAGCCGACGGGCAAGACCCGCCACTCGCCGGTGGGTCGGGGTCGTCCTGCGGCTGTGTTCCGTGCCCAGAGCCGGGAGGTACGGCGCCTGGCCAGCCCGATCACGCGGGACTGAGCACTCGGGGCCGCAGCCGCTCGCTTCAGCCGGAGCGGGCGGCCTCGCAGCACTCAGCTGAAGATGCTCACCCCACCGGGACCGACCAGCAGCCCGACGATGATCAGCACCGCACCCCAGAGGATCTGCCCGCGAACGATCGAAACGATGCCCGCGATCACCAGGACCGCGGCGATAATCAACAACAGAAACGTCATTGTCTGTTCTCCTGTTCAAGCCGGTGCTCGATGCTCCGGCAACCCTCGAAAGGACCAGTACCCAGTTCGCGCCGTCGCACCCGCTCATTCCGCAAAATGAACGTCAATCGGGCGAAATATCCGGAATGCGAACCACGATCCGGGTTGACCCCGGGGTGTTCTCCAGCCGCACGTCGCCGCCGTGAGCGCGCATGATCGCGGCCACGATCGAGAGCCCGAGCCCGACCCCACCCGATCCTCGGGTGCGGGCGGCATCACCGCGGGTGAACCGCTCGAACGGATCCATGCCGGCCGGGAAACCCGGCCCGTCGTCGGCCACCACGACCTCGATCGCCCCCTGGCTCTTCTGCGCCGAGACCCGCACGGTGGTGCCGTCCGGCGTGTGTCGACGGGCGTTGGTCAGCAGGTTGGTCACCACCTGATGGAGCCGTTGCTCGTCGCCGACCACTTCCAGCGGGGTGTCGGGCAGTTCCAGCCGCCACTGGTGAGCCGGTCCGACCACCCGGGCGTCGCCGACGGCTTCGAGGAGCAGCCGGGTCAGATCGACGCGGTCGGCTGCGAGCGGTCGACCGGAGTCGATGCGGGCCAGCAGCAAGAGGTCATCGACCAGGGAGGTCATCCGGTCCGCCTCGGTCGACACCTTGGCCAGTGACGAGGACAACGCCGGCGCGTCGTCGGGGGTCCGGCGGGACAGCTCGGCGTACCCCCGGATCGTGGAGAGGGGGGTCCGCAGCTCGTGGGAGGCGTCGGCGACGAACTGGCGCACCTGCTGCTCCGAGCGGTGTCGGGCGGCCAGTGACGTCTCGACGTGGGCCAGCAGGTTGTTGAGCGCGGCCCCCACCTGTCCGACCTCGGTGGCCTCGTCGGGGTTGGACACCCGCGGTGACAGGTCGACCTCGCCGGAGTCCAGGGGCATCGCGGCCACCTCCTGGGCGGTGGTCGCGACCTCGCGCAAGGGCGCCAATTGGCGGCGTACGACGACCGCGCCGGCCAGCCCGGCCGCCAGGACTCCGAGCAGGCCGAGCAGCGCCTCCCACCAGATCAGGCTGGCGATCGTGTCGTCGACGTCCTCTGGCGGGCAGGCCGACGACCGAGGGTCGCGGTCGGAACGTGGCCGCTGTTCGGTCACGGAACGTCGCGTCCCGACCGCGATCAACCGGTAGTGACCCGAGCCCCGCCAGGTCACGCTGCGGGTACCTCACCGTCGACGGGACGTCGCCGAGCTGGTCGAGCGCGCTGATGGACAGCGGCTCGTCGATCCGGTGTCTCGCTCGGGACCTCGCCCTTGCGGATGGTCAGTCAGGACGGCGATCAGCTGTCCCGGCCCGACGTTCCGGGTCATCGAGCCGCTGCTCTCGCGCCGTCCGGACGGGCCCCGGCAGGTGGCCGTCGGTGAAGCGCGTCGAGCCTCGTGCGCGGACCTGGCTGTCGAGCCGGTCGGTCAGGTTGTCGCGCATGATCAGCGTGGTCGTCGTACCGATGAGAAGAGAGACCACTGCCACCAGCAGGACGGCCGTGAGGACCAGCCGGGAGGACAGGGACTTCATCATGGCTTGAGCACGTAGCCCGCGCCGCGCATCGTGTGGATCATCGGGTGGCGGCCGGCGTCGATCTTCTTGCGCAGGTAGGAGATGTAGAGCTCGACCACGTTGGCCTGGCCGCCGAAGTCGTAGTTCCAGACCCGGTCGAGGATCTGCGCCTTGGAGAGCACCCGGCGGGGATTGCGCATCAGGAACCGCAGCAGCTCGAACTCGGTCGCCGTGAGGGCGATCTCCTCCCCGGCGCGGATCACCTCGTGGCTGTCCTCGTCCAGGGTCAGGTCACCCACGGACAGCACCGAGGTCGAGGCGGCGTGCTGGGCGCCGGACCTGCGCATCAGTCCGCGCAGCCGCGCCACCACCTCCTCGAGGGAGAACGGCTTGGTCACGTAGTCGTCGCCGCCCGCGGTCAGGCCGGCCACCCGGTCCTCGACCGAGTCCCGGGCGGTCAGGAACAGCACCGGCACGTCGGGCCGGTGCCCGCGCAGCCGCCGCAGCACCTCCAGGCCGTCGAAGTCGGGCAGCATCATGTCGAGCACGACAGCGTCGGGATCGAACTGCTTCGCGCAGCTCACGGCCTTGGGTGCCGCTGTGCGCCTGCAGGGTCTCCCAGCCCTCGTAGCGCAACGCCATCGAGATCAGCTCGGCGATGTTGACCTCGTCGTCGACGACCAGCACGCGCAGCGACGAGCCGTCGGCCCGGGTGAGTTCCATGGGATCACTGTCCAGCACCACTACCGACGTTGCCTGTGGTCTTGCTGTGCGTTCCCTGTGGGTCGCTGTCGCAGCGCGCCAATTGGTCGAAAACTGCCGGTCGACGCAGCGGGAACGGCGGCAGAAAACGAGATGCCCGGCGGCCACAGAGGTGGCCGCCGGGCATGGCTGGTCGGAGTCTGGTCAGGCGACGTTGAGGGTGACCTGCATGTTGCCGCGGGTGGCGTTGGAGTAGGGGCAGACCTGGTGGGCCTGGGCGACGATCTGCTCGGCGGTGTCGCGGTCGAGCGCCGGCAGGCTCACCTCGAGGTTCGCGGTCAGACCGAAGCCGCCGGTCTCGAGCATGCCGAGGGAGACGTCTGCGACGACCTCGGAGTCGGTGGTGTCGGCCTTCGCCTTTCCGGCAACGAGCTTGAGGGCCGAGTGGAAGCACGCGGCGTAGCCGGCAGCGAACAGCTGCTCGGGGTTGGTGGCGCCGCCTTCGCCGCCGAGCTCCTTGGGAGTCCGGACGGGTGCAGCGAGGATGCCGTCGATGGTCTGGACGTGGCCGTTGCGGCCGTCGCCGGTGGCGACTGCTGTGGTTGTGTAGAGTGGCTTCATGTCCACAACTATATTGCGCACAATTAAATAATGCAAGCTAGAATGGCGAGTATGACGCAACGCACACCCGGCTACTCCCAGCTCGACCTCGACGTCCAGATCTGCTTCCCGTTGTACGCCGCGACCCGGGCCGTGACTCGCACCTACGCACAGCTCCTCGACGAGGTCGGGCTCACCTATCCGCAGTACCTCACGATGCTCGCCCTGTGGGGAGCCGAACAGCCGATCACCGTCGGCGAGCTCGGTGCCCGGCTCCGCCTCGACTCCGGCACGTTGACCCCGCTGCTCAAGCGGCTGGAGGCGGCCGGCCACGTCGTACGTCGGCGGGACTCCACCGACGAACGACGGGTGCTGCTGGAAGTCTCCGACGAGGGTTGGCAGATGCGGGACCGGGTCGCCCACGTCCCCGGCGCCTTGGTGCGGTCACTCTCGATGAGCTCCACCGACGCCACCGAGCTGCGTCGTCTCCTCAAGCAGCTGCTGGAGAACCTCGATGACGCCGAGTCGTCGTAACTTACGACGACTCGAGGATTTGCGACGACTCACCGCCACGCCAGCCGCCGAGTCGTCGTAACTTACGACGACTCGGGTGGAGGGAGGGGTCAGGGCTGGAAGGCGGCGCGGAGCCGGGCATGGGCATCGGGGGCGGCACCGATCCGGTCCAGGCCGAGCAGCGCGGCTCCCACCACGGGAGGTGCGGTCACCACGCGAGCGACGGCCTTGGGCGCCAGGCCGGTCAAAGCGGAGTCGATCGCATCGAGGAGGAGGGTGTGCCCGGCGGTGAGCACGCCGCCGCCGAGGATCACGTCGACGGGCGCGTCCAGCAGGTCGAGGCGACGCAGCGCCGAGACGGCGAGCGCCACGATCTCGTCCGCCTGCCGCAGCACGATCGAGATCGCCACGTGGTCGCCCCCGTCGGCAGCTTCGAACAGCAACGGAGCCGCCTCGTGCAGGCGGCTGTCGGAGATCACGCCGAGGTGGACGGCCTCGAGGAGCGCTGCCATGTCCGACGACCCGAAGTGGGCCGGCAGGATCTTGGCCAGGGACGTTTCCGGCCCCCTCCCGTCGGCATCCCGCGACGCCCACCACATGGCTTCTTGCGCGAGGAACGCGCCGCCGCCCCAGTCGCCTGAGATCTTCCCGAGGGCGGCGAACCGGGCGGTCCGACCGTCGGCGAGCAGGCCGGAGCAGTTGATCCCGGCGCCGCAGACCACAGCGACACCCGGGGGCGCGTCGATGCCGGCCCGCAGCAGTGCGAACGTGTCGTTGCCGACGTACGTCGTGGTTCCCCAGCCGCGCTGCTCGAACTGGCGCTGGAGGCGCTCGAGCTCGACGTCCAGGTCGGCGTTGGCGAGGCAGGCCGAGACGTGGGCGACCCAGGGTTCGCCCGGTCGCCTCGTGACCCCAGCCGCCTGGGCGACCTCGTCCAGCAGCGGCTCGAGCCCGGTGACCGCCGCGCCCGGCCCGACCACGTGGGGCCGGAAGCCGCCACCGCGGGCACGGCCGAGCACGGTGCCGTCGGGTGCGACGAGCACGACATCGGTCTTGCTGTTGCCGGCGTCGATCGCGAGCACGCCAGGAACAGGATCCGAGATCGCCGACCGAGATCGGAGGACATCAGGCCCACTCGAGGAAGTCGCGGTTGTGCGCGAGCAGGCTGTCGGTGAGCTGCTCGGCGAGCTCGATCTGACCCACCAGCGGGTGCGCGAGCAGCGCGTCGAACACCCGGCCACGACCACCCTCGACGGCTGCTTCGAGGGCCAGCCGTTCGTAGGCGGCCACGTGGCCGATCAGGCCGGCGTACAACGGCTCGACGGGCGCCACCGGCAGCGGCTCCGCGCCTGCGGATGCGACCCGGGCCGACACCTCGATCACGTGGTCGTCGTCGAGGAACGGCATGGTGCCGTTGTTGGCGACGTTGACCACGTGCACCGCCGTCTCGCCCGCCTGCGCCCCGCGCCCCAGCAGGGACGACACCAGGGCCACCGCCGCCTCGGAGTAGTACGCCCCGCCCCGGCTCTCCAGCTCGACCGGCTTGGTCACCACGGTGGGGTCGGCGTACAGGTCGAGCAGCCGCTTCTCGATCGCCGCCACCTCCATCGCCCGCGACGGCCTCCTCCTCAGCTCGCGGACGACCTCGTCGTGGGCGTAGAAGTATCTGAGGTAGTACGACGGAACCGACTGGAGCCGGTCGACGACGGACGCGGGCAGCTCGATCTCGTCGGCGACCGCCTCGAGATGCTCGGCCAAGAGCTTCGGCAACACGTCGAAGCCGTCCAGAAGCACGGCGCGCTCCCAGGTCAGGTGGTTGAGGCCGACGTGGTCGAGGCCGATGCGCTCGGGCTCCACGTCGAGCATCGCGGCGAAGCGCCGCTGGAACCCGATGGCCACGTTGCACAGACCGATTGCCCGGTGGCCCGCCTGAAGCAGGGCGCGGGTCACGATGCCGACGGGGTTGGTGAAGTCGACGATCCAGGCGTTGGGGTTGGTCTTCCTGACCTGCTCGGCGATGTCCAGGACGACCGGCACGGTTCGCAGCGCCTTCGCCAGCCCACCGGCACCCGTCGTCTCCTGCCCGACACAGCCACAGTCGAGTGGCCAGGTCTCGTCGTCGTTCCGGGTCGCCTGCCCACCCACGCGCAGCTGAAGCAGAACCGCGTCCGCGTCCTCGACCGAGGCGGCAAGGTCGGTCGACGTCGTGACCTTCGCCGGGTGGCCCAAGGTCGTCAGGATCCGTTGCGACACGCCGCCGACGAGCGCGAGCCGGTCCGGCGAGGTGTCCATGAGGACCAGCTCGTCGACCTCGAGGTCGTCGCGGAGCCGGCCCAGCCCGTCGACCAGCTCAGGGGTGTACGTCGATCCGCCACCCACGACTGTCAGCTTCATCCCTTAACTCCTGTCAGGGTCACGCCTTCGATGAAGGCCTTCTGTGCGAAGAAGAACAAGATGATCACCGGCGCCATCACCATCAGGGTCGCGGCCATGGTGAGGTTCCAGTCGGTGTGGTGCGCCGCCCTTGAAGGACTCGAGCCCGTAGCTCAAGGTCCAGGCGCCGGCGTTCTCGCTGGCGTAGATCTGTGGCCCGAAGTAGTCGTTCCAGCAGTAGAAGAACTGGAACAGCGCAACCGCCGCGATGGCCGGCTTCGTCATCGGGATGACGACGTGCAGCATCGCCTTGAAGTCACTGCAGCCGTCGACCTTGGCGGCATCGACGTACTCGGACGGGATCGTCAACAGGAACTGCCGGAGCAGGAAGATCGAGAAGGCGTCGCCGAAGGCCAGCGGGATGATCAACGGCCAGAGTGACCCGGTGAGATGGAACTGCTGGGCCCAGACGAGGTACATCGGCACCGTGACGACCTGTGGCGGAAGCATCATGGTCGCGATCACGACCCCCATCGCCAGGGTGCGCCCACGGAACTTGAACCGGGCCAGCGCGTACGCCACCGGGTAGCTCGACACGATGGTCAGAAGGGTGCCCAGCCCCGCGTAGATGATGGTGTTTCGCCACCAGGTCAGGAACCCGGGCGTCTTCCAGACGTCGACCAGGTTGTGCCACTCCCAGGTCCGTGGCCACAGGTCACGGGTCAGGGTCTGCTGGTCGCTCATCACCGCCGTCAGCGAGATGAAGACGAACGGCAGCAGGAACATCAGCCCGAGGCTGATGCCGACGACGTGCGTGGCGACCCACTCGAGCTTGACCCGTCGGGGTGGTCCCGACGTCGGCGTCCCGAGCGTGCTGGTCTTGGCCAGGCCCGCCAGTCCTACAGGTGTGACATCTGTCGACATGGCTCAGGCCTCCCCGAGTAGGCCGGAGCTCCGGCGCATGAGCAGGACGGTGAACACCATGGAGAGGGCGAACAGCACCAGCGCGATCACGCAGGCGGAACCGGTGTCGAAGCGCTGGAAGCCGAGGTTGTAGACCAGCTGAGGCAGGGTCAGCGTCGATTTCTCGGGATAGCCGGGTTCGAACTGCTGTCCCGAGCCGCCGATGACGCCACTGGCGACCTTCCCCGCGACGAGTGGCTGCGTGTAGTACTGCATCGTCTGGATGATCCCGGTGACGACCGCGAACAGCACGATCGGCGAGATGTTGGGCAACGTGATGTAGCGGAATCGGGCCCACGGCCCCGCTCCGTCGATCTCGGCCGCCTCGTACTGCGACTTCGGGACGTCGAGCAGCGCCGCCATGAAGATCACCATCAGGTCGCCGATGCCCCACAGGGCAAGCATGGTCAACGCCGGCTTGGACCAGGTCGGGTCGTTGAACCAGCCCGGTTGGTAGAGACCCGACCTTGCCGAGCAGGACGTTGACCGGTCCGGTGCCGGGGTTGAGCAGGAAGGCGAACGCCATCGTCGCCGCAACCGGCGGTGCCAGGTAGGGGATGTAGAACAGCGTGCGCAGCACCCCCGCACCCAGCTTGATCTTCGTGATCAGCATGCCGATGCTCAGGCCGAAGATCACCCGCAGCGTCACCATCACCACCACCAGCCACAGGGTGTTCTCCAGGGCCGGCCAGAAGAACGGGTAGTCCTCGAAGACGTACTTCCAGTTGTCCAGCCCGTTGGGTGTCGGCGGGGTGAACCCGTCGTAGCTCATGAAGGAGAAGTAGACCGTGGCCGCGAGCGGGTACAGGAAGAACAGTCCCGTGCCGAGCAGCCAGGGCGACAGGAAGGCCACGGTGCGCGTGGCCTCCCGTCGCTTTCTGGACCGCAGGCTCGGGGATGCGGTCGCCATGCGTTACCCAGCCTGTTCGACGTCGGTGTCGATCTGCTCGGCGGCCTTCTCGAGGCCCGCTTGCAGGTCGGTCTCCTTGCCGGACTCGTAGCGGAAGCCCACATCCTGCAGGGTCAGCTGGTAGGCGCCGCCGTTGGAGCTGGCCGGCGTCGTGTTGCTGTCGGGGTTCTGCGGCGATCCCGATGAACGTCTCCATCGCCTCAGACTTCTGCGAGGTCGGGTGACTCGAGCGCGGCGTTCGTCGAGGGGACGTTGTGGATCGCGTTCGCGAAGCTCACGACGGCATCGGTGTCGGTGGTGAGGTACTTCACGAGCTCCCAGGCCGCGTTCTGCTTCTTGCTGGTGCTGGCGATCCCGATGATCGTGCCGGAGAGGTAGCCCTTGCCGTAGGTGTCGGCCTGGTCGTCGGGCACCGGGAACGGGGCCACGCCGAACTCGAAGTCGACGCCGGCGTCCTCGATGAACCCGGCCCTCCACTCGCCGTCGAGCGGCATCGCGACCTGCCCGGTGTGGAACGGGTGCTTGGCGCCCCACTCGTCACCGAAGGTCGTCCGGTACTTCTCGAGCTTGTCGTAGCCGCCGAGCGCGTCGACAAGGCCCTTCTGCCAGCTGAGCATCGCGGGGAACGCCGGATCGGTGGCGACCGTCGACTTGCCGTTCTCGTCGAAGTACGTCGGGTTCCACATGGAGGCGAAGTGCGTCGTCGTGGTCTCGTAGCCGTGGTAGGTCGGCATGAACCCGAGCTGCGAGTAGGTGTCGCCCTTCTCCTTCGTCAGCTTGAGGGCGACCTTCTCGAACTCCGAGAGCGTCTTGGGCGGGCTCTTGATGCCGGCCTCCTTGAAGGCGTCCTTGTTGTAGTAGAGACCGTAGGCGTCGCTGAGCAACGGGAGCGTGCACCGCTCGCCCTCGAACTGGGTGTAGTCGAGCAGCGGCTTGGGGAAGGTCTCCTCCGGGTCGATGTCCGACTTCTCCAGGAACGGAGCGAGGTCGACGAAGACGTCGGAGGTGCAGAACTTGCCGACGTTGTCGGTCGTGAACGACGAGACCGCGTCGGGAGCGTTGTCGCCACCGGCTCGAAGCGCCTGGTTGATCTTGTCGTCGGTGATGTTGCCGACGACCTTCACGGTGATGTTCGGGTACTCCTTCTCGAACGCGTCGACGTTCTCCTGGATGGCCTTGACTTCGCTCTCGGCACTCCAGCCGTGCCAGAACGTGATCGTGACCTCGTCGCTGGGGTCGTCCTCCGCGCTGCCCTTGGTGCTCCCGGTGCAGGCGCTGGCCAGCAACGTGAGCGTGGCCGCTACCGCGGATGCGGCGAGGATTCGTTTCGGAAGGGCCATGGCGATTCTCCAGTCGGTTTCGATCGGACCTTGAATTGGGCGGTCACTCGGGGACGGTCCTTCCACCGGTGGCCGGGTCATTGGTGTTGAAGACGAGATCGCGGGTGGCGCGCAGGGCCGCGTGGAGCGCGCCCTTGAGAACCGGGTCTGCCGGTACGTCGGTCAACTCGATCCGCGGCCGGCACAGCGACAGGTCGTGCAGCTCCCCTCGGACGATCTCCCGCAGGCGGCCCCCACCCTCACTGAGCACACCGCCGGAGAGGATGACGAGCTCCGGGTCGAGCACCGAGACGATCGCAGCGAGACCGACCGCGAGCCGCTGGCCCAGCTCGGCCAGGAACGGGTCGCCTGTCGCGGACGTGCGCAGCGCCGACCTGACGGCGTTCTCCGCGGTGGACGCGCGGATACCGTGCGCACGAGCCAGCTTCAGCACCGCCTTGGCGCCGACGAGCTCCTGGAAGCCTCCGGCGTTGTTGACCCCGACGTTGCGAACGAGCGGGGTCCCCGGCAGCGGCAGGAAGCCCACCTCACCAGCGCCTCCCGTGAAGCCGCGGTGCAGCCGCCCTTCGATCACCATTGCCGCGCCGACGCCCTCCTCACCCCAGAGCAGCACGAAGTTGTCGCAGCCCTGTGCGGCCCCGAGGCTGAGCTCGGCCACCGCCGCGAGGTTGACGTCGTTGTCGACCTCGATCCGGATCTCGAGCGCGCGGCGGAGCTGGCTGAGCAGATGAGGGTCGTGCCAGCCGGGCAGGTGGCGCGCGTAGCGGAGCCGCTGGGTGCCCGGGTCGAACGCACCGGGCGTGCCGATCATCAGCTGATGCAGTCGGGTGCGGGCGAGTCCGGCCTCGCCGCAGGCGCCGTCGACGGTCTTCATGACCCGCGCAACCGTGTCGCTGGCGTCCCGGCCCGGCGTCGCGAGCTCGTACTCGCCGACGGTCCGGCCGGTGATGTCCGCGACCGCGGCCCTGATCCGCTGGGGGGTGACGTCGAGGCCCCCGACGTACGCCGCGCTCGGGTCGATCTCGTAGAGCATGGCGTTGGGGCCCGGCCGGCCCGGGCTGCTTCCGCCCGTCCGCACCAGCCCGACGCTCTCGAGTCGCGTGAGGATCTGCGACATGGTCGGCTTCGACAGACCCGTGAGCTCGCCCAGCGTCGGTCGGGACAGCGCGCCCTGGTTGAGCAGCAGGTCGAGGACCGCCCGGTCGTTGATCGACCGCAGCAGTCGAGGAGTGCCGGGTTCGCGGGTCACGCCACTCCTTAACTGTTAGGTAAGTTTCCTATTAGTTGAGGAGAGTAGGCGCGAGCAGGCTCGGTGTCAACGGTCTCGGTGGGGGAGAATGGCGCGCGTTGTGCAGATCTCCTACCCGCCCCAGCTGCCAGTCAGCGCACGTCGCGACGACATCGCGGCGGCCATCCGTGACCACCAGGTCGTCATCGTCGCCGGCGAGACCGGGTCAGGGAAGACCACGCAGCTGCCGAAGATCTGCCTCGAGCTCGGCCGCGGCGCCGGGGGCGCCGGAGGTCAGCTGATCGGCCACACCCAGCCCCGCCGGATCGCCGCCCGCTCCGTCGCCGAGCGGATCGCCGAGGAGCTCGAGACCGCGCTGGGCGATGTGATCGGCTATCAGGTCAGGTTCACCGACCGGACCTCGAAGGCCAGCAGGGTCAAGCTGATGACCGACGGCATCCTGCTCGCCGAGCTTCAGCGAGACCGGATGCTGCGACGCTACGACACCCTGATCATCGACGAGGCCCACGAGCGCAGCCTCAACGTGGACTTCATCCTTGGCTACCTCAGACGGCTGTTGCCGAAGCGGCCGGACCTCAAGGTCATCATCACCTCGGCAACCATCGACCCGGAGCGGTTCGCCGCCCACTTCGCGGAAGTGGTCTCGACAGGCTCGACCACCGACGGGACAGGCTCGACCACCGAACGTCGGCCCGCGCCGATCATCGAGGTCTCCGGCCGCACCTACCCGGTCGAGGTTCGCTACCGGCCGCTCGTCGCCCTTCCCGAGGAGGACGAGGAGGGCGAGCCGGTCGTCCGGGACCAGACCGAGGCGATCGTGGACGCCGTACACGAGCTCTCGGCGGAGGGTCCCGGCGACATCCTCGTGTTCCTGCCCGGTGAGCGGGAGATCCGGGACACCGCCGACGCGCTTGGTGATCTCGATCGAGCAAGCTCGATCGGCGACGGTCGGGGCTGGAGGTCGTGCCGCTGTACTCGCGGCTGTCCGCCGCCGAACAGCACAAGGTGTTCGAACGCCACACCGGCCGTCGGGTCGTGCTCGCGACCAACGTCGCCGAGACCTCGCTCACCGTGCCCGGCATCCGGTACGTCGTGGACACCGGCGTGGCCCGGATCAGCCGTTACTCGGCGCGGACCAAGGTGCAGCGCCTGCCGATCGAGGCGATCAGCCAGGCCAGCGCCAACCAGCGGTCCGGCCGCTGCGGACGGGTAGAGGCCGGGGTCGCGATCCGGCTCTATTCCGAGGAGGACTTCGACGGGCGTCCCGAGTTCACCGACCCGGAGATCCTTCGTACCAACCTGGCCAGCGTGATCCTTCAGATGGCCTCCCTCGGCCTCGGCGACCTGGCCCGGTTCCCGTTCCTCGACCCTCCCGACAAGCGCAACGTCGCGGCCGGCGTCCAGTTGCTCGAGGAGCTCGGCGCGTTGGCACCGGGACTCACCAAGCTCGGTCGGCGGCTGGCGCGGCTGCCGATCGACCCGCGGCTGGCCCGGATGATCCTGGAGGCCGATCGGCTCGGCTGCCTGCGTGAGGTCATCGTGATCGCCGCGGCCCTGAGCCTGCAGGACCCCAGAGAGCGACCGGCCGACTTCCAGGCCCAGGCCGACCAGCAGCACGCGCGGTTCAAGGCCGAGGGAAGCGACTTCCTGACCTGGCTCAACCTCTGGCGCTACGTCCGCGAACAGCAGCGCGAGCTGAGCTCGAGCGCGTTCCGGCGGATGTGCAAGCGGGAGTTCCTCAACTACCTGCGGGTGCGCGAGTGGCAGGACTTCGAGTCGCAGCTGCGCCAGGTCTGCAAGGAGATGGGTTTCGAGACAGGCGCTAGCGCGCCCTCCAGCGCCTCCTTCGAGACGGCGCTGGCGCGCCTCCTCAGGACATCGCCTCAACCACCGGGAAGACGGCGCCCGCTCCCAGGCTGGAGGTGCGCCGTACGACGCGGATGGCATCCACCAGGCGCTGCTGTCCGGGCTGCTGTCCCACATCGGTCTGCTCGAGGAGCGGGGCTCGACAGGCTCGACCGGCGCGAAGCGTGGACCGCGGGAGTACCTCGGTGCCCGCGGGGCGAGGTTCGCGATCTTCCCCGGCAGCGGGCTGCGGGGGAAGAACCCGCAGTTCCTGATGGCCGGCGAGCTCGTGGAGACCAGCAGGTTGTGGGCCAGGCAGAACGCGGCGATCAAGCCCGAGTGGGCAGAGCGGCTGGGCGGCGACCTCGTGAAGCGGTCCTACTCCGAGCCGCACTGGTCGAAGAAGCGGGCCTCGGTGATGGCCTACGAGCGCGCCACCTTGTACGGCGTACCGCTCGTCGCCGACAGACTCGTGGCCTACGGGAAGATCGACGCCGAGCTCAGCCGGGAGCTCTTCATCCGCCACGCCCTGGTGTACGGCGAGTGGTCGACGCGGCACAAGTTCTACGAGAAGAACCTGCGGCTCCTCGAGGAGGCCGAGGAGCTGGAGCACCGGGCCCGACGCCGCGACATCGTCGTCGACGAACACACCTTGTTCGAGTTCTACGACGCGCGCATCGGCGCCGACGTGGTCAGCGGCGCGCACTTCGACCAATGGTGGAAGCGGGAACGCCAGCGGCGCCCGGAGCTCCTGACCTTCGACCCCGCGATGCTCACCCACGACACGGCCGAGCAGATCCGGGAAGCGGACTTCCCGACCCGCTGGCAGCAACCGGAGCTGGACTTCCCGATCAGCTACCACTTCGAGCCCGGTGCTGCCGATGACGGCCTGACCATCGACGTACCCGTGGCGACGCTGAACCGGGTCGCTGCCGACGACTTCTCCTGGGGCGTGCCGGGGCTGCGCGAGGAGCTCGTGACCGCTCTGGTTCGCAGCCTGCCCAAGCAGCTTCGGGTCAACTTCGTGCCGGCGCCCAACCACGCCCGCGAGTTCCTGAAAGCAGTTCCGGCAGGTGACGAGCCGTTGCTCGACGCGCTCGAACGCCACTTCCGGGCCTCGACCGGGGTCGTCGTACCCCGTGCTGCGTGGGACTGGACCAAGGTCCCGGAGCATCTGAAACCCACCTTCCGGATCGTCGACGACGACGGCGGTGAGCAGGCCCGCGGCAAGGACCTCGAGGCGTTGAAGGAGCCACTGCGGCCGAGGTTCGCCCAGGCCATGGCGGAGGTTGCTGCGGACTCCGGGCTGTCCGCCACCGGCCAGACGACCTGGACGTTCGGCACCGTCGCGAATCGAGCACGTGGACCCGCGCCGGCCACGAGGTCCGCGGCTGTCCGGCGCTGGTCGACGAGGGGTCCACGGTGGGTCTGCAGGTCTTCGGCTCGGAGGACGAGGCCGACGCCCGGCACCGGCTCGGAGTACGACGGCTGGTGCTGCTCGGGCTGGACCAGCACGGGGAAGACCCGACGAAAACCGTCCTCGACGGGCTCGGCAACACCGAGAAGCTCGCGCTCGCCAGCTCGCCGTACCCCACGGTGGCCGAGCTGATCGCGGACTGCCGGGCGGCCGCCGTGCAGGCAGTGGTGGACGCCCAACCGGTCGTGCGGGACGAGCAGGCCTTCGACGACCTGCTCGTCGGCGCCGCCGTGGACCACACGGCCCAGGTCCGCAGGGTGCTCGAGGACGCGATGCGGGCCCTCGAGGCGTGGCGGCACACTGACCGGCTGCTGTCCGGACGGGCCGATCTGGCGACCCTCCCGGCCCTGACCGACATGAAAGCGCAGCTCGGACGGCTGTTCGCGCGAGGGTTCGTCGCGCGAGGCCGGCAGCGTCCAGCTCCGCCACTACCCCCGCTACTGCCAGGCCATCGACCACCGGCGCGAGCGGCTCGAGGCCCAGGTCAACCGCGACCGACAGCTGATGGCTCAGCTGGCCGAACTCCAGGAAGCCTGGCTCAACCGGGTCGCCGCCCTCCCGGAGGGCCGACCGCCCGGCGCGGAGCTGCGGAGGATCCGGTGGATGCTCGAGGAGTACCGGGTCTCGTTGTGGGCGCAGCACCTCGGCACCGCGTTTGCCGTCAGCGACGCCCGGATCCGACGTAGCCTGACCCAATGACCCGCAGCTACCACCGTCCCGGCTCTTCCCGGCGCGGAAGTCCTGGAGTCGATCGTCGGCGGCACGGACCCCGCGCTCGTCAGCGAGGCGGCCGATCGCGCGGCGACCCTTCTGGTGCGCGGGGCGCACGACAGCACCGATGCCCAGATCGCGGACCGCGTCCTGCGACTCGCCGACACCGAGGGACTGGAGACGCTCGCCGACGTCTGGGCCGGCTCTCCCGCGGACTCGCTGGCGGGCTGCCTGTTCCGGCTCTACGTGCTGCGTGCCTGGGTGTACGCCGACCCCACGCTGGCCTCCCGGCAGTTCGAGTCCGGTCGGGGCAGCGCCCAGTTCGCGCAGGTCGTCGCCGGGGTGGCCGACCCACCCGGTCCGGACCAGCTCAAGGCGATGACCGACGAGGTGCTGCGCGGGATCGCCGAGGGTGAGTTCGCCGACGTACTCCTGCGCGCCTCGGCCTTCGCGAGGGTGGTTGCCGCGGGACGCGCCGTACGCAGCGAGCCCAACGCGGTGCAGATGCTCACGCTCGCCGAGCAGCTCGAGACCGCTGCCCACCTGGAGCTGCGCTCCGAACTGGCCTGAGCGTGGCGCCATGGTCTCGACAGGCTCGACCAGCGACGACACGCTCGACCAGCGACCGCCGGCGCGGCCGTTTGGTGGAGAGATTGCCGCTGACCAATTACACTGCTGCTGCACGCCGGACCGCGGCAGCCCCGGGTCCCAAAATTAGCCGCTGCGAGCGGCCACGCGCCGTGAGGCGCTCCCGGTCCGGCGTGCAACACCCTCCTCTCATCCCAGCGTCCTGACCAACTGCTGGCCGAGCTGCCAGCCAACTGCAGGACGCTGGTGGGCTTGGCTAGGGTGAACGGGCGACCTCGGGGGAGGACGCAGGACGAAGGAGCGTGTGCGTGAGGTTGTCCCGGAGGGCTCGACGCGGCAATCGCCGGTTTGCGGCCCTGGTTGGTACGGCGGCGCTCGTGGCCGGCCTGCTTGCCGGTTGCACCGACGACGAGCCCAAGAAGGAACCGACTCCAACGATCCCGGCCAAGCTGACGTTCGCCGTGTTCGGGCCGGCGCCAGAGCTTGAGGCCTATCGCGAGGTCGTCGACTCGTGGAATCGCGACAACCCTGCCAAGGAGGTCACCCTCGTCTCGGTGGGCAGTCGCGAGGAACAGCGCCAGAAGCTCGAGTCCGGCGAGTCGGTTCCGGACGTGTTCCTGGTCTCGCGCCCCGACCTCGGCTCTGTCATCGACGCCGATCTCACCCAACCGGTGGGCGAGCTTCTCGACCAACCGGACCGCGACGTGGACTTCAGTGACGGCTATCTGATCGATGCGGTTCGGGCCTTCTCCGAGGACAACGACCTCCAGTGCATGCCCTACAGCTACTCGCCGATGGTCATGTACTACAACACCGACCTGATCGACTTCGAGCGGATGGCGCGACGAGGACTCAACGTGCCGTCCAGGCCGGGCGGCTGGTCCTTCGACGAGTTCTCCGACGCGGCGCATTTCGCTTCGCGGCCCGCGACCGGAGCGCCGGCGTCTACATCGACCCCACTCTTCGTGGACTCGCGCCGTTCATCCACTCCGGCGGCGGCCAGGTCTTCAACGACTCCGAAGACCCGACGTCGTTGAGCTTCTCCGACGGGGACACTCGCGATGCCCTCGCGACCACGCTTGCGCTGCTGCGCGATTCGAGGGTGGCCCTGAGTGACAAACAGCTCGCGAGGAAGAGCCCGCTCGCGTGGTTCAAGGACGGAAAGCTCGGGATGATCGCCGGTTTTCGCGGGCTGATCCCCCAGCTGCGCAACGTCCCGGGCCTCAACTTCGACCTGATGGCGATGCCCAGGTTGGGTGACGCGCGGACCGTCGGCGACGTGACCGGCCTGTGCATGTCGAAGGACGGTGCAGGACCCCGACGCGGCCGCGGACTTCATCTACTACCTCTCGAGTGACGACGCGGTCGGCAAGGTGGCGCGAGGCGGGCTACCTGGTGCCCGCGAACCTCAAGGTGTTGGCCAGCGACGCTTTCCTCCAGCCTGGCCAGCTGCCGGAGACCACCTCGGTGTTCAGCGCCTCCATCCGCGGCATCGTCCTGCTGCCGATGCTCGACGTCTACCCGGAGCTCAACGCTGCCGTGGGGGGCGACCTGCGCCGCCTGTTCTCGGTCGGAGTGCTCGACCTGGACACGGCGACGGAGCTGATCGACGCACGACTCGATGCCGGTGCTGGACCCGGAGTCCGTTTCCGAGTCGCCCAGTCCGTAGCGTCTAGTCCCTACCGTCTAGTCCCCAGCGTCGGGCTCGGGATCCGGCTCGGGCTCCACCTCGGGCTCGAGCTCGCCGCGGATGATCGCGTCCACCAACAACGGGGTGACCAGGTCGATCTGCCACTGACGGGCACCGAGCTCAGCCAGGGCCTTCGGCACGTCCTGAAGCAACGACTGCTCATCTCGTGAGGTCGGCGGCGTCCAGAGGACCCGTCGCAGATAGTCGGGAGTCACGATGTTCTCCACGGGGAGGCCGTGCTCGCTGGCCAGTTCGTGGATCGCTGTCCGCGCGATCGCGAGCCGCCGCGCCGCGACGGGATCCTTCTCTGCCCAGGTACGGGCCACCGGGGGTCCGTCGATCCGGGGTGAGCGGGTGGGCAGGGCGTCCTCGGGCAGCTCACGGGCGTTGGCCAGCGCCTGCGCCCACTGCCGTGAGTAGCGCTCGGCGCCTCGCCCGTGGAATCCCTTGGTGCCCAGCAGGGCGGCCCGGTCGGGAGGGTTGGCCACCGCCGCCTCCACGATCGCCGAGTCCGGCAGGATGCGCCCGGGGGTGACGTCCCGCTCGCGGGCGATCCGGTCGCGTTCCTCCCAGAGCTCACGGACGGCGGCCAGCGCCCGGCGTCCGCGTACCTTGTGCAGGCCCGAGGTACGGCGCCACGGCTCGTGGCGAATCGGCGCCTCGTGGTCGAGCAGGTGCTCGAACTCCTGGCGGGCCCACTCGTCCTTGCCGGCGTCGACCAGCTCCTGCTCGAGGATGTCCTTCAGCTCGATCAGCACCTCGACGTCGAGGGCGGCGTACTCCAACCAGGCGCTGGGTAGCGGACGGGTGGACCAGTCGACGGCCGAGTGCTCCTTGCGCATGAACTGCCCCAGGATCGTCTCGACCAAGGTGGCCAGCCCTACGCGTGGATACCCCAGCAGGCGGCCGGCGAGCTCGGTGTCGAACAAGGCCGCCGGGCGCAGGCCGACCGCAGCGAGACAGGGCAGATCCTGGCTGGCGGCGTGCAGGATCCATTCGGTGTCGCCGAGCGCGGTCTGCAACGGCGCCAGCGAGGCGAACGCGACCGGGTCGACCAGCGCGGTTCCGGAGCCCTCGCGGCGGAGCTGGATCAGGTAGGCGCGGGCGGAGTAGCGGTAGCCCGAGGCCCGCTCGGCGTCGATCGCGACCGGGCCGGTGCCGGCAGCCAGGTCGGCGCACACCTGGGCAAGCGCGGGCTCGGTGTCGACGATCGGACCCAACCCGTCGCGAAGCTTCAGCAGTGGCACCTCGACGGCCTCGGGGGCCTCGGGGGCCTCGGGGGCCACCTCGTCGTTGTTCGAGCTCATGGCTCCGGTCATCGACCCGGGCCGCGTTGACCGCGCCGGCTGGGCATCGCGGTGACTCCTTCGGGGACGGGCGGCAGGCCGACGGCCGTGCACAGCAGCTCGCCCCAGGCCTCCACATGGGCGGCCAGGTTGGGGACGTCGGTCGGCGTCCAGGAGGCGCGGATCTCCAGCTGCGCAGTGCCGGGTTCGTCGGCCATGCTGCCGAAGCTCTCGGTGGCGACGCGGGTGACGGTGCCGGACGGTGCGGCGTACGCGGCCTGGTGGGCGTCGAGCGCCTCGGTCAGCCACGACCAGCCGACGGCCCCGAGCATCGGGTCGGTGATGAGCTCGAGGTCGATCTCGGCGCGGGCGTAGGCGACGCAGCGGAAGGTGCCGTCCCAGGCGTCGTTGCCGGCCGGGTCGTGCAGCAGGATGATGCGGCCGGTCCCGACCTCGTCGCCGTCGACGGTCACGTCGGCCGACAGGGCCGCGGAGAACGGGGCGATCCGCTGCGGTGCGGGCATCTCCTCGCAGAAGATCTCGGGACGCAGGTGGGCGGCGTGCATGCTCTCCACAGCGGCCCGGAACTCCGGCGGCTGGGTGCCCGCACCCGTCCCCGGGTGCGTCTCCTGACGGACGACCATGTTCTCCACAGTAGGCCGTGGCCCCACAGGGCCGATGCACCGCCACGCCGCCTGACCTGCGAAGATTCGGCGGTGACCCGCGCACCCGACATCATGGACTCGGCGTTCCTGCGCGCCGCCCGTGGCGAGCCCGCAGGGCACACGCCGGTCTGGTTCATGCGGCAGGCGGGCCGGTCGCTGCCCGAGTATCTCGAGCTGCGCAAGGGCGTCGGGATGCTCGAGTCCTGCATGAACCCCGACCTGGTCACCGAGATCACGCTCCAGCCCGTCCGCCGCTACGGCGTCGACGCGGCCATCTTCTTCTCCGACATCGTGCTGCCGTTGAAGGCGGTTGGTGTGGATCTCGACATCAAGCCGGGCGTGGGGCCCGTCGTGGCCTCACCTGTGCGCACCCTTGCCGACGTGGCCGCGATCCCGGACCTCGAGCCCGGGCACGTCCCGTTCATCTCGGCCGCGGTCCGCGCCCTGGTCGGCGAGCTCGGCTCGACGCCGCTGATCGGGTTCGCCGGGGCGCCGTTCACCGTGGCGTCGTACCTCGTCGAGGGCGGCCCGTCCAAGGACCATGCCAGGACAAAGGCGATGATGTTCGGGGCCCCTGACGTCTGGGATGCGCTGATGCGCAAGATCGCGGGCATCTCGGCGGCGTACCTCGAGATCCAGGTGGCCGCCGGTGCCTCGGCGATCCAGCTGTTCGACTCGTGGGCGGGTGCGCTGACTCCCGCCGACTACCGCTCCCGGGTGATGCCGTACTCGGCGGGCGTGCTCGGCCATGCGGGAGTGCTGGGTGTGCCTCGGATCCACTTCGGGGTCGGCACCGCCAACCTCCTCACCGACATGGGCGAGGCGGGCGCGGACGTGGTCGGTGTCGACTGGCGTACGCCGCTCGTCGACGCCATCCCGCTCGTGGGTGACCGTGCCGTCCAGGGCAACCTCGACCCGACGCTGGTGTTCGCACCGACCGACGTGATGACGGCTCGAGCGGCCGAGATCATCGAGGCCGGCCGCTCCGCGAAGGGCCACATCTTCAACCTCGGCCACGGCGTGATCCCCTCGACCGACCCCGATCAGCTCAAACGGCTCACCGAGTTCGTGCAGTCCTACCCGCTCTGAACGGGCCCTGCAGACCTGGTCCACTCGGTTCAGGCCGAAGTTCAGGGCGGAGTTCAGGCCGAGTTCAGGCCGAGCGCGCCATGCCCATGGAGGCTCTCGCCCGGGCAGTGCGATGTGCGTTGGTCTCGGACATCAGGTTGCCGAGGTCGAGGTAGTGGTCGCAGACGTCGGCGAAAACAGACGAGACCCCAGTCCCGCCGGCCCCCAACACGACCGCGCCAGCTCTCACGCAGCCGGGCGGCCAGTGGTGTGAAGGCGTCGTCGCCGCAGATGATCGCGACACCGTCCACGATCCCGGCGCCATGAAGCTCCAGGGCGTGGATCACCAGCGCTCGGGTGTCCGAGTGACGACCAGGCGAATGCTCCTTGCTCGGCATCGGCGTGATCGCGTACCTGCCCAGCTCGCCCATCCAGGAGTCGCGGTTCGGCGAGCTCCAGTCGGCGTACGCCCGTTTGATCGCGAGCTGGCCCCACTCGCCGAGCGCGGCAAGCGCCGGAGTGGCGAACTCCGCTGGCACCATGTCTGCATCGATGAGCACGGCGAACGTGCGCAAACCGATTTCCTCCATGAATTCCCCCAATTTGGCCCGCCAACGCAAGAGTTGGCGGGACCCCCACTCAGCATTGTCGCCGTTGCCGGGCCCAGGCGGGGCGTTATGCCGAAACTCGTCCCAGCCCTAGTCGGGCCCTACTTTCGGGCAGTTCTGCGAGCCGTCGGCTTGAGCCGCACCCAGAGTTGGTTGGGCCCGGTGGGTCCCTGTTCCTCTTTCACCTCGACGTAGGACTCGGCACGAACCAGCTCGCCCAGCTTGCTGTGTCCGTAGTCGCGGGGGTCGAACGCCGCGTGGCTCTTGACCAGGTAGGAACCCACTTCGCCCAGGTTCGACCAGCCGTCGTCCTTCGACGTGCTGCTGATCGCCGTCGACAGGACCTGCTTCAGGTTGGGCGGCGGCGGGGCCGCCTCATCCCCCTTGGACGCCGTCTTCGCTGGCGGCTCGGGTTCCTGGCTCAACAGGTCCAGGTAGATGAAGCGATCGCAGGCCGAGACGAAGGCCTCGGGTGTCTTGCGGCGTCCGAGCCCGTAGACGGTCATTCCCGACTCCCGCAGCCGCGTCGCCAGCCGCGTGAAGTCGCTGTCGCTCGACACGATCACGAACCCCTCGACGTTCCCGGCGTAGAGCAGGTCCATGGCGTCGATGATGAGCGCGGAGTCGGTCGAGTTCTTGCCGGTGGTGTAGGCGAACTGCTGGATCGGCTGGATCGCGTTCCGGAGCATCTGGTCCTTCCAGCCCACGAGCTGCTGCGTCGTCCAGTCGCCGTACGCGCGCTTGATCGTCGGGGTTCCGTACTTCGCGATCTCCTCGAGGACATCCTTGGCGTGCTTGAAGGACGTGTTGTCGGAGTCGATGAGTACGGCGAGCCGCGCCGAGTCTGGGGTTGCCACGGCACCCATCCTCGCGCACCGGTGGGTCAGGTGGAACGAGCACGCCGGGTGTTCACCCTTGGTCGTCCACCGCCGCGGGCTCGGTGAGGTCGACGCTGGCCCGGTCCCCGGCGTCCGAGCCGACGAACCAGTATCAAGAGCGGCAGGCCGATCAAGGCGAGTACGGCAAGGAAGGGCAGGAGCGCACCCAGTGGCCGTCAGCACGCCGACCGTCGTCGCCTTGCAGCCCGTGCCAACCGGCGGAGAGCCCGGCGAGGAAGCCGGAATGGTCGTCCTCGGCGACGGGTACGTCGGTGCGGTTGATCTCCACTGTGATGGTGGCCAGCGACGTCTGGTTCGACAGCCAGGTCTGCTGCGACTTGAGGGAGTCCAAGGCGGCCTGGCGGCGGCTCAGCTGAGCCTCGATGGCCATGATGACCCGGATGTTCCGGGCCCGGTCGAGCAGCTGCTCGATCCGTTTGATGCTTCGTGCCTGGGCACGTACCCGGATGTCGTTGTCGATGACCTGGGTGGTCACGTCTTCGCTCTTGCTCGTCGCCGACTGGAGGTCCGCCACCTTCTTCAGCTCGTCGAGCGTGGCCGCGAAGTCGGCACTGGGGAACCGGAGGACCAGGTGGGTGGTCCGGAGCTCACCGTCGTCGTCGCTCGTGGAGCGTTCGTCGTCGATCTGGCCGCCGTGGGCGCTGACGATTGCCTCCACCTCGTCCCGTGCCGCCTGGACGTCGGCGCCGCGCAGTTCCACCGAACCGGTTGAGATCACCGCCCTGGTCTGGACGGCCGGGCGGGCCCTCTCCTCTGCGTCCGTCCATCGCCTCATGAGCCGGGGCATCGCCATCGAGGGCGGCGACGCCGGGCCGGAGTCACCGCCGCCTCCATCGTCGTTCGCGGAGCATCCGGTGAAGGCGACCGCCAGCGTCGCAAGCATTGCCGAGGCGGCGAACCGCCGTACACGAGAGTTCGTCCGTGAGGTGGTCATGGCAATCGGACGGCTTGGCCCGCCATCCCGTTCCTGCCGAGACCGAAACGTTGCCAACGGTCGCCGCACTACGCTGGCCGGCGTGCCCTCTGACCCAGCTGGTGAGTCCTCCGGCGAGCTGGGTCTGGTCTCCTTCAACGTCCGCTACGACACGATCAGAGACGGGCGACACAGGTGGGCGTTCCGGCGACGTGCAGTTGCCGACCTGCTCGGCTCGATGCCCTGGGACGTGTGCGGCCTGCAGGAGGTGCTGGCACGGCAACGGCGCCACCTGGAGCGGGACCTTCCCGGAACACACTGGTACGGCGTGGGTCGCGCCGACGGAGCCGAGTCCGGGGAACAGACCCCGCTGGCCGTCCGCGGGGATGCCTGGACGGTGACCGGATGGCAGACGCGGTGGCTCTCGGCGAACCCTGACGAGGTCGGTTCGCGCGGCTGGGACGCCCGCCTGCCCCGGATCGCCACCGTCTCCCGGCTGTCGAACCCGAACTCAGCGCAATCGATCGCGGTGGTCAACGCCCACTTCGACCATCGCGGCAAGACCGCCCGCATCCAGTCGGCGAAGCTGATCGCCTCCTGGGTGGCGGCCGAGCCGTCGACCGCGTGGGTGGTGCTCGGCGACCTGAACTGTCTGCCGGGCTCGGCGCCCTTGCGCGAGCTGGCCGCTGTGGGGCTGCGACAGACCCTGCCCGACGCCGCGGCCGGGACCGAACACGGCGTGGACCGGGCGCACGGACCGGGACCGGATCGATCACATTCTCGTCGACACGTCGTTCGACGTGCTGGACGCCGTGGTCGACCACACCCGGCCGGGCGGCGTACTCCCTAGCGACCACTGGCCGGTGCGGGCACGGGTTCGTCTTCGCGGTGCTGGAGCGAGTGGATGAGCCGAGGGCGAACCATCGTCGTCGGTGGCGGCATCGCCGGACTCGCGGCGGCGTACTTCCTCGGCGAGGATCGCACCCAGGACGTGCTCCTCCTCGAAGGGTCATCACAGGTTGGCGGCAAGCTGCGTCTGCACGAGGTTGCCGGCCTGACGGTCGACGTCGGCGCGGAGGCGATGCTCAACCGGCGCCCCGAGGGAGTTGACCTGGCGCGTGCGCTGGGGATCGACGTCGTCCACCCGACTGCCGCCTCGCCGCGGATCTGGACCCGTGGCGAGCTCCGGACGCTTCCGAGGTCGCTGATGGGGGCGCCGCTGGACCTCGACCAGCTGTCCGCCTCGGGCGTGCTGTCGCGGCCCGGACTGGCCAGGGCTCGCGAGGAGCTGTCCCTCGGTCCGGAGCGGATCGACGGCGACATCTCGGTCGGCGACCTTGTCTCCCGACGGTTCGGCAAGGAGGTCACGGACCGGCTGGTGGAGCCGCTGCTTGGCGGCGTGTACGCCGGGCATGCCCGGGAGCTGTCGGCACGGGCGACGGTGCCGCAGCTCGTCGGCCTCGCCGAGCGCGGTTCGGTGCTGGCCCAGGCCCCGGAGATCCCGACGATCCAGGACGTCCCGGTGTTCGCCGGGATTGCCGGCGGCCTCGGCCGGTTGCCGGACGAGCTGGTGGGCTCCGGTCGGTTCGAGGTCCGGACCGATGTGACCGTTCGCGAGCTGGGCAGGTGGCGTCCGGCTTCGAGCTCGTCGCCGGATCGACGCGCGACCCCGAGCTGTTGGCGGCGGACCGGGTCGTCCTGGCGACGCCCGCGGCGCCCACGTCGAGGCTGCTTGCCGGGCTGGCCCCGTCCGCGAGCGAGGACCTGGCCGCGATCGAGTACGCCTCGATGGCGATCGTGACGATGGCGTTTCGGGCCTCCTCGGTGGTCGAGCTTGTCGAGACCGGGTCTCTGGTTTCCTGGTGCCGCCGATCGACGGTCACCGGATCAAGGCGGCCACGTTCTCGTTCGCCAAGTGGGACTGGGTGCGGGAGGCCGGCCGCGAGGATGACGTGCTCGTGCTGCGCACGTCGCTGGGCCGGCACCGCGAGGAGTCGTCGCTCCAGCGGACCGACCAGGAGCTCGTCGAGGTTTCCCTGGCCGACCTCGCGCTGGCGACCGGACTGACCGCCGTGCCCGTCGACGTACACGTCCAGAGATGGGGTGGCGGACTTCCGCAGTACGCCGTGGGCCACCTCGACCGGGTCGCCCGGATCCGGGCCGGCGTGCGTCGCATCGCGGGACTGGCGGTGTGCGGGGCCGCCTACGACGGCGTGGGCATCCCCGCCGTCATCGCCTCGGCCCGCCGTGCCGCCACCGAGGTCACCGCGGCACAATGACGCTGTGACCAGCAAGATGACCAGCAAGGCCGCCAAGCTCCGGGAACTCAACGACGTCATCCGCTACACCATGTGGTCGGTGTTCCGGCTGGAGTCCCCGCTGGGCGAGGCCGACCGGGCCACCGAGGCGGCCGAGGTCGAGAAGCTGTTCGCCGAGCTGGCCGGCGACGACGTGGTGATCCGGGGCCTGTACGACGTCTCCGGGCTACGCGCCGACGCCGACGTGATGGTGTGGTGGCATGCGGAGACCAGTGAGCAGCTCCAGGGGGCGTACAACCGGTTCCGCCGGACCGCCTTCGGCCGTCGGCTCGCGCCGGTCTGGAGCCAGACCGCTCTGCACCGGCCGGCGGAGTTCAACCGCAGTCACATCCCGGCATTCCTCGCCGACGAGGAGGCGAAGCGTCACGTCTGCGTCTATCCCGTTCGTGCGGTCCTACGAGTGGTACCTCCTGGAGGACGATGAGCGGCGCGCGCTCCTGGCCGAGCACGGCAAGATGGCCCGCGACTTCCCCGACGTCCGGGCCAACACCGTGGCCAGCTTCGCCCTCGGCGACTACGAGTGGATCCTTGCGTTCGAGGCCGACGACCTCCACCGGATCGTCGACCTGATGCGGCACCTGCGTGGCTCCGAGACCCGGCGTCATGTGCGGGAGGAGGTGCCGTTCTACACCGGCGCCCGCACCGAGATCGCGGACCTCCTCGACCGCCTCCCCTGACCGCTCCGTTCGACGGGCGGCTTCT
>CAVRBN010000013.1:0-23015 GCA_963719255.1 uncultured Actinomycetota bacterium | reverse complement strand
AGGTCGGCGGCGCCGATCATGCCCGCGGTGTTGCCGAGTAGCGCCTTGCGTATCTCGAGCTCGGGCCGATGCCCACGCCCGGTCAGGTTGTTGCGCAACGTGGTCCGGATCGGGTCGAGCAGCAGACTTCCGGCTTCGGAGACCCCGCCACCGATGACCGCGACGGCTGGGTCCAGGACCGCGGCAAGCGAGGCGATGCCCTCGCCCAGCCACTCGCCGAGCGTCGTGAGCTGCTCGAGGGCGAACTTGTCCCCGTCGGCGGCCGCGGAGCTGATCATCGGGCCGGTGATCGCGTCAAGCTCTCCCCCGGCCCGGTCGAGGAGGTCCTTCGCCAGGAGCGAGCCACCCTCGATTGCCTCGCGCGCTTCGCGCACCAACGCCGTCCCGGACCCGTACTGCTCCAAGCAGCCGTGGTTGCCGCAGCCGCACAGCCTGCCGTTGCGCTCGACCCTGATGTGACCGATCTCGGCGGCGACACCGAAGGCCCCGCGGTAGAGCTCGCCGTCGAGCACGATGCCGCCGCCCACGCCCGTGCCGACGGTCACCAGCAGCAGGTCGTCGACGTCCTTGCCAGCCCCGAACTCGAACTCGCCCCAGGCCGCCGCATTGGCGTCGTTCTCGACGACCACCGGCAGACCCAGCCGAGCCTCGAGGTCGACCTTGAGGGTCTCGTCGCGCCAAGCGAGGTTGGGCGCGAACATCACGACCGCCCGGCCCTTGTCCACGAACCCGGCCGCTCCGACCCCGACCGAGGCGATCTCGTGGTCGCGCTGCAGCCCGCGCACGAGCTCCTCGATGGCCTGCTCGATCGCGTCGGTGCTGGTGGCCGGCGACTCGACCCGGGCCTGCGCCAGGATCTTGCCATCGGTATCGACCACACAGCCGGCGATCTTGGTCCCGCCGACATCGATGCCACACGCGAGGCCGGTCATTGCCGGTCCCCCGACTCGTCTCGGTCCAGCTTGGGTGGCTTGTCGATCGTTGGTCGAGCTTGTCGAGACCATCGGTCGTCGCCTGCTCGGCCGGCCGGCGGCACTGTCGTTGGCAGCCCCGTCCGGAGCCCCGTCGAGGTCGTCGGGTTCCAAGTCCCCATCCAAGTCGATGTGCTCCACCGAGGAGGTACGCCGCCCGGGCCCCCCCGGCGTCGGGGTCTGGGTCGCCATCAGCGCGGCCCCCGCCTGGAGCAACGACGAGGCAGCGGTGAGCAGGTGCGCCCGGACCTCGGGTGTTGCACCACGCACGAAGCGCACGCCGCGGCAGATGGGGCAGTAGGTGCAGTCATCGCCGCCCGTCGCGAAGTGCTCGTTGACGTTGTGGGCGGCCCCCGACAGGCCGTGTGCCGCGTCGGCAAGGCCGTGTCCGAACCCAGAGGGAAGGCCTTCCCCGTGGTCGCGCGCCCAACCGGAGAGCGCGCCGATCAGCTTGGCTGCCTCCTCGGCGACGCTGCCGACCTCATCGGGTCCCGGACCGCTGTCGTTCACGACGTCTTCTCCTCAAACCGCACCTGCAACTCGTCCCTGACCACCCGCGCCGCCGACACTTTCTGTCGGCCCAGGCTCGCCGGAAGCGAGAGCAGCCGACGGTAGGACCCGACCGTCACGACCAGTTCGTCGCCGTTGCGGGCGAGGTCGACCTCCGCCCTGGTGACGTTGGGCAGCGCAAGGCTCAATACTGCTCCACTCTCGGTCCGGACGATGCTGAGGGGTCCGGACCCGGCCGGGTCGGCCAGCGGGTCGGAGCCGGCGTACACCTCGGCGGCAAGCGTCCGCAGGGCTGAAGTCCCGACCGGCTCGACTTCGAGGTAGACCGATCGCCACAACGGGAGCCCGGCGAACGAGGCAGTCACGTCGGCGAGCACGTCCTCCTGCGCGGCGACCCAACCTGAGCGCCAGTCATCGGCGCCGGCTGAGGGAAACACCCGATTGGCGACCACGCCGTCGACGCGGTAGCCGAACAGCGACAAGCGTGGTGAACGATCGACGGGCCTCCGCCAGCACGACCTTCTCGGGGGTCACCACGAGGCGGACGCTGGCCCGCGGGCCGCAGAGCAGCCCACGGACCTCGTCGAGCTCGGAGTGCAGCCGCTCGACCGCGTCGAAGACGGAGTCCTCCGGCATCGGCATGCCCGCGGCTCGGGTGAGCATCGGCTTGAGTGCCTTGACGACCTTGCGCTGGAACCCGAAGACCCGCTGCATGTACCAGCCGAGCGCCTCGGGCATGGCCAGCAGCCGCAGCGTCTCGGCGGTCGGGGCGCAGTCGACGATCAGCAGGTCCCACTGCCCGCAGAGCGCCTGTTGCCGCAGCTCCAGAAGCGCGAAGATCTCCTCCGCACCGGGGATGACCGTGAGCTCCTCGGCCGCCACGGGGTCCACCCCCGCCAGGCTCAGCACCGAGAGCAGATAGGACTGGATCTCCGCCCAGGACTGCTGGAACCTGAGTTGCGCATCGACCTGCTGGACGAACAGCCCCTCAGCGACCTGCGTCGGTTCGGGACCCACGCTCGTCGCGAAGGCATCGGCGAGGGAGTGCGCCGCGTCCGTCGACAGGACCAGCGTACGAAGGCCAGAGCTCGCCGCGAGCGCGCCGGTTCCGGCCGCGATGGTCGACTTGCCAACCCCACCCTTGCCCGTGAACAGGAGGATCCTCGGCCCAGAGTTGGGCCCGGGATCAGACCCGGACTCAGCTCGGGTCACAGCGACTCGACGCGCTTCTTCAATCCCTTCAGCGCGGTGTCGATGAGGATCTTCTCGCCCTTGCGCTTGAGCATCCCGATCAACGGGATCGACACGTCGAGCGCCAACCGGTAGGCCACCTCGGTGGAGCCGTTGCCGAGGTCGGACAGCGTGTAGGAGCCGTCGAGTGCCGTCAGCATCTTGCCCTGGTCCAGCGTCCAGTCGACCTCCGAGTTGCCGTGCCAGGTGTAGTCGAGGGTGTATTCGTCCTTGATGGGCGACACGTCGATCTTGAAGAAGACCTGTCGGGCCCGGCCGTCGGGGAAGGTGTCGCGGACCTCGGCGACTTTGACGCCCTTGGCCCATGACGGGTACGACGGGAAGTCGGCGATGACGTCCATGATCGCGGCCGGGGAGGCGTCGATGACGATCGAGGAGGTGGTCTGCTCGGCCATGTTGAAACCCCTGACGACTCATGAGCACTGGTGCGCCGACCCTACCGGATGCGACCCGCGGGCCGACCCGGTCCCCGAGCGACACGGACGAGTAGTCTGCCTCCAGTCCCAGTCAAGGCCAGATCAGCAGGTAGAGCAGGAGGCCAGGGTGCGCGAGTTCTCCACCCCCATGACCGTCGACATCCCGCAGACCGGAAACCTCACGGACGACGTCGTCGTCAACGGTCGCGACCATGCAGACGACGTGGTCTTCAGCCGCAACACAGGTGCTGGGTGGACCGACGTGACCGCCGGCGAGTTCCTGCTCGAGGTCCAGGCCGTGGCAAAGGGCCTGATCGCGGCCGGCCTCGAGGCGGGCGACCGGGTCGCCCTGATCTCCAAGACCCGCTACGAATGGACCCTCCTCGACTACGCCATCTGGTTTGCGGGCGCCGTGACGGTGCCCATCTACGAGACCTCGTCGGCCGAACAGGTCGGCTGGATCCTGGCGGACTCAGGCGCGAAGGCGGTCGTCGCCGAAGGCCCCGAACATCTCGCCAGGATCCGCGAGGTCCGCACCAACCTGACCGAGCTCAACCACGTCTGGTCCTTCGGTGGCAACGCGGTGTCGGTCCTCGCCAGCCTCGGTGACGACATCAGCGACGGGGTGCTCGAGGCTCGACGTACGACGGCGACCCCTCTCGACCTGGCCACGCTGATCTACACCAGCGGGACCACGGGTCGCCCCAAGGGCTGCGTGCTCACCCACGGCAACTTCATGTTCGAGCTCGGCGTGGCGATCCACGAGCTCGAGCGGCTCTTCGAGCCCGAGGGGGCGTCGACCCTCCTGTTCCTGCCGCTGGCCCATGTCTTCGCCCGGATCATCCAGGTCGGGTGCGTCAAGTCACGGGTCAAGATGGGCCACTCCGCCGACATCAGGAACCTGGTTGCCGACCTCGGCGTGTTCCAGCCGACCTTCGTCCTGGCCGTTCCCCGCGTCTTCGAGAAGGTCTTCAACACCGCTTCCCAGAACGCCACCGCCGACGGCAAGGGCAAGATCTTCAACCGAGCGGCGGAGACCGCGATCGCCTGGTCCAGGGGCCAGGACAACACCCGCCCCTCGCTGAAGGTGCGCGCGCAGCACGCGGTGTTCGACAAGCTGGTCTACGCCAAGCTGCGCGACGCGCTCGGCGGCAAGTGCGAGTACGCCATCTCCGGTGGCGCCCCGCTCGGCGACCGCCTGGGTCACTTCTACCGAGGCATCGGTCTGACAGTTCTCGAAGGCTACGGCCTGACCGAGACCACGGCCGCTCTGACAGCCAACCTGCCGGACGCCGTGAAAATCGGGTCTGTCGGGCGTCCGCTGCCAGGCACAGCGGTCCGGGTCGCCGACGACGGCGAATTGATGTTCAAGGGTGGCCAGGTCTTCTCCGGCTACTGGAGCAACGAGGAGGCGACCGCCGAGGTCCTCGATCGCGAGGGTTGGTTCCACACCGGCGACGTCGGCGAGGTCGACGACGAAGGCTTCGTCAAGATCACGGGGCGCAAGAAGGAGATCCTGGTGACGGCCGGCGGCAAGAACGTCGCCCCCGCCGTACTCGAGGACCGCCTCCGTGCCCACAATCTGGTCAGCCAGTGCATCGTGGTCGGCGACGGCCAGCCCTACATCGCCGCGCTGGTCACCATCGACCCCGAGTCGTTCCCCGCCTGGGCAGAGGCTCACGACAAGTCTGGCAAGGTCGCCGACCTGGTCGACGATGCCGACCTGCGCGCCGAGATCGAGGCAGCCGTCGAGGACGCCAACAAGGCGGTGTCCAAGGCCGAGTCGATCCGCAAGTTCGTGATCCTGCCCGTCGACTGGACCGAGGAGACGGGAGAGCTGACGCCCAGTCTCAAGCTCAAGCGCAACGTGGTGATGCGCGAGTTCCGCGACGACGTGGAGGCCCTTTACACCTGAACGGTCAGCCCGGCCTGACCCAGGATGACTAGTAAATTGCGAGAAATGTAGTCATTCTGGGTGATGTGCGTTGATTCGCCCTTTTCGTATGCCCGTATTTCGGCAGGGTTGGCGACGTTCACACGTGTGGCAGGGCCCGTATCGGGGAGGTAGCCCAACGGTCCGGTCAATGACCGAGTTGAGGTACGTACCCATGGCCCGTCGCGGGATTCTCCTGACCTTCGCGGCCGTCGTCGCCGCGCTCGGGACACTGCTGGTCTTCATCTACATCAAGGGCGCCGATGCGCGCGCCAACGACGTGTACGACACCGTGGAGGTGCTTCGCGCGGTGAAGGTGATCGCGCCCGGGGAAACCGTCGAGGATGCCGCCACGAGCGGCAAGTTCCAGCTCGAGCCCGTGCCGCAGAACCAGCTGCTCACTGGCTCCATGACCGAAACGTCCAGCCTGGCCGGCAAGGTCGCGACCACCACCATCTATCCGGGCGAGCAGGTCATCGCCTCCAAGTTCGGAGGCGCGGCGGAGAGCAGTGTGCTGCCGATTCCCAAGGGAATGGTGGCGATCTCGGTCAACCTGACTGACCCGGCCCGGGTCGCCGGCTTCGTGAGTCCAGGCTCGGAGGTGTCGGTGTTCATGACCGGCGAAGACGCCAAGGGCCCATTCGCACGGATGCTGCTTCCCCGGGTCACGGTCATCGGCGTCGGCTCCACCGCGCCCGGATCGACGACCACCACCGCCGAGGACGGCACGGCGGTCGTCGAAGTCCTGCCCAACGCGCTCTTGACCCTGGCCCTCGACCAGGAGCAGGCCGAACGAGTCCTGTACGCCGTGGGCAACGGGGAAATCTCCTTCGGGCTGCTCACGAAGGACTCCACCGTTGCTGATGGCGCCGGCATCCATTTCTCGGAGCTGTTTCAGTGAGGACACCTGATGCCCGTCATCGTCGATCGTGACCCCGAGGTCATCTCCAGGCTGACCGCCATCCTGCCTCCTGGCACGCATGCCGTCGACAGTGCAGGTCGGCTGCTCGCGTGGCTCAACAACCGCAACGACGAGTACGCCGTCTTCCTCGGCCCCAACGTCAGCATGCAAGAGGCCACCACTCTGTGCGACCAGCTGCGGATCAGCGCGCCGAGCACGACCGTCGTCATCGTCCGCACGTCGGTCGACACCGAGATCCTCTCCCGGGCGATGCAGGCGGGTGCCCGCGACGTCGTCCTGTTCGACGACACCGTTGCCATCAAGGCCGCCGTCGACCGGGCCCAGACGCTCTGGGTCGCCCTCCGGGGACCCGGCGGCGCCGCTCATGTCGGCAAGCTCATCACCGTCTTCTCCCCCAAGGGCGGTGTCGGCAAGACCACGACCGCGGTGAACCTCGCACTGACGCTGAGTGACGGAGGGGCCCGCAGGGTGTGCCTGGTCGACCTCGACCTGGCCTTCGGTGACGTGGCCATCACCATGCAGCTGTTCCCGGCACACTCGATCGAGGAAGCGATCGGCGCCGAGGACCATCTCGACGCAGCCTTGTTGACGTCGTTGCTGACCCGTCACGAGGACTCGCTGATGGTGCTGTCTGCGCCCAGCCAGCCCGACGCTCGCGACCGGATCAGCGCCCGCCTGGTCTCCCGGACGCTGCGCACCCTGAAGACCGAGTTCGACTACGTCGTGATCGACACGGCCCCGAGCTTCGACGAGCAGACCCTGCAGGCACTCGACGAGACCGACGAGTGCATCATCGTCACGATCCTCGACGTACCGACGCTCAAGAACGTCAAGGTCGCCCTCGAGACCCTCGACCTGCTCACCATCGCGGTCGACCACCGGCATCTCGTGGTCAACCGCGCCGACGACGAGGTCGGCCTGGACTATGCCCGGGTCGAGGCCATCCTCGGGGTTCCCATCTCGGTGCCGATCCCGAGCTCGATGGACGTGGCGTCGGCAACCAACGCCGGCAAGCCGATCGTGCTGGCGAATCCCGACCACCCGGCGAGCCGCGCTTTCCGTCAGCTGGCGAGCCACGTGACCGGCGACCTGACGATGGCGCCGGGTCCCTCGGCCAACGGGACCAAGAAGCACGACAGCGACCGACGCAGCCGCCGCCTGAAGAGAATCCGGAGGGGATGACAGTGGGCAGTCTCAGGGATCGCCTCCTCGCGGCCACGAAGACGGCGGAAGCCCAGGCGTTGGGGTCATCGACCGGCGACCTGCCGACAACCGAGTCGGCGTCCGGTGTCTGCGTTCCCGCCGGCTGCAGGCGAAGCAGCGGCCTCGACGAACCAGGGGCGGTGACCGAGTCAACGCCGGGTCGCCGGATGGCGACAACCTCCGAGCCGGTCGACGGCGAGGTCGTACGGCGCAAGGCCTTCGCGGCCACCCAGAACGACCGCATCGAGGAGCTCAAGGCCAGCATCCACGCGGAGCTGCTCAAACTGCTCGGCCCCCAGCTCTACGACACCCAGGTCGACCAGGAGGAGCTCACCAGGAAGGTCCGCGAGGTCCTCAAGGACGTTCTCGGCGCCCAGGAACGCCCGTTGTCCGGGGCCGACCGGGCGCGGGTCACGCAGGAGATCACCGACGACATCCTCGGCAACGGACCGATCGAGCCCTTCCTCCGCGACGAGGACGTCACCGAGATCATGGTCAACGGGTTCGACAGCATCTACCTGGAGAAGAACGGGCGGCTCGTCAAGGTCGACGCCCGGTTCAGCGACGAGCCACATCTGCGCCGCACGATCGACAAGATCGTCTCGCGCATCGGCCGCCGCGTCGACGAGTCCAGCCCCATGTGCGACGCTCGACTCCCCGACGGCAGCCGGGTCAACGCGGTCGTGCCGCCGCTCGCGGTCGACGGGTCCTCACTGACGATCCGAAAGTTCTCCGCCGACCCGCTGACCTCCGTCGACCTGATCCGGTTCGGCTCGCTCTCCGATCGCACCTGCGACTTCCTCGACGCGTGTGTCCGTGGCCGGCTCAACATCATCGTGTCGGGCTCCACCGGCGCGGGCAAGACCACGACCCTCAACGTGCTCTCGTCGTTCATCCCAGCAGACGAGCGCATCGTCACCATCGAGGACGCCGCCGAGCTCCAGCTGCACCAGGACCACGTCGTCCGCTTGGAGAGCCGCCCGGCCAACATCGAGGGCAAGGGCGCCGTAGACATTCGGGACCTCGTCAAGAACTGCCTGCGGATGCGACCCGACCGGATCATCGTCGGCGAGGTCCGCGACTCCTCCGCACTCGACATGCTCCAGGCCATGAACACCGGTCACGACGGCTCGATCTGTACCGTGCACTCCAACGGACCCCGCGACACCCTGTCCCGCATCGAGACCATGGTGCTGATGGCCGGCATGGACCTGCCGATGCGGGCGATTCGCGAGCAGGTCGCGTCGGCCGTCGACCTGATCGTGCACCAGGCCCGGTTCAAGGACGGCACCCGCCGCATCACCCACGTGACCGAGGTGGAGCGGATGGAGGGCGACGTGATCACCCTCCAGGACATCTTCGTCTACGACCACAGCGCCGGTTTCGACGCCGACGGCCGCACCAAGGGGAGTTTGCGCGCGACGGGCCTGCGACCGAAGTTCCTCGAGAAGATGTCCTACGCCAACGTCACGGTCGACCCGATGCTCTTCGCGACGGACGGCATGTGATGGCAACCTCCTCTCGGGTGATTGGCAGGGCGGTGGTCCTCGGCTTGCTGGGCTTGCTGCTGCTCGCGTTCGGCGCGCCTGCTTCGGCCGAGGACGCCGCGACGATCTCGCACGTCGAGGCAACCGACGAAGGAGTGCAGATCCTGGTTTCGGTTCCGGCCGGTGCCGAGGTTGACCTGGACCAGGTCTCGGTCACGATCTCCGGCGATGAAGCTTCCTCCACTGCTGCCCTGGCCTCGTCCGGTTCGACCGTGCGTCGCACGACGGTCCTCGCGATCGACACCAGCCTGACCATGCGGGGCGCGCGCTTCGCGGCTGCCAAGGCCGCCGCGGAGGCCTACCTCGACGCCGTGCCCGACAACGTGTACGTCGGCATCGTCACGTGGGACGACCACGTCGAGCGTGCGCTGGAGCCGTCGCTGGACCGGGACGCCGCCCGCAGCATCGTCGAAGGCCTTGCTCTGGCACGGCAGACCATGCTCTTCGACGGCGTGATCGAGGCCGTGGACATGGCCACCAGCGAGGAGGGTCAGGCCAGTGTGCTTCTGCTCTCCGACGGCCTCAACACCAGCGACACACCGTTGGACGACGTCATCGCCGCGATCACGTCGACCGACGTGCTGGTCCAGGCGGTCGCACTCGAGCAGTCCGCGCACGAGTCGGGTCCGCTGAAGGCAATGGCCACGGCAGGCAAGGGCGAGCTCATCAATGCGGACCCGGAGACGCTTCGGCAGACCTTTGCGGCCGAGGCCGACGCGCTGGCGCGCCAGGTGCTGGTCACCGCCCAGGTCCCCGACGGCATCAGCGCCACCGAGGCCCAGGTGGCCGTCTCGCTCCCTGCCGGGGGCAGCACCCTGCAGGCCCAGGCGTTCGTGCCGATCCAGGGGGCAGCACAGCCGGACACAACCGACCGCTTCCGCGGACGGCCCGCTCGTCGACATACCGCGCAACGTCATGCTCGTCGGCTTGGGCGCCTTCGGCGTCGGGTTCCTCGGGATGATCGTCTGTGTGGCCTGGATGTCCACGGCGAAACCCGCTCCCCAGAGCGCCGAGGACCGGATCGCGCAGCACACCGGTGGCGGAGACCCGGCCGGCAAGCGCAAGAACGAGAAGGACCTTGACCTGCGCTCCCAGGCCAAGAGCGCGGCGGCGCAGATGTTGGCGCGGAACCAGTCACTCGAGGCTCGGATCGCCAACCGGCTCGAAGCCGCTGGCTCCGCGCTGAAGCCGGCCGAATGGTTCCTCATCCATGGTGGCATTGCCTTCGTCTCCGGCATCGTGGGCGCGCTGCTGTACGGCGTGATCGGTCTCCTCATCTTCCTGCTCGTCGGCGCCGTGATGCCGTGGGCCTGGCTCCGGCGCCGGCGCTCGAAGCGGCTCAAGGCGTTCAACGGATCCCTCGCCGACACCCTTCAGCTGATGTCGGGCAGCCTGTCCGCGGGGCTGTCGCTGGCACAGTCGGTCGACACGATCGTCAAGGAGGGCAACGAGCCCGTCACCAGCGAGTTCAAGCGGGTGCTGGTCGAGGCGAGACTGGGCGTGCAGCTCGAGGAGGCGCTCGCCGGGGTGTCGACGCGGATGCAGAGCAAGGACTTCTCCTGGGTCGTGATGGCGATCCGGATCCAGCGTGAGGTCGGCGGCAACCTCGCCGAACTGCTGAACAACGTCTCGGCCACTCTTCGCGAGCGTGAGTACCTGCGCAGGCAGGTGGACACGCTGTCCGCGGAAGGCCGCCTCTCGGCGTGGATCCTTGGCGGTCTGCCACCGGTCTTCGTCCTGTACCTCGTCTTGACCAAGCCCGGCTACGTAAACCCGCTGTTCACCACGCCGATCGGGCTGGCCATGCTCGGCTGCCGCGGTCGTACTGCTCAGCGTCGGGTGCCTCTGGATGAGCAAAGTAGTGAAAGTCGACGTGTGAGCAGATGACAACGATGATCCTGTTGGCGGGCGTGGCCATGGTGTTCCTTGCCCTGTTCGTCGTCTTCGCCGCCGTTGGCGGCATCGCGCCGGAAAGCCAGGGAATCAACCGCTCCCTGGCAGTCCTCGAGGCGATGACGGCCGCACCGACCGAGATGACCAAGGAACTCGACCGCTCGTTCGGCGAACGGGTGATCGATCCGCTGTACGCCCGGTTCGTGAAGCTCGGTCGCCGGCTCACCGGAGCCGATGCGACCGAACGGATCCGGCACAAGCTCGACCTCGCCGGAAACCCTCCTGGCTGGACCGTCGACAGGGTCTCGGCGGGCAAGATCGTCGGAGCGGTCGCCGGCCTGGGGATGTCGTCCCTCTTCTGCCTCGTCCTCGGCTTCGGTCCCGCAGTCATGCTCGTCGTCGTCGCCGGTGGCACGGTCGCCGGGTTCTTCGGCCCGAACATGTACCTGCATTCGACGGCCAGCGACCGCACCGAGAAGATGCAACGAGAGCTTCCGGACGCCATCGACCTGCTGACGATCTCGGTGGAGTCCGGCCTCGGCTTCGATGCGGCCCTGATGCAGGTGGCGCAGAACACCACCGGGGCACTGGCCGGCGAGTTCAGCCGATGCCTTCGGGAGATGCAGCTCGGAGTCGGCCGCTCCGACGCGCTGCGTGCCCTCGGCGATCGCAGCTCGATGCCCGACCTGCGCTCGTTCGTCTCGGCCATGGTGCAGGCCGACGCATTCGGTATCCCGGTCGGCCAGGTGTTGCGTGTCCAGTCGAGCGAGATCAGGACGAAGCGTCGCCAGTGGGCCGAGGAGATGGCCATGAAGGTGCCGGTCAAGATCGTCGTACCGTTGATCTTCTGCATCCTGCCGACCCTCTTCATCGCCGTGCTGGGGCCCGCGGCGATCAGCATCATGGACGGCCTGATGGGAAGACATGATCCGCTCCGCAGGTCGATACGTCGGTGTCGGCGGGATCGCCCGCGCCTTCGCGTTGGTGGCCATCACGGTGCCGGCCGCCTGGTCGCTCGACCTCCACGCCCTCGTCGGGCTGCTGGCGCTGGCCATCGTCTGGATGGCTGCGATGACGGTCGCCGGGCTCTCCACGTTCCCTCGGTGGATTGCGCTCATGATCGAGTCCGGGTTGGTGGGCTGCATCGTGGGAGCATCCGTCCCGCACACCTTGCTGCTGACGCCGGCGCTCGCGGTGACCCCGTTCGTCAGCGGTGCCCTGCGCGGGCCCAAGGGGGTGGCCGAATGCCTGGCCGTCCAGCTCGGAGCAGTCTCGATCACCGCCGCGCAGCTGGGTTGGCAACCCGATGCGGGCAGCGGCGGCGCGGTGTTCACCTGGCTGGTGTCGGGTCTGGGTTTCGGCCTGTTGGCCGCGTTCGTCCGCGCAGTACAGGACGGCATCGAGGACAACCGGACGCCCTACCGCGATGCACGCTCCTTGATCAGCAAGCTGCTCGACCTTTCCGGCCAGCTGAGCGAGGGCCTCGACGCGGTCTCGATCAGCCAGAACGTGATCGCGCGGGCCCGCGAGGAACTGCCCTTCGTGGGCGCCGTCGTCTACGTACGCCGCGACGAGGCACTGACGCCGTTGCAGGACTCGGCGTTGCATGCGGGACTGGACACCGTGTTCCGTGAGGACCTCGTCAACCGGGTGTGGTCGTCCGCGACCCCCGAGACCGACCACGGTGAGATCGCCTTCCCGCTGTGCACGGACGCGGGCGTGGTGGCCGTCGTCACCGCTGGGCTGTCGCCCGCCCTCGCCGACAAGCTGCCGGTGCAACGGACCATGGAGGGCCTCGTCGAGCGGTTCCGGACCGAGGCGCTCCAGCTGGAAACCGGGCTGCTCTTCGCGGCCGTGCGGGCGGAGGCCACGGCCGAGGAGCGCCGACGACTTGCTCGCGAGGTCCACGACGGCGTGGCCCAGGACATCGCCGGTCTGGGCTACATGGTCGACGACCTCGAGGAGTCCGCGACCAGCGCCACCCAGGCCGAGCTGTTCGGGCTGTTGCGCCGCGAGATCACCAGCGTGGTCGCCGAGCTGCGGCGTTCGGTGTTCAGCCTGCGCAACGAGGCTGCGACCACCGGGAGCCTTGGCGAGAGCATCGGAGCGCTGGCCCGTCATGTCACCACGGTCACCGGCATTCCCGTCCACCTCAAGCTGAACGAGAGCGCGTCGCGGCTGCGTCGAGAGGTCGAGGCCGAGCTCCTGCGGATCACCCAGGAGGCCATCAACAACGCCGTCAAGCACGCGCAGCCGGACAACATCTGGGTGCACTGCGTCGTGGCGGCACCGACCGCCGAGATCGTCGTACGCGACGACGGCCGCGGCCTGGGCGAGGTTCGCCACGACTCGCACGGCATCCGGATCATGCACGAGCGGGCCAACCTGATCGGTGGGGCCGTCACTCTCCAGAACGGCAGGAGGGGCGGTGCCGTCATGCGTGTCGTGGTCGCAGGTGCACCAATCCCGGCCGGCGAACTGCAAGGATTGGTTCCGTCATGAGCGGTCACGAGCAGATCCGGGTCGTCCTGGTCGACGACCACGAGCTGATCCGACAGGGCCTGTCCAGGGCCTTCGAGCGTGACGAGCAGATGCAGGTCGTCGGGCTGGCCGGAAGCGTCGTACAGGCCATGGCAGCCTGGGAGGAACAGAAGCCCGACGTGGTCGTCACCGACCTCCAACTGCCCGACGGCTCCGGGCTCGACATCATCCGCGCCATCCGCGCCGGCAACGACAAGGTCGGCCTGGTGATGCTGACCATGCATTCCGGCGACGACCAGATCTTTGCCGCCATGGAGGCCGGCGCGTCGGCGTTCGTGGGCAAGGACGCCCCGTCCCGCGAGGTGATCGGCTCGGCCCGGCACGCGTTCCTTTCGCCGCGATCGTTCCTGTGCGCGGGCCTGGCCGGCGCGATGATGCGGCGAGGCACCTCAGACGTCCCCAAGCTGTCGCCGCGCGAGGCCGAGGTGCTCGACCTGCTCGCCGAGGGCATGGGCACGGGCGCGATCGCCGGCAAGCTCTACATGTCGGAGTCGACGGCAAAGACCCACATCGCCCGCATCTACCAGAAGCTCGGCGCGATGAACCGCGCGCAAGCCCTGGTCACCGCCATGCGGATGGGCCTGCTCACCAGCGTCAAGCCCACCCCCTGACCGCCGACTCCCTATCGAGACCCGACGGCCATTTCGGCTGCGGCCCTACCTTGCCGATTCCGCTTTTGTGTGGTTTTCACCGCAGATCACCCAAACAAACCGGGTCCGACTCGCCAAATAGTCACAACGGACTACTGGGGTCGAAACGAACACCCGATACCGCCGGAGCGCCTCCGCACCGGAAGATTGTCGTTAGATCGGGTTGCCAGCCGCATACCGGTCGGCAACTCACATTGAAATCTTCGAAGGGAAACATCAACATGATTACTTACCTGCAGGCCATGATTATCGCCAAGAAGGCCGAAATGGACGAGCGCGGTGCATCTGCCGTCGAATACGGCCTGCTCGTCGCCGGCATCGCCGCCCTGATCGTCGCCGTCGTGTTCCTCTTCGGCGGCTTCATCTCGGGCATCTTCAGCCCGACCTGTGACTCGATCAACGCATCCGATGGACCGATCGCTTCGACCGACTGCTGATCTCAGCACGGTTCTACGTGTGGCCGCTGACCTCATGGGTCCGCGGCCACACGCCTATCCAAGTGGACGGAGACAACTGTGGTGATCAAGCTGCACCGCATGCACCGCCGCGACGAACAGGGCGCCTCCGCCGTGGAGTACGGGCTGCTCATCGCCGGAATTGCCACGATCATCGTGGCAACCGTTTTCCTTTTCGGCGGGTTCATCGAGGGCATGTTCACGGGTACGTGCGACACGATCGACACCCACGTCCAAAGCGGCAACTGCTAACCCACTCGTCGCGCGATTGCCACCCGCTGCAACACCGTCGGGTGTGAACCGAACCAGAACTGCGACCAAGCCGGCGGTGACGGGTCACTCAGACCCCGCACCGCCAGCTGCTTTTGTACGGCGACGAACGCAGCCGGATCTCGGGTGGTGCGCAACGCCTCGACATCGGCCCGGGTCTCGATCTGCCGCGAGACCAGGTTCTCGATCGGGCTTCCCGCCAACGTCCCCCAGGCCGACAGCGCCAGCACCAGGGGCACCACAGCGACCTGTGCCGCGCGGCGCCCCTCACGACGTGACGCGCCGATCCCCAGCACCAGCCCGAGCAGCCCGACCGCGGCGAACGTCCCGACCGCCCCGAGCACGGACCCCACCAGCGGATCGTCGTGCTTCGCGTGCGCCAGTTCGTGCGCCACCACGGACAAGGTCTGGTCCTCGGGCAGGTCGTTGACCAGGTTGTCGTAGACGACGACCCGGCGGGTGTCGCCGTAGCCGGACACATAGGCGTTCAGGGTCGTCGTACGACGGGAGGCGTCGGTCACCAGCACGTCGTCGACCCTGACTCCCTCCTCGTCGGCGATCCTGAGGATGGACGTTCGCAACGTCCCTTCCTGCAACGACTCGAAGTCGTTGAACAACGGCTCCACCAGCACCGGATAGACAAAGGATGCGGCCATCACCAAGCCAGCCAGCACCGTGCCCGCCACCACCGGCCAAGCCCGTTCCCAACGCCGGGCACTGCCGATCAGGACCAGCAACACCAGAGCGCTGACCAGCCAGCCGAGGGCGAACGAGACGCCGGTGTCGCGGAGCCACCCGCGCAGCGGCTGGTTGGTCAGACCGTAGTCGAGCAGCACGTTGCGATAGCCCAGCGCGAACGGCAGGGTGGCCAGGCGGCCGATGCCGAGGACCAGCCCGGAGCCGACGACCACCTGCAACCACCAGGGTCCAGGCAGCCGTTCCATCAGCCGTCGTCCGAGCGAGGTGAAGCCCAGGACCGACGCCACGGCAAGCGAGACCGCCAACGCGCTCCAGCCCAGGATTCTGCCCTGACGCGCGAAGCTCTCGGCGCGGTCGATCTGGGCGGCCGAAAACACGTCCTGAGCCGGCACCGCCGTCACCGCACCTCCCGGCACCGGGTGCCACGGCACGAGCACGGCCGCCAGGACCACGCAGGACCACGACGCCAACCCCGGTGACCGTGACCGCGACCCAACGTTGACTCACCGGGCCAGTCTGGCGCTTCCGGGTGGGATCTTGCCGTTTGCCAGACACACACATCGCTCCCAGCTCAGCGAGCGAGGCTGCGTAGCCGCGCCCGCCACACCTTGGTGAAGTGAGCCTCGGTGAACCCGAAGATCCGCCGCATGGCGGCGGGTGCGGCCGCGCCGGACTTCACCGCGTCGTAGAAGGCCACCAGCTCGTCCTCGCTGCCCAGCTCGGCCAGGGTGCGACAGGCAAGCCACGCCGCTTCGTACGACGCGCCCAGATGGGTCCCGGCGGTGTTGAACTCGGCATCCGCCGGCAGGTCCGCGGGCGCCCCGTGCAACCGCACCTGTGCGGCGACCTGGGCCGCAGAGACCGACAGCGGCAGGTCGACGTCGCGCAGGGCCACGTAGTCGGCGAACCCCTCGACCAGCCACAGCGGCATCGACGTCGTGGCCGCATCGGTCGCGACATGGGTCGCCTCATGACTCATCACCACCTGTGCCCCTCGCCGCTTGAGCGGCCCGAACACCTCGGGGTTCACGAAGACGTGCACGGGCGCACGCGCCGCCACTGACCCGTTGACAGTGGTCGTCACGGCAGCGATGTTGGCGTACTCGCCGGGCTCGGCGTCGAGCTCCTCGTCCAGCTGGTCGGCGGACTCCGGCACCTCGACGACCAGGCCGTCACGCCAGGCCGGCTCGACCCGGCGCACCACGGTCACCGCCCGGCTCGCGAGCTCGAAGTAGCGTGCAGCAGACCCAGCCCCACCGGCTGCGACCACCAGCACGCCCGGTCCGCGGCGCACGGTCACGGGGCCGGCCAGCCACAGCGGCGTACGCCGCTCGTTGCCGCCGATGCCGACGATGCTCGCGTGGTCGCCGTCCTGTCGGAACGTGAACGACACCTCGGTCCGCGCGACCGTTCGGTCGAAGCCGCGGAAGGCCCACGTGGTGTCGACGGCCCCGACCCACGCGTCCGAACCGGCCGAGAGCGCGCCGGCGTCCTCGTCGACGTACCGCAAGGTGAAGTCCCTGACCCGCAGGGCTCTGGCGTTGGCTGTCGCTGTGCGAGACGGCGTCGTCTGCGCCCGACGCGCGCCCTGAGTTGACCGCCTCTTCCAGCTCCGCCAGCGCCCTCGATGCCAGTACGGCGCGTTCGCTGCGATCCGGCCGGGGGTTGGGCGTGATCTCGACGCTGTGCTTGCGGTCCTGGACGAGCACGAACACGATCGCCGCCAGCGCCAGCAGGCACAGCGAAAGGCCGGCCGCCCACCAGAGTGGACGACCGGCCTTCATCGAAGCATTATCAGCCAGGGCGGACGGCGCCGGAGTACGGCATCGAGAACGCGTCCGCGACCACCACGCCGGTGCCGGGGTTGGCCGCGTGCACGATCATGCCGTTGCCGATGTAGAGCGCGACGTGACTGACCGGGCTGTAGTAGAACAGCAGGTCCCCGGGCTGGAGGTCGGACTGCGACACGCGGGCGCCCGAGCCCATCTGCGCCGAGGACGAGTGCGGGAGGCCCACGCCGGCCTGTGCCCACGCCATCATGGTCAGACCGGAGCAGTCGAACGCCGACGGGCCGGCGGCGCCGTAGACATACGAGTCCCCGACCTGGGCCATCGCGTAGTTGACTGCGGCCGCGGCTCGGCCCGAGGGCTCCACGTCCGGAAGGCGGGTGGTCGAGCCGCTGCGGGAGGCCTCGAGCATCTCCTCGCGTTCCTCGGCCTCGAGTTCGTCGAGCAGGCTCTGCGCCTCGTTGAACTTCTTGTCGACCTCGGCCTTCTCGTCCTTGAGGTCCTGCTCGAGGTCCAGGGCCTCGGTGAAGCGCGCCTGGGTCTCGTCCTTGCGGATGTCGAGCGCCTTGAGCTCGTTGGCGTAGTCGCTGAACATGTCCGACTGCATGTCGTTGTACTCCGACATGGTCGTCAGCTTCTCGAGGAACGCCGAGGGGTCGTCGGAGACGACGATCTGGCTGGCCGCCGACAGGCTCTGACCCTGGTACTGGTCGACGATCGAGTCCTCGACATGGACGCGGACCGCCTCGAGGCGCGTCTGCTGGCGCTTCTCGTTCTGCCGCAGTGCCTTGAGGTCCTTGCGAACGTCGGTCAGCTTGAGCTTGGCGTCGTTCAGACGCTCCTGCGCGTGCTCGGCCTGTTCGTAGAGTCGGTCGACCTTGACCTTGACATCGTCGATGTCGGGTTCGGGGTCGGCGAACGTGGGGGATGCGGGGACCAGCGCAACGAAGATGAACGAAGCTGCGGCGGTCAGTGCGAGCGTGGCTCGCTTCCGGCCGTGAAGCACGAGCGGACGATCTCCTCTTTGTCGACGCCTACCGGGTGAGCTGACGGGTTCGGGCACAAAGAAGCCCTACTCCTGGTCCACGCGCAAGCGCGCCTTCCAGGCGATTCACCCCAGGGAAAATTGGGTCCCCGGCTCCGGGCCGCGAACGTTGCCGTTCGTGGATCGGATTAAGCGTGGCACCCGCACAGCCCCGAATGGACTGCTGGCACGAGCGCCTGAGCGGACCAGACTACGCAGGGTGGCCGGGTGGGAGCAAACCCTCGACACCGGTCTGTGGGCTAGGTCACGGCGCTGTTGTCCCACTTGTCCGATCTGCCCTATGCGGATTCGATCACAGGACCTGACACCGGTGTCACCAGCCGCAGTGGTGGCACCAGCCCGGACCGGGCGAGGACGTCCAGCGCGGCCCGTTCGTCGTCGTCGAAGGAGAGCTCGGGAGGTGGCCCCAGCAGCACGGTGACCACACAGTCGTGGCAGGCCAGCCCGCGAACCACGCAGGTGTCGCAGTCGATTCTCGTCGTCATGTCGATGACGGTCGCAGGCGGCACCGACAGTCGGCCCGGGCCGGGTCGATCCCGGCGTGTCGGGCCGGCGTCATGCTCCGGTGCCGCCGACGGATGTGTCCGGGCTACGGCGTAGCGTTGCGGGCCGCCCGCTGATGTCCACGAGACCGCCGCAGAAGCATCAGCCAGTAGGGCATCACGAGCCGTTGATAGCGGTCCTCGTCGTGCACGAGCGCGGCAACCACGCGAAGGGGCAACCGAACAGCCCTGTGTGGCAGGGGCAACAAGCGCCGTATCGGCGCGACGTCCTTGTCCGTCGGGATTTCACCAGCGTAGTTCGCCCCGGAGCGAACCCCTGCGAAGTAGAGGTCGAAGGTCGACTTCAGGTACCAGAACCTCCACTCGCCAAACAATGAATCGAGCGGCGGCCCATCGAAGTCTGCGGCGACCAGATTCCGGTACTAGTCCATACCCTCGGCTTGCGTCCCTGGCGAATCGCGTAACGTCGCTGCGCCGGGTCCCGTGCTCTGGACGACCGTGTGACGCGCAGGTGAACACGACCAGACCACCAGGACGTGGTCATCCGGACCATGTTGGCAAAGGTGTCCCGCCTATGTGGATCGTGCTCGAAGCACTCCCCAGACAACGCGAGATCGAAAGCACCGTCGGGATGATCGAGTTCGTGGCCGAAACCCACAACGTCGACGCCGGTCGCCTCCGTCAGGTCGACGCCGACGTAGTCCCCCGCAGTGCCGAACACCTTGCGGATTGAACCGTGACGTCATATGAACCGATTTCCAGGATCCTCGCCCCAGTGACGAGTGCCCTGTTCTTCAGAGCGACGGCCTCGAAGAACGCCAATTGCTCTGGTGACTCATCGTGTGATCCCCGTGCAGCGTCTCCAACACCTGCGGAATTGCACTCGACCACTATGAATCACTTGGTGGTCAGGTGTCAGCCGATTCGTCAGCGCGTGAGAACCGCGATCAGGGCGTCTGAGTCGACCGCTCGGGCACCCGCCCGTCGTACGTCGACGACGATCTCCTGGTCGCTGGTCACGACCACCACGACGCGGCCCTGCGGCTCGACGTCGACCAGGTCGCGGATCACGTCGTCGGCGATCACGCCGACCGGACTGAAGATCACCTTCACGCCCCGTGGCGGGTTGACCGGGGGACGGGTCTCGCTCGTGGCGGCATCGAAGACAACCGTTGTCTCGGCGCCGCTGCGCGCGACGAGCGGAGCGATGCCGTTGAGGAGCCGCATTCGTTGCGCCTCCAACGAGGACTCGGGCCACGCCGCTTTGCTCACGTTGTAGCCGTCGACGATCAGCCGGGCCCGCGGCATCGCGAGATAGCTCTCGAGGAGGGCCGGGCTTGACGGCCCCAACGTGCCGGCCGCGGACGTCGTCCGTACGCCGGGTTCGGCCACCGACAGCTCCGACTCGAGCCGGTCGGCGGGCGCCCCGGTGACGGTCGGGAGCGCGAGCTCTCGGCGCAGCCCCTGCGCCGACTCGAGCAGCGTGTCGAGGAGCATCCGCGCGCGCAGGCTCGCGTCGTCCCGCTCGACGCGAGTGTCCCGGCGTACGGCGGTGGCCGAGGCCTCGAGCTCGGCGACCCTCGCGCGGAGGCGACGTACCTCGGTGTCGGACGACGCCGCACTCGCCTGGACCGCGCTCGCCGCTGCCACCGCCTCGGCTCGGGCCTGGTCGGTCGCCTCCGTCGCGGCTCGCTCGGCGGCCCGGGCGTCGCCGAGCTTGCGGCGCAGCGAGGTGTTCTCCGCCTTCACCGCGTCGAGCTGTTCCTTCAGCCGGGCACGCTGCTCGCGCGCAGCCAGCTCGGCATCGGCGAGCTTGGCTCGCAGCCGCTGCACCTCCTGGGAGTCCCGTTCGGTCCCCTCGGCCTGCAGCCGCGCCTCGACTCGCTCGAGGGCACCCGCGAACAGCTCCTGCCAGCCCTCAGGTCGCAGCAGCCAGGCCAGGGCGGCGACCTCCGCCGGGTCCGCGGTTGGCGGAACCAGGCCGTCCTGCAGCGAGGTGGCAAGCTCGGGTACGACGACCGCGGCCTGCACGGCGACGTTCCTTCGGAAGTCGTCGTCGACGCCGATCGCCAGCGTGATCTGGCTGCCGCCGAGCCGAGCCCGCCGGGCCGGCGCGAACTCGGCGACGCGTTTGAGCGCCGGCGGCAGCGGCGCGACCTTCGGCAGGACCTGAGCCGCCAGCGCGACGATCCGCGTCCGCACTGCTTCGGGCAGCAGCTGGACGTCGGCAGCCTTGGCTGACTCGCCTGACTCTTCGGCTGACTCGGCTGACTCGGCTGACATGGGGACGTCTCACTCAACCCGCGGCCGCGTCACGGTCCACGACTTCGATCGCGTCCGCGCGACCACACCAGCGACAGGACACGGCTTCGACGGTCTCCGCCTTGACCTCTGTCTCCTCGACCCGGTGTTCCCCCGCCAGGTCGAAATGCCAGTACTCGGTCGTACGACGCGTGCGCGTGACGTCGAAGCGCGTCAGGTTGCCACAGCCGGCGCAGCGCCACCGGTGGGCGTCGTCGGGAAGTGCGTCCGTCACGTCTGCTCCTTCGCGGGGCGGTCGCGACAAGCCTATTCCGCGCGCCGTCCCGGGATTGTCGGTGCTCGCATCTACCGTCCAGGTCAGTGGCTGGCCAGCCGGCTGGTCAGCGGCTGGTCAGCGACTGGCAAGGAGGACGGACATGGGCGTTGCCACCCACGGTGCGCCCTCGCGATGGGAGGTGCAACGCAGTTTCGACGAACTCGGTCAGCCCTTGCGCGACCTCACGTTCTGCGTGGTCGACCTCGAGACCACGGGCGGGTCGGCCGAGGCGGGGTCGATGATCACCGAGATCGGCGCGGTCAAGGTGCGCGGCGGGGAGTGGCTCGGCGAGTTCCAGACCCTGGTCAATCCGCACACCCAGATCCCGCCTTTCATCGCAGTCCTGACCGGGATCAGCAACTCGATGGTGGCCGACGCACCGGCGATCGAGTCAGCGCTGCCCGCGTTCCTCGAGTTCGCGCAGGGGTGCGTGCTCGTGGCCCACAATGCGCCGTTCGACGTCGGCTTCCTCAAGCACTTCGCCGCCCGCCAGGAGCGGCCGTGGCCGAAGTTCGAGGTGCTCGACACCGCAAAGCTGGCCCGCCGCGTGGTCACCCGTGACGACGCCCCCAACTGCAAGCTCTCGTCGCTGGCACGGTTGTTCAACTCCTCGACCACACCCAACCACCGGGCTCTCGCCGACGCCCGGGCGACGGTGGACGTGCTTCATGGCCTCATGGAACGACTCGGTGGCCTCGGCGTACACACCCTCGAAGAGCTGCAGACGTTCTCCGCCCGGGTGAGCTCCGCCCAGCGCCGCAAGCGCCACCTGGCCGAGGGCCTTCCGCACTCCCCCGGCGTCTACCTGTTCCGCGACGAGCGCCAGCGCGTCCTCTACGTCGGCACGTCGCGCGACCTGCGCACCCGGGTCCGCTCCTACTTCACGGCGTCGGAGACCCGGTCCCGGATGGGCGAGATGATCGGGCTCGCCGAGTCCGTCACCGGCATCGAGTGCGCGACGCCGCTGGAGGCCGAGGTCCGCGAGCTACGGCTGATCGCGGAACACAAGCCGAAGTACAACCGCCGATCCCGCTTCCCCGAGAAGGTCCACTTCCTCAAGCTGACCCGCGACCTTTGGCCGCGACTGTCCCTCGTCCGACGGGTGCTCGACGACGACGCCGACTACCTCGGTCCGTTCGCCTCGCGGAAGACGGCCGAGAAGTGCCTGGCCGCGCTGCACGAGACGTTCCCGGTCCGGCAGTGCTCCGACCGGTTGCCGTTGGCGCCGTCACGATCGCCGTGCGTGCTGGCGGAGATCGGGCGTTGTCTGTCCCCCTGCGATGGGAGCACCGACCAGGCCGCGTACGCCGCCGTGGTGCGCCAGCTCCGCGACACCCTGGTCCGCCGGCCCGACCAGGTCGTCGATGCGATCAACGCACGCATGTCACGGCTCGCCGCCCGCGAACGCTTCGAGGAGGCCGGCGTCCATCGCGACCGGCTCGCCGCGTTCATCCGGGCGGCGGCCCGCACCCAGCGGTTGTCGGCGGTGACTCGTTGTCCCGAGGTTGTCGCCGCACGCCGCGAGGACGACGGCCGATGGGCGGTGCACATCGTCCGACACGGTCGCCTGGCCGCGGCGGGCGTGATCCCGTCCGGTGGTGACGCCCACCAGTTCGTCGCGACGCTGCGCGCCTCCGCCGAGACGGTCCGGTCGGCGCCCGGCCCGACTCCAGCCGCCACCGCCGAGGAGACCGAGAAGGTCCTGCGGTGGCTGGAGTCGCCAGGCGTGCGCCTCGTCGAGGTCGACGGCGAATGGACCTGCCCCGTCGCCGGCGCCACCCGCCATCTCGCCATCCACGACGCCGTCAACCAGTCCCGTCTCGACCTGGTCCCCTTCGACG
>CAVRBN010000012.1:0-67393 GCA_963719255.1 uncultured Actinomycetota bacterium | reverse complement strand
CTGCTAGGTTGAAGCGCGGGCGTGTCTTGGGCGGGGTGCCAGCCTGGGGTGCGATGGGGGTCAGCGTCATGAACGTGCACGTTCGGAAGTCCTGCTCGGTCGGTCTCTTGGGGGGCTTGTGCATCGCACTGCTCATCGCACCCGCGCCACCGGCTTCGGCCACACCCGGTCCGACGACGCTCGTGTCGCTTGACGCGTCCGGCGACCCCATCGAGTCCGGGGCCTTCAACCCGATCATCTCCGGCGACGGCAACGTCGTGGTCTTCCAGGCTCAGGGGCAGCTGCTGGCCCGTAACCGTGCGGCGAGAACGACCGAACGCGTCGATGTCCTGCCCGCCGCGGGAACGGGTGGCTTCAACGGCAACTTCGACATCAACGCTGACGGCCGCTACGTCGTGTTCGACGCGGTCTGGTACGACGGCGACCACTGCACGCCGCCTCCTCCGGAACGAGTCGCCCAGCCGGGCAGCGCGCAGCGAGTCGCCGGGTTCGCCGCAGCGCAGGTCTCCGATCCATTCCTGTGCACCGCGGTGTTCCGTCGCGACCTCCAGTCCGACACCACGGTCCTGGTGAGCACGAGCGACGACGAGACCACCCGTGGCGACGGCGCTTCGCAGCTCCCCAGCATCAGCGCGGACGGTAACCGGGTTGCCTTCGACTCGACGGCCACCGACCTCACGAGCCAGTCCGGGCACCCGGACGGATCGGTCTACGTGCGTGATGTGTCCGCCGGCACGACGGTGCTCGCCTCGGTGAACACCGCCGGGGAGCCCGCGAACGACTACAGCCAGGCGAGCCGGATCTCCGGGGACGGTCAGAACGTGATGTTCGGCTCGGCCGCGACCAACCTGTCCGACGAGGGAGTGGACGCGCACACCTTCCTCCGCCTGCTCGACGAAGGCGCCACGTACCCGCCCATGAGGTACGACGTGGGCTGGGGCAGGTCGCGATGAATGCCGACGCCACGATCTTCGCGTTCGTCTCGTCTGCTCCTTTGATCACCGAGGGCCAGGAGCCGTGGGAGGACACGGATCCTGACCTCTACGTGTACAACGATGACGGCTCAGGTTTGCGAGTGGTGGACCTCCACCAGCTCGACGACCCGAGCCGCCCCCAGCTGAGTGCCGACGGCCGCTTCGTCGGCGCGTACGGCGACACCACTGAAGTGGCGCTCCACGTCTACGACCTGGCCGACAACGACAACTTCACGCCGCAGGAGTCGGTGCGCTCCGACGGCACAGCAGTGACTCCGTCGCACCCAGGCGGCCGCTTCATGTCGGACGACGGGCGCTTCGTCGTGTTCGCCTCGAACACCGAGGACGTCACCTCCGACGACCTCGACGGGCAGTACGACATCTTCGTGCACGACCGTCTGACGCCCACCCAGGATGCGACGGGGACCGGGTCCGCCACCACCGACAGTGGCTCGGGTCCGACGCTCGGGGACCCGATGGTCGTGAGCGTGACCGGGGCGCCAGGTGCGGTCGCGATCGACGAGCGGAGCCCCCAGGAGGCTGACCCTCCGACCGGCTACTCCGTGTTGGGTCATCCGGTGCACGTCACGGCCGATCCGCCGACGCCACCGGCTTTCCTGACCTTGACGTTCGAGGTCGACGCGACCGCCGTGCCGAGCGGCGGCTCCGCTTCGGCGGGCGAGGTGCTCCGGGAAGGGATTGTGCTCAGCGACTGCACCGGTGCGTCTGACCCGGGGCCTTGCGTGGTCTCGCGATCGGTGCTCGCGTCGGGCGACTGGCGGTTCGTCGCTCACTCGCCGCAGGCGAGCACCTGGGTCGTGGCGACGCCGATCGGCGCGGGCCCACCGCCCAAGGACGCGACCAACCCGACAGTCGGCTCTGCGTACGCCGGCCGACGGAGCGGTCTACGACGTCGGTGAGCCGGTGACGGTGGACTACGACTGCGCCGACACCGGAGGGGCCGGCGTGCTGTCCTGCGTCGGTGATCAGGCCGACGGCGCGGACCTGGACACGTCCTCGCCCGGAACCCACCTGTTCACGGTGGTCGCGACCGATAACGCCGGGAACGACGCGTCGGTCACGCACGCCTATGAGGTGGAGGCGGCCGGCGATGCGGTGCCGCCGACGATCAGGCTGGTGCGTCCGGTCGAGGGCGCGTCGTACACGCTGGGCTCGGTGGTGAAGGCGTCGTACTCCTGCGCCGACACCGGTGGCTCAGGTGTGGCGTCCTGTGCAGGCAGCCGCGCGAGCGGCACGAACCTTCCGACGGGTTCGATCGGTGCGCGGACGTTCACGGTGACGGCGACCGACAACGCGGGCAACTCCGCGACCACGACGGTGAGCTACCGGATCGTGTGGCCGCTCACGGCGTTCCTCGGGCCGGTCGACAACCCGCCCGTGGTCAACACTGTGCGGGCAGGTCGGATCGTGCCGGTTCGGTTCTCCCTGGGCGGCTACCGCGGCGGATCCGTGTTCGCGCAGGGGTACCCACGGGTGACGACGGTGGCCTGCCCCGGCAGTGCGCCGAGCGACGAGATCGAGACGACGCTGGGCGGGAACCCGCCGACACTTTCCTACGCCAACGGCACCTACACCTACGCGCTCAGGACGCAGTCGTCCTGGGCCTCGCGCACGACCTGCCGGGTACTCACGGTGCGGTGGGCCGACGGTCAGCAACGCAGCGCGGTCTTCAAGCTTCGCTGACTCGCGGACGCCGTCCATCGATTCGGTGGACGATCAAGCTACCGACTGAGTGAACGCATCGGCTGTCAATCGTGCTGTCGATAGGGTGCGGCATGGCTACCGAGTCGTCGTACACAGATCGCGCCTCTCAGCCCCGAGACCTGGTACGCCTTCGATGCGCTGGTGCAGCGGCACAACGGCATCTTCGGCGGCTGCTGGTGCATCTGGTTCCACCCTGACGGGCCCGAGCGCGGCCAGGGTGCCGAGGCCAACCGAGCGCTGAAGAAGGCCTACGTCGAGCAGGGCAAGGCACACGCCGCACTGGTGATGGACGGCGACGAGGCCATCGCGTGGGCTGAGTACGGCACCCCGGTCGAGTTGCCCTCCCTCCACCACCGCAAGGAGTACGACGCCACCAAGACCGCGGATCCCGACTACCGGATCACCTGCGTCTTCGTCGACAAGCGCCACCGGCGACGGGGTGTGACGGAGCTGGCGATCACCGGTGCGCTTGAGCTGATTGCGCAGGCCGGTGGCGGGCGGGTCGAGAGCTATCCCCACGACCTGACCAACCAGACCAAGAAGATGTCGTCGTCGTTCCTCTACAACGGCACCCGTCGACTCTACGAGCGGCTCGGCTTCACCTACGACCGGCCCAAAGGGCTGAAGAACTGCGTCATGGTGAAGACGGTCGAGCCTGCCTGAGGCCGGGTCACGACCAGCCGTGGCCAAACCGTGAAACGCCACTCGGACGATCCTGGCCGACTCCTCGCAAACACTAGGGTGGCCTTCATGGTTGCGCCGAGTGGGGAACAGTACGAATTCGCGGCGGGCGGCTACCGCGCCGTCGTGACCGAGAGCGGTGCAGCGCTGAGGCTGCTCGAGCACAACGGCCGCAAGCTGCTCGACGGCTTCGACGAGTCGGAGATGGCGTACGGCGGCCGCGGCCAGCTGTTGATGCCGTGGCCGAACCGGATCGAGGACGGCACCTACACGTTCAACGGGCAGGACCAGCAGCTGGCGCTCACCGAACCCAAGCGGCACAACGCCTCACACGGGTTGGTGCGCTGGGCGGCCTGGACCCTGGAGGAGCAGTCGGCGAACTCCGTGTCGCTGGTCTACCGGGTGATGGCGCAGACCGGCTACCCGTGGACGGTCGACCTGCATGTGCTCTACGACCTGTCCGCCGACGGGCTGACCGTCACCCAGACCGCCACGAACCTCGCCGACGAGCCCGCGCCGTACGCGTGCGGCGCTCATCCATACTTCACCGTCGGCACCGGACCCGTGGACAACTGGGAGCTGACCCTCCCCGCCGCCGTCCGGGTCCTGGCCGACGACGACCGGCTGATTCCCACCGGCACCGAGGACGTCGAAGGCACCGACTTCGACTTCCGGGTCTCCCGCCCGATCAGGGGCTGCGAGTTCAACTCCGCGTTCACCGGTCTGACCCGCGACGACTCCGGACGCGCGACCGTCGTACTCCAGAGTGAGGAGCGGGCGCTGGCCGTGTGGGTCGACGAGCGGATCGACTGGCTGATGGTCTACTCGGCCGACGACGTCCCGAGCTCGGCGCGACGATCGCTCGCCGTGGAGCCGATGACCGCGCCTCCCAACGCCTTCAACTCAGGCGTCGGGCTGGTGACCCTGTCCCCGGCGGGCGAGGCCGGGGACGAGCTGTCCGTGTCGTGGGGGATCCGGGCGCTCTAGACCTGCAGGAGCGCGCGGAGCTGACGTACGGCGACCCGCGCGCGGTCACCGTCGGATCCCTGGATGGCGAGCGCGGACATCGTGGTGCCGTCGGAGAGGTCGAGGGTTGCCCACGGGGCTCCCCGGACGAGGGTGATCGAGACCACCTCGGCCCATTCGTACACATGGGTGCGGTAGCCGTTGACGACGACCAGCCGGTCCTTCTCGGCGACGACTCGCGAGCGGACCAGCGCGAACCAGACAAGAAAGCCGAGGCCGAACAAGCCGACCATGGTGAGCTTCTGGAACGGCGTGAACTGTGCCCGCATCTCGGCCGACAATCCGAACCAGGCAACCAGGCAGACGATCAGCAGGCAGGCACCGCCTACGCTCGCGGCGATCCTGGCGCCGAACGGCCGCCAGGTGTGCGGCAGCACGATCCCGCTCGAGGGGTCAGAGTCGGCAGGCATGGATGTCGGTCAGCAGGATGGCGCGCGCACCGAGGTCGTAGAGCTCGTCCATGAGCCGCTGGGCACCCCCGCGCGGCACCATCGCCCGGACCGCGACCCAGCCCTCGCGATGCAACGGTGACACGGTGGGGCTCTCCAGCCCGGGAGTCAGCGCCACCGCCGCCTCCATGTTGTCGGTCGTGATGTCGTAGTCCATCATCACGTAGCTGCGGGCGACCAGGACTCCGTCGAGGCGCCGCTTGAACACCTCGAAGCCCTCCGGCTGCCCGGCCCCCGCACGGGTGATCAGCACCGCCTCCGACTCGAGCACGACCTCACCGAACGTCTCCAGCCCGGCAGCGTGCAGCGTGCTGCCGGTCTCCACCACGTCGGCGATCGCGTCGGCGACACCGAGCTGGATGCTGCTCTCGACGGCACCGTCGAGCCTGGTCACGGTTGCCTCGATGCCGCGTCGGTCGAGAAAGTCCTGGACCACTCCGACGTACGACGTGGCGATCCGCTTGCCGCTCAGCTGGGCGACGTCGGTGAACTCGCCGACCGGCCCGGCGAAGAGGAACTTGCTGCGGCCGAAGCCCAGGCTCAGCTGCTCCTCGGCCTTGGCGCCCGAGTCGAGCAGGAGGTCGCGGCCGGTGATGCCGACGTCGAGGGTGCCCTCGCCGACGTACAGCGCGATGTCGCGGGGACGCAGGTAGAAGAACTCGACGCCGTTCTCCGCGTCGATCAGCGCCAGCTCCTTGGTGTCGTGGCGCTGGCGGTAGCCGGACTCGCGCAGGATCTCGGACGCCGCCTGGGACAGCGATCCCTTGTTGGGGACCGCGATCCGGAGCAGTCTCTCGGGCTGTGCAGTCTCGGGCTGCTGGGTTCTCGGACATGGTGTTCCTCAGAGGTGTGCGTAGACGTCGTCGAGCGTGAGGCCGGAGGCGATCATCAGGACCTGGGCGTGATAGAGCAGCTGGCTGATCTCCTCGGCAGCCCGGTCCTTTCCCTCGTGTTCCGCGGCCATCCAGGACTCGGCTGCTTCCTCGACCAGCTTCTTCCCGATCGCATGGACGCCGGCGTCGAGCTGCCGGACGGTGCCGGATCCGGCGGGCCGGGTCAGGGCCTTTTCGCTGAGCTCGGCCCACAGACCCTCGAACGTCTTCACGATCCACAAGCCTACGGCGTACGCCGACCCGGCTCGTGTCGGCATCCGAAAGGCGCCGAGCCGGGTCAGGAGTCGTAGCGGCGTTTGATCCGTTTCAGGGTCAGGGCGGTGATCAGGGCAGCGGAGGCGGCCTCGTAGCCCTTGTCCTCGCGGGAGTGGGCGAGACCGGCGCGGTCGAGGGCCTGTTCCTCGTTGTCGCAGGTGAGCAGGCCGAAGCCGATCGCCGTCGTGGTGTCGAGCGCGACCCGGGTCAGGCCGTCGGTGGCGGCCCGGCACACGTAGTCGAAGTGCGGCGTGCCGCCGCGGATCACCACGCCGAGGGCGACCACGGCGTCGTACCCCTGGGCGGCGCAGGCGCTCGCGGCGACCGGCAGCTCGAAGGCACCGGGCACTCGAAAGACCACCGGCGCCTCCACCTTGTAGGCACGCAGCGCCCGGTCGGCGCCGTCGAGCAGTCCGTCCATGACCTCCTCGTGCCAGCTGGACGGCGACGACCGCGACCCGGAGTTCACGGCAGTCGATCGGCTTCTGCGTCCGGCGCCCCGGATCCGCTCACTGCTCAAGTCCTTCCACGTGGGTCAGGTCCGGCAGCTCGTGCCCCATCCGGTCCCGCTTGGTCTGCAGATACGCGAGATTGTGGCCGTTCGGATGCGGCGTCAGCGGCACCCGTTCGGCGACGGCAATACCGTATTCCTCCAGGTTCGTGGTCTTCGCGGGGTTGTTCGTGAGCAACCGAACCGACGGGATGCCGAGGTCACGCAGGATCTGCGTCGCGGTGCCGTAGTGCCGCGCGTCCGCCGGCAGGCCGAGGTCGAGGTTGGCGTCGACGGTGTCCCGGCCGCCGTCCTGCAACTGGTAGGCCTGCAGCTTCGCGACCAGCCCGATCCCGCGACCCTCATGCCCACGCAGGTAGATCACGACGCCCCGCCCCTCTTTGACGACGCGCTCGAGCGCCTCGGCGAGCTGCGGGCCGCAGTCGCAACGCTGGCTGCCGAACACGTCACCGGTCAGGCACTCCGAGTGCACGCGGGTCAGCACCGGCTCCGGGCCGCTGATGTCGCCGTACACCAGGGCGATGTGCTCGCCGCCGTCGATGGTGATCCGGTAGCCGTACGCCGTGAAGTCGCCGTACTTCGTCGGCAGCTGGGTCTCCGCCGACCGCTCGACGTGCCGCTCGTGGCGGCGGCGGTAGCGGACGAGGTCCTCGATCGAGATCATCGCGAGCCCGTGCTCGTCGGCGAACGCGCGCAGCTCCGGCGCCCGCTTCATGGTGCCGTCGTCGTTGACCACCTCGACGAGCACGCCGGCCGGGGTGAGCCCGGCCAGCTTCGCGAGGTCCACCGCGGCCTCGGTGTGGCCCCGTCGGACGAGCACCCCGCCCTCGCGGTAGCGCAGCGGGAACACGTGGCCGGGCCGGGTGATCTCCCACGGCTCGGTCGCCGAGTCGGCCAGCGCGCGAGCGGTGTGGGCCCGGTCGGAGGCGCTGATGCCCGTGGTGATCCCGTCGCGGGCGTCGACCGAGATCGTGTACGCCGTGCGCAGCTTGTCCTTGTTGTGCGGCGTCATCAACGGGATCTCGAGCCGATCCAGCATGTCGGCCGGCATCGGCACGCAGATCACTCCGCTGGAGTGCCGGATCGTGAACGCCATCAGCTCCGGCGTCGCCTTCGCGGCGGCGAAGATGATGTCGCCCTCGTTCTCGCGGTCCTCGTCGTCGACGACGACGACCGCCTTCCCGTCGGCGATGTCCTTGATCGCCCGTTCGACCGAGTCGAGTCGCACCGTCACGCCATCACCTTCTCGGCCTGTTCGTCGGACGGTTCGTCGCGGCTGGCCTTGAGCCACACGACGAAGCCGTAGGCCACCAGTACCCCATAGACGACGAAAAGGATTGCGGTCGGGTAGTAGTGCGAGTGCCACAGCAGCGGTACGCCGACCAGGTCCACCGCGATCCAGACGAGCCAGAAGTCGGTCCACCCCCGCGCCATCGCGTAGGTCGCGATCATCGAGCCGACGAAGATCCAGGCGTCGCACCAGAAGTACCACCGCGGCGCCGGCCAGCCCGCGCCAACCACGGTGAACAGCCACTGGCACACCAGGATCCCGGCCGCGGCGACGACCAGATAGCCGATCCGCTCGCTCGCGGTCGCCCACCGGGGCGTGATCGCCGGCCGGTCACTGAAGCCGCCGCGGGCCTTCTTGTGCTCCTGCCAGCGCCACCAGCCGTAGACGCTCGTCAGGATGAAGAACACCTGCCGGCCCGCTTGCCCGAACAGCGGTTGCTGAGCGTGCGCATCGAAGGTCGCGGCGATGAACACGCTGAACAGCAGCACGTTGCCGACGATGCCCACCGGCCACGCCCACACCCGCCGGCGCAGGCCGCCGATGGCGGAGGCGAACCCGAACGCGTTGCCGACGATCTCCCGCCAGCCGATGGGGTGGCCGGCGATGTCGACGTGCGCGTCGTACAGCCAGGTCAGGAAGTTCATGCCCGATCCTTTGCGGGGTCCTTTGCGGAGTTGAAGCTCAGCAGCCGCTCGACGTACTTCGCGAGTACGTCGACCTCGAGGTTGACGCTGGTCCCCGGGCTGGCGGAAGCCCAGGGTGGTCCGGCTCAGGGTCTCCGGGATCAGGCTGACCGTGAACGAGTCGTCGCGAGCCTCGACCACCGTGAGGCTGATGCCGTCGACGGTGATCGAACCCTTGTCGACGAGGTACCTGGCCAGCTCGCGGGGCATCGCGATCTCGACGACCTCCCAGTGCGCACTCGGTGTCCGGCCGATGATCGAGCCCACTCCGTCGACGTGGCCCTGGACGATGTGCCCACCAAGGCGCTTGTCGACCGTGACGGCGCGCTCGAGGTTGACCCGGTCGCCTGGCCGCAGGCCCAGCAGCGCGGTCTTGTCGAGGGTCTCCTGCATGACGTCGGCGGTCCACAGGCCTTCCGAGGTCGAGCCGCTCGATCCTGCCGGAACGTCAGCCACGGTCAGGCAACAGCCGTTGACCGAGATCGAGTCACCGAGCGCGACGTCTTCCAGCACGGTGCTGGCGCGGATCGTCAGCCGGATCGCGTCGCCCTGGTCCTCGACGGACTCGATGCTGCCGAGCTCCTCGACGATGCCGGTGAACATGTCAGTTTCCCCTCATGGTGAGCCGGACGTTGTCGTCCTGCCCGGGCTCGTGGCTCGGCGAGCACGGTCACGTCGGTGACGTCGAAGTGGCGGGCGTCCCCGATGGTGGTGATGCCCAGGTCGGCAACGGCGTTCCGGCCGGCGCCGAGCAGCATCGGGGCGACGTAGGTGACGATCTCGTCCACGAGACCGGCCTGAAGGAATGCGGCCGCGAGGGTGGGACCGCCCTCGAGGAAGACGTGTTGCCGGTTGCCGGCGAACAGCGTCGGTCAGCGCCTCCCGCGGGTCGCGGGTGCGCAGCCGGATCGTCTCGGCCCGGTCGTTGAAGACCCGCTTGCCGTCGGGCAGGTCGCGCAGGCCCATGACCGCTCGCAACGGCTGCCGGTCGGTGGGTACGTCGAGCTCGTCGCGGACGGTCAGCTCCGGATCGTCGACCTCGACCGTGTTGGTGCCGACGAGCATCACGTCGCAGAGCGCCCGGAGCCGGTGCGTGTCCCGCCGCGCCTCGCGGACTGCTCACCCAACGACTCGTGCCGTCGGCGGCAGCACTGCGGCCGTCGAGGGTGGTCGCGAACTTCCAGGTCACGAAGGGACGCCCGTGCTCGACGGCGAAGGTCCAGGCGCGGTTGACGAGGCGGGCCTCGTCGAGGAGCAGGCCGCCCTCCACCTCGACACCGGCGCCGCGGAGCGTCGCCGCTCCCCCGGCCGCGACCGGGTTCGGATCCGGCTGCGCGAACACGACCCGTCGTACGCCGGCGTCGACCAGCGCCTGCGCGCACGGGCCGGTCTGGCCGACGTGGTTGCACGGCTCGAGGGTGACCACCGCCGTCGTACCGCGGGCCGCACCTCCGGCCTGGGCCAGCGCGTCGGCCTCGGCGTGCGGCGACCCGAGCGCCGCGATGGAAGCCCTCGGCGACCTCGACGCCGTCGGCGTCGATCAGCACGCAGCCGACGCGCGGGTTGGGGCCGAGCGGGTACGCCGGGGGTCTGGGCCAGCGCGAGCGCGCGCCGCATGGCGGCCGACTCGGCTGCCGTGAAGACCATCGCTGCCCTCGCTGTCCGGTCGCGGACTCCGGGGCGTGACGGGGGCCGGATCCCGAGGGATCGACCACACCGGCGTGCACTTCCCATCCGGACTTTGACCGTCGGTCCAGGAGTTACACCTGGTCAACCGGTCACTGGCTGTGACCGGGTCGCGGACTTTCACCGCCGGCTCGGAATTACACCGACCCCAGAGCACGCGAGTTGAAAACTCGTCACGGGAAGTCTGCCACAGTGGCCGTCGCCGAGCGCCGTGAGATGTCTCACCGTCCGGTCGCGCTGGCCCTCTCGGCAGCGGCCCGGAGCTCGGCGACCATCTTGTCGGGATCATCGGCGGAGTAGACGGCAGAGCCGGCGACGAACACGTCGGCCCCTGCCTCCGCGCAGCGCTCGATGGTGTCCAGGGAGATGCCACCGTCGACCTGGAGCCAGGTCTGGAGACCGTGCTTCGCGGTCAGGGCACGCGCCCGGCGGATCTTGGGAAGGCACAGGTCGAGGAAGGCCTGCCCGCCGAAGCCGGGCTCGACGGTCATGATCAGGAGCATGTCCAGCTCGGGAAGCAGATCCTCGTAGGGCTCGATCGGGGTGGCCGGCTTGAGCGCCAGGCTCGCGCGAGCGCCCCGGGCCCGGATCTCCCGGGCCAGCCGGACCGGCGCCCTGGCTGCCTCGACGTGGAAGGTCACGCTCCCGCACCCGGCGTCGGCGTACGCCGGAGCCCAGCGGTCCGGGTCCTCGATCATCAGGTGGACGTCGATCGGCAGGTCGGTGTGGCCCTTGAGGCTCTCGATGACCGGCAGGCCGAGGGTCAGGTTCGGCACGAAGTGGTTGTCCATGACGTCGACGTGCACCCAGTCGGCGCTGCCGATCCGCCGGACCTCGGCGCCCAGGTCGGCGAGGTCGGCGTTGAGGATGCTCGGCGTGATCTGGATGCCCACGCTCGTGATCCTAAGGCGTACCGGGCGGCGTTGTTTCTCAGTCGGGGTCGGCGGGGGGCTCGGCGCCCTCGCGCTCGTCCCGGTCCGCCCACTCGATGAGGGCTGCGATGTCGAACACCTGCTCGTCGATGCCTTCGTGCAGGTCGCCGAGCTCCTTGAACCGTGCCGGCATCGTGTCGATGGTGAAGTCGGCGGGTGTGACGTCGTCGATCTCCTCCCAGTGGATCGGCGCGCTCACCCGGGCGTCGGGGACGCCCCGAACCGAGTAGGCGGCGGCGATCGTGTGGTCGCGAGCGTTCTGGTTGTAGTCCACGAAGAGGTGGTGCGGGTCCCGGTCCTTGCGCCACCACAGGGTCGTCACGTCATCGGGGGCGCGCCGCTCGACCTCGCGGGCGAACGCGAGCGCTGCCCGGCGTACCTCCTTGTGGCCGTGGTCGGGCTGGATCCGGACGTAGATGTGCAGGCCCGCACCCGCCGGACGTCTTGGGGAACCCGACGGCACCGAGCTCGTCGAGCACCTCGTGAGCGACGTGGGCGACTCGCCGCACCTGCGCCCAGTCCGACAACGGTCCCGGGTCGAGGTCGATCCGCCACTCGTCCGGCTTCTCGGTGTCCGCGCGCCTGCTGTTCCAGGGGTGGAACTCGACGGTCGACATCTGGACCGCCCAGATCACGCTGGCGAGCTCGGTGACGCAGAGCTCGTCGGCGGTCCGGTTCCAGCGCGGGAAGTGCAGACGGACCGTCTCGACCCAGGGCGGCGCCCCGGCGGGAAGTCGTTTCTGGTGCACCTTGTCGCCGGCGAGACCCTTCGGGAACCGGTGCAGCATGCAGGGGCGTTCGAACAGGGCGTTCACGATCCCGTCGCCCACGGACAGGTAGTACTCCACCAGGTCGAGCTTGGTGGCGCCCGTCTCCGGGAAGTAGACCCGGTCCGGATTGCTCACGCGGACGACCTTGTCGTCGACCTCGATCTCGACCGCCGGCGGCTTGCTGGGCATGGACCCAACGTAGCGGGAGCGGACTCGGCTAGCGTGCGCTGACATGGACTTCGACCAGCCGCCCGTCGTACGCGTCGGTGTGGCTGAGGAGCACGACCTGTCTCCTCGCCAGTGGCCGATGACGATCCCCGCCGTGGCTCAGGTCGTCCGCGACGGGCTGGATCTCAGCAAGGGCGTGACGTTCCTGGTCGGAGAGAACGGTTCCGGCAAGTCCACGCTGGTGGAAGCGGTCGCGATGGCCTACGGGCTGTCGCCCGAGGGCGGATCCACGGGTGCCACCCACTCGACCCGCGCGTCGGAGTCACCGCTGTCGCGGGCGCTCCAGGCTGCAGCGTGGAATCGGGTCGGGGCGATGGGGCTTCTTCCTGCGGGCCGAGACGATGCACGGCTTCTACACCTACCTGGAGGCGAACCCCGGTCGGGACGACCCGGTCTTCCACGAGATGAGCCACGGCGAGTCCTTCCTGGAACTGCTGGCGACCCGGTTCGACTCCCCCGGCTTCTACTGTCTCGACGAGCCGGAGGCCGCCCTGTCGTTCTCCTCGACGCTTGGCCTGATCGCCACGCTGCACGGGGTGGCGTCGACGGGTGGGCAGGTGCTCTGCGCGACGCACTCCCCGGTCCTCGCTGCGATGCCCGGCGCCACCATCCTGGAGGTGGGCGACTGGGGCCTGCGCGAAACGACGTGGGAGGAGCTCGAGCTGGTGCAGCACTGGCGTCGCTACCTCGAGGCGCCGCAGCGCTATCTGCGGCACGTGCTCGACGACTGAGCCGCCGCAACACAAAAGGAAGGGAGTTTCCACTCCCTTCCACTCTCAACTTATAACGCACCCGGGGGCTTGCGGCAAGACCCCATGCGTGCCGCAGAATCACCGCCCTAAGCCAGAACCAACTGAATGGGGGAGTCACCGAATGCGTGTGTTGTTGTCGACGTACGGGTCGCGCGGGGACGTCGAACCGCTGGTGGCACTTGCGGTGCAGCTGCGGACACTCGGCGCGGACGTGCAGGTGTGCGCGCCGCCGGAAGAGGAGTTCACAGAGCTGTTGGCTCGTGTTGGTCTGCCGATGGTGCCTGCCGGCCCGTCGGTACGTGAGCTGATGCGTCAGGTGCGGGTCGAGGGGGCTCCTCCGGATCTGCCCCGGCGCGCGGCGGAGCTGGTCGCCACGCATGTTCGACGCGGTCGCCGCAGCCGCAACGGGTGCTGACGCGATCGTGGCCGGCGGCGTCACCCCGGCCGCAGCCGCCGCGCAGTCGGTGGCCGAGAAGCTGGGCATCCGCCACGTGTACGTGACCTACTGTCCGGTCTGGCTGCCCTCGCCGTACCACCGGCCGCTCGCGCTGCCCGGCCAGCCGATGCCACCGGAGGAGACCGACAACCGGGTGCTGTGGAACCTGGAAGCCCAGGGCTTGAACGCGGTGTTCGGCGCTCCGTTGAACACCCACCGCGCGTCCATCGGCCTGCCGCCGATGGACGACGTCCGCGACCATGTCTTCACCAACCGCCCGTGGCTGGCGGCGGACCCGATCCTGGGCCCGTGGCAGCAGCCGGCGGACCTCGAAGTCGTGCAGACCGGCGCGTGGATCCTGCCAGACGTTCGCCCACTCCCAGCCGACCTGGAGGCGTTCCTCGCCGCTGGCACACCCCCGGTGTACGTCGGCTTCGGCAGCATCCCCATGCGCGCCGCGAAGGACGTCGTCCAGGACGCGATCGAGGCGATTCGCGCGCAGGGCCGTCGCGTACTCGTCGCTGGCGGCTGGGCCGAGTTGGCCCTGATCGACCACCACGAGGACTGCTTTGCCGTCGGCGAGGTCAACCAGCAGGCACTGTTCGGCCGGGTGGCCGCCGTCGTACACCACGGCGGCGCGGGTACGACGACGACGGCCGCCCGGGCCGGCGCGCCGCAGGTGGTGGTACCCCAGATCGGGGACCAGCCGTACTGGGCCGGCCGGGTGGCCGACCTGGGCATCGGCGCGGCCCACGACGGTCCGACTCCGACCACCGAGTCCCTGTCGGCCGCGCTCAGGACGGCCCTGACCCCCGAGACCCGCGCACGAGCGACCGCCGTGGCCGGCACGATCCGCACCGACGGGGCGACGGTGGCCGCGAAACTGTTGCTCGATCGGAGCTGAGTGACGTGAACTCCCTGACCACCAGCGCGTTCGACCTTCCCGACCGCCTCGCCGCCCAAGGCCGACCCGACGCTGATCGCCGACGACGAGCAGCACTTCGCGGCCATCGCGGAGAGCCTCGAGCAGTCGATCGCCGACCTGTCCGACCGTCTCGATGCCGAGCGCAAGGCGCCCGGCGGCATCGGCCAGGAGGCGATGGACCGGGACCTGGAGGTCCACCGGCTGGCCGCTCGCCTACGCGCCCTGCGTCGCTTCGGCCTGGACCTGTGCCTCGGACACATGGTCAGCGCCGACGACGGCGAGGCCACCTACGTCGGACGTCTCGGTCTCACCGACAGTGCGGGCCGGCGACTGCTGGTCGACTGGCGCTCCCCCGCGGCCGAGCCGTTCTTCGGAGCGACCCACGCCAACCCGATGGGCCTCGCGAGCCGTCGCCGGTATCGCTGGACCCGCGGCCGGATCAGCGACTACTGGGACGAGGTGTACGACGCTGACGGGCTCGAGAGCCGCGCGGCGCTCGATGACCAGTCCGCGTTCATTGCCAGCCTGGGCAGCAACCGGTCGCCCCGGATGCGAGACGTGCTCGGCACCATCCAGGCCGACCAGGACGCCATCATCCGCGCTGGGTCCCGCGGCGCTCTCGTCGTCGACGGCGGTCCGGGCACGGGCAAGACCGTCGTCGCCCTGCACCGCACTGCCTACCTCCTCTACTCCGACCCACGGCTCGGTCACCGTCGGGGCGGCGTCCTGTTCGTCGGTCCGCACCAGCCCTACCTCGCCTACGTCGCCGACGTCCTGCCCAGCCTCGGCGAGGAGGGCGTGCAGACCTGCACGCTGCGGGATCTCGTCCCCGAGGGAGCCGCCGCCGGGCCCGAGACCGACCCCGACGTGGCCCGCCTGAAGTCGTCCGCGGACATGGTGAAGGCGATCGAGCCGGCGGTCAGGCTGTACGAGGAGCCGCCCAGCGAGGGCATGGAGGTCGAGACGCCGTACGCCGACATCTGGCTCAGCGCCGACGAGTGGGCCGAGGCGTTCGAGTCCCCTGCCCCCGGTACGCCGCACAACGAGGCGCGCGACCAGGTCTGGGAGGAGCTACTGACGATCCTGGTGGACAAGTACGACGGCGAGGACGTCCCGGACGACCTGCTGCGCAGGGCGCTGGCGCAGAACGCGGAGCTGGTCGACACCTTCACCAGAGCGTGGCCGCTGATCGAGTACACCGACCTCGTCGGCGACCTGTGGTCGGTGCCCGCCTACCTCCGCAGGTGCGCCCCTTGGCTGAGCCCTGACGAGGTCCAGAAGCTGAGGCGCCAGGACCCCCAGGCCTGGACGGCGTCCGACCTGCCGCTCCTGGACGCCGCCCGGCAACGGCTCGGCGATCCCGAGGCATCACGACGTAGGCGCCGTCATGAAGCCGCCGTCGCCGCCGAGCGTGAGCAGATGGACAGGGTCGTCGACGACCTTCTCCAGCTCGACGACGAGGACGGCATGATGGCGCAGCTTCGCCAGCAGGGCATCCGCGATGCCCTCGTCGACGAGGGCGCCCTGCCGCAGGCTGATCCGGACCTGCTCGCCGGCCCGTTCGCGCACGTCGTCGTGGACGAGGCCCAGGAGCTGACCGACGCGGAGTGGCAGATGCTGCTGCTCCGCTGCCCGTCCCGGAGCTTCACGATCGTCGGGGACCGTGCCCAGGCCAGGCACGGGTTCACGGAGTCGTGGCAGGAACGGCTCGAGCGGATCGGGCTCGCCCGGGTCGACGTGGCCTCCCTGAGCATCAACTACCGGACTCCGGAAGAGGTCATGGCGGAGGCCGAGCCGGTCATCCGGGCCGTCGTCCCGGACGCCAACGTGCCGACTTCCATCCGCAGCACCGGCGTCCCCGTCGTACACGGAGCCGTTTCAGATCTGGACTCGATCCTCGACACCTGGCTCGCCGCGAACGCCGACGGGATCGCGTGCGTCATCGCGCCATGCAGTGAGATCGCGTTCCGGGCGACGTCCCGCGTCCGGTCGCTGACGCCGGAGCTGTCGAAGGGGCTCGAGTTCGACCTGGTCGTCCTCGTCGACCCGGACGCGTTCGGCGACGGCATCGAAGGAGCGGTTGACCGCTATGTCGCGATGACCCGAGCGACCCAGCGACTCGTCATCCTCACGAGCTCCTGACGTCGGTCAAGACTTTCCTCGAGCTTGCGTCTCGACCAGCCAAACTGTTACCCCGCTGGACACCTTCGGCGACTAGGATTGGGGAGTGAACGAGGTCTCCGTCATCGCCTACTTCGCGGACGACCCCACGCGGACCTACCAGCTCGTCCAGTGGCTGCCCGTCCTCGACCTGCTGCTCGTGCGCGATCAGGAGTCCTCGATCGTGCGGGCCAAGACGTCGCTGCCTGTCTCGAGGCTCCTCGATCCCCGGGCCAAGACGTCCCTGCCCGTCTTCGAGGCTCCGTCGTTCCCCGAGCTCACGGACCTCTACGCCGGGCTCGACGGCAAGGTCGTGCTCTACTGCAACAACTCCCCGCTGAACTTCCAGTCGCTCGTCGACGGGCGGATGCTGCACGTCCACATCAACCACGGCGAGAGTGACAAGCAGAGCATGGCGAGCAACAACGCCAAGGCCTACGACCGGGTCTTCGTGGCGGGCGAGGCAGCGGTGCAGCGTCATGCCGCCGGCCTCCTCGAGTTCGACACCAGCCGCTTGGTTCGCATCGGCCGGCCACAGCTGGACCTGCAGCCCGGGCCGGTGCTGGTCCCCAGCGCGCGACGTACGGTCCTCTACGCGCCGACCTGGGAGGGCGACGCCGAGTTCAACGACTACACCTCCGTCGCCACCGTCGGGGCCGACATCGTCCGCGCCGTCCTGGCCGTGCGCGACGTACGGCTCGTCTACAAGCCGCATCCCAAGGTGGCCACGAGCCTGAGTCCGACGATTCGCGAGGCGCACCACCGCATCCTGGCGTTGGTCGACGAGGCCATCCGACGCGAGCCCGACGCCGGTCCACCAGGCCATCACCGGCGGCGACATTCTCGCGATCATCGCCGGACTGCGACGCCATGGTTACCGACGTGTCCTCGGTGGGCCTCGACTGGCTGTATCTCCGGACCGAGCGCCCGATCTTCATCACCGACCGGCACCACGACGCCGAGCGGCTTCGCCGGGAGGTGCCGGTGAGCCGCTGCGCCGACGTGATCACTGACGTCGACGTGGCTGGGCTGGCCGCCCTCATCTCGGCCCGTCTCGAGCACGACGAACATCACCTGGCCAGGGTGGCCATGCGCCACCACTACTTCGATGACCTCCAGTTCGGTGACAGCACCGTCCGATTCCTCGATGCGGTGTCCGAACTCGTGAGGTTGCGCGACCGGTTGTTGGGGGCTGCGACGTCATCCGACGACGGTTCGGCCATCACGGCTTGAGCGGTGGGCAGACTCAGCTAGGCCGGCTCCCATACTGCGGCGTCGTGAGCGAAGACCACGCGCTTCGGGTCGAAGGCCAGCAGCCGTTCGATCCAGGCCGGGGCGATGGGGAGCGGCGCGCTGTGACCGAGCTTGCCTGCCTGGGTCGCGAGTACGTCGGCGCTCCAGGCCGACGCGGTGTCGTGGGACTGCCCGGCCAGCACCACCGAACCGTCGTCGCACTCCACCACCAGTGACTGGTGTCCGTCGACATGGCCAGGCGTGGGAACCACGTGGATGCCGGGGCGAACCTCCGCTTCACCGTCCAGCAGCTCGTAGTTGCTGCCGGAGTAGTCGATGAGGTGCTCCATCGTGTAGTCCGCTTGGCTCGCCGTCGCAAGCTCCTGTCGCTGGCAAAGGACGGGCGTCCCGGCGAAGAGTGGGTTGCCACCGCAATGATCGAAGTGCAGATGGCAGTTCACCACCACCTCGATGTCGTCCAACGCCACGCCGACGCGGCCCAGCGCTTCCTGAAGCGGGGTACGGCGGGGCCGGTACCAAGCCTCGGTCTCGGCGTCACCGAGGCCAAGTGCCCGTATCCAACAGCACCAGACCGGTGTCGTGTCGAACCAGATAGCCGTACACCGCTTCGACCCGCGGCTGCGCCGTACCTGTCTCTTCTGACGGCCGCACGAACGTGCCGAGCAAGAGACGCTGGATGTCCTCGGTGCGCATTTCAGCACCGTATCCGCGTCACGGACGGCCACCACGGCATCGCCTCGCGCATCGGCAGCGAGCGCCATATTCGCTTGCCGGGACAGAGGCGCCGTGACACGCTCTCGCGCTATGCCGCCCAGCGCCGTAGGCCCACCGTTCGATCAGTTCCTGGCAACCGCAGAGGCAGTAGCCCAGGAACGGCCCGAGGTGGACCTCGAGATGGCTCGTGAGGTGTTCCAGGAAGCCGCGACCCTGCTCCACAACGGCCTCGCCCTTGACGATCTGGACGAACACGACGCCAGCGCCGTTGTCGCTGGGCTGTGCGTCGATCTCGTTGCTCGAGGATCCCGGCGCGGCGATGCGCGCGCGTTCCCAGGCAACGTTGGAGGCTCCTGGCGATCTGCACGACCCAGAAGGTGTGTCCGCGGCCTACCTGGTCGCGGCGACGATCCTTCAGCTCTGAAACGCGTCCCAGGGAACTAGCTGCGCGGGAGGTCGAGGAACTCGTCTGGCGTGGGCTTGGCTTTGGCGCCCCCCGCTGGTGGGGTCGCCGAGAGTGGAGGTCGACCATTCTCCGCTGATGCCGCGGAGTCGTCCATGGCGGCTTCACGGGACGTGCAGGGTCACCCACGCTCAACGAGGGCAGCGAGTCGGTCGATCGAGGCCCGAAGCTTGTCCGCCGTGGTCGCCCGGGCGCGTGGAATCCGGTTCTCATCGGTCAGCTGGGTCCAGTCGTAGGTGTGGGTGACCCGCGTGCGCGACGAGTCGATCGGTTCGAGCTCCCAGCGCCACAGGTGCCCTGGCGGCTTCCTGACCCGGCTCGGCAGGTCTCCACGCGATGCGGTGGCCCTCGTCGAACTCGACCATGTGGTTCTCGCGGACGTGGCCTTTCGTGGTGGTCATGGTGAAGACATCGCCGACCGCGTGGACTCTCTGCCCTGGAGGCGCCTCGGACAGGTTGTCGTTGCCATCCCAGCGGGGCTGCTGAGTCGGGTCGGCGATGAGCTCGAAGATCTGCCCGGGTGTGGCCGAGATTTCGCGGCTGGCGCTGACGACTCGCGGGGCCTGATCATGACTGGTCATCGCCCTATCGAAGCGACCCAGCGCAGGGCGCACAAGGTCGTACGCCGACCTCACTTCTGGGTCCATCGCCACTCCCAGACCACGCCGACTTCAGGGTCCTCCTGATCCTCGACGTGCTCGAAGTCCAGCGACACGAGTACACCGGTGGACGGATTGGGGCCGGGCAGGGTGTGCGCGATGACGTGGTCGACCTCGCCGCTGGCGACAGCGCGTTCGACCAGCGCCCGAGCAGCGGCAGTACCGAACCCGTGACCACGGAACTCAGGAGCGACTTCGTAGCCGATCTCGACTGTCCGTTCCAGCGGCGGAGCAGCGAAGCCACCAGAGCCGACAAGCTGCCCGTTCGCGTGGTCGACGAAGAACTGCATCGACCACGAACGGTCAGCCTCAGACGCATTCTGCAGATGCTCCAATGTGAAGCCGATGGCCTCGGGGAACTCAGGCCAACCGTTCGGGACTGGCGAGCCGATCAACTCAGTGAACAGGGAGTGGTCGTCCTTCAGCGCGTTCAGCAACGGCACGGTTGCTGCGACAAGACGGATCTGCGGGTGAGATGACATGTGGAATCTCCCATCGGGATGACGAAGGCTCCAAAGTCTTTGGAGACGAGACGAAACCAACGAACGGGAGCGGAGTCGAATCGAGGACACGCCAAAGCAGACACCCTGGCGGCGACCAGAAAGTGGTCGAAGCTCCTGAAGCTGCTCGCGGTCTATGGCCCCCACCGGCCCAGATCCTACCCACCCGACCGCGAGGGTGCCCGATGCGACGCCACGCCCTATCACCGATGTCGTGAGACGTCGACCGTCACCGATGGCCTGATACAGAACCGTCACGATGTCCCGAGACATCACACCCCTGGGCGTTGGCGAAACGCTTGAAGTACGGTCCTCCTCAACTTTCCGCGGGTAGTTGGATGGTCTGTCCTCCGCGCACACTGACCTCGTCGACTCCGATCCCAGCAGACCCCTGAGTCGATCCTCGTCTATCGGCTCCGCGACGAGCCGTGTCACAATCCCGGCCACGCTTTCCACAAGGTCCGCAGTAGTCAGCTGATCGTGGTCTGGTCGCTGTGCCGGGCCAGGCCGCCGACCCCGTCCACGCATCTCGCTCCGTAACCGAAGGGCCAGCAAGGGCGCAACCCAAGCGCGACACCTCGGTTGGTCTGAACTGCCTCACCACAACCCTATCCGCCCCCGCACCAAAGCGAGGGGACCCACAGAAAGCCGAGGCTCCCGGAAATACTTCTCCACAACCCCCGTTTTCAGCCCGATTCGGGGACGGGTTGTCGGTGGCGTCTGGTTGGCTGTACACATGATCGAAACCGACGCTATGGGTGCTCCGATCGAGGTGCGACCTCGACGCGGAGTGGCTGCTCGCGTTGGCCGCAGACGCCGAGACCGAGTGCTGGAAGGCCGAACGCCGCCGTCTCCGCCTGGCCGCGCAGTGGTGTGTGCTGCACCCGGCCACCGACGAGTCGGGGTTTGTGACCTGGTCCGACACCGGCCTCCCGGGCTTGTGCCCGGACGAGGAGGCAGCCCTCGGTGGGGAGGGGACGCCGTTGGTGGCGGCGTTCACCCCCGAACCGTTCGCCGCCGCGCTCGGGGTGTCCACCCTGACCGGGCTGCAGTTGTTGGCCGACGCCCTGGACCTCCAACACCGACTCCCCCGCATCTGGGCCGCGGTCGAAGCGTTGAGGGTGGCGCCGTGGAAGGCCCGCAAGATCGCCCAGGCCACCCACCATCTCTCCAAGGCCGGCGCCGCGTCTGTGGACGCCGCAGTTCGCGGACCGGATCGGGTCGTGTGGGTGGCGGGCGATCGAGACCGCGGTCGCCCAGGCCATCGCCACCTATGACCCGCACCTGCTGGAGACCCGGGAGAAGCACGGCCGGGACGCCTGGGGGGTGCGGCTCTTCCACCGCGGGGTCGCCACCGACGGTGCCGACGACTGGGCCGGCACCTCCCATCTCGAGGTCACCGGCGACACCCTCGACCTCACCGTGTTTCACGACCTGGTGTGTGAGCAGGCCGCCCAACTGAAAGCCCTGGGCGACACCGACACCCTCGAGGTCCGCAAGGCCAAGGCCGTCGGCGTGATCGCCAACCGCCAAGCCACCCTCGACCTCGGCACCCTCCTCGGCCACGACGGCCAGTCGCCAGCCGCACCAGCCGCAGCCCGCGCCGCCCGCGGCCAAGACCAAGCTCTACCTCCACCTGTCCCTGACCGACCTGCTCGGGCTCGACAGCGACAGCGGCGACGGGCCGGGTTCGGGACCGTGGAGAGGTTCGGGCCGGCCACCATCGCCCGGATCAAGGACTGGGCCGGCCGGTCCCGGGTCACCATCCAACCCGTCCTCGACATGACACGCACCGACGCCGTCGACGCCCACGACCCACCCGCCTGGATGCGGGAACTGGTGATCCTCCGCGACCGGACTGCGTGTTCCCGTGGTGCACCCGGGACGCCAGAGCCTGCGACCTGGACCACATCACCCCCTACGAGGAGAACGGCCCACCCGGCCAGACCCGGCCCGAAGGCCTCGCCGCCCTCTGTCGACGACACCACCGCGCGAAAACTTTCCGGCGATGGCGCTACCACCGCACCCCCTCCGGCGGCTATCAGTGGACCGGACCCCAAGGCCAGACCTACCTGGTCACACCGCAAGGCACCATCCCCATGCCGCCGAACTGAGTCGCGACACGACCCGATCACCCGGCCACCAGCCGGGTGATCCGGCCTGCCCAAAGCCGGGGCGGCGGGTGCGGGGCGGCGCGGCGTGCCGCGTCGGCGAAGCGTGAAAGCGAAGCGCGGCGGGACGCCTCGAAGCAACCGCGACGGGCGCGGCGACGGTGACGCGTCCCGACGCGGGGAGCCCAGCGCAGCCGACGTGGTACGCCGCACAGCCCCGAACCAACCGCACCACGGACCCAGCGTCCCGACGCGGGGAGCCCAGCGCCGCCACGTACGCCGCACAGCCCCGAACCACCCGCACCCGAAGCCACCGACGCGACCGCCACCTCGAGGAAGGTCAGCGCCAGCCGAGCGCGGGCGCGACGTGGCGCACCACGCTGTCGAGCAGGTGCGCGTTGTAGTCGACGCCGAGCTGGTTCGGGATCGTGAGCAGCAGGGTGTCGGCGGCCGCGATCGCCTCGTCCTCGGCGAGATCCTTGACCAGCTGGTCCGGCTCCCCGGCGTACGTCTTGCCGAATCGGGCGATGCCGCCGTCCAGGTAGCCGACCTGGTCCTGGCTGCCGGCCTCGCGACCGAAGTACGCCCGGTCCAGGTCGCTGACGATCGGGAAGATGCTGCGGCTGACCGAGACTCGCGGCTCACGTTCGTGGCCGGCCGCCTTCCAGGCGTCCCGGAACCGCTGGATCTGCTCGGCCTGGAGCTGGTGGAACGGCACCCCGGTGTCCTCGGTCAGCAGCGTCGAGCTCATCAGGTTCATGCCCTGCTCCGCGGTCCACTCGGCCGTCGCGCGGGATCCGGCGCCCCACCAGATCCGGTCGCGCAGGCCCGGCGAGTGCGGCTCGATCCGGAGCAGGCCGGGCGGGTTCGGAAACATCGGCCGCGGGTTGGGCTGCGCGAACCCCTCGCCCTTGATCACCTCGAGGAACACCCGGGTGTGCTCGCGGGCCATGGCCGCGTGGTCGGAGCCCTCGGCGGGCTCGTACCCGAAGTAGCGGTAGCCGTCGATCACCTGCTCGGGTGACCCCCGGCTGATGCCCAGCTGCAGCCGGCCGCCGGAGATCAGGTCCGCCGCACCCGCGTCCTCGGCCATGTAGAGCGGGTTCTCGTAGCGCATGTCGATCACGCCGGTCCCGATCTCGATCCGGCTGGTCCTGGCTCCGATGGCGGCGAGCAGCGGGAACGGCGAGGACAGCTGGCTGCGCGAAGTGGTGCACCCGGAAGTAGGCGCCGTCAGCGCCGAGCTCCTCGGCCGCGACCGCGAGCTCGATGGACTGCAGCAGCGCGTCGGAGGCCGAGCGCGTCTGCGAATGCGGCGACGGCGTCCAGTGGCCGAACGACAGGAACCCGATCTTCTTCATGGCCGGAATCATTTCAGTCCTTCAGCGGGTGCGCGAGCTCGTCCTGCGGCAGCCGCGCCCACACGATCGCGACGGCCGCCACCACCATCGGCACCACGCCGGCAATCAGGAAGGTGCTGCGCAGCCCGATCGCCTCGGACACCGGGCCGGCCAGCGCCATCGAGATCGGCATCAGCGAGATCGACACGAAGAAGTCCAGCGAGGCGACCCGGCCGAGAAGATCCGGTGGGACCCGACGCTGGAGCAGCGTGCCCCAGATCACCATGGGGGCGGAGAACATGACGCCCAGCGCCACGGCTGCGACCACCACGACCCAGATCTCGGTGGCCATCCCCATCACCGCCAGGGGCAGGCAGCCGACGCCCCACATCAGGTTCATGATCGTGAGGTAGCGGCGGGGCATGTCGAAGGAGGCCATGGCCAGCGAGCCGACCGCTCCACCGATCCCGAACGCCGCCATCACGAGCGCGTGGTCGCCGGGGCCGCCCCCGAGCCGATCCTTGACCAGGAACGGGAATGAGCACCTCGAACGGCCCCATCATCACCAGGATCATCACGGATGCGAAGAGCAAGGTGGCGAGCAGCCAAGGGGTCCGGACCATGTAGACGAAGCCCTCGCGCATGTCCGCCAGGGCCGTCGCGACCGGGTTGGCGGTGGCGTCCGCGTCGAGCATCACGGCGGACCGGGGTCTTGGGCACCAGCGACAGGGCGAAGAGCCCGGCGCCGGCACATGCGGCGGCGATCGCGACGGCCGCGCCCGAGGACAGAGCGCCCACGATGAAACCGGCGAGCGCGGGGCCGGCGGCCTGGCCGATGGTCGGACGCACCATGCCCTCGAAGCCGTTGACCGCCATCAGGTCGGACTCGGGAACGAGCGCGGGCAGCCAGGCGGAGTAGGCGGAGTAGTAGAACGCCATCCCCATCCCGGTGACGAACGTGACGGCCGCGAGGTGCCAGATCTGGGTCAGGTCGGACAGGGACAGGAACGCCACGAGCAGCATGCCGCCGAACTCGACGGCGGCCACGCAGAGCAGGATCGTCTTCTGCGGGATCCGGTCCGCCAGGACGCCCGCCAGCAGTGCCGGCAGCAGGACGCCGACCGCCGAGGCGGTCGACACGATCGAGAGCTGAGCCGGGCCGCCGCCGATCCGGATCACTTCCCAGACGAGCGCCACGATCCAGACCCCGGAGGCGAAGGTGCTGAGGACAGGGCCAGCGCCAGTCTGCGGTAGGCCGGGGTGCGGAACGGCCGGAGCGCTTGTGGCCCACGCTGCTCGGCGACGGGACGGCGCTCGTCGATGCTTCGCGACAGAGTCGTCGCCGCGCGTGGTCACGGTGGCCTCCGGAATCTCGGTCATGGGGTTCGCTCCCTCCGCATTCTGCACGGTACCGACCGACAACGGCACGAGGATTCATCGGGGTGACGGCTACGGACGTGAGCAGGACGACCTTGCCGACGGTCGCGCGGGACTCGAGCGCTGCGTGCGCGGAGGCCGCCTCTGCCAGCGGGTACGTCGTGACCAGTGGCCGCCACTCGCCGTCGGCCACCCGCTGGAGCGCCCGACCGGCCAGTCCCGGGATGCCTCCAGGCAACGCGAACATCCGCGGCCCCAGAGCCCACGACACCGACAGGCTCCTGGCGAGGAGGTCCGACGCCTCGAACTGAGTGGGAGTTCCCGCCGAGTAGCCGAACATCACCATCCGGCCCCCCGGGGCCAACAGCTCCAGGGCGGCCCGGCCGACCGCGCCCCCCACGCCGTCGTACACAACGGTCACGCCACGCTCGCCGAGCTGATCGCGCACTCGCTCGGGCCAGTCGGGCGCGTCGTAGTCGACCGCGACGTCGGGCTTCAGCTCGGCGAGCCGGTCCAGTTTGGCCTGGCCGCCTGCGGCCGCGACCACGGTCGCGCCGACTGTCTTCGCCGTCTGCACGAGCAGCCAGCCGAGGCCGCCGGCAGCCGAAGGGACCAGCACGACGTCGTCGGGTCGGATCGGCTCGGTCTCGAGGATGCCCAACGCCGTCCGCCCGGTGCCGACCGCGGCGACGGCCGACGCCGCATCGACATGGTCGGGCACTTGGAAGAGATTCGCGACCGACGTGGTCGCCTGGGTCGCGTAACCGCCGGGGACCATCCCGAGGTGGGCCACGACCCGCCGGTCGCGCCAGGACTCGTCGACGCCGGAGCCGAGCGCATCGACCACGCCCGCGACCTCGCGGCCGGGAATGGTGGGCAGCTCGGGCGGAGGCACCGGACCCGGCTCCCCTTGCCGAAGAGAGGTGTCGAGCAGGTGTACGCCGGCTGCCTCGACCGCGATCCGGACTTCGCCGGGAGCGGGCTCGAGGTCAGGCAGCTCGTCGAGGATCAGGTTGGTTGCGGGTCCGAACTCGTGAAGCCTGATTGCGTGCATGCAAGTCAGTGTCGAACTTAAAGTGAGGTTGAAGTCAAGCCGCGCAGCAAGGTGACCGCTTGCCGCCGTGGGTCCTAGCATGTCGACGTGATCGCCGGTGTGGTGCTGATCGCGGGCCTGGTCGTCTTCATGGTGGGCGCTGTGAGGTGGCGACTGGCGTACGAACGACCGTTCGCCGAGGCAGCGTCGCTCATCCACGCCGACCACCGCCGCCGAGTGTGGATCCACACCTGGATGCTGGTGGCCATGTTCCTCACCACAGGCGGTGTCGCGGCCTCCGCCGTTCGGCCTGAGCTGGGATCCCTGGCGGCCATGGCGTCCGCGACGTACGCGCTCGGGGCGGCGAGTGCGGTCGCCTTCCTGACCTTCCGCCTCGCTGTCATGCCGTGGGCCGCCGAACAGACCGTCGCGAGCGGCTCCCCACCTCCGGGGTTCCTGGCGATGAGCTCCTGGGCTGGCCAGCTGTACGTCGTCCACATGGCCGCTTCGTACGTCGCGTTCGCCTTGCTCGGGCTCGCCGTTCTCCAATCCGATGCGCTGCCACCCTGGCTTGGCTGGCTCGGCGTCGCCTGGGGATCCGTATTCCTGGCCGGTTTCGTGGCCACCCGGTTCGCGGGGCCGTTCAACCCGCCCTTCTGGGCGCACACCTACACCGCCGTGCTCGGCGTCCTGCTCCTCGTCCAGTCGTAGGCCGTCGCCTCTCGAGCTCGAACCCCGGTCGTTTCAACCCCGACGAAGCAGCGCGATGAACATGGCATCGGTGCCGTGCACGTGCGGCCAGAGCTGCATGGTGCCGGCGATCGGCCCGACCGCGTCCGGCACGTCGGGCAAGGCGAGGGCCACGTCCACGAGCTCGACGTCCGGGAAGCCGTCCAGCACCGTCTGGACGATCTCGGCGGTCTCGGGGAGCAGCGGCGAGCAGGTCGCATAGGCGACCACACCACCGGGCCGGACGCTGTCGAGCGCCGAGGCGAGGAGGGCCTGCTGGAGCGGAACGAGCTGCTTGAGGTCGCCGGGAGTACGCCGCCAGCGCGACTCCGGACGGCGGCGGAGTGCCCCCAGCCCGGAGCAGGGCGCGTCGACGAGTACCCGGTCGAAGCTGCCCGGCCGCCACGGTGGCTTCGTCCCGTCGGCGGTGACCACGCCGAGCATGCCGCCGGGGACTGCGCGGGTGCCGCGCCGGACCAGGCCGGCCCGGTGGTGCTGCAGCTCCGAGGCGAGCAGTTTGGCGCCCCGTGTTCTCGCCAGGGCAGCCAGCAGCGCGGACTTTCCTCCCGGCCCGGCGCACACGTCCAGCCAACGCTCGTCGCGCCCGGACATGGGCTGGCTCGCCAGGGCCAGCGCCACCAGCTGTGAGCCCTCGTCCTGGACGCCGGCCCGGCCCTCCGCAACGGCCGGCAGGTCCAAGGGTCTCCCCCGGCGAGCTCCACGCCGTACGGCGAGTAGCGGGCTCGACTGCCACCGGCCGAGACGAGCTCCTCGACGGTCGCGGCTCCCGGCTGCGCGACCAGCATCACCTTCGGTGCCACGTTGTCGGCAGTCAGCAGGGCATCGAGATCATCTCCACGGCGAACTTCACCGAGAGCGTCGTGAAGCCCGCCGACGACCCAGCGCGGATGGGAGTGGGCAATCGACGCGAACCCGATCGGGTCGGACGTGGGGTCCGGCGCCACCCGACGTACCCACCCGGCGAGGTCGTGCTCGGCCACCCGACGAAGCACCGCGTTGGTGAAGCCGCCCGGACCCTGGCCGACCTTGGCCCGCACCAGGTCGACGGTGGTGCTGATCGCCGCATGGGTCGGCACCCGCATCGACAGCAGCTGGTGGGCACCGAGCCGTAGTGCGTCCAGCACCTTCGCCTCCACCTTGGGCCGGTGCAGACAGGCCGTGATGATCGCGTCGTAGGTGCCCTGCCGCCGGATCGTGCCGGAGGCGAGCTCGGTGGCGAACGCCGCGTCGCGACCGGTCAGCCCGTGGGCGCGGAGCACCTGCGGCAGCACCAGGTTGGTGTAGGCGTCGTCGACGCGAACCGCCTTCAGCACGTCGTACGCCGCGGATCGCGCAGCGTCGACTCCGTGCCGGGCCGGGGGCCGCCCGCCGGGCCGGGCCCCACGACGGCGCGGATCAGCCACTCTCGGCCTGTTTGGCGCCGGCCTCGAGCGACTCGAAGTAGCTCTTCGACAGCTTCTTGGGGGCCATGTGCGCCCACGCCTCGGTGATGATCTCGGCAAGCTCGTCGCGGTCGATCTCGCCCAGCCGCGACTGCTGGACCAGGACCGCGTTGAAGCCGCGGAAGTGGTCGATCGTGAAGAAGGGATTGCTGTCGTCCTCGACCAGCGCCATCTTGTCCGCCTCGTTGGCCACCCTGATCACGACGAGGTCGTCGTACATCTCGCCGGTCTCGGGGTCGACCGCCGTCTTGTGCGGCATCCGGTAGAGCACGAACCCCTTGCCCTTCGGGCCCTTGGGCACCTTGTACGTCGGCCGGTCTCCCCACGAGATCCCCAGCTCGACCTCGGGCAGGGACGTGCAGATTTCTTCGAGGTCGTCGGGCGTGGCGGGTCTGCCCATGTCAGTCTCCGAACCGGGCGTCGGGTGCGAAGGTGACGCCGCGTGCCCAGTCGGCGGCGTTCATCTGCTTGCGTCCGTGAGGCGTGACCGCACCGAGCCGAACCGGGTCGGTCGCGGTCCCGACCCGCACAGCGTTCTTGGTGACCTCGAGCCGCCCGGGTGGAAGCTCCCCGGGCTCGATCGTGACCGGACCGATCTTGACCCGCAGTCCGTCGAGCATGGTCCACGCTCCCGGCTCCGGGGTGCAGGCCCGGATCCGCCGGTCGACGGCGACCGCAGGTTCGGTCCAGTCGATCCGGGCGTCCTCGACGAGGATCTTCGGTGCGAAGCTGACCCCCTCGGCCTGTTGGGCGCGGGCCTCGAGCCCACCCTCGGCAATGCCGTCGAGGGTGGCGACCAGCAGCCCGGCCCCACCCTCGGCGAGCCGCGCCAGCAGGTCACCGGCCGTGTCCGTCGGGCGGATCCGCTCGGTCATCACGCCGTACGCGGGGCCGGCGTCGAGCTCCTTGACGATGCGGAAGGTGGTGGCGCCGGTGACCTCGTCGCCCGCCCAGATCGCGTGCTGCACCGGCGCCGCGCCGCGCCAGGCAGGCAGGCAGGAGAAGTGCAGGTTGACCCAGCCGTGCTGCGGGATGTCGAGGGCCGACTGAGGGAGGATCGCGCCGTACGCGACGACCGGGCAGCAGTCGGGCTCGAGGGCCTTGAGCTCGGCCTGGAACGCGGGGTCGCGGGGGTGTGCAGGCCGAAGGACGGGTACGCCGAGCTCCTCGGCGCGCTGCGCGATCGGCGACGCCACCAGCCTGCGACCGCGGCCGGACGGAGCGTCGGGGCGGGTGACGACGCCCACGAGGTCGTGGCCGGAGCCCGCGATCGCATCGAGGGCCGGCAGGGCGACCTCGGGGGTGCCGGCGAAGACGACGCGCATCAGAGGCCGAGCCCGTTGGTGGGGTGTGGCGAGACCTTGAACGCCGGGAGCACCGGTGCCGAACCATTCGGACTCGCGGATCGCCTTCATGGCTGCCTTGCGGGACTCGGTGTCGAGGCGGTCGATGAACATCACGCCGTCGAGGTGGTCGGTCTCGTGCTGGATCGCCCGGGCCAGCCGTTCGGAGCCCTCGACGGTGACCGGGTCGCCGTACATGTTGAATCCCTGCGCGACGACCGACATCGCCCGCTTGCACTCGAACGTCAGCTCCGGCAGCGACAGGCACCCCTCCAGGCCGTCCTGGATCTCCTCGGACAGCTCGAGCGTCGGGTTGACCAGGTGGCCGGGCTCACCCTCCACGAACCAGGTGAACACGCGCAGTCCGACGCCGATCTGGGGCGCCGCCAACCCGGCGCCGGGAGCGTCGATCATGGTGTCCGTGAGGTCCTCGACAAGCTTGCGCAGCTCCTTGTCGAAGTCGATGACCTCGACCGCCGGCTTGCGCAGGATCGGGTCGCCGAAGAGACGGATCGGCTGGATGGCCAAGGTGCGGCTCCCCTTGCTGGACTGGCTGGGCTGGACTGGTCGGACGCGGTGCAAGTGTAGGGCTCAGCCGAGCGCCGGAGGATCCACCTGGACGCGTACGGCGGAGAGCTTGCGGCTCGACCGGGCGCGTTGAAGGTCACCGAGGGCGGCCGAGAGGGCCGGACCGTGCGCGCGCGGCACCCGGATGACGGCGCGCACCTCGTCATCGCCGGTCGGGACGGGCCCGAGCACCTCGGCCGCGGCCGGCACGGCCAACGCGGCGAGGGCCTCCTCGACCGCCGATCGCTCCCCCGTCACCGTCGCGAGCCGACTGGCGGGCGGCAGATGGGCGGACTGGCGTTCGGCCATCTCGCGCTGCGCGAACCCGGCGGGGTCCCAGCGGACCAGCGCCTGGAGGGCCGGGGTCGCTGGGTCGCCCACGGCCACCACGTGGCCGCCGGGGCGGGCGAGCGCGGCGGCGTTCAGCCAGCGTCGTACGGCCTCCTCCTGCGCCCGCAGGTCGGCGCGGGACAAGGCCAGCCAGGTGTCGAGCAGGACCACGGCCGCATAGCCCGGCGGCGCCACCGGCTCGGCTCCCGGCGTGGCCACCACGATGCAGCTCTGGTCTCCGACCGTGGTCAGCACGGAGCCGGCGCTCGAGGTCAGCACCCGAACCCCGGCGAAGCTGCGGCCGAGCTCCTCGGCCGTGCGCGCGTCGCCGACGACGGGGGCGCGCAGGCCGCGGTGGCCGCAGGCGGCGCAGGCCCAGGCGGCTGCCTCGGTGCCGCACCACCGGCAGGCCGGCACGGTCGACGGTCCGGTGAGCCGCAGGGGCCCCGAGCACGTGGCGCAACGGGCCGGCGTCCGGCAGCGTTCGCAGGCCAGGGTCGCCGCGTAGCCCGACCTGGGCGTCTGCACCAGCACCGGCCCGGTCTCGAGTGCGCCGCGGATCGCCTCGTGCGCCTCCCGCGGCAGCCGGGTCCTGCGCGCGTAGAGGTCGCGAGCCAGGTCGTGTTCGGTGGCTCCCGTCACCGAGACCGAGACCCGCTCGCGGACCAGCGGCGCGGGTGGGCGCGAGTTCCCGGGCCCAACCGGTGCGCAGGAGGTATTCGGCCTCGACCGTGCGCGCGAAGCCGCCGATGAGTACGGCGGTGTCCTGGGCGTCTGCGCGCAGCAGGAGCACCTCGCGGGCGTGGGGGTACGGCGCTCGCGGCTCGGAGTGGAGGTCGTCCCCGTCGTCCCAGATCGCCACCAGGCCCAGGTCGTGCACGGGGGCGAACGCGGCCGACCGGGTGCCGACGACGATCCGCCGACCCCCGCGGGACACGGCCAGGAAGTCCCGGTAGCGGGCGCTCGGCCCGCTGTCGGCGCGCAGGGCAACGTGATGCCCAGGCCCGAGGAGGTCGGTCAGCGCGCTGTCGACCCGGTCGACGTCCCTGCCGTCGGGCACCACGATCACCGCGCCGCGACCTCCGGCGTACGTCGCGGCCGCGGCGGCCGACAACAGGGCGGGCCAGTCCGTGGCCGGCGCCGCCGACCACACGGCGCGGAGACGATCGCCGCGAACGAGGCCCTCGATGAACGCCGGACCCGGCTGATGGTCGGCCCAGAGCGACGCGAGGTCAGCCGACTGCGATCTCGGCGCGCGGTCGTAGCGGCGAGCGGTGCAGCCTTCTCCGCTGTTGCGTGGCGGGGCGGGACGGCCAGCCGAAGGACGTCGGACCGGGTGCCGGCGTACCGCTGCGCGACGGCGGCGGTGAGCTCGGCGACCTCGGCGCTGAGCACCGGCTCGGCGCTGACGACCCGCCGCACCGGCGTGAGGCGGCCGGAGTGGTCCGACGAGGCCGCCCGCGCCACGACGTAGCCGTCGACGTCCTGGCCCGCGAACCGCACCTTGACCCGGACTCCCGGCGCGATGTTCTCGGCCATCGTGGCGGGGACGGCGTAGTCGAAGGGCCGGTCGAGGTGCGCCAGCGGTACGTCGACCAGCACCCGCGCCACCGGGTCCACCTCGGCGATCTCGACGGCCTTCCTCGGCTTCGGACCCGGCTTGGCTCTCGCAGAACGGACCAGCCCGGGCAGCAGATCCTGCTGCTCGGGCTGGTCGCGGTTCATGCGCGGCATTCCTACCAGCCCGCGCCGACGAGACTGTCGCAGCAGCGGTTACCCGGGCTGCAGGTGTAGATCCTGATGTCGTCGAGGTACCAGCCCTGACGGCCGATGGTGCGAATCGGTGCGGGTGGTGAACTGCGGCTTCACGGTCTTCCCGGCGAACGAGGACAGGTTGACCCGGCTGGCCAGGTATCCCCGGCTGTCACCCGCGAAGCCCTTGCGCGCAGGGGCGGCCTGCAGTGTCCGGGTCGGGCCGTTCACCCACGGCAGACCCTCGGCGGCCACAGGGCCCGCGGCCGTGCCGAGGTCGTCGATCTCGACGGTCCCTCCGTCGTAGAAGGTCGTCTCAAAGTACTCGAACAGGTTCCAGCGCCGGAACCACAGGTAGCTCGTTCCTCGCGGCCGGGAGTCTGATCCCCGCCGCAGCCCTGAGCACGCTGGTCGTCGGGATGCCAGGATTCGAGGAGTACCACGAGGACAGACCGGACGTCGCGTTGGAGGGAATGTCGGCCGACGGCGCCCGGAGCCAGGTGCTGCCGCGGGCGAACTTCGAGGTCGGATTGGGTCCGGTCTCGCTGTTGAACAGCACTACCTTCGAGAAGCCCGCGGGGCAGGTCGCGAGGGCGTCGGGCGGTTGTGGCGCCTGCGTCGGGGTCGTCCGGAGCCGAGTGGCGAGAGTCGCCTTGTGCACGTTGACACAGTTCGGCGGCGGTGAAGCCCGCGGTGCCGGCTGCGAGCAGGTCCTGGCAGCTCTGGTCGAGCACCCGCGCCAGGTCGGCGTAGTCGCTGCCCGACGTGAGGGACTGGATCACGTTGAGGTAGAGCTTCGCGGTCTTCGTCAGCAGGGGCCCTGCGTCGATCCCCGTGATCGTCTGGCCGTTGAAGGTGCCGCCCTGGGAGATGAGGTACGCCGTCTTGTTGCCGACGCCGCTGTTGGTGTGCACGCCGCCGTTGTCGCCATAGCCCGGACTGTCTGCCAGGTACAGCGCGCTGGTCATCCGGTCCGGGTCGCCGAAAGTCGGGGGGAGTCTTCAGGTCCCGTCTCGTGCCGATCGGGAGGTCCTCACCGAGCCGCCAGTCGGCCGCCGAGTCACCGGCCGTGGGGTTCCGATGATCGATGATCTCGCCCATGATGTCGGCGAGCGACTCGTTGATGGCTCCCGACTGGAACCAGTAGAAGAGCCGGGAGTTCTTGTCGATGATGCCGTGGGTCATCTCGTGGCCGGCGAGGTCATCCGCCCGCGCAAAGCCCTGGCCGTAGTGCACCTGCCGGCCGTTCCAGAAAGCGTTGCGGTAGGGACACGGGAAACCCCCCGAGCAGGCAGAAGCGCACGGTGGACGTGAGCTTCTTGACGCCGTCCACGTTGATCCCGAGGGTGGCCGTGAGGTCGATGTTGCCGATCTCCTCGTAGAACGTCGACACCGCGCCGCTGACTGCGAACGCGTCGTTGACGTCGACAACAGCCGATGGGCCACTGGACTCGGTCCGGGCAAAGTCGCTCCTGCAGAAGTGCGAGGCGATGGTTTTCACGTTGTTCCTGTCGCAGACGACCCGGTCGATCGTCTGGATGCCGTCGATGTCGAGGACCACGTCGCCGGTGGCGTCGTCGATCAGCACCAGACGGCGTTCACCCACGCCACGGGTGACGTCGAAGCGCCAGACGGTGCGCGCGCCGAGCGGCGCGGGTGCGCCGAAGACGGCGGGGTCGAAGACCCAGCGACCGGCAGACGAGACCCGGAAGCCGGACGCACGAGACCCGGTCGTCTTGGCGGCCGCAGCCCGGGCGCTCTGCGCTGCCGAGCGCCGAGTGACGGCGGGTGCGGCTACCGAGGTCTCGCTGGACAGGGTGGCCAGCATCGAGCCGAGCTCGCGGTCCGCGCGCAGGCTGACGACCATCTCACCGCCGATGACCGGCAGACCATCGACGCGCTGGGCGAAGCGGACCACATCCTGGCCGGAGACGGTGTGGACGGCTCGGGTCTCGACGAGCGTGGTGCCGCTGCGATCCGCGCCGAACGACGCGCCGTACCGCTTCAGGTGCGCACGGGCCGCGTCGGTCACGCTCGGTGGACTTCGTGACAGAGGGGTTGTCGAGCCGGTCGCCCGCACGAAGGCCGACGAACACGACCGCACCGCGCGCGTCCCGGTCGAGGATCAGACCGCCCGAGGAGTCCTCGGCCAGGCGACCCAGCGCCGAAGAGGCCCGGTCGGACGAGTCGCCTGGACTGGTCCCGCCCGACGCTCCCGCACCCGCCCCGAGTTGCGCACCGGCCAGCACCAGAGCAACGAGTGCTGCCGGTGATCAGGACGTGCTCGGTTGCCCATGGGTTGGCCCGGTCCAGCGTCGTTCAGCGCTGGTCAGCGGGCGATGGCCGCCTTCAGCTCCTCGGCGCGGTCGGTGCGCTCCCAGGTGAACTCCGGCAGCTCACGGCCGAAGTGGCCGTAGGCGGCGGTCATGGCGTAGATCGGCCGCAGCAGGTCGAGGTCGCGGATGATGGCGGCCGGCCGCAGGTCGAACACCTCGAGCACCGCCTCCTGGATCTGCTCGTCGGGCACCGTGCCGGTGCCGAACGTCTCGATGAACACCCCGACGGGTTGGGCCTTGCCGATGGCGTAGGCGACCTGCGCCTCGCACCGGCGCGCCAGCCCGGCGGCCACGACGTTCTTGGCGACCCAGCGCATCGCGTACGCGCCGGACCTGTCCACCTTCGACGGGTCCTTGCCCGAGAAGGCGCCGCCGCCGTGCCGGGCCATCCCGCCGTAGGTGTCGATGATGATCTTGCGACCGGTCAGGCCGGCGTCACCCATCGGCCCGCCCACCACGAAACGGCCGGTCGGGTTGACCAGCAGCCGGTAGCCCTCAGACGGGATGTCGAAGCTTGCGAGCACCGGGTCGATGACGTGCTTCTTGATGTCCGGCTCGAGCGTCGACGACAGGTCGGTGTCCTCGTGGTGCTGGGTCGACAGCACCACGGTGTCGATCCGCACCGGCCGGTTGTCCGCGTCGTACTCGATGGTGACCTGGGTCTTCCCGTCGGGACGGAGGTAGGGCAGCGTGCCGTCCTTGCGCACCTCGGACAGCCGTTGGGAGAGGCGCTGCGCGATCGTGATCGGCAGCGGCATCAGTTCGGGGGTGTCGTCGCAGGCGTAGCCGAACATCAGCCCCTGGTCACCGGCGCCCTGCTTGTCCATCGCGTCGACCGACGACTCCTTGCGCGACTCGATGCCGGTGTCGACGCCCTGGGCGATGTCGAGGGACTGGCCGCCGATGGCGACCTGCACCCCGCAGCTGTGACCGTCGAAGCCCTTCTCGGAGCTGTCGTAGCCGATCTCGAGGATCTTCTTGCGGACCAGCTCAGCGACCGGGGCGTACGACGTCGTCGAGACCTCGCCGGCCACCACAACGAGTCCGGTGGTGAGCAGCGTCTCCACCGCGACCCGGCTCAGGGGGTCGCGTTCGATCAGGTAGTCGAGGACCGTGTCGCTGATCTGGTCGGCGATCTTGTCCGGGTGACCCTCGGTCACCGACTCCGACGTAAAGAGGCGTCCTGCCACGTTCGTTCACTCATTTCCAAAGTCAAGGGATGTGGTGCACCTACGATAACTGGCGTCCCTGCCTGCGGGACGACCATCCAATCCACGGTCAAGTCGAGTCGTTGGGCGACCTCGTCCCAGATCACGTGTGCGAGCGCCGACTTCGTACCCCGGGGTACGACGACCGGCTCGCCAGCGGTCGAGAGTACGACGGCCTCGTTGTCCGGGCTGCCGAAGACCGCCCCACCGCTCACGTCGTTGACGACCAGCAGGTCGCAGCCCTTGCGAGCCAGCTTGGCCCGGGCATGGTCGAGGACTGACCCGGAGGCGTCACCGGTCTCGGCGGCAAACCCGACGATGACCTGGCCGGCGCGCGACCGGCCATGGGAGATCTCGTGCAGGATGTCGGGGTTCTGGGTCAGCTCGATCGACGGTGCCGAGCCGTCGTCGGCCTTCTTGATCTTCGCGTCGCTGCGCGACGTCGGCCGGAAGTCGGCCGGCGCCGCCGCCATCACCACTGCGTCGGCGGAGGGGGCCGCCGCCACCACCGCGTCCCGGAGGTCGGCGGTGGTCACGACCCGGACCACCTTGACGCCGGCGGGATCCGGCAGGCTGACGTTGGCGGCGATCAGGGTCACGTCGGCTCCCCGCGCGGCAGCAGCACGGGCGAGGGCGTAGCCCTGGAGGCCCGAGGACCGGTTGCCGAGGAAGCGGACGGGGTCGAGGTACTCGCGGGTGCCACCGGCGGACACCACGACGTGCCGCCCGGCCAGATCCACCTCGCCCCCCGGGCGGGCGAGCACTTCCAGGGCGATCTCGTAGATCTCCGATGGTTCGGGGAGCCGGCCCTTGCCGGTGTCGACGCCGGTGAGGCGCCCCTCGGCGGGTTCGATCACGACGGCGCCGCGCGCCCGAAGGGTGGCCACGTTGGCCCGGGTGGCGGCGTGCTCCCACATCTCGGTGTGCATCGCGGGTGCGAACACCACCGGGCAGCGGGCGGTGAGCAGCGTGTTGGTCAGCAGGTCGTCGGCGATGCCGTGCGCAGCCTTGGCCAGCAGGTCGGCCGTCGCCGGTGCCACGACCACCAGGTCGGCCGTCTGCCCGATCCGGACGTGCGGCACCTCGTGGACGCCGCTCCACACGTCGGCGGACACCGGCTTGCCGGACAGGGCGGCCCAGGTGGGCGCGCCCACGAACTCCAGCGCGGCGGAGGTGGGCACGACGGTGACGTCGTGGCCGGACTCGGTGAAGAGCCTGAGCAACGTGGCGGCCTTGTAGGCCGCGATGCCGCCGCTGACGCCGAGCACGACTCGCATGGGAGTCAGCGGGTCACTCGCCCGAGAAGGCGGCGCCGGCGCGGTCGGCACGAGCGGCGCGTTCGGCCGCTTCCTCGGCCTCGACCTCGGCCGGGTCGATGTCGGTGCAGGTCAGCAGGTCCTCGTTGATCTCGCGCAGCGCGATCGAGAGCGGCTTCTCCTGGACGTGGGTGTCGACGAGCGGGCCGACGTACTCCAGGAGGCCCTCGCCGAGCTGGGAGTAGTAGGCGTTGATCTGCCGCGCGCGCTTGGCGCTGTAGAGGACGAGCTTGTACTTGCTGTCCGTCTTGGTGAGCAGGTCGTCGATCGAGGGGTTGGTAACTCCCTCGCCGGCGGTTTTCGGGGCAGACACGAAGCGGGCCTCACAAGTCGTCGATCGTGGACGACTCCCCGGGCTTTTCCGTGGGGAGTCGTAGCAAGGCTACCAACTCGTCGGCCGCAGCGTTAACTTCGTGGTTGACGATGGTGACGTCGAACTCGTCCTCGGCGGCCAGTTCGATGCGCGCGGTGTCCAGGCGTCGTACCCGCTCGGCCTCGGTTTCGGTGCCCCGGCCGACCAGTCGCCGCTCCAGCTCCTCCCAGGTCGGCGGCGCGAGAAACACGAACAGCGCATCCGGAACGCGTCTCGCGCACCTGTCGGGCGCCCTCGAGATCGATCTCCAGCAGCGCCGACCGGCCCGCGGCCAGGGTCTCCTCGACCGGCTTGCGGGGGGTGCCGTAGCGCGCGGCCTTGTGCACCAGGGCCCATTCGAGCAGGGCGCCGTCGGCGATCAGCTCGTCGAACTCCGCATCCGAGACGAACCAGTAGTGCACCCCGTGCGCCTCGCCGGGGCGCGGCTTCCGGGTGGTGGCCGACACCGAGATCCAGATCTCGGGGTGGCGTTCACGAACCGCCGCGGCCACGGTGCCCTTGCCCACGGCAGTCGGGCCGGCGAGCACGACCAGCCGCGGTCTCGGTGGTCGAGCCGATTCCGGTGGTCGAGCCTGTCGAGACTCAATCACCGTCGGCGAACTCGCGCTCGAGCGCGGCGACCTGCTTGGTGCCCAGGCCGCGGACGCGACGGCTCTCGGCGATGTTGAGACGCTCCATCAACTGGCGGGCGCGCACCTTGCCCAGCCCCGGCATCGACTGGAGCAGGTCGATGACCCGCATCTTGCCGATCACGTCGTTGACCTGGCCCTCGCGCAGCACGTCGAGGATCGAGGCACCCGAGTGCTTCAGCCGGTTCTTGACCTCGGCTCGTTCGCGGCGGGAGGCTGCGGCCTTGTCCAGGGCGGCCTGGCGCTGTTCGGGAGTGAGCTGGGGCAGGGCCACAGGGGAATCCTCGTCAAATCGTGCGGCGGGGCGATGAGTCGTCAATCTAGTCAGAGTTGCTTGCCGCCTACAACCCGATCGGTGTCTTGCAGACGTCCAGCGCCTGCTGCTCGATGCCGCTGGTGGCGGTCGTCACGCTCTCGCTGCCCAGACTCGTCGCCGCCGACTCGATCCTCAGTCGGTCGTCGTCGGACAGGTCGGCCGGTGGGTGTTTGGCGTCGTACGCCGCCGGGTCGATGTCCGGCGTCGGCGAACGCGCCGTCCAACGCCTGTGACCGCGGTGATGAGGAGCTGCCACTCGTCCTTGAGGTCCGTGGGCGCGTCGGCTGCGAGTGCCTCCATGCGTCGGCAGCTCGTCGAGCACGGCTTCGGGACCCCCCTCGTCGGAGAGCCTGCCGAGCTCGGTCTGGTGTTCCTTGACCGCGTCGCAGTAGGTCTCCTCCGGCGACGAGCAACCCGCAAGCCCGACGGCCAGTCCAGGTGCCAGCCTGCTCGGCTGCCAGGACGACGGGGACGATCAGGTTGTGGCGGGTCATGCCTGGTTCAACGACGCAACGCTCTCCTGGGCACGGCTGGCCGCCTCCCGGAGCCGGTCGACCGACGGCCCCGCCCGCAGGATCTCGCGCGACGAGCTGGGCAGGACGTTGCGGGCCCGTGGCCCGAACAGCCGCCGGAGGTCGTCGACGGTGCCACCCTGGGCGCCGAAGCCGGGCACCAGCAGCGGCCCGTTGATGTCGAAGTCCTCACCCGTGTCACCGATCGTCGCTCCGACCACGGCCCCCAGCGAGCCGAGCGGGGTCGCGCCTGCGTTGAGCACGCGGAGCCGGTCCAGGATGCTGCCGCCGACCGTCCGCCCGGAAGCCGTGGTGGCGTGCTGGACCTCGGGACCCTCCTTGTTGGAGGTCAGCGCCAGCACGAACACGCCGGCGTCGTTGGCCAGCGCCGTGTCGAGGATGGGCTGCAGGGAGCCGAAGCCGAGGTAGGGACTGGCCGTGATCGCGTCGACGGCCAACGGCGAGGACTGGTCGAGGTAGGCGTCGGCGTACGCCTGGGACGTGGAGCCGATGTCGCCGCGCTTGACGTCGAGCAGAACCAGCGCGCCGGCGTCGCGGCAGGCGCCGATCACGCGCTCGAGTACGGCGATCCCGCGGCTGCCGAACCGCTCGTAGAACGCCGACTGGGGCTTGACCACCGACACCCGGTCGGCCAGCGCCTCGACGACGGTCATCGCCAGCCGCTCCAGCCCGGCCACGTCGTCGGACAGCCCCCACTCCAGCATCAGCGAGCCGTGCGGGTCGATCCCGACGCAGAGCTGGCCTCGATCGTCGAGGGCGGCGCGGAGCCGGGTTCCGAAGGTCATGCGTCTGCTCCTGGTTCGATGTGTTCGACGTGTTCGGCGAGTCCCTCGAGGATCCTGCTCGCCGTCGTGGGGTCGTGCAGCAGGGCCGTGCCGATCTGGATGGCGGTGGCACCGGCGTCGAGGTACGCAAGGGCGTCGTCGAGGTCGGCGATGCCGCCCACCCCCACCAGCGCCAGGTCCGGGAGGGCGTCGTGCACGTCGGCGAGGCAGCGCAGGGCAAGTGGCCGGATCGCGGGTCCGGTGAGGCCCCCGGCGGCGGCCGTCGGGCATCCGGGCCGGCACGGCGTTGGTCAGGACGATCGCGTCCGCGCCCGCCTCGGCGGCGGTCCGCGCGGCCTCGACGATCCGGACCGGGTCGGGACGGAGCTTGGCGAGCACGGGCAGGTCGCGCGGCAGGTCACGTCGTACGGCGGCGACGACGCTGGCGGCGTGGATCGGCTCTCGTACGTCGAACATCCCCAGGCCGGACGCGTCGGGCACGGAGAGGTTGACCTCGACGCCCGCGACGCCCGGCGAGTGGCCGAGCCGCCGGGTCAGCTCGGTGTACTCCCCCAGCGTCGCGCCGACGATCGAGACGAACACGGTCACGCCCTGACGCACCAGCCACGGCAGCTCGAGGGCGAGGAACCCGTCGATGCCGGGGTTCTGCAACCCGATCGCGTTGACCAGGCCGGACGGCGTCTCCATGATCCGCGGCGCCGGGCCGCCGTGCATCGGGGCGCGGGAGATCGATCGGGTGACGAAGCCGCCGAGGGCTTCCAGTTGGGTGAACGCGGCGAGCTCGCGACCGGTACCTCCGCAGCCGGAGGCGATCATCACCGGGTTGGCGACGGCGAAGCTCATCGCGGCTCCAGCTCGGCCCAGCGGACCCGGTCGCCGCGGAAGACCGGACCGTCTGCGCAGGCGCGGACGTGCCGGGCCACGCCGTCCTCACCGAGGACCGATACCGGGCAGCCCTGGCACAGGCCGGTCGCGCAGGCCATCGGCACTTCCAGGGCGATCTGGCTCCACGCGCCGTGCTGCTCGGCCGCTGCGGCAACCTGGTGCAGCATCGGCACCGGGCCGGCGGCGTACACCACGTCGGCGGCGCTCCGCTTGAGGACCTCGGCGATCACGTCACCGATGGCCCCGGCCTGACCGACCGAGCCGTCGGCGGTGACGGCCGTGACCGAGCGCGCCGTACGACGGGCCTCCAGCGCCGACAGCAGGTGAGCCTCGTCGGCGGCACCCAGGAGCAGGTTGACCACGCATTGTCGTTCGCGCAGCCGCTCGGCGAGCGGGAACAGGGTCGCGGCGGCGTACCCCTCACCGACCAGCAGACAGGACACCGGCTCCTTGGGGAGCGCGAACGGCCGGCCGAGCGGCCCGGTCAGCTCGATCCTGGTGCGCGGTGGCTGGCTGCCCAGCCAGTGTGAGCCGAAGCCGTTGTCCGCGACGACCAGCTCGATGGTGGCGCCGTAGCCGCCGGTCGGCCGGGCCCGGTGGATCCAGAAGGCCCGGCGAGCCAGATGGGCCTCGGCGACCGAGACCGCCACGAAGTTGCCGGGGCGGAACCGTTCCGCGATGCCGGGCGCGACCAGGGTGACGTGCCGGTAGGCGCCCACCTTCTTCACGTCCAGCAGCTCACCCGCGACGTGGACCGGGCCCCGCTTCGCGTCCGTCATCCCGTGGTGAGCCCGCGGACGATCCGGGCCGGCCACAGCGGACCCTCGTAGACGAACGCGGTGTAGGCCTGGAGCAGGGTTGCTCCCGCTTCCAGCCGCGCGCGGGCGTCCGCGACGGTGGTGATGCCGCCGACTCCGACCAGGGTGAGGTCGTCGCCGACCCGGCCCTTGAGGAGGCGGAGGACCTCGAGGCTGCGGTCGGTGAGTGGCCGGCCGGACAGTCCGCCGGCACCGATGTCGTCGACCCGCCCGCTCGGGGTGGCGAGCCCGTCGCGGCTGATGGTGGTGTTGGTGGCGATGATCCCGTCGAGGTCGATCGCGCGGGCCAGGTCGGCGACGGCCAGCACGTCCTCGTCGCTGAGATCGGGAGCGATCTTGACCAGCAACGGGATCCGCTTTGTGGTGACCTCGTCCGCCCGGCGCCGTACGGCGTTCAGGAGGGGTTCGAGCTTCTCGACGGCCTGGAGGTCGCGCAGGCCGGGGGTGTTGGGCGAGCTGACGTTGACCACGAGGTAGTCGGCGTACGGCGCCAGCAGTCCGGCCGACTTCTCGTAGTCCCCGATCGCCGCGTCCTCCGGCACCACCTTGGTCTTGCCGATGTTGACGCCAAGGATCGTTCGGGGCTCGGTTCGGTGGTCGAGCTTGTCGGGGTGTCGGTGGTCGAGCTTGTCGAGACCACTCTCGCGCGCGGCGAGCCGCCGGGCGACCACCTCGGCGCCGTCGTTGTTGAACCCCATCCGGTTGACGATCGCGCGATCAGCGGGGAGCCGGAACAGTCGCGGCTTGGGGTTGCCCGGCTGTGGCTCGCCGGTGACCGTCCCGATCTCGACGTGCCCGAACCCGAGGGCGGCGAGCCCATCGACCCCGACGGCGTTCTTGTCGAACCCGGCGGCCAGGCCGAGCACGTTGGGGAAGGTGATTCCCATCGCCTCGACCGGTGAACAAGAGCCGGGTCGGCGGGTTCTGCGCGTCAACACGCGCCGGGTCAGCGGTCTGGCGGCGCGGATGGCGCGGAACGCGGTGTGGTGGGCCCGCTCCGGATCGGTGTGGGACAGGACCCGGTCGAACAGCAGCCGATACGTCACGAGCCGACCGGCCTCCTGGCCCAGTCCTGCAGGCTGCGGACCGAGACGTCGCCCCGCTTGAGCGCCTCGATGCCCTGGACCGCGGCGCCGAGTCCCTGCACGGTCGTGATGCACGGGATGTTGGCCAGCACCGCCGCCGTACGGATCTCGTAGCCGTCGACGCGGGCCGAGCCCCCGGTGGTGGCGCCGTGCGGGGTGTTGATGACCAGGTCGATCTCGCCGGCGTGGATCAGCTGCACGGTCGTCGGTTCGCCGTTGGGGCCGGGGCCCTCGAAGTGCTTGCGGACGACGGTCGCCTTGACCCCGTTGCGGCGCAGCACCTCGGCCGTGCCCTGGGTGGCCAGGATCTCGAACCCGTGCTCGGCCAGCACCTTGATCGGGAAGATCATGGTCCGCTTGTCGCGGTTCGCCATGCTCACGAACACCCGCCCGGACGTCGGCAGTGACCCGAACGCGGCGCTCTGGGCCTTGGCGAACGCGGTCCCGAAGTCGGCGTCGAGCCCCATCACCTCGCCGGTCGACTTCATCTCCGGACCGAGGATCGTGTCGACGTGGCGGCCGTCGGGCATCTTGAACCGGTTGAACGGCATCACCGCCTCCTTCACCGCGATCGGTGCGTCGGAGGGCAGGTCGCCGCCGTCGCCCTCCGCCGGGAGCACGCCCGCCTGCCGCAGGGAGGCGATCGACTCGCCCAGCATCACCCGGGCCGCCGCCTTGGCCAGCGGCGTCGCGGTGGCCTTCGAGACGAACGGGACCGTGCGGCTGGCCCGCGGGTTGGCCTCCAGGACGTAGAGCACGTCGGAGCCGAGCGCGAACTGGATGTTGAGCAGGCCCAGCACGCCGACCCCGCGCGCGATCGCCTCGGTCGCCTCGCGGATCCGCTGGATCTCGGCCGCGCCCAGGGTGATCGGGGGCAGCGCACACGAGGAGTCACCGGAGTGGATGCCGGCCTCCTCGATGTGCTCCATGACGCCGCCGAGGAACAGGTCCGTGCCGTCGAAGATCGCGTCGACGTCGATCTCCACGGCGTCGTCGATGAACCGGTCGACCAGCACCGGGTGCTCGGGACTGATCTCGGTCGCCCGCTCGATGTAGCCCTGCAGGGTGCCGTCGTCGTACACGATCTCCATGCCCCGCCCGCCCAGGACGTACGACGGCCGCACGAGCACCGGGTAGCCGATCTGCGCGGCGATCGACTTCGCCTCCGCCCAGGACGTGGCCATCCCGTGCTTCGGCGCCGGAAGGCCGGCCTCGGCGAGCACCCGGCCGAACGCACCCCGCTCCTCGGCGAGGTGGATTGCCTCAGGCGGGGTGCCGACGATCGGGACACCGGCGTCGGCGAGCCCCTGAGCGAGGCCGAGCGGCGTCTGGCCGCCCAGCTGGCAGATCACGCCGGCAACCGGTCCCGCCGCCCGCTCCGCGTCGACGATCTCGAGGACGTCCTCCAGCGTCAGCGGCTCGAAGTAGAGCCGGTCGCTGGTGTCGTAGTCGGTCGAGACCGTCTCCGGGTTGCAGTTGACCATGATCGTCTCGTAGCCCGCCTCGCTCAGGGCCTGCGCGGCGTGGACGCACGAGTAGTCGAACTCGATCCCCTGGCCGATCCGGTTCGGCCCGCTGCCGAGGATGATCACCGCCTCCTTCGTGCGCGGCGCGACCTCGGTCTCCTCGTCGTACGAGCTGTAGTGGTACGGCGTGGCCGCGGCGAACTCGGCCGCGCAGGTGTCCACCGTCTTGTAGACCGGACGCACGCCCAGCGCCTGCCGGACCCCGCGGACGACGTCTTCGCGCAGGTCGCGGATCTGGCCGATCTGGGCGTCGGAGAAGCCGTGTCGCTTGGCCGTCCGCAGGGTTGCCTCGTCGAGACGGTCGGCTGCCGCGATCTCTTCGGCGACCTCGTTGATCAGGAACAGCTGGTCGACGAACCACGGGTCGATCAGGGTCGCGTCGAAGACCTGCTCGGGCGTCGCCCCTGCGCGGATCGTGTCCATGACCTGCTTGAGGCGGCCGTCGTGCGGGATCGCGATGTCGGCGAGAAGCTGCTCGAGCCTTGGTTTCGAGACGGTTGCTCGACGCGACCTCCTCAACCTCCGGAAGCTCGAGCGACTCTCGTTGATCGAGCTTGTCGAGATCACTGAAGTCGAAGATCGCCTTCTTGTCCTCGAGGCTGCGCAGCGCCTTCTGGAGCGCCTCGGTGAAGTTGCGGCCGATCGCCATCGCCTCGCCCACCGACTTCATGTGCGTGGTCAGCACCGGGTCGGCGGACGGGAACTTCTCGAACGCGAACCGCGGCACCTTCACCACGACGTAGTCCAGGGTCGGCTCGAACGACGCCGGAGTCTCCCGAGTGATGTCGTTGGGGATCTCGTCGAGGGTGTAGCCGATCGCCACCTTGGCCGCGATCTTGGCGATCGGGAAGCCGGTGGCCTTCGACGCCAGCGCGCTGCTTCGCGACACCCGCGGGTTCATCTCGATCACCACGACCCGGCCGTCGTCGGGGTTGACCGCGAACTGGATGTTGCAGCCGCCGGTGTCCACGCCGACCGAGCGGATGATGCCGATCGAGAGGTCCCGCAGGTGCTGGTACTCCCGGTCGGTCAGCGTCATCGCCGGCGCCACCGTGATCGAGTCGCCGGTGTGCACGCCCATCGGGTCGAGGTTCTCGATCGAGCAGACGATCACCACGTTGTCGGCGGTGTCGCGCATCACCTCGAGCTCGTACTCCTTCCAGCCGATGATCGACTCCTCGAGGAGCACCTCGGTCGTCGGGCTGGCGGACAGGCCGGATCCGGCGATCCGGCGCAGGTCCTCCTCGTCGTAGGCCATGCCGGAGCCGGTGCCGCCCATGGTGAAGCTCGGCCGCACGACCATCGGCCAACCGAGGTCTTTCGAGGCGGCGAAGCAGTCGTCCAGGGTGTGGCAGATCACCGACCTGGCCACCTCTCCCCCGAGCTCCTCGACGATCCTCTTGAACGACTCGCGGTTCTCGCCGCGTTCGATCGCCTCGATGCTGGCGCCGATCAGCTCGACGTCGTACCTCTCGAGGACGCCGGCGGCATCGAGGGCCATCGCCACGTTGAGCGCGGTCTGGCCGCCGAGCGTGGCGAGCAGCGCGTCGGGGCGTTCCTTCGCGATCACCTTCTCGACGAACTCGGCGGTGATCGGCTCGACGTACGTCGCGTCCGCGAACTCCGGGTCGGTCATGATCGTGGCCGGGTTGGAGTTGACCAGGATGACCCGGATCCCGTCCGCCTTGAGCACCCGGCAGGCCTGCGTCCCGGAGTAGTCGAACTCGCATGCCTGGCCGATGATGATCGGCCCCGAGCCGATCACCAGCACACTCCCGATGTCCTCGCGCTTCGGCATCAGGCGGTCCCTCCCGCCCGGTGGTTGAGGAGGCGCATCGTCCGTGGAGGAGGGCCGTCAAGGCCCGTCCTCCGGTGGTTGAGGAGGGCCGTCAAGGCCCGTCTCGAAACCTCCGAGATCGGCGGTCGGTCGAGATGCCGCGGTCCACGTCTCGACCGTGGTTTCGAGACGCGTCGCGCGGTCCGCTCGCAGGCTCGCGCTCCGCGCCGACGCTCCTCAACCTCCTCGCCTCACCCTCGGCCTTCGCAGGCTCAGTCCGAGGGGGCTCGGACATCAGGTCGACGAACCGGTCGAAGAGGTACGCCGCGTCGTGCGGGCCGGCGGCGGCCTCGGGGTGGTACTGGACCGAGAAGCTCTTCAGCGCACCGGACTCGTCGCGCAGCTCCAGCCCTTCGACGACGTCGTCGTTGAGGCAGACGTGGCTGACGGTCGCCAGGCCGTATTCGGTGACGACTGACTCCCCCAGTGGCGCATCGACAGCGAAGCCATGGTTGTGCGCGGTCACCTCGACCTTGCCCGTCGTCCGGTCCATGACCGGCTGGTTGATGCCGCGATGGCCGTACTTCAGCTTGTACGTGCCGAACCCGAGCGCCCGCCCGAACAGCTGGTTGCCGAAGCAGATGCCGAAGTAGGGGATCCCGGCCGCGAGTGCGCCTTGCAGCAACGACACCTGGCCGGTCGTGGCCGCCGGGTCACCGGGGCCGTTGGAGAAGAACAACCCGTCGGGCGCCAACGCCAGCACCTCGTCGAGTGAGACAGTCGACGGCAGGACGTGAACCTCGACGCCCCGCTCGGCCAGCATCCGTGGCGTGTTCGCCTTGATGCCGAGGTCGACGGCCGCCACAGTGAACCGCTTGGGACCGACAGCCGGCACGACGTAGCCGTCGGCCGTGGAGACCTCTCCGGACAGGTCGGCGCCGGCCATCTCCGCCGAGCCGAGCACCCGGGACAGCAGCGCCTCCGGATCGGACTCGGTCGAGGAGATCCCGACCCGCATGGCGCCCCGCTCGCGCAGGTGCCGGGTCAGCGCTCTGGTGTCGATCCCGGAGATGCCCACGACGCCCTGGTCGCGGAGCTCGTCGTCCAGCGTCCGCTTCGCCCGCCAGTTGGACGAGACCCGGGCCGGGTCGCGCACGACGTACCCGGACACCCAGATCCTGCGCGACTCCGGATCCTCGTCGTTGATGCCGGTGTTGCCGATGTGCGGGGCGGTCATGACCACGACCTGCCGGTGGTACGACGGGTCGGTGAGCGTCTCCTGATAGCCGGTCATGCCGGTGGAGAACACGGCCTCGCCGAAGGTCTCGCCTGGGGAGCCGAAGGACTCGCCTCGGAACACCCGGCCGTCCTCGAGAACGAGGATCGCGTCCCGGCGAGTCGATCGCGTCGCGTGGCGCTGGGCAGGCAGTGGCACGCCGTACCTCCTTCTCCGCCTCACAGGACGGATCGTTAAAGGATTCCGATCGTCGCCGACCCTACCAGTGCCGACCGGTCCTTCCCGGCAGGTATCAGCCGGCGTCCGCGGCCTCGCTCCCCTGTCCGAAGAACCCTCCCAAGTGTCATGATTCGGACAACCAGGCAGGCGACCTGCGCCCGCTTCTCACGCCCGACAAGAGGAGCCCTCATGAACACGCATCACAACCCGCTGCGGTGCATCGTTCCGCCGCACATGCTCGACGCGGTCGCGCGCAACGGGACCGCCAGACCAACGCGCAGCGGCTCTGGGGACGCTCGTCGCTCGACGCGGCGCTGCGGGCGCAGAGAATGATCGCCGTGGCGCCGCTCGAGCGCCCGGCACCCACGGAGGGACGCGCGGAGCCGCCGAGCAAGACGCCGTTCGATCCACGACGCGGAGAACACCCGCAACCTGCCCGGTCGGTCCGTCCGGGAGGAAGGCGACCCGCCGACCGGGGACGTCGAAGCGGACCGGGTGTACGACGGGTTCGGTGCGACCTGGGATCTCTACTTCGACATCTACGGACGCGACTCGTACGACGATGCGGGCGCGACCCTGACGGGCACGGTCCATTTCGACAGGGACTACAACAACGCCTTCTGGGACGGTTCGCAGATGGTCTTCGGTGACGGCGACGGCGTCCTGTTCACCAGCTTCACCAGTGCCATCGACGTGATGGCCCACGAGCTGACCCACGCCGTCACCTCACACGAGTCGGATCTCGTCTACCGGGACCAGTCCGGAGCTCTCAACGAGTCGCTCTCCGACGTCTTCGGCTCCCTCGTCAAGCAGCGGGCGGCCTCGCCGCAGCAGACCGCCGACGAGGCCGACTGGCTGATCGGCGCCGGCATCCTCGGACCGGACATCAACGGGGTGGCCCTGCGCTCGATGAAGGCGCCGGGAACGGCGTACGACGACCCGGTGCTCGGCAAGGACCCGCAACCGGCGCACATGGACGACTTCGTGGACACCTCGGACGACAACGGCGGCGTGCACATCAACTCCGGCATCCCGAACCACGCCTTCTTCCGGTTCGCCACCGCACTGGGCGGTTTCGCCTGGGAGCAGGCCGGCAAGGTCTGGTATGACGCGTCCATCGACGACGCGCTTGCTTTCGACGCCAGCTTCCAGGACTTCGCAGACCTCACCGCCAGCCATGCCTCCAAGCTCTTCGGACCCGAGGTCGCCGGGAAGTGCGTCGAGGCCTGGGCCGCCGTCGGGATCAACGTGCCCTAGCATCCCCTAGGTCAGCTTGCCGTCCAGCACGGTGGCCCGGCCGCGCAGGAACGTCGCCACGACCCGTCCGGGCAGCTCCCGGCCGGCGTACGGCGTGTTCCGCGACAGCGAGGCGGACTCCGACGCCTCGATGGTGCGGCGGGCTGCGGGGTCGTACAGCACGAGGTTGGCGGGAGCGCCCACCTCCAGCCGCCGGCCGTGCTCGGTGGCTCGGCCGATCCTGGCCGGGGTGTAGGACATCCGCTCCGCGACGCCGGCCCAGTCGAGTCAGGCTCGGTGTCGACCATGGTCTCCTGCACGATCGACAGCGCGGTCTCCAGCCCGAGCATGCCGAACGCAGCCGCGGCCCACTCGCAGTCCTTGTCCTCGTGCGGGTGCGGAGCGTGGTCGGTGGCGACGATGTCGATGGTGCCGTCGGCGAGCCCGGCCCGCAGCGCCTCCACGTCGGCGGCCGAGCGCAGCGGCGGGTTCACCTTGTAGATCGGGTCGTACGTCGCCGCCAGCTCGTCGGTCAGCAACAGGTGGTGCGGGCAGACCTCGGCGGTGACGTTCCAGCCGTTGGCCTTGGCCTGGCGGACGATCTCCACCGACCCGGCCGTGGACACGTGGCACACGTGCAGCCGGGACCCGACGTGGGCGGTGAGCAGGCAGTCCCGGGCGATGATCGCCTCCTCGGCGACCGCGGGCCAGCCGGCGAGCCCGAGTCGGCCGGAGAGCTCGCCCTCGTTCATCTGGGCGTCCTCGGTGAGACGCGGTTCCTGGGAGTGCTGGGCGACCACGCCGTCGAACGCCTTGACGTACTCCAGCGCCCGCCGCATCAGCAGCGGGTCGCTGACGCACTTGCCGTCATCGGAGAAGACCCGGACCTTCGCAGCGGAGTCCGCCATCGCTCCCAGCTCGGCGAGCCGCTCACCGGCCAGTCCGACGGTGACCGCGCCGACGGGATAGACGTCGCAGTAGCCGGCCTCGCGGCCCAGCCGCCACACCTGCTCGACCACGCCGGCAGTGTCGGCGACGGGGTCGGTGTTGGCCATCGCGAACACCGCGGTGAAGCCGCCCATGGCGGCAGCCCTGGTGCCGGACTCCACCGTCTCGGCGTCCTCGCGACCGGGCTCGCGCAGGTGCGTGTGCAGATCCACCAGGCCGGGCAGGGCGATCAGGCCGGTGGCGTCGATGGTCTCGACGTCGGTTTCGACGGCGCTGCGCGTCCTCGAGCGAGCGTCGGTGCGCTGCGCGCCCTCCTCAACCACCGAGCGGGTCGGGCGCTGCGCGCCCTGCTCGACCACCGACGGGGTGATCTCCTTGATCACCCCGTCCTCGAGCAGCAGGTCGGTGGGCTCGCCGCCCAGGATCTGGGCGTTCCTGATCAGGTACGTCGTCATTCCGGGACCTCACTGGTTCGAGCCGACGGCGGGTTCGCTGCCGCCGAGCAACAGGTAGAGCACGGCCATCCGGACGGCCACGCCGTTGGTGACCTGTTCGACGATCACCGAGCGCGCGGAGTCGGCGACGTCGGCGGTGATCTCCATGCCGCGCACCATCGGACCCGGATGCATCACGATCGTGTGCTCCTGGAGCTGCGCCATCCGGCGGCCGTCGAGCCCGTAGCGGCGGGAGTACTCGCGCGCGGTCGGGAAGAACCCGCCGTGCATCCGTTCGCGCTGCACCCGCAGCATCATCACCACATCGGACTTCGGCAGCACCGCGTCGAGGTCGTACGACGTCTCGACCGGCCAGCCCTCGACCCCCACCGGGAGCAGCGTCGGCGGCGCGACCAGGGTGACCTCGGCACCCAGGGTCCGCAACAGCAGCGCGTTGGAGCGAGCGACCCGGCTGTGCAGCACGTCGCCCACGATCGCCACCCGGCGACCGTCGAGGGCACCGAGGTGGCGGGTCATCGTGAACGCGTCGAGCAGCGCCTGGGTGGGGTGCTCGTGGGTGCCGTCGCCGGCGTTCACCACGTTGGAGCGGACCCACCCCGAGTGCGCGAGCCGGTGCGGGGCGCCGCTGGCGGAGTGGCGGACGACGACCGGCGTCGGCGCCCATCGCCTCCAGGGTGAGCGCGGTGTCCTTCAGGCTCTCGCCCTTGCTGACCGACGAGCCCTTGGCGGCGAAGTTGATCACGTCGGCCGAGAGCCGCTTGGCCGCCGCCTCGAAGGAGATCCGGGTCCGGGTGGAGTCCTCGAAGAACAGGTTGACCACGGTGCGACCCCGCAGCGCCGGCAGCTTCTTGATCGGCCGGTCGGCGAGCGAGCGCATCTCCTCGGTCGTCTTGAGGATCAGTTCGGCGTCGTCGCGGCTCAGGTCGCCCGCGCTGAGCAGATGGCGCTTCACGCTGGTGCTCCCTCGATCGTGACGGCGTCGACGTCGTCGACTCCCTCCAGGCTGACCCGGACCCGCTCGACCAGCGAGGTGGGGAGGTTCTTGCCGACGAAGTCGGCGCGGATCGGCAGCTCGCGGTGGCCGCGATCCACCAGGACCGCCAGCCGGACCGCCTTCGGCCGGCCGAGGTCGTTGAGCGCATCGAGGGCAGCGCGGATCGTGCGGCCCGAGAACAGCACGTCGTCGACGAGCACGACCACCTTGCCGTCGATGCCGCTGGGCGGGATCTCGGTGGGTTGCAACCCCCGGGCCGGCTTCAGCCGCAGGTCGTCGCGGTACATCGTGATGTCGAGCGATCCGATCGGCACGTCGTACCCCTCGACGGAGGCGATCCGGGCCGCGATGCGCTGGGCCAGCGGTACGCCGCGACGCGGGATGCCGAGCAGCAGGAGGTCCTCGGCGCCCTTGTTGCGCTCGAGGATCTCGTGGGAGATGCGGGTCAGCGCCCGGGCGATGTCTCCGGCGTCGAGAACGACGCGGTCGACGTCCGTGTTGACGGACGCGGGCTGCTGTGGTGGCGCGGGCACTTGACCGCTGACCTCCTTCTCCGCCTCACGGGACGGCTCGTTAAAGGATGTCGATCGGTGCGACCTTAGCAGCCGCGAGCCGCCTGTCCTGCCAGGACAGGCGGCCGGTTCGGCGTCAGGCCAGGTCGGCGAGGGCGGTCTCGACCGCCCGGTGGAAGGTCGGGTAGGCGAAGTGCATCGTCCGCAGCGTGCTGATCGGGACCTCCGCGTGAACGGCGGTCACGAGCATCGACAGGATCTCGCCACCGGACGGGCCGACCGCGGTCGCACCGACCAGTACGCCGCGGTCCGCGTCCGCGACCAGCTTGATAACGCCTTCGGCCTTGGCGATCCAGCCTCGCGTCGAGTCGGCGAGGTTGGTGGTGCCCGTCCGAACGGTCAGCCCCGCCTCGAGCGCCTGCTTCTCGGTCAACCCCACCGAGCCGACCTCGGGGTCGGTGAACGTCACCCGGCCGACCGCGCGGTAGTCCGCCCACGGACCGTCCTCGCCGAGGATGTCGCGCCCCGCCACCGCCGCCTGGTACATCGACATGTGCGTGAAGGCACCCTTGCCGGTGATGTCGCCGATCGCCCACAGCTTCTCGCCGACGCGCATCCGCTCGTCGGGTTCCAGCGTCCGGGCGGACGGGTCGAGCCCGACCGCTTCGAGGCCGATGTCGGCGAGGTTCGGGCGCCGGCCCGCGGCCACCAGGAGCTTGTCGGCCGTCATCGTCTGGTCCCCGAGCGTGACCTCGAAGGCGCCGTCCGCGTAGGACACCTTGGAGATCGAGACGCCGGTCCGCACCTGGATGCCCTTCGCCGGCGAGAGCCCCGGCGACGACCGCGCTCGCCTCGGGCTCCTCGGGCGCCAGGATCCGGTCGGCGACCTCGACCACCGACACCGTCACCCCGAACCGGGAGAAGGCCTGCGCGAGCTCCAGGCCGATCGCGCCGCCCCCGATCACGATCAGCGAGGCGGGCAGGTCGGTCACCCGGACGGCGTCGCGGTTGGTCCAGTACGGCGTGTCCGCGAGCCCGTCCACCGGAGGGACGCCCGGCTCGGTGCCCGTGTTGAGGACGACTCCGCGCGCGGCGGCGTACGTCTGTCCGGCGACCTCGACCTGCCCGGGGCCGGTGAGGCGGCCGTGCCCTCGGACGAAGGTGACCCCGGCCTTCTCCAGTCGCTCCACGGCAACCGTGTCGTCCCAGTCGGCCGTGGCCTCGTCGCGGATCCGGGTCGCGACCGGCTCCCAGTCGGGGCGGACGTCGACGGAGCCGCCCAGGTCCGCCACCCGCCTGGCCTCCGCGAGCGCGTCCGCCGCGCGGATCATCATCTTCGACGGCACGCAGCCGTAGTAGGGGCACTCACCGCCGACCAGCCGGCGGTCGACGCCGACGACTCTCAGGCCCGCCTGCGCGAGCTTCGTCGCGACCGACTCTCCGCCGGGACCAAGACCCAGCACCACCACATCGACGTCCATGACCCCATGTAACCAGCGTCGTCCAGACTCGGCGACGGGCCGGATCCGAAAACAGGTCACCCGTTGACCTGTTCAACCCCTAACGTGTGGTCCCGGAAGGCCTGCCGCCGGCGGGCCGCGGATGCGGAGGTCGTACAGCATGGAGTTGAAGCAGGACTGGAAGATCGAGCTGTTGAGCGTGCCCGTCGCGGACACTGACCGGGCGATCGCGTTCTATGTCGACCAGGTCGGGTTCAACCTCGATCATGATCACAGAGTCAGCGACGAGATCCGGTTCGTCCAGATCACCCCGCCCGGCTCGGCCTGCTCCATCCTCGTCGGCGACCTCAGCGACATGCCTGCCGGAAGCCAGAAGGGGATCCAGTTCGTGATTCCCGACGCCGACGAGGCCGCCGCCCACCTGCGGGCGAACGGTGTCGAGTGCTCCGATGTCGACGAGCAGCCCTTCGGCCGGTTCGTCTACTTCTCCGACCCTGACGGGAATGCCTGGGCGCTCCAGCAGCTCGTCGTCCCGAAGGGCTGACTGCCGAGTCGTCGCTACGCGAGTCGTTACGCCGAGTCGTCGCGTAAGTCTCTGGCCGAGCGCAGGCCCTCGAGTGGCTACCAGACTTGCAGAAGATCACGACTGCCACGGACTCAGCCATGCCTGAGTCGGCCGAGATCAGCGGGACAGGTAGCGGGCGCGGGCGAAGCAGAACAGTCCGTAGCAGCCGATGCCGACTGCGATCGCCCCGAGCAGGAACGGCCCGTACGGCTGCTGCAGGACCTTGTGGAGGGCCTGGTCGAGCCCACCGGACTTCTTGGCGTCGTGGCTGATCGCGGCGTACCCGAAGAGTCCGCCGACGACGATGATCGCGGTGCCCTTGGCGGTGTAGCCGGCCTTGCCGAACCAGATGTAGACCTTCCCCGCGTCCCCGCTCTTGCCTTCGGCGGTGAGGTCCTCGCGGAACTTCTCGGTCCACGCCCGGCGGATCTGGTTGGCGCCGTACAGCATGACCGCGAGCCCGACCGCACCGACGATCCACGGCCCGGCGGTGAGGTCCATCAGCTCCTTGGTGTACTTCTCGACCCCGCCCCCGGAGCCAGATCCGGTCGCCGCACTGACCGCAGAGACGCCGATGGCGCCGTAGATGACGGCCTTCAACGCCGATCCGGCTCGCTTGCCCCACTCCGGGTCCCCGTGCTCCGACGGCTTCCCGTTGATCGCCTCCAGCACCCGCCAGACGACGAGCAGGAACATCCCGACCGCGATCGCCCAGACCAGGACCTTCCCGAAGGGCTGCTCGAGGAGCTGGTGCATGGCGCCCTTGCTCGACGCCTTGCCCTCGTTGTCACCGATGGCCAGCTGGAATGCCAGCCAGGCGACCAGGAGGTGCACCACTCCGTACGCCACCAGACCGAACCGGACGGCGGTGTCGAGCCAACCGCTCGACTCTGCCTCACGGCCCAGGTTCTCGACTCTGTTCGTCATGTCCCTCATCCGCGCTCGGCCAGCCAGAGTGACTGTGTCAGCCCTCAGTACCCAAATTGGCCTTACGTAATCAGGTCGGCCCGGTCGCGCGAGATCCCGCCGAGGACTCCGTTGACGAAGCCCGGGGAGTCGTCGGTCGACAGGTCCCGCACGAGGTTCATGGCCTCGGTGACCGCGACCGCGTCCGGTACGTCGTCGGCGTACAGGAGCTCCCAGACACCCAGCCGCAGCACGTTGCGGTCGATCGCGGGCATCCGCTCCAGCGACCAGCCCTCGGCGTAGTCGGACAACAGGCCGTCGATGCGGGTCTGGTGGTCCACGACGCCCCGGACGAGCTCCGAGGTGTAGTCGTTGGTCGGGCCCTCGCCGGCCTCGATGGCGCGGTCCAGTGCCACCGTGGGGCTTTCGCGGCGCATCTCGGAGGCGTAGAGGAGGTCCAGGGCGCGCTTGCGGGCCTTGCTGCGAGCCGCCATCAGGAGGTGACGCGACCGAGGTACGACGAGTCGCGGGTGTCGACCTTGATCTTCTCGCCGGTGGTGATGAACAGCGGGACCGCGACGGTCGCGCCGGTCTCGACGGTGGCGGGCTTGGTCCCGCCGCTCGACCGGTCACCCTGGAGGCCGGGTTCGGTGTAGGTGATCAGCAGCTCCACCGATGCCGGCAGCTCGACGTAGAGCACCCGGCCCTCGTTGGTCGCGACGATGGCCTCCTGGTTCTCCAGCAGGAAGTTGCTGGCGTCGCCGACGATCTCCGGCGTGATCTCGAGCTGCTCGTAGCTGCTGGTGTCCATGAAGACGTAGGAGCTGCCGTCGTTGTAGAGGTACTGCATGGTGCGCTTGTCGACGCTGGCCGTCTCCACCTTGGTCCCGGCGTTGAAGGTCCGGTCGACGGTCTTGCCGGACTCGACGTTCTTGAGCTTGGTGCGCACGAACGCCGGACCCTTGCCGGGCTTGACGTGCTGGAACTCGACGACCGCCCAGAGCTGGCCGTCGATGCTGAGAACCATGCCGTTCTTCAGGTCGTTCGTGGATGCCATACGCGCGTGAGCCTCATCGGGTTGCGGGACGTGGGTGGGAAGCGCCCAAGTCTAGACGCGCGGGCTGGCGTCAAGCCAACCCGCGCTGCCCCGTCCTACGAGCGACCCGTCAGCTGAACTCCCAGACGATGGCCACGGTGACCTTCAGCTCGTCCTCGCCGGCCCGGATCGGCAGTGCCTTCGCCCCGCTGAGGAACTCGGCGTCTGCGGCTGCGGGGTAGGAGTACGACTGATCCCGTCGAGTCGCCGGGCTCACCTCGCGCAGGCTCAGGACGTCGCCGAGCGTCTGCCCGGTCGCCGCGGCGTACTCCTCGGCCTTGGTCGTGGCTTCCTCGACGGCCGCCTCCCGCGCCTCCTTGAGTACGGCGTCCGGGTTGCTGATCTCGAGCCGGATGTTGCTGGCCTTCACGTTGTTGCCGCCGGCGTTGACTGCGGCGGTGATGGCCTTGCCGCCGTTGCGCAGCTCGGGAACCGTCACGTGCGCCTTCTCGGAGACGCGATAGCCGATGAGCGTGGGTGGGTCGTATTCGTGGTACTCGTAGACCGGGTTCATCGACAGGCCCGTGGTCTGCACGTCGGACTTCTCGACGCCGTAGTCCTTCGAGGGACGCGAGCACCCGCCTCATCCTGGCGCTCGCGTCGGCGAGGGCCACGTCGAGGTCCGTGCGGGTCAACGCGACCGAGAGGCCGAACGACAACCGGTCCGGCACGGCGCTGGCCTCGCCCTTTCCGGACATCACCACCGTGCGCCGGTCCGCTGCCTGCGCGGTCTGTTCCTCCGCCGCGTTCGCGGGCGCCGCGCCGGGTCTCCCCGCCGATCCGAGCAGGTATGCCACCAGGAGCCCCAGCAGCAGCAGTCCTGCAAGCAGCATGCTCCGCACGCTCACCGTCACCTTGCTGTCCATGTGTCTCGTCCTTTCCAGACGTCTCTGGATGGGACGCGACGCGGTGGTGTCCGGTTCCGGACGTCAGCGGCGGGCCAGCACCTCGAGGGCTCTGCGGTAGCCGTCGACGCCGAGCCCCGCGATCACCTCGACGGCGTGCGGGGTGACGACCGAGGTGTGCCGGAACTCCTCGGGCCGCTGCGCCGGCGCGGAGATGTGCACCTCCACCAACGGCGCGGTGAGCTGGCCGCAGGCGTCGAAGATCGCCCAGGAGTAGTGGGTCCAGGCCGCGGCATTGAGTACGACGGGCGTCGCGTCGTCGGCCGCGGTGTTGAGCCAGTCGAGCAGCTCACCCTCGTGGTTGGTCTGCCGTACGTCGACCTCGAGCCCGAGTTTGTTGCCCCAGCCGACACAGAGGTCGACGAGTTCGGCGTAGGTCGTGCGGCCGTAGATCTCCGGCTGCCGTCGTCCGAGCCGGCCCAGGTTGGGGCCGTTGAGCACGAGCACCCGCATCAGATCGCCCCCGTCATCGCGTCGTACGCCTTGCGCAGCACCTCGGTCGACGGGCCGGCGAGGATCCGTGGTTCGGCCAGCCCGGAGAGTACGACGAAGCGCAGCTGCGAGCCGCGCGACTTCTTGTCGACCTTCATGGCGGCCTCGAGCTCCTCGAACGGCGCGCCCTGCCAGCCGACCGGGAGCCCGACCGCGGCGAACGCGCTCCGGTGCCGGTCGGCGACGTCGTCGGCCAGCACGCCGGACAGCCGGGCGACCTCGGCGGCGTAGCAGCAGCCGATGGCTACCGCCTCGCCGTGCCGGACGGCGTACGACGTCGCCCGCTCGATCGCATGCGCCATCGTGTGGCCGTAGTTGAGCACCTCGCGGCCCGGATGGCCGTCGGCTCCTCCGGACTCCTTCAGGTCGGCGACCACCACGTCGATCTTGACCTGGATGGCGCGTTCGACGAGCTCACGGAGCACCGGGCCCTCGACGTCCAGAGCCGCATCGGGGTCGGACTCCACGAGCCGGAGGATCTCGGGGTCGGCGATGAAACCGCACTTGACCACCTCGCCCATCCCGGCGACGAGTTCGGCATGCGGGAGCGTGCGCAGCAGGGCGAGGTCGCAGAGCACGCCCGCCGGCTCGTGGAAGGAGCCGACCAGGTTCTTGCCGGCGCCCGTGTTCATGCCGGTCTTGCCGCCCACCGCCGCATCGACCATGGCCAGGAGGGTGGTCGGCACGTGTACGACCCGGACGCCGCGCAGCCAGGTGGCCGCGACGAAGCCGCCGAGGTCGGTCGTGGCCCCGCCCCCGAACGTCACCACCGCGTCGGACCGGGTGAAGCCCGCCGCTCCCAGCGCCTCCCACAGCTCGACCGCGACCGCGGCGGACTTGGCCTGCTCGCCGTCGGGGATCGGGAGGGCGATGACGTCGTACTCGGCGCGGAGTACGTCGATGACGCCGCGGACCGGTTCCGCGAGCGCCTCGGAGTGGATCACCGCGACCCGTTGCGCCGACGTGCCGATCAGGTCCGGCAGCCGCGCGGCCAGGTCGCGGCCGACCACGACGTCGTACGGCGCCGCTCCGCCGACGTGCAGCACCGACTCGCTCACTGCCCCACTCCTGACAGGACTTGCCGGACCTCGTCGGCGACCTCGGCGGGAGTCCGACCGTCGGTCTCGATGGAATGGGCGGCCACGGACTCGTAGATCGGGGTGCGCTCGTCGAGCAGCGACTTGATCCGGGCCCGGACGTTGCCCAGCAGCAGCGGCCGACCGGACCCGAGACCGACCCGCTTCACCGCGTCACTCAGGCCGACCCTGAGGAACACCACGGTCTCGCCGGAGAGCAGCTCGCGGGTCGCCGGGTCGAGCACCGCTCCCCCGCCGAGCGCGAGCACCCCGTCCTCCGAGGCGAGCGCGGCGGCGACAGCGGCCCGCTCCAGCTCGCGGAACGCGGCCTCGCCGTCGTCCACGAAGATGTCGGAGATCGGACGGCCGGCCACGGCCTCGACGTCGTCGTCGGTGTCGCGGGCGGAGACGCCCCAGGACTCGGCGAGCAGCCGCGCCACGGTGGTCTTGCCGGCTCCCATCGGCCCGATCAGGACCACCCGTGGGGCCATCAGGAGTACCTCAAGGTGTCCAGGTAGCTGCGGGCGTTGCGCCGGGTCTCGTGCACCGAGTCGCCGCCGAACTTCTCCAGCACCGCCTCCGCGAGCACCAGCGCCACCATCGCCTCGGCCACGATGCCGGCAGCCGGCACGGCGCACACGTCGGAACGCTGGTGATGGGCCACCGACTCCTCACCGGTCGCCAGGTCGACGGTCCGCAGCGCGCGAGGCACGGTCGAGATCGGCTTCATGGCGGCGCGGACCCGCAGGACCTCGCCCGTCGACATGCCGCCCTCGGTGCCTCCGGAGCGGCCGGTGGCGCGGCGGATCCCGTCATCGGTCACGAGAATCTCGTCGTGCGCCTTCGAGCCGGGGGTGGCCGCGAGCCGGAACCCGTCACCGACCTCGACGCCCTTGATCGCCTGGATCCCCATCAGCGCACCCGCGAGCCTGGAGTCGAGGCGCCGGTCCCAGTGCACGTGCGATCCGAGGCCGGGCGGCAGCCCGTGTACGACGACCTCCACCACGCCGCCGAGGGTGTCGCCGTCCTTGTGGGCCTGGTCGATGGCGGCCACCATCTGCTTCGACGCATCCGGGTCCAGGCAGCGCACCGGGTCTTCGTCGAGCCGGGTCACGTCGTCGGGTTCCGGCACCACGCCGTACGGCGCGGGCACGCCGCCGAGCTCCACGACATGGGACACGATCTGGGCGTCCACGGCCTGGTCGAGGAAGTTGCTGGCCACTCGCCCGAGCGCGACCCGGGCGGCGGTCTCCCGGGCGGACGCGCGTTCGAGGACGGGGCGGGCGTCGTCGAAGCCGTACTTCTGCATGCCGACCAGGTCCGCGTGACCGGGTCGTGGCCGGGTCAGCGCGGCGTTGCGGGCCAGCGCCTCGAGTTCGACCGGGTCGACGGGGTCGGCCGACATCACCCGCTCCCACTTGGGCCACTCGGTGTTGCCGACCTCGATGGCGATGGGACCGCCCATGGTCTGGCCGTGGCGGACGCCCCCGACGATCGTCACCTGGTCCTGTTCGAACTTCATCCGCGCGCCCACGCCCGTATCCGAGCCGGCGCCGGGCCAGGGCGTCCCTGATGTCGTCGGAGGTCACCTCGACATGGGCGGGGAGCCCTTCGAGGATCGCGACCAGTGCGGGGCCATGGGATTCACCCGCGGTGAGCCAGCGAAGCATGCCGCCAGTCTTTCACGCGCACTCCGGCCCACTGGTCAGGACCGATCCCCCCGAGACAGGCGCAAGACCCCCGCCCAGATCCCGGAAGAGTGACACTGTGGACAAATAGGGCTGAGGGTCCGGATGGTGGTGATCGCGCTCGTCGGCGTGGCGATGCTCGCGCCGGCCGACGGGCCGGCCGCGTCACGTGCGGCCCCGGCACACCAGATCGGCACGCACGCCTCGGGGCGGTCCGACTCGGTCCGCGGGGCTCGCGGCCGGAAGTCCGGGCTGGGTGGCGGTGTCGGTTGCCACGCTCTGGCGCACGCCCGGGTCCGTCCGGCCGGTCGACAAGCCGGCCCTCGAACGCCCCGCCCGGATCCGCCCCTGGCTCGCGGCGATGTCGCTGGCCCAACGGCGAGACCTGGGCGGCAGGGCGGACACGCAAGCGCTGCTGGGTGACCGGGTCCGCGTGCTCCGGATCCGCGGCTCCTGGGCCAAGGTCGTGGTGCCGGACCAGCCCACCCCACTGGACGCCCGGGGCTACCCGGGCTGGGTGCCGACCCGCCAGCTCACTGCGCGTCGACCCACCACCACCGCCCAGACCGTCACGGTGACCAGCCGGACGGCCTGGCTGCGCGCCGACGACGCCACCGGGAGGAAGGTGTTCGAGATCAGCTTCGGGACCCGGCTCCCCTACCTCGGCGACGTCGGTCGATCGGTCCGGGTGCGCACCCCGCTCGGCGTCGTACGGCGGATCCGCGCCGCAGGCGTGTCGGTGCACGCACCCGCGGACCCGGCCTTGCCGCAGTCCCGAGGAGATCTGGTCCGCACCGCCCAGCAGTTCCACGGGCTCCCCTATCTGTGGGCAGGCGCCTCCGGCTTCGGGCTCGACTGCTCCGGGCTGGTCTGGCTGGACCACCGCGCGCACGGCATCGTGACTCCCCGCGACTCTGCTGCCCAAGCGATGCACGGGGCGCGCGTGAAAAGGGCAAACCTCAGGCGCGGCGACCTGATGTTCTACGCCACCAACGGCGTCGTCCACCACGTCACGATGTACGCCGGCCGGCAGCGAATGGTGCAGGCTCCGCACACCGGAAGCGTCGTCGAGACCGTGCCGGTTTCCTGGGTCGAGTACGCCGGGGCCCGGCGCTACCTGCGGTAGGCCGGCAGGGACGGGCTTAACCGCGCGGTGAGTCGTCGTAACTTACGACGACTCGCGGAAGATGCGACGACTGGAGACGTCCGGCCGCGCGTGCGCAGGTTCATCACGGTATGCAGCGGGACCTCCGGTTCCCCTGGTGGACAGGGCATGGGAACCGGCGGTTGATCTGCATACCGTGATGAAGCCGCTATCCGCCGCGCACCGGGACTCGCCTCGGGGAGGGCTGGTTCTCTGCGAGTCTGCTCGTGAGGAGCCTTGGGACAGCAGACTTGCAGAGAACCAGCGCCTTGACAGAGTTCTCCGGCTGACCTGGGGGTCAGGACCGGTTCGTTACGAAATAGCTCCAGAAGTCGGCACCCCAGAGCACGCCGACCAGGGCGCCGATCAGCATGAACGGGCCGGCCGGGTAGTGCCGGGTCTTCGTCAGCCCGGCCAGCCGCAGCACCACCCAGCCGAGGCCGCCGAGGAGGAAACCTGAGTAGACCCCGACCAGGAGCTCGCCCCAGCCGAGGTAGCCGAGAGCCAGGCCCAGCACCCCGGACAGCCGGACGTCGCCGTACCCCATCCCGGGGGTGAAGAACCACAGCAGGACGTAGACCAGCCCGGCGATCGCCCACCCGGCTGCGGCCCGGGCGAGGTCGTCGACGTCCTGGTCGAACGCGAAGCTGAGCAGGACCAGTACCCCCACCACGCCGTACGACGGGGCGATGATCTTGGTCGGCAGCAGGTAGGTGCGGAAGTCGATGACGGCCAGCGCCACGGCGACCGGACAGAGGTAGACCAGATAGGTCAGCGGCCAGACCCAGCCCAGCGTGAGGCCGATCAGCCCTGCGGCCACGCCCGCGGCCAGGGCACACTTCCAGGCCAGGCCGGGCAGCGCAGCGATGTCGGCGTACTGCTCCTTGGGCTCCTCGGGTTCCTTGTCGACGGTCGGCTCGTCCTCGCCGAGGCTCCGAGGTTCGCAGGTCGGTGGGCTCCGGGAGTCGGGCGATCCCCGCCGGCACGAACCAGCCGCCGACGAGACCGATCAGCGCGCAGGCGAGCGCCGTGTCCAGGTGCATGAGCCGCACCCTATCCAGCGAGAGCGGCCCTGCCTGCCGAACGCAACACCTGGACCGGGACTTCCTGACCGGTGAAAAGCTGGACCTGCAAGGCCGCCTGGTGCACGAGCAGGTCCAGGCCGCTGACCAGCGTCCGGCCGGTCGCCGACTCCGCCAACGGAGTCGGCCACGGATGGTAGATCACGTCGAAGACGACGGGCACGCCCGCGCACCGGGCGACGAGCTCGGGTCGCTGCGCCGCCGCGGGGATCGTGGAGACCACCGACGTCGCCGACCACGTCAGCCCCGGCGAGCTCGTCAAACCGGACCGAGGGCGCTGGACGGGTGCGCACCCACCGCCGACAGGGTGGCCGCGGCACGTGCACGACTACGCGCCAGCACCGTGATGTTCCGACAGCCCAGGTCGGCGAGGGCAAGACCGACCGACGTGGCAGTTGCTCCCCCGCCCAGGATCGTCGCCGCGTGGACGGGACCGTCGTACCGCTCCCTGATCGCCGACGCCGCACCCGGCACGTCGGTGTTGTGCGCCATCCGCCGTCCGTCGGCGAGCACGAGCGTGTTCGCCGCCCCCGCCCGCCGCGCCACGTCCGACACCTCGTCGGCGAGCGGCACCAGCTCCCGCTTCAGCGGCATGGTCAGCGACAGTCCGCGCCAGGTGCCGTCCAGGCCGTCGAGAAACGGCAAGAGGGTCCCTGCCGGCACCCGCACCGCGTCATAGGTCCAGTCCAGGCCGAGCTCGGCGTACGCCGCCCGGTGCAGCACCGGCGACAGCGAGTGGGCGATCGGATCGCCGAGGACCGCGCACCTCATCGGCAGTTCGCTACGTGCCAGTCAGCAGCGCTCGGACTCATTGCGACAGTACTCACGGTATTCCTCCACGTTGACCTGGTGCTCCGCGAACGTCTCAGCGAACTTCGTCTCGCCTGTCCTGAGATTCACCGTCACGAAGAAGAACCACGGGCCGTCGGCCGGGTGGGCTGCCGCCTCCATGGCCTCCTCGCCGGGGGCCGAGATCGGACCTGGCGGCAGGCCTTGGTAGCGGTAGGTGTTGTACGGGGAGTCGATCTGGCGCTCCTCGTCTGTCGTGGTCGCCCCAAGATTCCCGCCGTGCGCGTAGTTCACGGTGGAATCGAGCGGAAGCTTGAAGTCCGTCTCCCCGGCCTCAGACAGGCGGTTGTAGATCACCCGGGCCACCTTGGCCATGTCGGGAGGTCGAGCCTCCACCTGCACCAGGCTGGCGATCGTCATCAGCTCGGCCGGTGTGTAGTCGAGTGCCTCCGCCGACCCCTGACGAGGTCGGCGTCCTCGGCCGCCTGCTTCCAACGGTCGACCATCGCCTTCAGCATCGTGGTCGGGGTGGAGTTCGGCGGGAACGCGTAGGTGGCCGGGAACAGGTAGCCCTCCGCGTTGCCGCGTGCGTACGCGCGGCAGCCCGAGCTCGTCGGGCGAGTCGAGAACCTTGTTGAACCGTTTCTTCGAGAAGTCGGTCTTGTCGGCCAGGATCTCGACGATGTCGACGACCCGGAGCCCCTCGCGGATCGTGACGGTGTTCCTGATCAGGTTGGCGGGCTCGACCAGGATGTCGACGGCATCGCTGGCCTTCATCTCCTTCTTGAGCTGGTAGAAGCCGACCTGGATGGACTGGGCGCCTTCGTTGGAGGCCAACGCATCGGTGAACGCGTCCACGCTCTTGACCACTCCCATGTCCTTCAGCGTGTTGCCGATCTCGCCGCCGGAGTCGCCCTCCTGTACCTCGACCAGCACCTGGCCCGTGCCTGGACCGGGATAGTCCTCGGCGCCGGCAAAGAGGCCCTTGATCCCGTCGACGCCCTTGGTCACGGCGAAGTAGCCGCCGCCGAACAGGAGGCCGACCGCGACCAGCACCGCGATACAGCTCGCCGCGCTGCGGCGGCCCTCACGACCGTCGCGCGATCGTCAGCGCGATCGGGGTCGCGATGGTGCCTTCGTCCTCCAGAGCGGCCGAGGTCCTCGTTGCCGTCGTCGGCACGATGCGACTTACTCATCCTCAACCTCGACGATCTCTCCCGGCGGCAGGCCGACATTGCGTTCGGTGTCCAGCACGTGCTGGAGGATCACCACCGCGGCAGCCTGGTCGACAACCGCCCGACGCCGGCCGCCCTTGCGACCCCGCTCGCGCAGCATCGCCTCCGCTGACACGGTGGTCAGACGTTCATCAGACAGCCTGACGGGCACCGGGGCAATTCGCCTCGCCAGAACATTGCCGAACTCTCGCACTTTCGTGGCAGCGGGTCCCTCGCGTCCGGACAGGGAACGCGGCAGCCCCACGACCACCTCGACCGCCTCGAGCTCGACCACGAGCGCCGCGATCCGGGCCACGTCGCCGCGCCTGCGGGGGACGGTTTCCACCGGGGTCGCCAGGAACCCGGACGGGTCGCTGCGCGCGACGCCGATCCGGGCGTCTCCGGGATCGATTCCGAGACGTACGCCAGGCCTCAAGGCCCGCCCCGGCCCGCAACGCGAGCCACCTCGGCGCCGACGAGCACCAGCGCCTCGTCGATGCGGGACGCGTCGGTGCCACCGCCCTGGGCCACGTCGTCCTTGCCGCCACCCCGGCCCCCGACCAACGGGCCGACCGCGCGGACCAGTTCGTTCGCGCTGACCCCGCGCTTGCGGGCCTCGTCGTTGACGGCAGCCACGACGGCCACCTTGCCGTCGGCGTCGCCGATGATGACGACCGCTCCCGGCTCCCCGGAGGCGAGGCGTCCGCGTACGTCGAGGGCAAGCGTGCGTACGTCGCCACCCTGGGCGCCGTCCGCGCGGTGGGCCACCACGTTGATCCCGCCCACGGTCTCTGCCGTGGCGGCGAGCTGACCCGCCCCGGCCAGCAGCTGACCGATGCGCGCCTTCTCGATCTCCTTCTCCGCGGAGCGGAGCCGCTCCACGATGTCGTGAACTCGCTCGGGAAGCTGCTCCGGACGCACCTTGAGCGTTTCCGAGAGCTGCGCGACGAGCACGTGCTCGCGGGCCAGGAAGCGGTACGCGTCCCCGCCCACCAGCGCCTCCACCCGGCGTACACCGGAGCCGATCGACGCCTCGCCCATCAGCTTGACCACGCCGAGCTGGCCCGAGCGACCGGCGTGGGTGCCACCGCACAGCTCGCGCGCCCAGTCGCCCACGGAGACGACCCGCACCTGGTCGCCGTACTTCTCGCCGAACAGCGCCATCGCGCCGGACCTGACGGCCTCGGCCTGGGTCATCACCTCCGCGTGCACGGCCAGGTCCGCGAGCACGAGGTCGTTGACCCGGGCCTCCACGTCGTTCATGACCGACACGGGGACCGCGCCCGTCGCGGAGAAGTCGAACCGGAACCGGCCCGGGGCGTTCTCCGAGCCCGCCTGGGTCGCGGTCTCCCCCAGCGCCTCGCGGAACGCCTTGTGCACCATGTGCGTCGCGGTGTGCGAGCGCGAGATCGACAGCCGTCGGTCGGTGTCCACCAGGGCCTGCGCATGGGACCCGAGGGTGACCTCGCCCGAGATCACCTTCGCCTGGTGCACGATGAGCCCGGTGATCGGGGACTGCACGTCACGGACCTGGAGGCGCGCACCGTTGTCGAGCTCGATCACGCCCTGGTCGGCAAGCTGCCCGCCGCCCTCGGCATAGAACGGGGTGCGGTCGAGCACGAGCTCGATCTCGTCACCCTCCCGCGCGGACGGGACGACTCCGCCCAGGGCCACGATGCCGCGAACCGACGCCTCTGACACCACGTCGGTGTATCCGGTGAACTCCACCGGGCGGCCGAGGGTGTCGGCCACCTCGCGGTAGGCGCTGGCGTCGCGATGCTGGCCCTTCTTGGCCTTGGCGTCGGCCTTGGCCCGCTCCCGCTGCTCGGTCATCAGCCGGCGGAACTCGACCTCGTCGACGTCGAGCCCCTGCTCGGCCGCCATCTCCAGGGTCAGGTCGATCGGGAAGCCGAAGGTGTCGTGCAGCCCGAACGCCCGCTCGCCGCTCAGCGTCGCACCGCCGGACTTCTTCACCTCGGCCGCGGCCAGGTCGAAGATCTGGGTGCCGGCCCTGAGCGTCTGCCGGAACGCGTCCTCCTCGGCGTAGGCCACCGCCGAGATCCGCTCCCAGTCGGTGTGCAGCGACGCGTAGGTCTCGCCCATCTTGTCCCGGCTGACCGGCATCAGCTCGGGCAGCACCCGGTCGTCGTGACCGAGCAGCCGCATCGACCGGACCGCACGCCGCAGCAGCCGGCGCAGCACGTAGCCGCGACCCTCGTTGCCGGGGACGACGCCGTCGCCGATCAGCATCATCCCGCTGCGCACGTGGTCCGCGACGACCCGCATCCGCACGTCGTCGTCGTGGTTGGCGCCGTACGTGCGGCCGGTGATCTCCTGGGCCTTCTCGATCACGGGGAGCATGACGTCGATCTCGTACATGTTCGGCTTGCCCTGCAGGAGGAAGGCCACCCGCTCGAGGCCCATCCCGGTGTCGATGTTCTTCTTCGGCAGCGGCCCGACGATGTCGAAGTCCTCCTTGCTCCGGACCGCGCTGAGCTCGTCCTGCATGAAGACCAGGTTCCAGAACTCCAGGTAGCGGTCCTCGAGCTTGGCGGGCATCGACGTCCGCGTGGTCGTCGTGAACTCGCCGTCCGGACCGTAGTCGGGCCCGCGGTCGAAGAGGATCTCGGAGCACGGCCCACCGGGGCCGGGCACGCCCATCGACCAGTAGTTCTCCTTCGGCCCGAGCTTGACGATCCGCTCGGACGGCAGGCCGGTGACCATCATCCACAGCTGGAGCGCCTCGTCGTCGCCCTGGAGCACCGACGGCCACAACCGGTCCTCCGCCATCCCGAAGCCACCGTCGTCCAGCGACTTGGTGACCAGGTCCCAGGCGAGCCGGATGGCGCCTTCCTTGAAGTAGTCGCCGAACGAGAAGTTGCCGCACATCTCGAAGAACGTGCCGTGCCGCGTCGTCTTGCCGACCTCCTCGATGTCGGGCGTCCGCACACACTTCTGCACGCTCACGGCGCGGTCGTACGGCGGCGTCTCCTGGCCCAGGAAGTACGGCTTGAACGGCACCATGCCGGCGTTGACGAACAGCAGGTTCGGGTCGTCGAGCAGCAGCGGCGCCGAGGGCACATCCGTGTGTGCGGCCGCAGCGAAGTGCGCAACGAAGCGGCGGCGGATCTCGGCGGTGTCCATCAGTGCTGGCCTTCCGGGTGCGGCGTCGAGCTGTTCTCGAGCTGTGGTCTCCCATGAGGCACCAACCCGTAGCGATGCCGCAACTCGGTTTCCTTCTCGGCGCTGCCCTGCGCCACCTCGTCGCGGAACATCCTCGCGCCCACGGCCAGGGCTCTCGCCCGGTCGCGGAGCCCGTCGGCGGTCAGCGCCTCGGCGGCCCGGCGGCCCCGCACCATGGCGTAGATCCCGGCGCCGGCGCCTGCCGCGAACCACAGGCCGCGTCTCATGCGGCGTTCTCGTCCTGTTCGAGGCCGGCGCGCTGGCGGGCCTCCCAGTCGCGGCGGGCGGTCTTCAGCTCGGCGCGCCGTTGCCTGCGGGAACGTTTGACCTCGCGCCGCATCTCGAACCGGATCCGGTTGCGGGTCTCCGGTGCCACCGCCCGTCGTACGCCGTGAGCGAGCGCAGCGGCCCGGACCACCGCCTCGCGCAGCACGATGTCGGCGAACAGCCGGCCGTCGATGCGCTCCGGTACGAGTTCGGGATCTGGTTCGGACCCGATGGCGGTGATGACGTATTCGGTCGGGGCAGGTGATGGGTCAGGAGCTTGTACTGCCGCCTGTTCCGCGAGCCGGTCCCGGCCATGCGTTCGGCCA
>CAVRBN010000011.1:0-44533 GCA_963719255.1 uncultured Actinomycetota bacterium | reverse complement strand
ATCGTGAATGTTCAGGGCAGGCGATCCAGCCAGACCCACGCGTAGCCGTCGTGCTCCTCGCGGCGTTCCTCGGCCCAGTCGTCGCGGTCGAACTCCGGGTAGTACGTGTCACCTTCGGGCGACTGGTGAATCTCGGTCAGGATCTGGTGGGTGGCCAGCGGCATGGCGGCGGCGTACACATGTGATCCCCCGGCGATCACGATGTCGCCCGGAAGATCGGCGGCCAGGTCGAAGGCTTCGTCGAGGTCGTGGGCGACGAGCACCCCATCGGCGCTCCAGGTCGGGTCGCGGGTGAGCACGACGGTGGTGCGTCCGGGCAGGGCGCGGCCGATCGAGTCGTACGTCGCTCGGCCCATGAGCAGGGTGTGCCCCATCGTGACCCGCTTGAAGTGGGCGAAGTCCGCCGGGATCCGCCACGGGATGTCGCCGTCGTTCCCGATGACGCCGTTGTCAGCGATCGCCGCGACCATGACGACTCGCTTCATACGGCGATGGGGGCCTTGATCCCCGGGTGGGGGTCATAGCCCTCGACCACGATGTGCTCGAGGTCGAACCCGTCGATCTCCGTGACGGTGGGGTCGAGGCTCAGCGTCGGCAGCGGCCGCGGGTCGCGGGACAGCTGGAGCCGGGCCTGGTCGAGATGGTTGGCGTAGAGGTGAGCGTCGCCCAGCGTGTGCACGAAGTCGCCGACCTGGAGGCCGGTCACCTGGGCGACCATGTGGGTGAGTAGGGCGTACGACGCGATGTTGAACGGCACGCCGAGGAACACGTCGGCCGACCGCTGGTAGAGCTGGCAGCTGAGTCGGCCGGGACCGGTGTCGGACGGAGCCACGTAGAACTGGAAGAACGCGTGGCACGGCGCCAGAGCCATCTGGGGGATGTCGGCGACGTTCCAGGCGCTCACGATGTGGCGCCGCGAGTCGGGGTCGGTCTTCAGGTTGTCGATGACCTGCTTGATCTGGTCGATGTGGCGGCCGTCGGGGGTGGGCCAGCTGCGCCATTGGTACCCGTAGACCGGGCCGAGATCGCCGTCCTCGTCGGCCCACTCGTCCCAGATCGTCACTCCCCTGTCCTGCAGCCATTTCACGTTCGTGTCGCCGCGGAGGAACCAGAGCAGCTCGCCGAAGATCGACCTGGTGTGCACCTTCTTGGTGGTCACCAACGGGAAGCCGGCGCCGAGGTCGAACCGCATCTGGTGGCCGAAGACAGACCGCGTGCCGGTGCCGGTCCGGTCCCCCTTCACGACACCGTCGTCAAGGACCCGTTGGACGAGATCGAGGTAGGCCTGCACACCGGCCAGCCTACTTCGGCTGCTTGGGTTCAGGCGTGACCTCGCCACGGCTCGCCGTACCTGAATCGCCACCCTCGCTTGCTTTGCTCGTCCTCTCCGGCTCGTCCCGCCGCATCGTGGCCAAGCGCGGTGAGGTCAGGCGGTCAGCATCAGGTTGATGAAGACTGCTTCGAGGCGGCTCCGGGTCGGTTTCCATCCTGGCAGGGCGGGTGCGCGGCTGTGCACGGTGTGCCGGGTGGGGGTGGTGGTGATCACTTCGTGCGCGGGTCCGGCGCGTACGGTCTTGGCGGTCCAGCCGGGGAGGGCTTTGGTGTAGTTGCAGGCTTCGCAGAGTCCTTGTCCGTTGACCGCGCTGGTGGTCCCGTGGTACGCAACTTCGGTGATGTGGTCGGCGTGTCGGATCGGGGCGTCGCACCACGGGGTTCGACAGGTCTGGTCGCGGGTGACCAGGAACTGGCGCAGCTTCCCGTCGAAGGCCCGGCGGCGGCTGTCCATGGCCACCAGGGTGCCGTCGACGGGTGAGGTGTAGAGCCGGCGTACCCAGACCCGGGCGGCCTCGGCGACCAGGTCGCGAGCCAGCCCGGCCGGGATCGGCCCGCCACCCACCAGGTGCGCCGCCGTCTGGTCGTCGCCGAGGAGGGTCTGGTCGGACATCACCACCTGGACCTCGACCGGCACCCCGGTGGCCGGTTCCTGACCGGTCAGCCGGGCGACCATCAGGCCGGCCATCAGCTGCCCCCGGCTGCGCGGGTCGCCGTCGTGTTTGAGCCGGTCGGCGTCGCGGGACAAGGCGGCGTAGGCCGCGACCCCGTGGGCGACCGGCAGGAACCCGGTCAGCAGCGTCATCGTGTCCGGCGCCGGCCGCAGCGACACCCGACGGTCCGCGATCGCGCGGCGGCCGCGGCGCAGGATCGACCCGGGATCCAGCTCATACGCCAACGCCCGGGCCTCCCGCTCGACCCCGCGGTCGCCGAGGTGTTCGAGCCGCGACGCGAGCCGGAGGTCGACCCGTCGCCGGTCCTCGACGCTCAGGACGGCGGTCTCGCGGACCATCAAGGTGGCCCGCCATTCGCTGATCCGGCCGCGGGACAACGCGGCCAGGGTGTGCGGCATCTCCGAAACCAGCGCCCGGGCCAACCCGACATGGCGGGCTCCGCGGTGCGGGCTGTCCCGGCGGGCCAGCGCGACCTGGGCGGCCACCCCCCGACCCTCCTGGGCCGGATCCGCCTCGACCTGCGACTCGGCGAAGGCCACGGTCACCCGGGCCTGCGCCGCGGCCGCCGCACCCTTCAACTCCTCCAACAACCGGAGCTGGTCAACCCGCTCGGCGTCCCCAACGCCGGCGTCCAGGCCCGAGAGCCGGGCAACCCAGCCGCGCACTCCGCGGTCGTCAACACCGACCGCCGCCGCGCCGCATCCCGGATCTCCATGCACCTATTCGACCAGACCGCACCGACAATCCGGCCCCCAAACCACGCCCAGATCCCAACCTGTGGACAACTATTCGAACAAGAATTTCTGGATCACCTGAGCGGCCGCTGTAGGGCTTCTCCCGCACCGCCCCAGACAGTGCCGAGTCGTCGCATCTTCCAGCCGAGTCGTCGTCACTACCGACGACTCACCACCTCGGTCAGCCCGCCGAGTCGTCGCATCTTCCGCCGACGTCAAGCCGCCCAGCCGGGTCGCGACGGGACGGCAGGTGAACACTCGTCGACCTCGGGCTAGGTGTAGCTCGGTTGGCGGAGACGTGGGTCGGCCGGAACCACGTCGAGGTGCGGATCGGCAACGAGGGCGTCGATGGCAGAGGCTTTCGCGCCGATCCCGGCCCAGTGCGGATCGACGTCGTTGGCCAAGCACCACGCGTGGTCGGCCGGCCAGATGAACGCTGGGTCGGGCATGTCCGGCCAGAGTCGGCCCGGCGACAAGTCCCCGTCGCCCACCTCTGACACCAGGAACAAGAAGTAGGCGCGGTTCGGAATGACGACCTTCGGCTCGCGCTGCACCGAGGAGCGCGAAGACGGCGCAACACCCGGCCGGGCCGCGTCGTGCGTCTCCAGGGTGCCGCTCTCGGAGTCGACGAGCGCGCTGCCGGCACTGTCGTCGTCCCAACCCCAGCCGTCCCACAGGCAGAAGTAGTAGGCATCAGGGGTGCCGGTATGCCGACTCAGCACCTGCAACGCGGCGCTCAGCTTCGCGGTCTCGGAGACTGCTTCATCGAAGTCGACGTCGTTCTCGCCTTGCCCGTCGTACGCCGGATCTGGCAGGAACCGCAGCCTGGCGTACGCCGTGAAGCCCGACGGCCCGAAGCCCACCAGCTGATCCCACGGCAGGTCGGTGCCCGTGATCCAGTCGGCGGCCGACAGATCGGAACAAGCGGTGAGCTTCACGTCCCGGTGCCGACCAGCTCCAGCACCATCAGTGCCAGTACCGAGCAGAGGAGGGCAACGCTCACGATCGTGATTCTCCCACGAAACGCCTGCCTGCTCAGCCCCAGTTCTGACCAGCCGGTTGTCTGGTGGTTGCGTTGAGGCGGTTGAACAGGTTCGTGGTGGCGATCCAGAGGATCAAGGCGGCGAGCCCTTGCTCGTCGTAGTGCTTGGCCGCGTCCTCCCAGACATCGTCGGGTACTGGGTCCGTCCGGTCCGCCAGGCGAGTGACGGCCTCACTGAGGGCAAGCGCGGCTCGTTCGGCGTCGGTGAAGTACGGCGTCTCCCGCCAGGCGGCGACCGAGAACAACCGCTCGTCGGTCTCGCCGGCCTGCTTTGCGTTACGCGCGCCGGAGTCGACGCACGCGCTGCAGCCGTTGATCTGGCTGCCGCGCAGGTGCACGAGCTCGAGCGTCGTCGCCGGGACCCCGGCGCCGTGCGTTGCCTTGTACAGCGACTGGATCGCCTTCATGGCGTCCGGAAGGAGCGTCGCGGGGTTGTTCATCCGGGTCTGCATGATCATTCTCCTCGGTGTTGGGATGATGCCAAGACGGCTGCATCCAGCGTCGGGTCCGGCCGCGGGTCGGAACAACGGCAGATCGAGCAAGGCTCGATAATGTCGGGGTTATGGATCGACCCGAGGGGGCGTGGGTTTGGAGTTCCGGGACATCGAGATCTTCCTGACCCTGGCCGAGGAGCTGCACTTCGGCCGGACCGCCGACCGACTGCGTGTCACCCAAGCCCGCGTCAGCCAGTCGATCGCCAAGCAGGAGCGCCACATCGGGGCTGCCCTGTTCGAGCGCACCAGTCGACAGGTCGCCCTCACCCCGATCGGGGTGCGGCTGCGCGCCGACCTCGAGGCGGGCTACCAGCGCATCCAGGACGGAACGGACGCCGCCAAGGCCGCCGCCCGCGGGGTCGGCGGCAGCCTGACCATCGGCACGATGGGCGCCCTGGCTCATGAGATCGCAGACGTCATCGGGCTGTTCAGGACTCGCCATCCGACCTGCGAGCTCCAGTTTCGGGAGATCCCCACCAGCGACCCGTTCGGATCCTTGCGCACCGGCGAGCTGGACATCGCCCTGCTCTGGCTCCCGGTGCGCGAGCCCGACCTCACCGTCGGACCCGTCGTGCGCACCTCGCCGATCCAACTCATGGCAGCCGAGTCACACCCCTACGCACAACGCGAAACGGTCTGCCTGGAGGACCTCGGCGACTGCATCGTGACGCAGCCAGCACGTCCGATTCCGGCGTACTGGGAAGAGGCACTGGTCCCCTTCCACACGCCCAGCGGCCGACCGGTGCAACGCGGCCCAAAGGTCGCTACTTGGCAGGAGGTGTTGGCCGCGGTTGCCGCCGGTGACGCCGTCCTCCCCATCCAGGCTGAGGCCAGCCGCTACTATCGCTGGCCCGGCATCGTGTACATCCCCATCCTCGACGCCCCGCCCTGCCAATGGGCGCTGATCTGGCGCACCGCATCAGAGACCGCGCTGGTCCGTGCCTTCGCCCGCGCAGGGCGCGACAGCGTGCCCGTCGCGGCAGCAGCCACCGCGCCGGAGCCTCCGCGAGCCAGTCCTGACACTCCGCTCCTGCGCCGAAACTAACTAATTCCGATGTTGTTTGTAGACTTAAGCCATGACGATTGACATGGTCTCCCTCCCCAGCCTGGATGACGCTCAGGTCGTGGTGCCGGCGCCGGGCGAGGGACCCGGGAACTGGGCCGGCGCCGCGAGCGCGGTGTTGGTCGACGACGAGATCTACCTGACCTATCGGGTACGCCGTCCACTCACCGAAGGGCGCGGCGTCGCCGTCGTCGTGGCCCGGTCCAAGGACGGGATCGACTTCGAGCCGGTCTGTGAGGTGACCCGCGACCAGTTCGGTGCGGAGTCCTTCGAGCGGCCCGTCGTAGTCCGACGCCCCGACGGCGGTTGGCGGCTCTACGTGTCGTGCGCAACCCCGGGAACCAAGCACTGGTGGATCGAGGCGGTCGACGCGGACCGGCCCGAGGACCTGCCCCGCGGCGTACGCACCGTCGTCGTGCCCGGGGACGCCCGGATGGCCGCCAAGGATCCGGTCGTCGTGGTCGACGGCAACCAGTGGCACATGTGGATCTGCGAACATCCGCTCGTCGACCCCGACCACGAGGACCGGATGAGCACCGCCTACGCCACCAGCCACGACGGGCTCCGCTGGACCAGGCAGGGCACGGTCCTGTGGCCGCGTCCCGGGACCTGGGACGCCCGCGGGGCCCGGGTCACCGCCGTGCTGTCACTCGCACCCCTTGTCGTGCTGTACGACGGCCGTCCGCGCGCCGAGGACAACTGGCACGAGACCACCGGGGTGGCCCACGGCCAGCTGGGCGGCGTGCTGATGCCCGACGGCGCCGAGCCGATGCGGTCGCCGTACTCCGACGGTGCGTTCCGCTACGCGACCGCGGTCGCCCTCCCGGACGGCAGCACCCGGTTCTACATCGAGGTCGCGCGGCCCGACGGCGCACACGACCTGGTCACCACGGTCAGCCCGAGGTGACCCGGGCTTCCGCCCGCCGGGACTCGAACGAGCCGCCGTCGCGATAGCCCTTCCAGTCCTCGAACGACTCCCCCGTGACCTTCTCGAGCAGCTCGATGTCCGGCAGGTGGGGCGCCAGGAGGGCGTCGCGCTGGGCGGGTGTGAGCCGCGGCCGCGCCGGGTCGCCACCCTTGTGAAGCTGGGCGATCAAGGGTCGGCTCAGACTGCGCCACACGTGGGGCGGGAAGTGCTTGCCAGCGGCCGCCCCGACCCGGATCATCGTCCCGATCGCGCGGGTGCGCGCGCCGTCCCGGACGAACACCCGCGAGTTGTCCCGAGGGATCGACTCGACGTAGGCCGGCTCGACCCCGAGGAATCGGAACACGCGGTCCAGGACCGCGGTCGGTGAGTCGACCAGCTGCTTGTAGCGCAGGATCAGGATCTGCTGCTCCGGGAACTGGTCGTAGAGGTCGGCCACCTGCCGGCCATACATGCCCAGTCCCTGGTAGTGCCAGAACGGCGCCCAGCCGGCATCGATCCGGCGCTGCTCGCGGCGTACCGCCTCGACGATGTTGCGCTCCGGCTCGAGGCCGTCCATCCACAGGTGCATCCAGTTGGAGTACGCGCGGTCCACCGGGTCGCGGAGCACGGCGATCAGCTTCGCCTCGGGCGCATCCAACGCAAGCCGGCGGCGGGCGTCGCGGTTGTAGAGATAGAACGGCGTGCTCTCCCCACTGAGCACGCCGTCCGGCGCGGGCTGGAAGAGGTCGAGGTAGCGCTCGCGCTGCCAGACCCACTCCAGGTTGCTGTGTGCGTCTCCCGGACCGCGGTATGCGGGCGGCGGCGAGTCGCCACACATGTAGTACTTCGGCTCCTTGATCCTACTGAGGAACAGTCCCGGGTGCTGGCTGAGAGCTGAATGCAGCGCGCTGGTCCCCGCCTTGGGTGCGCCGATCAGGAAGAAGTCAGGCGGCCGACGATCCCTCATGAATTAAGTCTATCTGTTTAATAGATTTTGGAAAGCACGGCTCGCGATAGTTTGTCGGGATGTCCAGCACGTACGCCGCCGGCCCGTTCGTGCTGCGAGAGCTGACCGTCGAGGACTGGCCGATCGAGCGTGACCTGTCGCGCCAGCCGGACGTCGTGCGCTGGACGTACTACCCACCGGACCTCGACGAGGAGCAGTCGCGGGCCCGGATCCTGGCCTATCTCGAGCGAGCCGCGCAGGGCGTCGTCCGCCGCTTCGTGATCCTCGACGGTACGACGCCGCTCGGCACGTGCGGGATCGGCCGACTGACCGACCCGGTGCCGGACGTGTTCTACGCACTGCTGCCGACGGCGCGAGGTCGAGGGGCGGCCACCCCGGCGGTGCAGGCCCTGTGCTCCCTCCTTGCCGAGCAGGGCAGGACCGAGGTTGCTCTCGAGACCATCGAGGGCAACGTGACCAGCGAGCGGGTGGCCGAGCGAGCCGGCTTCGTCCGCGCCGCCCAGCACCCTGGCGAGGTGCGCGGCCGGCCCGTCGTGCTCAATCGGTGGGTGCGGCGGTGATCCACACCCACGCCGATCAGTCTCCGTTGCGTGGCGGCGGCGCCCCGACGATGGGCAGCCATTCCCGGATGGAGATGATCTCCACGCCCGGTCCCGTGTAGTACGGGTCCTCACCCATGATCTGGGTCAGCTCGTCGCGGTCGGTGTTGAACACCAGCACGGCGCCGCTGTCGCTCTCCAGGGGACCTGCCATGGCCAGCCGGCCGTCAGCGTGCAACGCGACGAGCCTCCCGCGGTGCCCGGGACGGCCTTCCAGCCGACGGGGATCATCAGTGAACGCAAGCTCCAGGATGAACATGTCGGCAATATAGATCGCGAGCTCTCAGTCGATGGATGCGGTGCGGGTCCCCACCTCCACGACGTACGCCATGAATGCGGCGACGTCAGCGCCGCGCTCGGCCGGGTCGTCGTACTCGGGTGGGCCACCTTCGCGAAGTCGCAACGCCTCCCGCAGGACCCGATGGAACCGCTCCTCGTAGTAGGTCAAGCCCCAGCGACCGGCCCACGACTTCGTGGTCTGCTCCCCCGTGACCAGGAGATGGTGGAGGCGGGCGACACCGAGGACACACCACTCACAGGCCTCCTCCTGCGCCGCCTCTGCCGGGAAGGCCGCGCAACCCTCCGCGTTCGCCCGCCAGTAGGTGTCGAGGTTGTCGACGGTGAACGCCCGCAGCGCGGGGTCCGAGGTCCAGATGTCCAACGACGAGAGTGGCGGACCGAAGACGGTGATCCCGTGCCGGGCGAGCTCGTGCCAGGCCACCGGGCTCAGGTCCTCGCGGCCTTCGCCGTTGAACAGACCGTGCAGGACGGTCGGCACGTCGGGGCAGTCGTCCGGCGGCGAGGCCAGGTCGAGTGCCAGGACGTGGCAGCCGTCGAAGGACAGCTCCGGATGCCTCGTGTGTACGACGGTGTGGGACTCCTCGAGCGCGACCAGCTCCTCGCCGGCCGCCCGGCGAGCCAGCGTGGCGACGAAGTCGATGTCGCTCTTGCCGTCGACGTACTCGCCGAAGCCGAGGCCGCCCCGCAGATAGAGGCCGGTGACCAACCCCGGCGCAAGGCGGTCGATCTCGCCGAGCCAAGCGTCGCAAACGGTCCGGACCGGATCAGGAAGCGTCCCGCTTGAGTCGCTCGTCGAAGAAGTCCGAGAGGACAGTTCGGTCATGAGTGCAGCGACATCGGGCCGTAGACCTTTCGGTCGGCCTCGAAGAGCGTGACCGCGTCGACGCCGAGCTCGGCGAGCTCGGCCCAGAACTCGCCCACCCAGGACTCGGCGTCGGCCTGCGACGGGAACCTCTGGTCGGCCAGCTCCCCTTCGACGGTGACGACGGAGCCGGACGCCGACGCCAGCTCCCACCACCACGGACGGGTCGCGGGCGACTCGGGGCGGAACGTCGGCGGCTGGTCCGGCAAGGTCATGTGTCGAGACTAACCCGCGACGACTTTGACGCCGGGAAGGCGCAGGGGCGAGACTCCGGAGAGCATCCCGAGACGGGGAAGCCGGTGGAACTCCGGCGCTGACCCGCAACCGTGTGCGCATCCGCCGAGCTGGGGATCCGCGAGCCGGAACAACCGGATCGGGATCGCGGCTCCACACAACCGTCGAGGTCTACGGAACGGAGCCGGACTCGCGGTCCGGCGCCTTCGTCTGTGTACCGCTGCAAGAAAGGGTGCTCATGCGCACCGTGTCCCGTATCGCTCTGGCGTTGCTCGCCCTCTCCTCACCAGCTGTCGCGCTCGTCGCCACCAGCTGCGCCCGCGAACGCGGCCGACTACTACCGGTTCTGGGCCTACTTCAACGTCCAGGACGGCAAGTACGTCGCTCTCCGAGAAGGGCGTCGGCGCCGCTACGCCCAAGGACGGCGCGATCGAGGCCTACCGCTTCGCGGCCCCCGGACTTCAACAAGCCCAACCTGCCCCGCGTCGACCTGGCCGAGGTCGACCTTCGACGCGGTCTGCGCCGACACAGCCCGCCGTTGACGGCGAGAAGCGGGTCGCCGTGATCATCGACTTCGGCGTCGAGGCGGACGCCGAGGGCCAGGAGATCCCCGACCCCGAAGGCGGCCTGTGCCCAGGTGGCCGACCGAAGGCCAACGGCCTCCAGGTGCTCGAGTCGGTCGCCGACGTCCGCACCGAGAACCTCGGCTTCGGCCCGCTGCTGTGCGGCATCGACGGCTATCCCGCCGAAGGGCTGCGCCGACGTGCGTGAGCAACGTCAGGCCACCCCGGCCGATGACGGGTTCCTGGACGTCGCGCTCAATGATGACGCGGCGAGCGACGACGCGACGGACGGCGTCGCGAGCGTCGACGGAGGACGACGACGACGACAGCAACGCTCCGCTGTACGTCGGGCTGGGCATCGTGGTCGTCGTACTGGTCGCCGGCGGCGTGCTACGTGACGCGGCGCAAGGAGCAGCTGACCAGCGACCGTGCGCCCACAGCATCTCGTCACGCACCCGCGGGTCCTGCATCCGGGGGCGTGGTGGCTGTGGGCGCTCGGGCTGGCGGCCGCGGCCAGCCGGACGACGAACCCGGTGCCGCTCCTGCTGATCGTCGTGGTGAGCTGGTTCGTCGTGACCGCTGCGACGCGACGACGCGCCCTGGGCCAGCTCGTACGCGCTGTTCTTCAAGCTCGCGCTCATCGTGATCGCCATCCACGTCGTCTTCCAGGCCCTCCTGTCGACGCAGACCCAGGGCCTCACCGTGCTCTTCACGCTCCCGGAGATCCCGCTCCCCGAAGGCGTCGGCATCAAGCTCGGCGGCGAGGTCACCCTGGAAGCAGTCCTCAACGCGGTCTACTTCGGGCTCCAGCTGGCCGCGATCTTCTGCTGCATCGGGGCCGCCAACGCGCTCGGCAGCGCCCGGCGGCTGCTGCGCTACATGCCGGCCGCCCTCTACGAGATCGGGATCGCCGCGGTGATCGCGCTGACCTTCGCACCACAGCTGGTCACCGACGCCGGACGGGTGCGGTCGGCCGCCAGACTGCGCGGCTCCGGCCGCGGGATCCGCCAGTTCGGTCGCCTGTCCATGCCGATCCTCGAGGGCGCGCTCGAACGTTCCGTCGACCTGGCCGCGGCGATGGATGCCCGCGGCTACGGGCGTACGACGAACGAGTCGCCGTCGGCGCGGCGGGTCACCGCCGGCCTGGTCCTGCTCGGCAGCTTCGGGCTGCTCGTCGGGGTCTACGGGCTGCTCACCGCACACGGGTTCGGGACCCCGCTGCTGCTGGCCGGTGCCGCGCTCGGCATCGTCGGGCTGCGGCTGGGCGGGCGGCGTACCGGCCGGACCCGCTACCGCCCCGATCCGTGGGCGCTGCCCGAGCTGATCGTCGTCGCGTCCGGGGTGGTCGCTGCAGCGCTGATGTTCTGGACGTCGTCACGCTCCCCCGAGCTGCTGTTCCTGGCCTCCCCCACCCAGTCGCCGCCGGTGCCACTTGCTCGCCTGTGTCGGCATCCTGGTCGCGCTGGCACCCGCGTTCCTCGCTCCGCCGGTGCCCGCCCACGACGGAGCGGAGCGATGATCCGGTTCGAGTCCGTGACCGTGACCTACGCCGAGGCCGAGACTCCCGCGCTCGCCGGGGTGGACCTGCACGTCCCCGAGGGCGAGCTGGTCCTGGTCATGGGCAGCACCGGTTCGGGCAAGACCACGCTGCTGCGCAGCATCATCGGACTGGTGCCGCACTTCTCCGGCGGCACCCTGCGCGGCCGGGTGCTGGTCGACGGCCGGGACACGGCCACCCACCCGCCTCGGGACCTCGCCGACGTGGTGGGCTTCGTCGGCCAGGATCCCGTCGCCGGGTTCGTGACCGACAACGTCGAGGACGAGCTCGCCTACGGCATGGAGTCGCTGGGGCTGCCGCCCGCGACGATGCGCAAGCGGGTCGAGGAGACCCTCGACCTGCTCGGCCTGGCCGGTCTCCGCGGGCGCCCGCTGGCCAACCTGAGCGGCGGGCAGCAGCAGCGAGTTGCGATCGGGTCGGTGCTGACCACCCATCCACGGATCCTGGTGCTGGACGAGCCGACCTCGGCGCTGGACCCGCTGGCCGCCGAGGACGTGCTGTCCACCCTGCAGAGGCTGGTGCACGACCTCGGCCTGACCGTCGTACTCGCCGAGCACCGCCTCGAACGGGTCGTCCAGCACGCCGACCGGATCGTCTGGATCCCGGGGAACGGCGGGCGCGTCATCGACGGCGACCCGGCCACGATCCTGGCCGGGACGCCGATCGCGCCACCGGTGGTCGAGCTCGGCCGGGCCGCCGGCTGGAGCCCGCTGCCCCTCACCGTCCGGGACGCCCGTCGACTGTCCGCCGATCTGAGGGCCCGGCTCGACGGCGTACCTCCGCCGGAGCACCGGGCGCCCACACTCGGTGAAGCCGTGGCCGAGGCGAAGGACCTGGTCGCGGGCTACGGCAAGCGGATCGTGGTCAACGGCGTCGACCTGGCCGTCCGCCAGGGCGAGGTGGTCGCGCTGATGGGCCGCAACGGGGCCGGCAAGTCGACGCTGCTCAGGAGCCTCGTCGGCCTGCACCAGCCGCGCTCCGGCAAGGTCACGGTCGGCCGGGCCGGGCTGGTGCCGCAGGTGCCGGCAGACATCCTGTACGCCGCCACCGTCACCGACGAGTGCGGGACCTCCGACCGCGACTCGGGGCAGCCCGACGGCACGCACCCGCAGCCTGTTCGATCGGCTCGCGCCGGGTGTCAGCGGCGACCGCCATCCGCGCGACCTGTCCGAGGGCCAGAAGCTCACCCTGGCGCTGGCCATCGTGCTCGCGGCCAGACCTCGACTCGTCCTCCTCGACGAGCCGACTCGTGGGCTCGACTACAACGCCAAGCGCCGCCTGGTCGCCGTCCTCCGTGAACTCGCCGACGACGGGCACGGCGTGGTGCTGGCCACCCACGACGTCGAACTGGTGGCCGAGGTGGCGACCCGGGTGATCGTGCTCGCCGACGGCGAGGTCGTCGCCGACGGGTCGGCTCCCGAGGTCGTCGTCTCGTCGCCGGCCTTCGCGCCCCAGGTCGCCAAGGTGATGTCCCCGCAGCCGTGGTTGACGGCGCGAGACGTGGCGGCCGCCCTGTGAACGGGACCGTGAACGCGGTCAAGCTCTCCTGGAGCGCCGTGGCCGCCCTGGTGATCGCGAGCGTGGTCACGCTGGCCGCGTTCGGCTGGCCGTTCGTGGCCGCCACCTCCGGCGTGGGCGAGGGTTCGTCGCACAGCACCGACGCGCCCTGGATCTTCGTGCTGGTCCTGCCGCTGCTGGCGATGATCGTGCTGGCCGAGGTGAACGCCGGCGGGATCGACGCCAAGGCGATCGCCCTGCTCGGCATGCTCGCGTCGATCGGCGGCGCGCTGCGGGCCCTCTCGCCGGGCGCGGCCGGCCTCGAACCGAGCTTCGCGGTGATCATGCTCGGTGGCCGGGTCTTCGGGCGCGGGTTCGGCTTCGTGCAGGGTGCGCTGACCCTGTTCGTCGGCGCGTTGCTGACCGGCGGGGTCGGTCCCTGGCTGCCGTTCCAGATGATCGCCGCGGGGTGGGTGGGCTTCCTGTCCGGTGCACTGCCGAAGCGGTTGACCGGGCGCTCCGAGGTGGTCGTGCTGGCGTTGCTCGGGTTCGTGCTCGGCGTCGCCTACGGTGCCCTGATGAATCTCTGGTTCTGGCCGTTCGGAGGGTACGGCGCCGGGCTGAGCTTTGACGCGGCCGTTGGTCCCGCGGCGAACGCGGAGAGCTACTTCAGGTACTACCTGGCGACCTCGGTGCTGTGGGACGTCAGTCGTGGCGTGTGCACGTTCCTGCTGTTGTTGCTGATCGGTCGGCCGTTGCTGCGCGCGCTCAAACGCGTGTCCAGGCTCGCGGCGTTCGAGGTCCCTGTCACGTTTCGACCCGGTCGCACGCGTGCTCAACAAGGGTCGAGAAATGAAGACGCTGGTGATCGGTGGCGCCCGGTCGGGCAAGTCCGCCGCCGCCGAGGCGGCGCTGGCGGACGCCTCCGACGTCACGTACGTCGCGACGGGCTACCCCGCCGACCACGACGCCGAATGGGCGGCCAGGGTCGCGCGCCATCTGGCCCACCGGCCGCCTTCGTGGACCACCGTCGAGACCCTCGACCTGGCCGGGCGTGCTCGCCGAGCCGGGCGGCCCGGTGCTGGTCGACTGCCTGACCTTGTGGCTGACCCGGATCCTCGACCGTGCCGACGCCTGGGAGTCCGGTGCCTCGATCGAGCCCGACACCAGCGCACTGGTTGCGGCCCTGCGCGCCAGCACGCGCGACGTGGTGATCGTGACCAACGAGGTCGGTCAGGGCGTCGTCCCCGCCAGCGCCGCCGGCCGCCGGTTCCGGGACGAGATGGGCCTGCTCAACGCCGCGGTTGCCGCCGAGTGCGATGACGTGCTGTGGTGCGTCGCCGGTCGGGTCGTCCGCCTGTGAACTCGATCAGGCTGGCTCTCGGGACCCTCACGATCCTCCCCGTGAGACCCCCGGCCGTCGTCGACCGACGCGTTGCCGGCTGGGCGATGACGCTCGCCCCGCTGGTCGGGGTCCGTGCTGGCCGTCGTACCCATGGCGCTCCTGGAGCAGGACGGGCCGCCGCTGCTGCTGGCTGCCCTCGCTGTCGCGTCGCTCGCCGTGCTCAGCCGGGCGATCCACCTCGACGGGCTGGCCGACACCGCCGACGGGTTGGGTTCCGGACGCCCAGCGGCGGCCGCCCTGGCGATCATGAGGCAGTCCGACGTCGGGCCGTTCGGCGTGGCGACCCTGGTCCTCACGCTGCTGATCCAGGTGTCGGCGCTGGCCACCCTTGCCTCCCTGGACGAGGTCTGGGCGGCTGGTGCGGCTGTGGTCGTGAGTCGGTGCATCCTGCCGCTGGTGTGCACGCCCGCCTTTCCGTCCGCGCGTCCCGATGGTCTGGGCGCGGCCGTCGCCGCGTCGGTCGCGTGGTGGCAGGCCGGGCTGGCGCTGGTGATCGTCGTTGCGGCGACGGTCGCCGTCGGTGCGCCGTACGCCCTGGTCGGGCTGGCGGTCGGCCTGGCCTTCGCGGCGTACTGCTCACGGCGCTTCGGCGGCGTGACCGGCGACGTCTACGGCGCGTGCGTCGAGGTCACCCTCGCCGCGAGCCTGGTGGGCCTAGCTCTCGCGAACTGAGGGGTCGACGAACGGGACCTTCACGAGCTGGAAGATCTCCCGACGGCCGCGCACGTCGACGCCCAGCTCCGCGTCGGGGTTGACCGACGTCGGGATCAGCGCCATGCCGATGCCCTTCTTGAGGGTCGGCGAGAAGGTGCCCGACGTGATGTCGGCCAGCGGGACGTCCTGGACCAGCGTCACGCCCATGCCCGGGCGCGGGATCGCCCGGCCGACCGCGACCAGGCCACGCAGCAGCCGCTTCGGACCGGCCTCCTTCTCCGCGACCAGCGCTTCCTTGCCCCAGAACGTGTCCTTCTTCCAGCCGACGGCCCAGCCCAGCCGGGCCTGGTTGGGGGTGACGTCGATGGTGATGTCCTGCCCGTGCAGCGGGTAGCCCATCTCCGTGCGCAGCGTGTCCCGCGCCCCGAGTCCGGCAGGCCAGCATCCCGAACTCCTCACCTGCCGACATCAGGGCGTCCCAGAGGGGGCCGGCGATCTCGTTCTTGGCGATCAGCTCGTAGCCGCGCTCACCGGTGTAGCCGGTGCGGCAGACCACGACGCCGACGTCGTCGAAGGTCGCCTCCACGAAGCTCATGTAGTCGTGGCCGACCGGCAGGCCGACCTTCGTCAGCACCTCGTCCGACTTGGTGCCCTGGACCGCGAGGACGACGTACTCGTCGTGATGGTTGCGGACGCGCACGCCCTCGGGCGCGGTCGCCTCCAGCCGGCGGGCGACCTCGGCGGAGTTCGCCGCGTTCGGGACCAGCAGGACGTGTTCGTCGTCCTGGTAGTAGGCGATCAGGTCGTCGACGATGCCGCCGGTCTCCGCGTCGCAGCACAGCGTGTACTGAGCCTTCCCAGGGGCGATCTTGCGCGAGGTCGTTGGAGAGCGTTGCGTTGACGTACGTCGCCGCGCCCGGGCCGGTCACCATCACCTTCCCGAGGTGGCTGACGTCGAAGATCCCGACCGACTCACGGACGGCCGTGTGCTCCTTGACCACGCCGGTCGAGTACTCGAGCGGCATCGACCAACCGCCGAACTCGGCGAACTTGGCACCGAGTGCCTCGTGGCGATCGTGCAGGGGGGAGCGGAGGAGGGTCGGGTCAGCCATGGCGCCGAACCTACCGCGTCGGCTCTGTCGGATGAGCACGGAGTGGACCGGTCTGGCTACCATGCGTCGGTGACGACGTACGCACTCCGAAGTGCCAACCCAGCCAAGATCCGAGCCGACGCCGTAGTCGTCGGGATCGTGCAGTCGCCCAAGGGTCCAGTGGCGGCTCCCGGAGCCGAGGACATCGCGGGGGCCTGGGGCCGCAAGTTCCGACCCCTGCTGTCGTCGCTCGGCATGACCGGCAAGGGCGGCGAGGTCGTGAAGCTTCCGAGCGGAGGGCTGGTCAAGGCGCCGCTCGTCGTGCTCGTCGGCCTCGGCGAGGACCCGGACGGGGCCGCGCTGCGGCGAGCCGCCGGTGCCGCTGCCCGCGCCGTGACCAATGCCGCGTCGGTTGCGCTGGCCCTCGGCGGCGACGACGCCCAGGCCGTACGTGCCGTGACCGAGGGCTGGCTGCTCGGCAGCTACACCTTTGCCGAGTACAAGCAGGACACGAAGGCGGAGTCGACCGAGGCCAGCGAGGTCGTCGTCCTGAGCTCGGCCGCCCGCAAGGCCGAGGCGATCGCGGCCTTCGAGGACGCCCAGGTCGTCGCGGCCGCAGTGGCGGCGACTCGCGACTGGGTCAACCGGCCGGCCGGTGACCTGACCCCGCCGCAGTTCGCCGACGCCGTCACCAGCGCGCACGCAGCCCTGGCCAAGAGCCTCCCCAAGGGCAAGTCCGCCGCCCAAGGTCGGCATCACCGTGTACGACGAGCAGCAGCTGGCCGAGCTCGGTTGCGGCGGCATCCTCGGCGTCGGCGTCGGCTCGAGCGCTCCTCCTCGACTGGTCGAGCTGACCTACGCCCCCAAGGACGCCAAGGTCCACCTGGCCCTGGTCGGCAAGGGCATCACGTTCGACTCGGGCGGCCTCACGATCAAGCCGGCGCAGTCGATGGACACGATGAAGTGCGACATGGCCGGAGCCGCGACGGTCATCCAGGCGACGTTCGCGATCGCCCGGCTCGGGCTTCCGGTCAAGGTGTCGACGTTCGCCCCGATGGCCGAGAACATGCTGTCCGGGTCGTCGATCCGGCCGGGCGACGTACTCACGGCAGCCAACGGCAAGACCGTCGAGGTGCTGAACACCGACGCCGAGGGCCGGCTCGTCCTGATGGACGCCCTCGTCCGTGCCGTCGCCACCAAGCCCGACGTGATCGTCGACGTCGCGACCCTGACCGGGGCCATGGTGGTCGCGCTCGGGGACAAGCTCGCGGGGGTGATGGGCTCCGACGACATCGTCGAGGCAGTCGTGGCTGCTGGCGCCGGGGCCGGGGAGCGGATGTGGCCGATGCCGATCCCAGAGGAGATGTCCGAGCGGATCACCAGCAGCAAGATTGCCGACCTGGCCCAGCACGACTGGGTCCGCTGGGGCGGCGGCCTGTTCGCCGCTGCCTTCCTGCGCGAGTTCACCGACGGTCGACCCTGGGCCCACGTGGACATCGCCGGGCCGGCGTTCAACTCCGGCGGCCCCTCGGGTCACATCACCTCTGGCGGCACCGGTTTCGCGCTGGCCACCCTGGTCGACTACGCCCGGACCCTCGCCGAGTCGTCGTAACTTCCGCCGGTCAGCCGTTCTTCATGCGGCGGTTGTAGTCGCGCATCCGTTGGGGGACGCCCACCACCGCGGCGTCGTACGACGGGACCTGGTGTTTGTTGGCGAACTTGTGCGCCCACTGCACCGACGGGACCCGGCGACGGGTCCACTCGCCGTCGCGCGCAACGAGGAGCAACGTCACGTCCGAGACCGCGGTCCTCGGCTCGACGAAACCCTCGACACCGCCACGGGTCGCGATGAAGTCGAGCAGGTGCTGCTCATCGGCCGCGTCGGAGGCGCGGACCGTCGTCGAACCCGTTGCCGTGCGGTCGCCACCGGGTCGACGCATGCGGGTGCGCCCGCGCCTGAAGCGGTCGAACAAACTCATAACCCCAAGTGTGCCTTCTCGATGAGGAGGCAGGTGTAGACAGTCCGGTAAAGAGTGCAAAGATGGGCCCGCGAGATCACTTGTTGGTTCGATCCTGGGAGGAACCCGCGTGCCCGACGAGGCCGGCAACCAGTTCGACGTACTCATTCTCGGGGCTGGCTCAGGCGGTTATGCCTGTGCCCTGCGAGCCGCACAGCTCGGCCTCTCGGTGGGTCTGGTCGAGAAGGGCAACATCGGCGGCACCTGTCTCCACGTGGGTTGCATCCCGACCAAGGCCCTGCTGCATGCGGCCGAGGTCGCCGACGCGACCCGCGAGTCCGAGCAGTTCGGTGTCAAGGCCACCTTCGACGGCATCGACATGGCCGGAGTCAACGCCTACAAGGACGGTGTCGTCTCGCGGCTGTTCAAGGGTCTGGTGGGCCTGATCAAGGGCCGAGGCATCACCGTGATCGAAGGCGCGGGCCGATTGAGCGCCCCCAATGCGGTGACGGTCGGCGACACGACGTACACCGGCAAGAACGTCGTCCTCGCCTCCGGTTCCTACTCGAAGACGCTGCCCGGCCTCGACCTCGACGGCGAGCACATCCTCAGCTCCGAGCACGCCCTCCGGCTCGACCGGGTGCCAGCCTCGGCCATCGTGCTCGGCGGCGGTGTGATCGGCTGCGAGTTCGCCAGCGTCTGGAAGTCGTTCGGCTCCGAGGTCACCATCATCGAGGCACTCCCCCGCCTCGTCGCAGCCGAGGACGAGGCGTCGTCGAAGGCGCTCGAGCGGGCGTTCCGCAAGCGCAAGATCAACTTCCGCACCGGCACCCCGTTCCAGTCGGTCAAGACCACGGACGCCGGCGTCGCACTCACGGTCGAGGGCGGAGACGTGATCGAGGCCGAGGTGCTGCTCGTCGCGGTCGGGCGCGGACCCTCCACCGACGGCCTCGGCTACGAAGAGCAGGGCGTCACCATGGACCGCGGCTTCGTCCTCGACCGACGAGCGGCTGCGCACCAACGTGCCCGGCATCTTCGCCGTCGGTGACATCGTGCCCTGGGCTCCAGCTGGCACATCGCGGCTTCCAGCAAGGCATCTTCGTCGCCGAGGAGATCGCCGGCCTCGAACCTGCCGCGATCGACGAAGCGGGCATCCCCCGGGTGACCTATTCCGACCCCGAGATCGCGTCGGTCGGCCTCAACGAGACGGCGGCGGCGGAGAAGTACGGCGCCGACGGCATCGAGTCCCTCACCTATGACCTCGGTGGCAACGGCAAGAGCCAGATCCTCAAGACCCAGGGCTTCGTCAAGCTGGTTCGCCAGAAGGACGGCCCGGTCGTCGGCATCCACATGGTGGGAGCCCGCGTCGGGGAACTCGTCGGCGAGGCCCAGTTGATCTACAACTGGGAGGGGTACGCCGAGGACGTCGCACCATTCGTCCACGGCCACCCGACCCAGAACGAGGCCCTCGGCGAGGCCCACCTCGCGTTGGCCGGCAAGCCCCTGCACGCCCATAGCTGACCAAGAACTCACACCGGAACAGAAGCGAGCGAAGGAATACCAATGGCGACTGAAGTCAACCTGCCGGCACTGGGAGAGTCCGTCACCGAGGGCACGGTCACGCGGTGGCTCAAGCAGGTCGGTGACTCCGTGACGGTTGACGAACCGCTACTGGAGGTGTCGACCGACAAGGTCGACACCGAGATCCCGTCCCCGGTGGCCGGCACGCTGCTGGAGATCAAGGCCAATGAGGACGACACCGTCGAGGTCGGCGCCGTACTCGGCGTGATCGGTGACGAGAGTGAGGGCGGTGGTGACTCCGGCAGTGACTCCGGCAGTGCCGACGCCGAGGCCCACGCCGAAGAGTCAGAGCAGCAGGAGGCGCCGGCGCAGGAAGCGCCCGCGCAGGAATCCGAGCCCGAAGCAGGAGCAGCCCGCGGAGCAGCCCGCCGCTGAGCAGAAGCCCGCCGTCCGGTGGCTCCGGATCCGGTACGTCGATCACCCTGCCCGCCCTCGGCGAGTCGGTGACCGAAGGCACCGTCACCCGGTGGCTCAAGCAGGTCGGCGACGACGTGGCCGTGGACGAACCGCTGCTCGAGGTCTCGACCGACAAGGTCGACACCGAGATCCCGTCGCCGGTCGCCGGCAAGCTGCTGGAGATCAAGGTGGCCGAGGACGAGACCGTCGAGGTCGGTGCCGAGCTGGCCGTGATCGGGTCGGGCGACGCCGCTCCGGCCGCCGAGTCCGCACGCAGCCGCAGGCCAGGCCCGAGCCCGAGCCGAGCCCGAGGCCAAGCCCGAACCCGAGGCCGAAGCCGAGCCCGAACCCGAAGCCAAGCCCGAGCCGGCCGCCGAAGCGCCAGCCCGAGCCGCAGCCGAGCCGAGCCAGCCGCCGAGCCGGCCGCTGAGGCAGCCCGCTGCACCCGCCGCCGAGCAGGCGCCCGCCTCGAGCGACTCCGGCTCCTATGTCACGCCGCTGGTGCGCAAGCTCGCGACCCAGCACGGTGTCGACCTCGGCACGCTGACCGGCTCCGGTGTCGGTGGCCGGATCCGCAAGCAGGACGTCATCGATGCGGCCGCGAAGGCCAAGGAGGCTGCCGCCGCACCAGCCCCGGCCGCGCCGGCCGCCCAGCCCGCCGCGTCCGCCGGGGCCGCTCCGGCCGCGGCTGCACCGCAGGTGACCCCGTCGCCGCTGCGTGGCAAGACCGAGTCGATGAGCCGGCTGCGCAAGGTGATCGCCAAGCGGATGGTCGAGTCCCTCCAGACCAGCGCCCAGCTCACCACCGTGGTCGAGGTCGACGTCACCTCGATCTCGCGGCTGCGCAACTCGGTCAAGGCCGAGTTCGCCTCGCGCGAGGGAGTCAAGCTGTCGTTCATGCCGTTCTTCGCCAAGGCCGCGATCGACTCGCTCAAGCAGCACCCGTCCCTGAACGCCTCGATCGACACGGAGAAGGGCGAGGTCACCTACTACGACCGCGAGAACATCGCCATCGCCGTCGACACCGAGAAGGGGCTGCTGACCCCGGTGGTCAAGGACGCCGGCGACCTGTCGATCGCCGGCCTGGCCCGCAAGATCGCCGATGTCGCCGAGCGCACCCGCAGCAACAAGATCACGCCCGACGAGCTCTCCGGCGGCACCTTCACGCTGACCAACACCGGCAGCCGCGGGGCGCTGTTCGACACGCCGATCATCAACCAGCCGCAGGTGGCGATCCTCGGCACCGGCACGGTCGTGAAGCGTCCGGTGGTGATCGACGACCCGAACCTCGGCGAGACGATCGCCGTACGCCAGATGGTCTACCTCGCGCTCACCTACGACCACCGCCTGGTCGACGGCGCGGACGCTGCCCGGTTCCTCAGCGAGGTCAAGCAGCGTCTCGAAGCCGGCCAGTTCGAGGTCTGACCGTCGCCGAGTCGGCGTGACCCAACGCCGACTCGGCGGGGCAGGCACCGCATGTTCGAGCCGCATGCCAGAGTGGAGGCATGCGCTTCGTCATCGCCGGCGCCTCCGGCTTCCTCGGCAGTCACCTCGTCGATCAGCTGGAGGGCCGCGGCCACGAGGTCGTACGCCTGGTCCGCCGCGAGACCAGGTCACCCGACGAGTCGCGCTGGGACCCGTACTCGGACCGGCTCGACGACTCGGTGATCGCCGGGGCTGACGTGGTGGTCAACCTGGCCGGCGCGCCCACGCTCGGCAACCCGCACTCGAAGCAGTTGGGCCCACAATCTCAGGGCCAGCCGAGTCACGACCACCCGGTTGCTCGCCGAGCGGATCGCCTCCGCGCCCACTCCCCCGGCGTTCGTCGCGGGCAACGCGGTCGGGTGGTACGGCGACCACGGCGACGAGGTGGTGACCGAGGAGAGCGACAGCCGCGGGCGAGTCCTTCATGTCCGGTGTCGTGCCGGGACTGGCAACAGGCGACCGAACCGGCAGCCCGGGCCGGCGCCAGGGTCTGCATCCTCCGCACCGCGCCGATCCTCGACAGGAAGGGCGCCCCGATGAAGCAGCTGATCCCGCTGTTCAAGCTGGGCCTCGGGACCCGGCTGGGCGACGGCAGGCAGTACTTCCCGGTCGTCTCGTTGCGCGACTGGCTGGGCGCGGCCGTCCACCTCGTCGAGCACGACTCGGCGTCCGGGCCGTTCAACGTGTGCTGCCCGGTGACGCCGACCAACCAGGAGTTCACCGACGCCCTTGCCCAGGCCCTGGGCCGCAAGGCCCGGCTGGCCGCTCCGTCGGTCGTGATCCGCAAGGCCGCGGGCGCCCTGGCGCCCGAGGCCCTCGGGTCAATGCGCGCTCGAGCCGGCTGCCCTGGTCGCAGACGGGCTACACATTCCGCGACGAGCACGTCAGCGAGGTCATCGCGGCGGCCCTGTCCAAACGACTAGGTGACCTCGTCCACCAGCCACGCGTCGCCGGTTTTCAGCAGTTCGACCGTGTGGTTGGTCGCCCGGTCGCGCGGCAGTCGCTGGCTCGTCCCGGCACCGACCGCGGTGGCCGTGGCCAGCCGGTCGGTGACGACCAGCGTCAGATGGGTGGCGTCGGAGGCGCGTACGTCGGCAGCCAGCACCTGGGTGTCCATCCCCTCCACCACCAGCCCGCGGCGCACGTAGGAGCGCAGCATGGCGAGGTCGACAGCACCGGTCCTGCTGCGGGGTGTGTAGAGCCTGTCCAGGGCGTGCACGTCGCCGGCCGCCCAGGCCCGGGCCCGTCGTACGTCCCAGGCCCGAAGGATGCCCAGCGCCTCGGTCTCGGCGTGGGCCGGGCGCCGCATCCGGTGTGTCCTCGCCCGGGTCGCCGGCGCTCACGCGCAGTTGCCACAGCGCACCGGTGAGTACGGCGCAGACCCCGGCGAGGAACACGGTCAGCAGGATCGATCGACGTAGGTCCACGCCACCAGCCTGACCGATTCCGCGCCGACGTGATTTTGGTTTTCCACAGGCATAGGGTCCATGGCATGCCTCTGGAGTTCCGCAACCTCGGCGACGACCCGGTCGACTACCTCACGGCGTGGGAGCTCCAACGCCAGGTCCACGCCGGGGTGGTCGGTGGACACCAGTCCGACACCGTGCTGCTGCTCGAGCACCCTCCCGTCTTCACGGCCGGCAAGCGAACCGATCCGTCCGAACGGCCGCTCGACCCCGGTGGCGCGCAGGTCATCGATGTCGACCGTGGCGGCAAGATCACCTTCCACGGCCCCGGCCAGCTCGTCGGCTACCCGATCGTGAAGCTGCCCGAACACGTCAGGGTCGTCGACTACGTCCGCCGGGTCGAGGAGGCGCTGATCGCGGTCTGCGCCGACTTCCAGGTCACCACCGCGAGGATCCCGGGCCGCAGCGGCGTGTGGCTTCGCGAGGACCAGCGCGGCCCCGAGCGCAAGATCGCGGCGCTCGGCATCCGGGTCAGTCGCGGGGTCACCATGCACGGCTTCGCGCTCAACTGCGACGTGGACCTCGCGTGGTACGACCGGTTCGTGCCGTGCGGGATCGCGGACGCCGGAGTCACGTCCCTGAGCAAGGAGCTCGGTCGGGACGTGACCTGTGCCGACGTGCTGTCCAGCGTCGAGAAGCATCTCGGCGAGCTGCTGGCGTGGGCGCCGTACACCCGGACCCCGGACTACGACGCCAGGCCGGAGCCCGGTCGTACGCCGCGGATCCAGCTGATCTCGCCGGGGGTCTGACGGCGCGGCAGCTCCGCGCAGCACCCGCCCGACTGTCACCATCAGCGGTGACCGTCCACGGCTGGGGGATGCCAGGTGAATGACTTCGTCATCGAGACGCGGGGCCTGCGGAAGGAGTTCCGGACTCGACGCGGCGGCCTGCGGGTCGCCGTCCAGGACCTCGACCTCGCAGTGCCGGCTGGAGGTGTGCACGGGTTCCTGGGGCCCAACGGCTCGGGCAAGACGACGACCATCAGGATGCTGCTCGGTCTCGCGGCCCCGACCAAGGGCACGATGCGGTTGTTCGGACAGCCGGTCCCGCATGCGCTGCCTCAGGTCATCGACCGGATCGGAGCGGTGGTCGAGTCGCCCAAGTTCTCGCCCAACTTCACCGGCCGTCAGAACCTGCTGCTGCTCGCGCGCAGCATCGCCGCGCCAGCGAGCCGGGTCGACACCGCGATCGAGACGGTCAAGCTCGACGGCCGCGAGGATGATCGCTACAAGTCCTACTCGCTGGGGATGAAGCAGCGGCTCGCCATCGCGGCCACGCTGCTCAAGGACCCGCAGCTCCTGATCCTCGACGAGCCGACCAACGGCCTCGACCCGGCCGGCATCCGGGAGATCCGCGACACGATCCGGGACCTCGGCAACGCCGGCGTCACCGTGCTGCTGAGCTCGCACATCCTGGCCGAGGTGCAACAGGTCTGCAGGTCCGCAACGATCATCGGCAACGGCCGGATGCTCGCGTCCGGGTCGGTCGACGAGTTGATCGGCGCCGGTACGACGTACCGAGTGGTCGCCGCGGACCCGGTCGGCGCCGCGGCCGCGCTGACCGGCGTCGGCATGACCGTATCGGTGCAGGACGGCGTGCTGCGGGTCGACTCCGACCGACCGTCCGCCGACATCACCGAGACGCTGGCGGGCGCCGGCATCTTCCTGTCCGAGCTCACCCCGCTCCGCGCCGACCTCGAGACCGTCTTCCTCGAGCTCACCGCCGCCGACACCCTCGGTGCGCACCCCGACAGCGACGACGGGAAGGCGGCCCGCTGATGCGACTACTGTCCGTGGAGCTCACCCGGCTGCGCTGGCGCCGTGCGGTGATCGTCCTGCTGGTGGCGTGTGTCCTGGTGCCCACGCTGATCTGGGTGGGCCTCGCCTGGAACACCCGGCCGGTCAGCGACTGCCGACCTCCGCGACGCGCAGCAGCAGGTCGAGCGGGAGTCGCAGCAGCCCTACGTCAAGCAGGAGATCAACCGCTGCATCAAGCACCCCGGGCAGTACGGCGTGGACCCGGACGATCCCGAAGCCAGCTGCAGGGAGATGATGGAGCCGCAGCTCGACTGGTTCCTCTACCGGCCGCAACTCCACGTCGCCGACAAACGGGAGGACAGCGGCGCTCGCGGTGATCACGATCCTGGTGGCTCTGGTCATGCTGCTCGGAACCACCTTCGTCGGACACGACTGGGCGAGCGGGTCGATGAGCAACCAGCTGTTGTTCGAGCCGCGTCGGCTCCGCATCTGGGCAGCCAAGGGGGCCGTGGTCTTCCTGGCCGGTCTGGTGGTGAGTGCCCTGGTGCTGGCGGCGTACTGGGGCGCCATCTGGCTGCTCGCGGAGTCCCGCGACCTTCAGGCGTCCGGGCACCAGTGGGACCTGATCAGACACTCGGCCGTCCGGGGATCGGTGCTGGTGGCCCTCGCCGGGTTCGGCGGCTATGCCCTCACCATGCTGTTCCGCAGCACCGTGGCGACGATCGGCGTTTTGTTTGCGTTTGCGGTGGGCGGGTCGCTCGTCATCGTCGCGGTGCTCGGCGAGGAGGGCCAGCGCTGGCTGGTGACCTCGAACTTCGCCGCGGTCCTGTTCAACGGCTACGACTACTCGGCGGTGAGGTTCTCTGCGAGGGCGGCCCGAATGTCGAGTGCACGGGCCTCCAGCACCTCAGCCTGGGGGCTGGCGCCCTGTACCTCGGCTTCTTGCTCCTCGCGGCGGCCGCCCTCTCCGTGTGGTCATTCCGTCAGCGCGACGTCCCGTAGGGGCCTGCCCGCTCGGCTACTCGACGGCGAGGACGCAATCCCTCGGGGGCGCTGTCCGGACGTATCTTTCAGTGTGGAAATGTTCTCGCGTGCCGAGCGCACCGACGACGCGGCGCTGGTCGCGGGATTCGCGCTCGGCGACGAGGCGGCAGCCACGGCGTTCGTACGTCGTTTCCAGTCGCGGGTCTTCGGTCTCGCGCTGTCCATCACCCGCGACGAAGGCCTCGCGGAGGATGTCAGCCAGGAGGTGTTCGTCCGCGCCTGGCGAGCCGGTGGCAACTACGACCCGCGCCGGGCGTCGGCGCTGACCTGGCTGCTGACCATCACCCGCAACGCGGCGATCGACACCATCCGGGCCAAGCGCCCGTTGCCGCTGGCCGATGACACGCTCGAACGCATCGTCGGCGCAACGCTCGCGCACGACGGGCCCGAATATCGGGCAGAGGTCGCCGACGAGAGTTCCCGGGCCGTCGAACGGCTCAGGGCCTTGCCGGTCGAACAGGCCCGGGTGGTCGTGCTCGCCCTCATGGGCGGCTGCACCGCGGCCGAGATCAGCGAACGCGAGCAGATTCCGCTCGGTACGGCGAAGACCCGGCTGCGATCCGGACTGAGACGACTACGAGATGCCATGAAGGAGGAGCGAAATGTCTGAGCTGCAGAGTAACCACCCGAGCGAGGACGAACTCCTCGAGCTCTCGCTCGGCAACCTGTCCTCCGACGCCGAGGCCACGGTCCTTCAGCACGTGAATTCCTGCCTGCCCTGCCGCGCGTCAGTACGACGAGATCTCCCGCACCCTCGATGCGACTCTCCCGGCGAGCCCGGCTGTCGCGCCACCTGCCGGATTCGAGTCCAGGGCCCTGGCCCGGATCGGCATCCGCCAGACGCTCAGGACCCGCGCGTCACGCCGGCTGCCGCTGTTGATCGCCGCCGCCGCGGTGGTAGGCGTCGCCGTCGGCGCCGGGGCCGCGGCCGCGATCCTGGACCGCGACTCGTCGTCCGAGACGATCGAGGCGAGTGACGCGGGGGCCCTGCTCAAGGACGACGGCTCGAATGTGGGCAACGTTCTCCAGAGCCACTATGACGGCAAGGACGTGCTGATCATGCGCATTGATGACGGTCCCCCGGGCGTGCACTACACCTGCAGGTTGCGCCTCGCCAACGGCTCCGCGAAGAGCACCGGCGAGTGGACGGTGCCCGACGCGGGGAAGGCCGTGTGGATCGTCGCCGACCCGTCCGGCGTGGACAGTGTCGAGCTCGTCACCGACTCCGGGAAGGTCTGGGCCACTGCCACGGTCGGGAGCTGACAGTCGTCAGTCGAAGAGCCCTCGGAAGTGGTCGGCCATCGCCGGATAGTAGTCGCGGTCGAAGTCCACGGCGCCCACGTCGCCGCCTGTCTCTGCAGCCACCAGCCGATCGAGGTAGTACTCCCATCCGGCGCCCATGCTCGCCGCGACCTCCGGGTCGCTGCAGACCTGGGAGAGCTCGAGCGTCGTGACGCCGTCGGCCTCGTGCAGGTCGAGGTCGAGCAGCCAGCGTTCTTCCCCAGAGTGTGCGGTCACCGCAAGATGATGGGGCGGTCGACAGGAGCGGATCTCCATCCGGTCCTCTGGGGCGCCACCTTCGGCGTTCATCCGGAACGTCACCCAACCATCAGCCGGGTCCCCCGTGAACGAACCGATCCACCGCTCCAGCCGGTCGGACTCGGTGACCGAAGCCCAGACGTCCTCGATCGGCGCCCGGAACGTCCGGTGCATGACCAAGCGGCTGACTCCGCTGTCCTCGACCAGCCTCCCGGTCGGTTTCCTGCTCATCCAAGTCTCCTTGTCGTTTCCGTCTGTTCGGTACGTCGCTCGCGCACGGTCCGGCGTACCTCCAGGTCCAAGGCGTCCAGCACCGACGCAGTGAACGGCGGCTCTGGCCCGCCGGACAGCCGGGTCACGAAATCGGCGACGGGGGCCAGCGCGTCGGTGCGAACCGAGTAGTGCCGCTCCCTCCCCCGGTCCTCGGCCACCGTCAGCCCGGCCTCGGACAACAGCCGCAGGTGCCGGCTCACTGCCGGGCGCGAGATGGGCCGATCGGCGGCCAGATCCACCACCCGGGCCGATCCGCGGGACAGCTCGAGCAGCAGAGATCGCCGTACCGGATCGGCCAGGGCCGCGAACACGTCCATCCCAGAATGGTAACTGTATAGTTACCAATTTGCGAGGCCGGCGACGGAATTGGGCGCCCGCAGCCTCCGGCGTAGAGTTGGCCGACGTGACGCAAGCCCCCGCAGCTGAAGGCCGAAAACTCCTCCGACTCGAGGTCCGCAACGCCGAGACCCCCATCGAACGCAAGCCCGAATGGATCAAGACCCGCGCGAAGATGGGCCCTGAGTACAACGCCCTCCAGGCGCTCGTGAAGTCCGAGGGCCTGCACACGGTGTGCCAGGCCGCGGGCTGCCCCAACATCTTCGAGTGCTGGGAGGACCGGGAGGCCACCTTCCTCATCGGCGGTGACCAGTGCACGCGTCGGTGCGACTTCTGCCAGATCGACACCGGCAAGCCGGATCCGCTGGACCGCGACGAGCCGCGCCGGGTGGCCGAGTCCGTCCAGAAGATGGAGCTTCGCTACGCCACCATCACCGGAGTCGCCCGCGACGACCTTCCCGACGGCGGTGCCTGGCTGTACGCCGAGACGGTCCGCGCCATCCACGAGCTCAACCCCGGCACCGGCGTGGAGAACCTGATCCCCGACTTCAACGGCAAGCCCGACCTGCTGACCGAGGTGTTCGAGTCGCGGCCGGAGGTGCTGGCCCACAACGTCGAGACGGTGCCGCGGATCTTCAAGCGGATCCGGCCCGCGTTCCGCTACGACCGTTCGCTCGACGTACTCACCCAGGCTCGGGCGTTCGGGCTGGTCACCAAGTCCAACCTCATCCTCGGCATGGGCGAGACCCGCGAGGAGGTGTCGCAGGCGTTGCAGGACCTCCACGACGCCGGCACCGAGCTGGTCACGATCACCCAGTACCTCCGCCCCTCGGTGCGCCACCACCCGGTGGAGCGCTGGGTCAAGCCCGAGGAGTTCGTCGAGCTGGCAGCCGAGGCCGAGGAGATCGGCTTCTCCGGTGTGCTGTCCGGCCCACTGGTTCGTTCGTCGTACCGGGCCGGGCGGCTGTACCGTCAGGCCCTGGACAACCGAGAAGAATCGCTCGGCGAGACCACCAGCCTCGCCGCCTCCCAGTAACGCCTCCCAGTAAAGGCAGCAGCCACCATGTCGACCCCCGTTGCGCCAGAGGACCTCAGCCGTCGTCAGCAGATCGTCCAGACCTACAAGATGACGAGGAAGTCCGATCCGCGGATCTGGCTGTGGCTGTTGCTCGCGTTCGTGGTGGCCGGTGCGATCGGCTTCGGACTGTTCTACCTGCATCCCCGGCCCCGGACTGATCTTCGCGATCCCCGGTGGTCTCCTTTTCGGACTCCTGGCGGTCTTGATCATCTTCGGCCGACGTGCCCAGCGGGCGGCGTACGCGCAGATGGAGGGTCAGACCGGCTCGGCCGCCGCGGCGCTGCGGATGCTGCGCAGGGGCTGGAAGACCGACCCGGCGATCGCGTTCAACAAGCAGCAGGACATCGTCCACCGCGTCGTCGGCCCGCCCGGAATCGTGCTCATCGGCGAAGGCAACTCCGGCCGGGTCAAGGCCTTGCTGGCCAATGAGCGCCGCAAGCACGAACGAGTGGTGAGCGAGACGCCGGTGCACGAGATCGTCTGCGGCAACGGCGCAGGCGAGGTGCCGCTGACCAAGCTGGTGCGACACGTCACCAAGCTGGGCAAGGCGGTCAAGCCGAGCGACATCACCGACATCCTCAACCGGCTCAAGGCGCTCGACGCCAACCGGTCGCAGCATCCCGATCCCGAAGGGGCCGATCCCGACCTCCATGAAGGGCTCTCGCCAGAACATGCGCGGCCGCTGACTCCGCGTCGTCAGCTAGCTTCGGAGTGCGTACGCCGCCCTGCAGATCGGCCAGTCTCACGGTCAATGATCCGACCGCCATGTCGTGCAGGCCGCGCCCGTCGGGCCGGAAGATCAGCGGCGGAATGACGAGTGCGACCATCACGCTGCGAATGAAGGCGGCCAACAGGCTGATCGGCGCACCGGATCCGTCGGCGCGGATGACGCGCAGCCGAGTCACGAGCTTGCCGAACGACCCACCCATCAGGGTGGTGAGCAGCGCAGACTCGACGACGAAGACACCCAGAGTCCAGAAGCCCGACCACGGGTCGTCGCTCCAGCCGGCCGGACCCGCGAACGCGATCACGACGAGCGTCGACGCAAACCAGTCGACGAACAAGGCCGCGATGCGGTGCAGCCAGGAGGCGGTTTCAGGCACGGCCGAAACCCTATCCGGACCGTCCGCGCCAGCAGATCCGGCCGGGGGCCAGACATCGGCTGGGCATCTGTTACATCGGCGAAACAAACCAGATACGGTCAGGAAACTGCCCCTACATAGGTTGCGGTCAGGTCGTGGTGCAGCACCGCACCCGGCATCCACCCGCCACCAGAACTTCGGTCCGGCGCACCGCTCGCCTGGACCTTGGAGGAAACGAATGTTCGCAAACAGCGACGACCTGCTGAGGTACGTCAAGGACGAGGGCGTCGAGATGGTCGACGTCCGCTTCTGCGACCTGCCGGGCGTGATGCAGCACTTCACGATTCCCGTCTCATCTTTCGACCAATCGGTCTTCGACGACGGCGTCAACTTCGACGGGTCCTCGATCCGTGGTTTCCAGGCGATCCACGAGTCCGACATGAGCCTGTTCCCGGACCCCACGACGGCCTACCTCGACCCGTTCCGCGAGTCCAAGACGCTGGTCGTGAACTTCTTCATCCACGACCCCCTCACTGGCGAGGCCTACTCGCGCGACCCGCGCAACATCGCCAGGAAGGCCCAGGCCTACCTCGCCAGCACCGGCATCGGCGACACGGCGTACTTCGCTCCCGAAGCCGAGTTCTACGTGTTCGACTCGGTCCGGTTCGAGACCAAGCAGAACGCCGGCTACTACCACATCGACTCCGAGGCGGGTGCCTGGAACAGCGGTTCGGAGGACAACAACCGCGGCTACAAGGTGAAGTACAAGGGCGGCTACTTCCCGGTGGCGCCGTACGACCACTTCGGTGACCTGCGCGACGAGATGGTGCTCGAGCTCGAGAAGTCCGGCCTCCAGGTCGAGCGGGCCCACCACGAGGTCGGCACGGCCGGGCAGGCGGAGATCAACTACCGCTTCGAAGAGCTGCTCAAGGCCGCCGACGACGTGATGAAGTTCAAGTACATCATCAAGAACGTCGCCTGGCGCAACGACAAGACCGCGACCTTCATGCCCAAGCCGATCTTCGGCGACAACGGCTCGGGCATGCACTGCCACCAGTCCATCTGGAACGACGGCGAGCCGCTGTTCTATGACGAGACCGGGTACGCCGGCCTGTCCGACATGGCCCGCTACTACATCGGCGGCCTGCTCAAGCACGCGCCGTCGTTGCTGGCCTTCACCAACCCCACGGTGAACTCCTACCACCGTCTGGTCCCGGGTTTCGAGGCTCCGGTCAACCTGGTCTACAGCCAGCGGAACCGTTCGGCCTGCATCCGGATTCCGATCACCGGCTCGAACCCGAAGGCCAAGCGGATCGAGTTCCGCTGCCCCGACCCGTCGTCCAACCCGTACCTCGCGTTCTCGGCGATGCTGCTGGCCGGCATCGACGGCATCAAGAACAAGATCGAGCCGCACGAACCGGTCGACAAGGACCTCTACGAGCTCCCGCCGGACGAGCACCGCTCGATCCCGACCGTGCCGACGTCGCTCGGGGCCGTGCTCGACTCGCTCGAGGCTGACCACGACTTCCTCCTGGAGGGCGGGGTGTTCACGCCCGACCTCATCGAGACGTGGATCGACTTCAAGCGGGTCAACGAGATCACCCCGATCCAGCTGCGTCCCCACCCGCACGAGTTCGAGCTCTACTACGACATTTAGGTCGTAATCTGATCGAATTACTCATATTCGATCAGCGATGGCCCCGGGACTCCCCGGGGCCATCGTCATTTTGGAGTACTCGCGACCCGGACGTGCCAACACGTGGGTGAAGACGCGTCATCCCGCCTCGATGAATGCGACCGTCTCGGCTACGCCGGTGAGGAGTTCGACGGTCTCGTCGGTGGTGCCTGCTTCGGTCATTGCGGTGACGACGACCCGCCGGCCGTCAAGGTCGAGGATCCAGTAGCGGTCGGTCGCGGGCAGTTCGAGCGCCCGGCTCTCGTTTCGCACGGCAGTTTCCCAGATCAGCGTGCCGCCGTTGGCCTTGCACGCCTGGAGGTCGCGGCGGCTCAAGGTCAGCTCGAGATACAGCCCGCGGTAGCCGCCCAGTTCCGTGGCGACTGGTTCCGTCGTCGTGCCGGGCTCCTTCGCCGCCAGCGCGGTGGCGAGATCCTCGACGGTCGGGCCCACTCTGCGGGACGGTGCCCCGCGTCGCACGGATCTGTGAAGACCCGTGTGGGCGTTGAGTACGTGATGTTCGCAAAGGTGTCGACGTCGGCCCAGACGAATGACTCACGCCCCAGGAAGTCCGACGGAACGTCGAAGACGGCCAGTGGCGCCTCTGGGTCGCCCTCGGCGGTCAGCCCCCACCGGCCAGGCCCGTACAGGGGTGTCTCGCCGATGACCGTGTAGCCGGGATCCGGCGTCGCATCCGTGGTCTCCAAGCCGCCCGTCGGAGGGGTGTCGGTCTGGGCGTGCGAGTTGTCGTCCGTGCAGGCGGAGGCCAGCAGCACGAGCGCTGCAAGCACCGCGATCTGGTTCGTGATCTGTCGCATGGTCTTCTCCTTGCAATCCGAAGGTTTGACAGTCCACTCGCGCACCTCCGGCTATCGCCCGTCCGCCGGTGGGCTATCAATCGGCTATCAGTGCGGTTGACTGCCCCGTATGCGGGGCCGGAGCATCAGCGGTATGGGCATCGCCGTGCTCGGCCCGCTCGAGATCGACGGCCAGAGCAACGGGCTCGCGCCGCGGGACCGCGTGGTCCTTTCCGTGCTTGTGGTGCGCGGCGGCGACCCGTCGCGGACCGACGTGCTCGCCGACGCCCTCTGGGGCGAGGAACTGCCCGCGTCGTGGGCGACCGTGGTCCACGGGTGCATCGCACGCCTGCGGAAGCTGCTGGGCCATGCCGCGATCGAGTCGGGCCCGCTGGATATCGGTTGACGCTGACGGAGACGGAGCTGGATTCTCGGCGATTCGAGCGGCTCCTCGAGCGAGCGCGCGACGCCCTGGACGGTGACGACCCGGACCGAGCGTCGTACGTCGCACAGGAAGCCCTGGACCTCTGGCGCGGGCCGGCCCTAGCCGATCTGGAGGAGTGGGAGCCAGGCCGCGTCGAGGCGGCGAGGCTGGACGGCCTGCACATGGATGCGGAGGAGCTGCGCGTCGAAGCCAGCATCCGCGCCGGGCACGCACGCGACGTGCTGGAACAGTCCCGGGCACTGGTCGCGCAAGCGCCGTTCCGGGAAAGGCGCTGGGCCTTGCTCGCCCGTGGGCTGCATCAGTCCGGTCGGCAGGCCGAGGCGCTGGCCGCACTCAGGCGCGCGCGGGCCATGCTGGTTGAGCAGCTCGGACTGGACCCCGGTCGTGAGTTGGTGGAGTTGGAGCAGCTGCTGCTCCGCGAGGACTCGTCGCTGGATCCCGCCTCCGGCCGCGAGGTCAGCAACGTCTCCCCCTACCGAGGGCTCCTTCCGTACGGCGCGGAGGACGCGGATTCCTTCTTCGGCCGCGAGGACGACGTCTCCGCCTGCCTGCGGCGGCTGCGTGACACGAAGCTCCTCGCCGTCGTCGGGCCGTCCGGCATCGGCAAGTCGTCGCTCGTCCTGGCCGGCGTCGTCGCAGCGCTTACCCGCGCAGCGACGGCCGTCCTTGTGACGACGCCGGGGGCGCGACCCTTGGACTCGCTGGCCGGGCTGAAGCCGCGGGGCCGCCAGACGCTGGTGGTGGACCAGGCCGAGGAGGCCGTCACCGGGAGCGCCGACGCGGGCGAGCGGGACCGGTACTTCGCCGCACTTGCCGCTCACGTCGGTGCCGGCGGAGCCCTGGTGCTGTCGCTGCGAGCAGATCACCTCGGTGACCTGGCGCCGTACCCGGACATTGCCCGGATCCTCGAGGACGGGCTCTACCTGCTCGGCCCGATGGCCGAAATCGACCTGCGCAGCGCCATCGAAGGCCCGCCCGCCGGGCCGGCCTCCGGCTCGAGCCGGGGCTGGTCGACCTGCTGGTCCGCGACGTCCAGGGCGAGCCAGCAGCGCTTCCGCTGCTCTCCCATGTCATGCGCGAGACCTGGGCGCGTCGCGAAGGGCCGACGCTCACCGTCGACGGGTACCGAGCAACTGGCGGGATCCGGCACGCGGTGTCCCAGACCGCCGAGTCGCTGTACGAAGCGATGGACGACGCCCAACGCCACCGGCTCCGAAACCTCCTGCTGCGACTGGTGATGCCCAGCGAGGACGGCGACCCGGTGCCAGCACGGGTGCCGCGCGCCAAGGTCGCGGTGGACGACGCGCATGTGCGCCTCGTCGAAGAGCTCGTCGAGGCACGGTTGGTCAGCATCGACGGCGACAGCGTGCAGATCGCGCACGAGGCCCTGGTGCGGGTCTGGCCTCGGCTGCGAGGCTGGCTGGACGACGATGTCGACGGGCTCCGGCTCCTCCGGCACCTGGCCGGCGCGGCCGACGCATGGGATGGCATGGGACGCCCGGACAGCGAGCTCTACCGTGGCGCGAGGCTCACCCGCACACTGGAGTGGCGGACCAGTGCCCGGCCGGACCTCAGCGACTCCGAGGCGGCCTTCCTCGACGAATCCGCGGCGCTTTCAAAGTCCGAGGCCCAGAGGGAGCAGCAACGCAACCGCCGCGAGCGTCGGGCCAACCGCCGGCTCCGGGGCGCCTTGGCCGGCGTCGCCGTCCTCGGAGTGCTCGCCCTCGTCGCGGGGTTCCTCGCCGTACGCAGCGCCGACCGCGCGGAGACCGACAAGGACCGGGCCGGGGACGCCGCCAATCTCGCGGACGCCCGGCGGGCAGGAGCGGTCGCGCTCGAGCATGAGGACATGCCCACGTCCCTGCTGCTCGCGGCCTCGGCGCTCCAGGTCGACACCTCCGCGCAGGCCTGGGACAACCTCACCCACGTGCTCATGCGCTCACCGTCCCTGTTGTCGGTCCTCCACACCGGCGCATTCATCGTCGATCTGACCGCCAGCCCCGACGGTGCGCTGCTGGCAGTCAGCCGACCCGGCGAGGGGGAGGGATTGCTGCTGCTGGACGCCGCCACCCTCGAACCCCTGTCGTTCGAGGACGACACTCCCGCCAGCGGCATCGCCTTCTCCCCCGACAGCAGCCAACTGGCCATGGCGGTGAACCAGTGGCCCGGCGACGACGGCGGCCCACCGCGGATCGACCCACAGCCCGTCCGGTTGTACGACATGCCGGGCAGTACCCTCGCCGATCAGCAGCTCGGCGGGTTCCCGGAAAGAGCATCGGTGGAGTACGCCCTCGACTTCAGCGCCAACGGTCGCCGGCTCGTCGCGGCCGTAGACCAGTTGGACGCGGTCACGGGGGCGGCCGAGAAGACCTTCGCGACCGTGTGGGACATCGCCGACCCATCGCGGCCGATGTTCCAGCTGCAGGTGTCGGACTACCCGATCCTGAAGCTGAGCCCAGACGGCGAGCGACTCTACGTCGCACTGACGAGCGGGGAGCCTCGGCCAATCCGAGCGTACGACGTGGACACGGGCAAGCTGATCGACTCGACCGGGTCGAGGTCGCTCCGCGTGGAGACAGAGTCATCCGGCGACCTCAGCCCTGACGGTTCGACCTTCGCGGTCCCGACGGCCAGCAGAGTGCTGCGGGTGGACACCGAGACCCTGCGGTTCGTGCGCCCGAGCCCGCGGGGGGACGCGGGCGACCCCCTGATTCGGGTGGAGTACTCGGGCGACGGAACCCGTCTCGCGGCAGCCACCAGCGAAGGACATCTCCTCGTGTGGGACACGGAGACGGGCGAACGTGTGGACAGCTTCGCGGAGGGCGGGTCTTGGGCGGTCGACTTCTCGGCCGACGGCAAGACCCTCTTCAGCGGTGAGACAGCCTGGGACCTGAGGGGAGATCGCGAACTGTTCTCGGTGGGGAGGGCCTCCCACCTCGCGGAGTACGCCGTGTCGAAGCCAGCCCCGGACGGGCGCACGCTCGTGCGGGAGCGGGCCGGCCAGATGTGGTTCGTCGACGACCGGACCGGACGCGAGACCCCTAGGCGGCCCAAGCCGGCGCCCGACCAGTATCACGAGTGGTCGCTGGACTCGACGTGGCTGCTGAGCTGGCGCGACGGGGGGAGGCTGCAACTCTGGGAGACCGCTTCGGGGCGGCTGGTCGCGCAGCGCCGCCTCGGCGACGCCGGCCCTGTCGTCCCGGCCTTCAGCCGGTCGAACGACCAGGTGTACGTCAACGTTGTCGAGGCCAACCGGCTTCTTGTCCTGGACCGGGCGACCCTGCATCCCGCGCGGGCGCCAATCGAGCTGGGGACGCGCATCCTCGCAGTCGAGCCGCATCCCGACGGCTCAGTGTTCGCCATCGCAGAGGACGGTGCAGTTCTCCGCGTCGTACCCGACACCGGCGTCGTGGAACCCGTGGCCCCCTCCGGGACCTTCCGGCCCATGACCTGGGACGTGGAGGCCGCTCAGGACGGCAGCCGCCTACTCGGACCCATGTCCACGGAGGGCGAAGACGAGGTGCAGCTTTTGGACGTCGCCACCTGGGCGCGGCTCGGCACCGCACCTTGGGACGGGAAGTTCGGGACCTTCCGCCTGTCCCCCGATGGCAAGCAGTTCGCCTCGCTGGAGGCGAACGAGATCGTCCTGTTCGACGGAGCCAGCGGTGCTCGCCAGGCCGCCATCCCGGTGCCGGCCGTGACCCCCCAAGCCCGGATCACCTACCTCCCCGACAGCAGCGGCCTGCTCCTCACCGGCGTCGACGGCAGGACGTGGACCGTGTCCACCAGGCCCGGCTCGTGGGTGGACCGGGCATGCGCGATCGCCGGCCGCAACCTCACCCGCGGAGAGTGGAATCAGTACTTCCCCAGCCGGGACTACCACTTGACCTGTCCCCAGTGGCCGGCCAGCGGCTGACCCGTCCCTAGCTGGGACTCAAATTGCCGAGATCTTCGTCGTTGTTTTCGCTCCGGCCAGCGCGCCTACTCGCGGGCTTTCCGTTCGCTCACCCAGTTCCGAAAGCGATCGATCTCGGCCTGGTACGCCAGGCGCGGGTAGTCGCTCCAATTCGGATTGCCGGGCCACATGAGCTCGACCTCCAGATCGTTGTCGCGAACCGTGATCGAGTAGAGCTCCCGGGTATCGCGACGCGAGCCAACGACCATGCCCGTCAGGACGTGGTCACACGTCAGACCGCTTGTTCCCTCGGCTGCCGCACCCGGCACGAGCAAGGTGGCCATGAGGAACTTGAGCCAAGGCACCATGTGGTTCGCCTTGTCGCCCCCGTCGTAGCTCAGGCAGCATCCCTGCGGGCACACCGTCCAGTTGGACCAGCCGCGAGGGGCCGTCACCAGGAGATCGCGAAGTACCGCGTCGTCCTCATCCGCCACACGGAGGCCCCCTCCCGACTGTTGTTGGAACAGCGAGCCGGAGATTCGGTTGATGATGGCGATTTCGTGCGGCCCGAGCGGTGGCTCGATCTGCAGATAGCCGATGAAGTCAGTCTGGTAGCCCATGACGGCAAGGCTGCGCCGACCCGATCCGCTGCGCAACGCAGGGGAAGACAGGCTGTGGATAACCGACGAGCCAGCGCTTCCGGCCGCGGTACAACTGGTTCCGACATGAGGAGGAGCAAATGTCACGACCCAGGAACGACAAGCCGTGGATAGGCCCGCTCCCCGCGGCGCGCGGGTGCGACTGCCACATCTGTCGGCCAGATGACTCCTACGACGAGCCGGACCGTCGCACTATTGACACGGTCCTCGAGCATGGATGGCAGGTGATCGCGGTAGCCGAGCGCGCCCGGCGAGAGTGCGCTTCCGGACCGACCAGCGCGTGACCCCGTCTCTGGAGGGCAGATTCCGTAGGGATGCTGAACGACCTCCCGGAGATGGAGCCGCCCGCCGCGGTGGAGGTCCGCGACGGGCAGCTCTATCACTTGGCCCGCTAGCCTCCCGGCTGAAGCGTCCCGTTGACCTGCAGCGTGTACGGCGCATACTGCTGGACCAGCTCGGTCGAGTCGTCCGTGGCGACGATGGCGACCACCGTGTCGAAGAGCTTGGCCACGCGCAGCGCGCGCCGGTCGAGGCTGACATGCTGGCGGCCGTCGAACTCGACCTGGAGCGCCACGGGCACTCGCCCGGGACGGAGGCCGACGAGCTTCAGGTTCCAGTTCTCCACCTGGACCGGCTGGATCTGCGTCGGCGAGCGGAACGGCGCGAGGCTCGAGCCGTCGCTCACCAGTGTGCCGCCGACCGTCACGTCATCGACCAGCAGCCCACCCTCGTTGACTCCGCCGTCGCTGACGTAGCGGAAGCTGACGAGCACGGTCTGCCCGGCGTACGCGGACAGGTCGTAGGAGTGCGGCTCGAACCCATCGGTTGTGCCGTTGAGCGCCGGGCCGAGCGGCCCGTCGATGGTCCGGTCACCCGGGATCGATGTGTAGGTCTTGCCGCCGTCCGTCGACACCTGCACGTAGGCGTAGTCGAAGCCAAACTCCGCGCCGTACTTGGCGAGGAATCGCAGCGTCGGGTCGCCGGTCGGGACTGCGACCTCGGCGACCGCCGCCGAGTCCAGGTTGTTGGCGTTGCCGGACCACAGCACCGGGTTGGTCCCACGGTCCGGGTCGTTGGGCACCACGGTCCACGTCAACGGCAGCTCGGGCAGGCTCGAGGCGCCGTCGAACCGGAGCGAGCGCAGGGCCTTGCCGGGGAGCACCCGCCGTCCGGCCCACGCAGAGACACGTAGTCGGCGCCGTTGGGTGCGGCACCGGGGGTGATGTAGGACGACGGGTTGGCGAGGTTGACCGTCGAGCGCAAGCTCGGGGTGGTCACCAGGCTCTTGCGGGTGCCGAGCACCAGGGACCGGCGCGAGTCGCCGACCAGCTTGTCGAGCAGGACCATCGACTGGAACTGGTGAATGACCTGGTACGGGTCCGAGATGCCCTCCCCGGCGAGCTGTGTCGCAAGGCTGTCGATGCCCTGGTGCTCGCCGTCTCGGTGCAGCGCGGACATGAAGTCCGTCCCGAACCGGTCGAAGAGGTAGAGCATCATCGAGTACGCGTTGCCGTAGTCGGCCAGGACGGCGTTCGGGTTGGGATCCTCGCCCCAGAGGGTCAGCGAGTTCTGGGGACCGCCGCAGTCGCGCGGGTTCGTGTTGAACGGCGTCTCCACGATGCCGAAGCCCTGGAAGCAGTAGAGGTGGCTGTCCGCCCCGCGGTCGAAGACGGTCGCGGTCGAGTCGACGTACCCGGTCAGCGTCTGCGCGAAGTCGGAAAGACCCTCGTTGACCCACGACGTCTCGAACGGGTCCGTGTAGTAGTGCAGCAGGTGCTGCCACTCGTGGGCGAAGGTGCTCTCGTAGAGGTTCGGCCGGGCCGGACGGCTGGTGCACAGGTCCGCGGTCGGCTCGTCCGGCGGGTTGTCCGTCGTCCGGTGCACCCAGTCGAAGGCGTCGACGGTCATCACGTTGCGGTCGAGCAGCTCGTTGAACTGGGAGGAGAAGATCCTCCGATGTACGTCGGTGCAGCCGGGAAGTCGTAGAAGTTGTCGTCGCGGACGTTGTCGACCAGGGCGACCGTCTTCTCGCCGCCGCCGGTGTAGACGCCGCCGTTGCCGTTGGCGTCGGGACCGAGGATCGCGTTGGTGCCGTCGCGGTCCGGCGGCGTGCTGAAGGTGGCCGTCTCCTTCGGGTACATGTTGCCGTCGAACTCGCTGACCAGGCGGGCAACCTGGGCGTCGGTGATGTCCGTCGACCCGGGCACCTGGAGCCGGCAATCGCCTGCGGGGAAGGCCCGGTCGTTGGCCACCCACACCTCGATGTGGTTCCCGACGCCGCGCAGCGTGTAGTCCTTGCGGTAGAGCCTGCCTTGGGCGTCGTCGAGGCCAAGCCACTGACGCACGGTCCCGACCGGCGGGGTCGGCTCCGCGGCGAGGCCCTCCGGGCCGATGCCGCGCTGCTGCGCAGGGGAGAGGCCGAGCCGTTTCGTCGAGAACCTCGCGTCGGGAGACACTTCCCGAACGTCGCTGGACGTCGGCTTGGCTGATGGCCTCGCCGGGGGCGCCGCAGCAGACACTGCTCCCACGGGGATGAGGAAGCCGGCCACGCACACGGTGAGTGCGACCCCGGCTGAGAGAAGCGCTTTCTTCATGGGTTCTCCAACGGTGCGGCGCTTGCCGAATGCGAGTCCGCGGCAGCGGACGAACGGCGCCATGGTGCGGTCCTACTCGACCCCTCGCGGCGGTGGCATGTCAAGGGCTAGTAGGTGTTGCCCAGGGGGTCGTGAAAGCTGTCCGGCGACGGTCGCGCTTGCTGACCACCGCGACCGCACCCCCGCCCGACAACCGTTGGAGGTCAGCTGCCGGGCAGCCCCAGCTGGTCGGCCAGGAAGGCGAGCCGGTCGCCGCGGGCGACGTCGTTGAGCTGGTGGTCCGCCCGGTCGTAGAGCTTCACGTCGGCGTCCGGGCTGGAGGCGGCGTACGCGTCGCGCACGTCCTGCCCGATGAAGAAGTCCTCGGCGGCCCACTGGAAGAGCACGCGGTCGCCGAGCCGCGAGGTGTGGTCGACGGGGTTCAGGTCGTCGAAGAGGGCGAGGTACGCCGCCCGCTCGTCGCCCTCGAGGCCCAGCCAGAACTGGGCGAACCAGTTGCCCATCAGCGCGTCCGGCGCCTCCAGCACCATCGTGGAGATGCGGGTGTCGGAGTCGGCGAGCAGGGCGCCGTACATGGCGCCGTAGTCGTGGCCGACCAGGCCGATCCGCTGCGGGTCGACCGCCCGCTTCGAGGCCAGCCGGTCCAGGGCTGCGCGGAAGGCGGCGACCTGGTTCTCGACCAGCGTCACGTCGCCGGCGGTGCCGTCGGGGTTGGGCACCCACGGGAAGTAGCCCTGCGGGAGCACGGAGTACACGCCCTGGCCGGCGAGGCCCACGGCCTCGGAGAGGTACTCGCTGCGGTCGTTGTTGATCTCGCCGAGCCAGTGCAGCCACAGCACCGCGGGGGCCGAGTGCTTCTTCGGCTGGCCGGACGGGTGCACGAACCAGGCCTGCACCGGGTCCTGCCCGGGCACCCGGATGCTGATGTCCTCGACCACCACCGTCTCGTGTGCCCTGTGCGAAGGCTTCTGCGTCGCGTGCGTGCCAGCCGTCGCGGCCCCACCCGCGATCAGTCCCGCCGCCGTCACCATCGCCACTGCTACCAACCCCACTCGACGTCGCATCCGGGCACCTCCACGGTCCGTCAGTTGTATGAAGCGACTTACAACTGACGAATCTAGGATCGGTAGCATAAGGCGTCAAGCAACTGACGCCGATTCGTGACCCGATGGAGGTGGATCGTGACCGAGACGGGCCCGGCCGGGTTCCCCGGCGACTGGCTGGCGGACCCCACTGCCCCCGCGAGCGACGTCGAGCTCGCCCTCCTGCTCGTCAACAGCCACGACCTGCTGGAGGACCCGCCCGACCGGCTGCACGACCTGCGCTGGCTGACCCACGTCCTGGGCCGGGCCGGCCATCCCGTGCTCGCGGGTGAGCTCTCCGCACGCCAGCTGCCGCGGCTGCGCCGGCTGCGCGACGCTCTGCGCGGGGCGTTCGAGGCCGGGTCCGACGGAGAGGCGGCCGCCATCCTCAACCCGCTGCTGCGCAAGGCCGCCGCGGTGCCGTTGATCGACGTCGACCCGACCGGCGTGACCTCGATGCGGGTGGGGATCGGGCTCAGCGGGGCCGCGGCCCTCGAGGCGCGCCTACCGGCCGCGCTCGCGGCGTACGTCGCCGAGCACGGCGTCCGACGACTCGGCGTCTGCGGGAGCGACCCCTGCCGGTGCGTATTCGTGGACCGCACCCGGGCAGGCACCCGCAAGTACTGCTGCAGCTACTGCAACGACCGTCACGCAGCCCGCGCGTACCGGCGACGGCGATCACCCGGGCTTGCTTAGCACCCAGTGCCAGAGGTCATGACGCCTACGTCGCTGTCAGCGGGAGAGGTTGCGATAGGCACTCGCAGACAGCGGCAGGAAGATCGCGGTCAGGACGAGCGGCCAGCCGAAGGCCAGCAGCACCGCGTGGTCGGCCAGGACGCCGTCGGTGATGCCGGTCGGGTTGCCGAACAGCTCGCGCGCGGCCGCGGCAGTCGCCGAGACCGGGTTCCACTGGGCCAGGAAGCCGAGCCAGTCTGGCATCGTCTCGGGTGCGACGAACAGGTTGGACAGGAACCCGAGCGGCCAGACCAGCACTTGGACGGCCATCTGCGCGCCTTCGCCGCGGAGCGTGACCCCCAGGTAGATCCCGATCCACAGCACCGCGAACCGCAGCCATAGCAGCAGCGCCACCGCGAGCATCGCGCGGCCGGCGCCGTCGTCGATGCGCCAGCCGACGAACAGGCCGCCGACCATCAGCACCACCAGCTGCACCGCGGAGTTGAGGAGGTCGGCCCCGGAGCGCCCGAGCGGGACCGCCACGCTGCTGATCGGCATCGACCGGAACCGGTCGGTGATGCCCCGCTTGGTGTCCTGCGCGATCGCGGTCATCGTCGACTCGACGCCGAACAGCATGGAGAGCGCGAACATGCCTGGCAGGAGGTATTCCAGGTAGTCGCCGCCGCCGGGCACGTCGATGGCGCCACCGAAGAGGAAGCCGAAGACGAGCAGCAGCATCACCGAGAAGGCGATGCCGAAGATCGGTGTCCACGGTTCGCGGACCCAGTGCTTGAGGTCGCGCAGGGTCACGATCCAGCCTTGGCTCAGCGTGGCGATCATCGGGGGCCTCCCGTGGCGTTGGTGGCGTCGGTGAGGTGCAGGAACACCTCGTCGAGGGTGGGGCGACGCAGCAGCACGTCGTCGACGTCGAGCCCGGTGCGGTCGAGCGCGCGCACCGCGGCGAGCAGTGCCGCGGTCCCTCCGGCGGGGCCCGCCTCGACGGTCACCTCGCGGGTATCCTCGTCCGCCGTCCCGGTCAGGACGTGCGCGAGCGCGGTCAGGTCGGTGCCCTGCCTCGCGGTGACGATCACCCGATCGCCGCCGAGGCGGCTCTTCAGCTCCGAGGACGTGCCCTCCGCGATCACCGTTCCGGTACCCATCACGGTGATCCGGTCGGCGAGCTGGTCGGCCTCGTCGAGGTACTGGGTGGTGAGCAGCACCGTGGTCCCGAGCTCGACCACCCGTCGTACGGTCTCCCAGACCTCGGACCGGCCCCGGGGGTCGAGCCCGGCGGTCGGCTCGTCGAGGAAGAGCAGGCTGGGTCGGCGGATCAGGCTGGCGGCGATGTCGAGCCGTCGGCGCATGCCCCCGGAGTACGTCGAGACCTTGCGGCCACCGGCTCCGTCGAGCCCGTAGGTCGTGAGCAGCTCGTCCGCGCGAACCCGGGCCTGGGTCTTGGTCAGCCCGTGGAGGCGGCCGAGCATGACCAGGTTCTCGTGGCCGAACAGCACCTCGTCCAGGGCTGTCGACTGACCGACGAGGCCGATCTCGGCTCGCACGGCGGTGGCCTCGCGTCGTACGTCGTGTCCGGCGACCCGGACCTCGCCCTGGTCGCAGCGGGTGAGGGTGGCGAAGATGCGGATCGCGGTCGTCTTGCCTGCCCCGTTCGGGCCCAGCAGGGCGTGGATGGTGCCGGGGGCGACGCTCAGGTCGAACCCGTCGAGGGCGTGGGTCTGTCCGTAGCTCTTGTGCAGGTCGCGGGCAAGCAGGGGTGGTGCGGTCGAGGCCATCTGGACTCCTTTTGTCGTACGCCGTACGGAACTAGCGACCAAACCATAACATTAATTCCGTACGGCGCACGAAGAAGTTAGGATCGGCTCGTGCCTGTCGACCCGGACCCCGTCATTCGCCTGCTCTGGCGGCACGTCGTGCCCGCCGAGGCACCGACACCCAAGCGCGGTCCTCGACAGCGGGTGACGGTGGACGAGGTGGTCGATCGGGCCATCGAGATCGCCGACGAGCAGGGGCTCGAGGCGCTCTCCATGCGCAGCCTGGCCCCACGGCTGGGCATTGGCGTGATGACGCTGTACACCTACGTCGCCAATCGCAGCGACCTCGTCGTGCTCATGGTCGACCAGGTTTTCGGGCGTCGGGAGCTCCCGCCGATGTCGGGCTCGTTGCGGGAGCGACTGCAGCTGGTCGCGGAGGTCCAGCTCGGCGACTGCCGCGAGCATCCGTGGCTCCTGGAGGTCGCCGGGGTGCGGCCCTGGCTTGGACCGAACGTGGCCGACCGGTACGAGTGGCAACTGTCGGCGGTCGAGGGGATCGGCCTCGACGACATCGAGATGGACCAGACGGTCACGCTGGTTGCGGGGTTCGCCACCAACGTGGCGCGCTCCGAGCACGAGGTGCGCCGCGCGGAGCGCGAGTCCGGGATGACCGACCTGGAGTGGTGGGAGGTAAACGTTGGGCCGCTGACGGAGGTGACGCGTCACCGCGAGTACCCGATCGCGGGCCGGGTCGGCTCCTCTGCCGGCGAGGCCTACCAGGCCGCGACCGACCCCCACCGCGAGCTCGAGTTCGGGCTGGCGCGCATCCTCGACGGGCTCGAGGCGTACATCGCGACCAGGAAGCGAGCATCACGACGCTGACCTGCCGAGCCGAAACTGCTACGTATCCGCAGATCGGGAGAATATCGAGGCTTCATCTGCCGAGTCTTCATGGCTATGATTCGGAAGAT
>CAVRBN010000010.1:0-63352 GCA_963719255.1 uncultured Actinomycetota bacterium | reverse complement strand
GCTGGGTGGTCGGCGGGGGCGTGAACGGCGGCTACCTGCTGGCGATCCTCGGCAACGCGATCCGCGCCACGCTCGACGGCAAGCCTGACCCGTTCAGCCTCAGCGCGTACTACGTCGGTGCCAGCACGCCAGGGCTGGCCCAGCTGACCACGAGCGTGATCCGTGACGGCGGTAGCGTCGCGACGGTCGGCGCCGAGCTCAGCCAGGCCGGGCAGCGTCGGATCACCGCGCTCGCGTCGTACGGCGACCTCGGCGCGTTGTCCGACGATGTTCGCACCACCGCACCCGTGCCGGAACTGCCGTCGATCGACAGCTGCATTCCCACGAGCCCCGCGCCCGACGACGTGAAGCGGATGGCGCCGATGTTGGATGGTTCGACCTGCGCCTGGACCCCGACTGTGTCGGCTGGTCGGTTGGTGCACCGAGCGGCAGGGGGCTGATCCAGGGCTGGATCCGGCTTGCGGACGGCCGAGACCCCGATGCGATCTCGCTGCTGATGTTCTGCGACGCACTGCCGCCGGTGACCTTCGACCTCGGACTGTTCGGCTGGGCACCGACTCTCGAGCTGACCTGTCATGTCCGGGCGAACCCGGCTCCGGGCTGGCTGAAGGTCAGGCTGCCACCGCCAACATGGCGGGCGGCATGTTCGAGGAGGACTGCGAGGTCTGGGACTCGACGGGTCGCCTGGTTGCGCAGAGCCGCCAGCTCGCCCGAGTCCCACGCTGACGACCCGAGAAGGGGCCGGTGGCGCAGCGCCACCGGCCCCTTCCCTGATTGCTTGCTGCTACGAACCGACCTATGGGAAGCCGACCGCTGTCTCACACGAGGTCCGTGTGTCGTTGCCAGCGCCGCCGAAGCAGGTGTCGTTGCCGGTGCCTCCATTGATGGCGTCGTTGCCGGCCAACCCGCTGAGCGTGTCGGGGCCGTTTCCTCCGTTGAGCGTGTTCGGACCACCGTTGCCGGTGATCGTGTCCGCCGCGCCAGACCCGGTTGCGTTCTCGATGAGGAACAGCGTGTCACTGCCCTCACCCGTCGCCGTACCGGCCGTCAGGTTGACCGTCACCGCCGCCGGGGAGAGGCCGTAGGCGACTGTGTCCACGCCCTCGTTCCCGTTGATGGTGTCGTTGCCGGCGCGGCCCCGCAGGAGATCGTTGCCGATGTTCCCGCGCAGGTCGTCAACGCCCGCGCCTCCGTCGACCGTGTCCGGACCCATGCCGGCCACGATTCTGTTGGGGCCTGCGTCGCCCGTGAGCGTGTCGGCATGGATCGAGCCGATGATGTTCTCGACCAGCACGAAGCTGTCGATCCCACCGCCGCCGGACGAATCGCCGGTGGCCAGGCTTGCCACGACGCCCGACGGAGCGGTCAGATAGTTGACCGTGTCGTTGCCGGCCTCGCCGCGCAGCTGGTCGTTGCCGGCCCGCCGTCGAGGGTGTCGTCGCCGAACCAGCCGTCGATGAAGTCGTTGCCGGGTCCGCCCTGGATGGTGTCGCCCGAGTCGTCGTTGCTGCCACCGCCCGGGTTGCCGACCAGCGTGTCGGCGCCAAAGGCGCCGGCGATCGTGTCCGCGCCCGAGCCGCCGAGGACGAAGTCGTCACCGGCACCGGCGTTGATGGTGTCATCGCCGGCGTCGCCACAGACCCGATCGTTGCCCCATCCCGCGTTGATGGTGTCGTTGCCGCCACCAGTGACGATCACGTCGGCGCCCTGGTGCCGTTGATGACCTCACTGTTGATGGTGCCGACGATCGTGGCCGCCACGCCGCCACAGGTCGGCGGTGGGCCGTTCTCGACGTGCAGGTTGAGCAGCCCGTTCGAGGCCGCGAACCCGTCCACCTTGACCCGGTACGTCGTACCACCCTGCACGGGGAACGTGACCAGGCTCCGGTTCCCGGTGCCGGCGTCGTCGTCGGATGCGACGTTCGTCAGTGCACCGATCGAGTTGCCGGTGTAGACGGCAAGCGTGGTGTCGAACGTGGTCACGTTGGTGCCGTTGTCCTCGGTCGAGATGGTCGCCGTGCCCGTCGCGGCCGGCGTCCAGTTCCACCAGATCCCGTTGTCGATGCTGAACGGCCCCGGCTCGCCGGGCTCGGTGTCCGAGCAGACGTTGAAGTCGAAGTCGTTGAAACCGCCGGCCGCCGGGGTGGCGGGAATCGTCTCCGCGCTGGCGAAGTCGTTGTTGTTGACCAGCCCGGTCGCCGCGTCGAGCACGTTGATCCTCTTCCTCGTCGCGCCGTTGTCGGTGATGTCGACACCGGTGGCGTCGAGGCGGCCGACGACCGTTCGCGTTGGTGATCGGAACGCCGTTTCCGTCGACGCACTCGCGCATGAGCGCCCAAGCGCCCGCGACGTGTGGGGACGACATCGAAGTCCCGCTCTTGGGTCCGGAGGTGTCCGGGCCCGGGGGGATCGCTGCGTTGATGCCGACGCCGGGCGCCCACCAGTCGGTGGTCGCGCCGGAGTTGGTGAAGCCAGCGACGTTGTCGGCGTCGTCGGTCGCGCTGATCGAGAGCACGCTCGACAGGCACGCCGGGTAGCTGGCGCCGACCAGGTTGCTGTTGCCGGCCGCAGCGATGACCTCCACGCCCGCCGCCTGTAGCTGGGCCGCGATGTTCTGCGTCGCCTGGAAGTTGGCGTTGTTGGCGTCGCAGTTGGAGTTCTGGGCGAACCCGTCGATGCCGATGCTCATGTTCACGGACACGACACGGTGGCCCGCGTTGCGCAGGTTGAGGACCCGCTGCAGCGAGAGGTTGATGTCGCTGAAGGCCGCGCCCCAGGTGCCGCCACCGTCAGAGCCCATCTGGATGGCGATGATCCGCGCGCCGTCGGCGACACCCTCGTGGCCACCGGTGAAGTTCGAGCCGGCCGCGATGCTGGCGACGTGCGTGCCGTGTTCGCAGTGGCGGGTGACGGGTGTGTAAGTGCAGTTGTCGGCCGCGTTGCCGCCGATCTGGGACGTCAGTCCGTTGGGGCAGTCCGACCCGGCCGAGAAGCAGGCCTGGTCGACGATCTTCCCCGCGAAGGCGTTGTGCTGGTTGTCGACGCCGGAGTCGAGGATCGCGACCTCGTAGAAGCCGGCGCTGCCCTCGAAGTTGTTGCCGCGGACGCCCGCAGTGTTGAGCAGATCGGAGTCGATGACACCAGTCGAGACGTCGAGCGACAGCTGGGCTAGCCGTCGAGGCTCACGGCGGCGACGGCGTCGTTCGCGAGCAGGGCGTCGAGCCCGGCCCGGTTCACCTGGTAGGTCGCGGTCGGCTGGACCTGGAGGCGAGACACGAGCTTCGCGCCGGTCCCGGCCAGTGAGGAGTCGAGTGCGTTGAGCGACGAGCGGATCGCGCGGTGCTGCGCCGAAACGCCCGTGGCCGACAGCTTGCTCTCCAGCGCGATCGGCACCTTGGTGTTGACGTTGACGCGAGCCGTGCCCTTCGCGGCGATCGCCCGGCGAATCTCGGCGACGTCATCGGGAGTGGTCGAGGCCTGTCCCAGCTTCGTGTAGCGGCCCAGGTCCTGGTCGGCAGAGTTGGACGACGTGGAGGCGCCCGGGAACATCCGGGGAGCTGTGCGCCTCCGGGCTTCCCGAGGGTCGGATCGGCTGGCTTGGCCTTGTCGTGCGTGGCGGCCTTGGCGGCGCCGTCGGCACCGTCGCACCGCGGTAGCCGACGTACCCGCCGAACTCAGCGGGAGACCCCGCCTGCGAGTTGAACGTCGACTTCTGGTCAGGGTCGGCGGCGTTGGATGTGGGTACTGAGACGACCCCAGCAAACGCGAGCGTCAATGCGGCCGTCACCCCCGCTCCAGTCGCGATCCGCTGTCCCCTTCGGGTATTGAGTCGCATTGCGACCCCCTTCGGTTGGGAATCGGGCATGGGCCTGTGACAGACCGTGCGGGTAAGAGCAGCAATTTAGTCTCGCGATACGAGAATTTGGGATCTGGCCGAAGTGGTCTAGGCGACTGGAGGACGGCCACCCACGGGCAAGGTCGAGAAGTTTTACTCTTGAGAGCCTGCTTCAGCGTCGCGGACCGGCCGGCCGTCAGTGGAACTGCATGCGGTTCATCGCGTACACCCACCGCCGGTACGGGTGCTCGGTGACCGACCAGAAGGTGTCCATGGACGGCCAGTAGGTGATGTCCTCCGGCCCGAACGGCAGCGCCAGGCGACGAACCCGGAATGCGCCGGGCTTGCCGACGTACAGGGCGCCGAGGCCGTACGGAGTGCGGCTGGACGTGAGGTACCAGGTGCCGTCCACCACTGCCGCACCCTGCATGCCGCTTTCGCCGCGGTCCAGCAGCAGCGGCCGCGAGAACCCGTCGTCTCCGGAGTGGAGGTGGAACGTCTCGGGGTCGAGCGGATAGCTCGCCAGCCGGGTCGTCTGCTGCCGCAGCCCGTACTCGCCGGCCACCAGCCGAGGCTCGGGGCCGGACCGGTCCAGGGACAGGAACGAGTAGCGCATCCGCTGGGAAGCCCTCGTCGCTGTGGGCCCGGTAGGAGAACCGGACCGGGAGGAGGTAGCGATACCCGTACGTCGCCAACCGGCTCGCGCCGTGGCCGATCCTGTCGGCGTCCGGATCGAGGATCTCGTCGGGCACCCGCACGATGTCGTCGAGGCGGCAGGTGAACAGGCCTCTCGCCGTACCGGCGACGTGCAGGTAGGGCCCGCACCACACGATCCCGCCCGCGTGCACGTTCAGCGGTTCGAGGTCGACGCGACCTTCTCGGAGGATCGGCTGGACCAGCAGGACATGGCGATAGCGAAGTGTGTGCAGGTCGACGAAGCTGATCCGGGAACCCTGCTTGATCCCGTCGACCTTCTTCGAGTACCAGCTGGTGGCGATGATCTTGCGGCCGCCGATGTCCTCCGTGTCGCTCGCGTCGGCGCTGGTGGTGATCCCCTGCGGCCACCAGCGTCGGGTCGCGACGTCCTCCCGGTTCCACTTGAAGCCATGGTCGACGGCGAAGCCCGGCACCCAGGTGCTTCGGCCCTGCCGGTCGAGGTCCTCGAGTACGCCGTCCACACCGGCCCGGCCACCCACGAGATCGGCCAGCGCATCGATCTCGTCGACGTTCTCGTCGGTGCGCTGGAGGTGAACGCCCCGCGCGAACTGGAACGCCATCTGGACACCGTATTCGGTGGCTGATCGGGTCGGATCAACCTAGTGTCGCGTTTCGTGAAACGAGTCGTCGGCGCCGCGATCGTGCGGCACGGGTGCGTGCTGGCGGCGCGTCGTACGGCGCCGGTCGCGGCTGCCGGCCGCTGGGAGTTCCCCGGTGGCAAGGTCGAGCCCGGGGAGACCCCGGCGGCGGCGCTGGTGCGGGAGCTCGACGAGGAGCTGGGCTGCGCTGTCGAGGTGACGGGTTGGCTGGCCGAATCCGTGCAGTTCGGGGAGGACCTTGGTGATTCCCACGTGCTCACGGTGGCCGTGGCGAGACTGGTCGACGGTGAGCCAGTGCCCGTGGAGCACGACCAGCTCCGATGGCTGGCTCCCGAGGAGCTCGGCGACGTGGACTGGCTCGAGCCGGACCGGCCGTTCCTCCGCGAGCTCCGCGAGCTGCTGCTCGACGCGAGACTGCGATAGTCCGAGGTCGAAAGCACGCTCAACTGGCCGGATCGCAGGCTTTCGGCCTCGGAGTATCGGCGCCTGATTACATTGGCAGCATGACTCCAGAGCGTCGCCTTCTCCTCGTGCATGCCCACCCGGACGACGAGACGATCGGGACGGGCGCGACGATGGCCAAGTACGTCGCCGAGGGGGCCGGCGTCACGTTGGTCACCTGCACGGCCGGCGAGATGGGCGAGATCCTGGTCCCCGCCCTCGAGCACCTGGCTGCCCACCGGGACGACGGTCTCGGCGACCACCGCCAGACCGAGCTCGCCGCCGCCATGAAGGTGCTCGGGGTCACCGACTACCGCTTCCTGGGCGGCCCCGGCGCCTACCGGGACTCGGGCATGAAGTGGCATGAGGACGGTCACGCGATCGCGGCCGACGACGTCCACGAGAACGCCTTCTGGCACGCCGACCTCACCGAGGCCGCCGACCATCTCGTCAAGGTGATCCGGGAGGTGCGACCTCAGGTGCTTGCCACCTACGACCAGTTCGGCGGGTACGGCCATCCGGACCACATCCAGGCCCACCGGGTTGCGATGTACGCCGTCCAGCTCGCGGCCGTCCCGTCGTACCGACCCGAGCTCGGTGACCCCTGGGACATCGCCAAGGTCTACTGGACCACGATGGCGGAGAGTCGGATGCGCGCGAGCCTGCGGGAGCTTCGGGACGCAGGCGACACCACGACGTTCGAGGGGATGGATCCCGACGGTCCGCTTCCCTATTTCGTCACGCCAGACAAGTTCCTCGCGGCCGGGGTCGACGGCAACGCCTACCTCGAGCAGAAGATGGACGCGATGAAGGCGCACGCCAGCCAGATCACCGTCGATGGGCCGTTCTTCGCGCTCTCCAACAACAAGGGCAACTCGATCTGGGGCACCGAGTTCTACCGCATCGTCAAGGGCACTCCGGGTCCGGTGGGCGACGACGGACTCGAGGCCGACCTCTTCGCCGGACTCTGATGCGCGTGCTGGCGGCGCTTCCGCTGGCGGTGATCGGCGCGTGGACGGCAGTGTGCGCCGTCGCCTTGAACAGCGACGCCCCCTGGCTGGCACTCGGAATCGCGGCATCGGCCGCCGCGACGTACGCCCTTCCCGGCGGTTGGCCGAGGTTCGGCTTCATCGCCGGTTGGCTGACGGTCCTGGCCATCGCGCTGCTCGGACGGCCCGAGGGGGACTGGGTGATCGCCGCCGACTGGCACGGCTACACCCTGCTCGGAGCAGGCCTGGTCTTCCTGACGTACGCCGTCGGCACGATCCCGCGCCGCGCACAGAAGCCGGGGAATCTACCGTCGACTCCTTAGGATGACCAGCGTGAAGTCCAGGCCCGCGAAGGGCGAGAACAGCGGTGGCAGCGTCGTCCTGATGACGATCCTGGGCCTCGTCCTCCTCTTCGGTGGGGTCTACGTCGCGGCGTACCTCCTGGCCGGTGACAAGCTGCCGCGGGGCACCACCATCGCGGGAGTGGACGTCGGCGGACACCCGCCCGGGGCTGCCGTGTCTGAGCTGCAGGAAGGGCTCGAGCGGCGGACCACCCCGATCTCGGTCACGGTCGGCTCGAAGACGACTCAGGTCAACCCTTCCGACGCCGGGCTCGCGGTCGACTACGAGGCGTCCATCGAGGAAGCCGGCGGTGGCCGGAGCTGGGCGCCTGCGCGGCTCTGGGACTACTACACCGGCGGCGACGACGTGGATCCCGTCGTGACCGTCGACGAGGGCCGGATGACCGCGGCCCTGGACAAGCTGGCGGCCGCATCCGGAACGGCTCCGATCGACGGGGCGGTCAGGTTCGTCAACGGCAAGGTGCGGACCACCCCTGCGACCGACGGGGAGGCCATCGACCCCGACGCGGCGCGTGCGGCACTCACCGCGGCGTACCTCTCCGACTCGCCGGCAGTCGACCTCGACCTCGACCCGACGGACGCCGACATCGACCAGGACGACGTCCAGGCCGCGCTCAACGACTTCGCCAACCCTGCCGTCTCGGGCCCGGTCACCCTGGTGTTCGACAAGTCACCGGTCAAGCTGCAGCCTGCGGACTACAGCAGCGTGCTGAGCATGAAGGCCGAGGGCGGTGCGCTCGTGCCGGATCTCGACGCCAAGCGGGCTGGCGAAGATCGTCGGCAAACACGTCAGCAAACGGGGCGCTCCGGTCGATGCGACCGTGAAGCTGGTCGACGGCAAGCCGAAGGTGGTGCCCGCCAAGCCGGGCGTGCGGTACGACGCGGAGGACATCTCGGACGCGTTCCTCGACGTCGTCGTCAAGAAGCCAGGCGACCGCGAGCTCAAGGTCAAGGCCTCCGCCGTCGACGCCGAGTTCACCACCGCGGATGCGCGGGCGCTCGGCATCAAGCGTCGGGTCTCGACGTTCACGACCTACTTCCCCTACGCCGAATACCGCAACACCAACATCGGCCGTGCCGCCGAGCTGATCGACGGCACGGTCCTCAAGCCGGGCGAGACGTTCTCGCTGAACGACACGGTGGGGGAGCGGACGCGTGAGAACGGGTTCACCGAGGGCTTCATCATCAGCAACGGCATCTTCAAGGAGGACCTCGGCGGCGGGGTCTCCCAGATGGCCACCACGACGTTCAACGCCGCCTTCTTCGCCGGGCTCAGGGACGTCGAGCACAAGCCGCACTCGTTCTTCATCGACCGTTACCCTGCCGGCCGCGAGGCAACCGTGGCCTGGGGATCGGTCGACCTGAAGTTCGAGAACGACACCCCCCACGGCGTGCTGATCTCGGCCCAGGTGACTCCGTCGACCCCCTCGACGCAGGGCGTGGTCACGGTCTCGATGTACTCGACGAAGTACTGGGACATCACCACGTCCGAGTCGGACCGCTACAACTACCGGTCTCCGGCCACGCGCACCCTGACCACTGCGGACTGCTACCCGAACACCGGCTACTCCGGCTTCGACATCGACGTGACGCGCTTCTTCCGCAGGGCCGGCCAGAGCGCGCTGCACCACAAGGAGGTCATGCACACGAGCTACACGGCGTCCGACACCGTCATCTGCAAGGAGCCGGAGGGTCCTTCGGACGGGCCCGTCGGGCCAGTAGTCAGACCACCCGCACCTGTCGGCGCACGACCGCCCAGAACAGGTAGCCGTCGTCGTTGAGCGGGACCTCGTCGGGCTGGATGCGTCCGGTCGAGTCGGTGGCCCGGGTGCGGAGCTCGACGACGCCGGACTCCTCCGGCGTCCAGTCCCACTCGAAGCTGACCATGCCCGAGAGCTCGTTGGGGCCGACCAGCTTTGCCGGCTGCCAGACGCCGCCGTCGACGCTGACGTCGACGCTGTCGATCCAGGCCTCACCGGACCAGGCGCGTCCCGTCAGCGTGATCGTCTCGCCCCTGGTCACGGTCGCCTCGGGTGGGAGATCGAGCATCGACTTGACGGGCATCCTGCCCAGGTCGCCGGCCGGCCCGTCGTACGACTTGCCGTGCATGCGGTACCACTTGGTGTTCCAGGGCGAGGTCACCGTCTCGGTCTGCACCTCGAGCGAGCCGAGCCACTTGATGCTGGCGATGCCGACCCAGCCGGGCACGACGAGGCGGACGGGGTGACCGTGCTCGGGCGGCAGCGGCTCACCGTTCATCTCCCAGGCGAGCAGCACGTCGTCGAGTGCCTTCGCGAGGGGCAGCGGGCGCCGGACCCGGCCGTAGTCGACGTCGTCGACGGAGTACGGCGCGTCGAGGCCCACGGCCATCACCTGGACCGCGTCCTCACGGAGCCCGGCGTCGGCGAGGACCGCGCTCAGGGGCACGCCGGTCCAGGTCGCCATGCCGATCGCGCCGAGGCCCCATTGGGTGCCGGGCAGCCGGTTGCCCTGTTGGGACTCGAAGAGTCGTCGGCCGTTGCCGGTGCACTCCAGGGCCCGGTCGTAGGTCGTCGTACCCAACCGCTGGAGGTCGTCGAGGCTGTAGGTCCGCTCGTGCTCGACACCTTCGCCGTGGACGCGCAGACGCCAGGTCCCGGCGTCGATGACGGGCGCGGCGCTGTGATTGCGCACGAAGAACCGGTCGTTGGGCGTATGGAACGGAACGGGTTCTCCGCCGTGCCAGTCCATCTCCACGTCGAGTCCGTGGTGGATGAACCATCCGCCCGTGGGGTCGACGGGGTTGCCGTCTCGATCACGAAGCATGAGTTAACTATACAAACGCGATCGGGTTTCGGCTTAATTGGCGAGCGGTCCGGCCGCTTATCGCGGGCTGTTGACGCTGGGTGCGCGGCAGGCGCCTTGTTCAGCGTCAATAAGCCCGCGATACAGCAGCGGGGCGGGTCAGGGCGCCAGCCGGTGCAGGTCACGGGGGAACAGGGTGACCTCGCGGATGTTGTGCGCCTCCACGAGCCGGGCGACCCAGCGCTCCAGACCGATCGCGAAGCCACCGTGAGGCGGGATGCCGCGGCGGAACGCGTCGACGTACGACGCGTAGGGCGCTAGCGGGTAGCCGCGGGCCTCGAGCGTTGCCACGTAGTCGTCGTAGCGATGCAGGCGCTGGGCGCCGCTGACCAGCTCGAGTCCCCGGAAGATCAGGTCGAAGGACCGTGACCAGTGCGGCTCGGCCGGGTCGGGGTGGCTGTAGAACGCCCGGTTGGCGGTCGGGTAGCCCTCGACGACGACGAAGTCGCTGCCGTGCGTCGCCTTCGCCCACTCGCCGAGTGCGCGTTCGTGCGCCGGCGCGAGGTCGGGCTCGTCGGCCGGGGCGCCCGCGATCGTCGAGAGCGTCGCGGAAGTGCAGGATCGGGAACTCGTCGGGTACGACGGGCACGTCGATGCCCAGCCGCTCGACCGCCGTACCGGCCCGCTCGTGGATGCTCGCGACCATTCCCGCGACCACGTCGCGCAGGCAGGCGATCACCTCGCGGTGGTCCTCGATGAACCCGAGCTCGACGTCGAGGCTCACATACTCGGCGAGGTGCCGAACCGTGTCGTGCGGCTCGGCGCGGAACACCGGGCCGACCTCGTAGACCCGCTCGAAGATCCCGACCAGCACCTGCTTGTAGAACTGCGGGCTCTGGGCGAGGTACGCCGGCCGGCCGAAGTAGTCGACCTCGAACACGTTCGAGCCGGACTCGGTGGCCGACTCGACCAGCTTGGGGGAGTGCACCTCGGTGAAACCGGTTGCGTCGAGCGACGACCGGAAGCCGTGCAGGCTGGCGGCCGCGAGCTCCCACTTCGCCCGTTGCGCAGGGTGCCGCCAGGTCGTGGCGGCGTGGTCGAGCAGGGTGGGCAGGCTGACGTCGAGGCCGGGTCGCCAGAGCTCGACGGCGGGGGTGTCGGCGGGCTCGCCGAGCAGCCGGATCGCCGGGTCGGTCACCTCGATGCCGCCGGGCGCCTGAGTGTTCGCGGTCGCCGTCCCGACCACCTCGACGGTGGTCTCCTCCGGCGGCACGGCGATGCCGTTCTTGACCACGACCTGGGCGAGCCCGGTGCGGTCCCTGAGGATCAGGAACGTCACCGCGGACAGCTCGCGTCGGCGGTGGACCCAACCCTTCAGCCGGACGGTCGATCCGGGTCTGGCATGGGGTAGTTCAGCGGACAGCGTGCGCGTTTCGTTGGTCGAGCGCGTTTCGTCGGTCGAGCGCGTTTCGTCGTCGAGCGCTTTCGTCGGTCGAGCGCGTTTCGTCGGTCGAGCTTGTCGAGACCATCTCAGTCATGGCAGTCACCTCCAGTTGGCTACGAAGCCCTGGAGGTGTGGGCGGGGGCAAGGTCGCGGTGCCACCACACCTTCGTCGAGCCCGACAATGCAACTGGCTCGACCTCTCGTCGGTACGCCGGACGCGCGGATGGTCGTCGTACACAGGGTTCGTCAGGCCCCACGACCGTCGAGGTCAAGGGTAGGCAACGGACGGCGTACGACGAATCCGATTACGCTCACGGCCATGCTCGTCCACCTGAGGCTGAACGTGCCCCCCGACCTCGCAAACCCGGTCCGCGATCTCCTCATGGACCACGACCACGTCACCAACGTCGTCTTCCTCGCCGGAGTGTCGCTGGATCCGGCGGGTGACCTGATCGAATGCGACGTGGCTCGCGAGACCGCGAGCACCCTGCTCGGTGCGTTGGATGATCTCGGCCTCGCGGAGACGGGCGGGATCGCGGTGACGACCCCCTCCAGCACGCCGTTCAAGGCTGCTCGCCGACTGGAGCGGCTGGCGCCCGGCGACCCGGACGACGCGGTCATCTGGGAGAGCGTGATCGCCAGTGCCTACGCCGCGAGCCGGCCCACGGTGTCCTTCCACGTGTTCCTGGTGCTGGCCACGATCCTGGCGTCCATTGCCGTGATCACCGACTCGTCGGTGCTGGTCGTCGGGGCCATGGTGGTCGGCCCGGAGTTCAGCGCGGTGGCGGCGACCTGCACGGGCATTGTGTTCGGCAAGTGGGGTCTCTCGTTGCGCAGCGTCCGGCTGCTGGTGTTCAGCTTCGCCTTCGCCATCGCGGTGGTGACCCTGCTCGGACTGGTCGCGAACCTGACCGGTCTGATCGAGCCGGAGATGGTGACCCGACCACGGCCGCAGACAAGCTTCATCTGGCATCCCGACGTCTGGTCGTTCATCGTGGCGCTGGTCGCCGGGGCTGCCGGCGTCCTTGCGCTGTCGACGGAGAAGGCGGCCGCGATGGTCGGAGTGTTCATCTCCGTGACGACCGTCCCGGCGGCGGGCAACCTGGCCCTGGCCATCGCCACGTGGGAGACCTCGGAGATGGGCGGCTCGGCCGCGCAGCTCGGGATCAACCTGGTGGGCATGATCACCGCTGGCGTGATCGTTCTCGCCGTCCAGCGAGCCGCGTGGGACTGGGTGCTGGCACACTCCGAGCGCTTGTTCGGTGTACGTCGTTAGCGCGGCTCGGCGAGATAGCGGTAGGCGTGGTGGGTCGTGAAGCCGAGGCGTTCGTAGAGCGAGATTGCCGCGGCGTTCTGGCCGAGCACCTGGAGGTACGCCGTGGTGGCTCCGCGCTCGGCACCCCATTCGAGCAAGGCAGCCATCACCGCGAGCCCGAGTCCCTGTCGGCGGTGGTCGGGCCGGACCTCGAGGCTGCGGAAGCCGACCCAGCCGTCGCCGTACGCCGCGACGCCCGAGGCAGCGTCACCGATCGAGGCCACGGCCAGGTCGCCGTCCTCCTGGACCAGTGCTGGTGGAGCCGGTCGAGATGACGACATCCGTGCGCAGGGCCCGGTGAGCCTGCGACACCCCAGCGATCTGGAAGCGCGTGTCCGCGTCGGGGCTCTCCGGCACCCAGCCCCGGTCGCGAAAGAGAAGGAATTCCGGGGAGTCCGCGACCACGGCCGCGATCGGCCGCCGACCCCGGGCGTGGTAGTACGCCGAGACCACGGACACCGGGTCTTCGAGGCCGGAGTCGCCGATGGCCAGCACCGAGTTGGCGCGGCGGGCGGTCGAGGTCTGCGACGTACGCAGGATCCAGTCCTCGAGGGGAGCGGTGACCAGGTCCGGCCAGAGCGCCAGGGCCCGACGCTGCGCTTCGCCCGGGCTGGCCCGATGTCGCACCGATGGCCGGGGTGGCACCGGCTTTCCGGACACGATGTCGGCGATCACGATGGACTGACCGTCGACCACGCAGACCCCGTCGGCCCAGGCGGTGCACACACCCACGACGTCGGTCATGGCCGGCCCACCACTGGGCCCGGTCTGGCCACGCAGCACCCGTCGTACGACGACCCGCTGGCCCACCACGTGGGGCCCGAGCAGATGGTGGCCAACTCGGCTGCCCACGCTCTGGGAGCCGGTGTCGGGATCCATGCCGGGGATACTAGGCTGTCCTCGTTACAGCAAAGCCCAGGAGGATCTCTTGACCTACGTCATCGCTCAGCCGTGCGTCGATCTCAAGGATCGTGCCTGCGTCGACGAATGTCCGGTCGACTGCATCTACGAAGGCAAGCGGATGCTCTACATCCACCCCGACGAGTGCGTCGACTGTGGTGCGTGTGAGCCGGTCTGCCCGGTCGAGGCCATCTTCTACGAGGACGACACGCCGGAGCAGTGGAAGGACTACTACACCGCGAACGTCGCGTTCTTCGAAGACCTCGGCTCGCCCGGTGGTGCAGCGAAGATGGGCGTGATCGACAAGGACCACGCGCTCATCGAGGCGCTGCCCCCGCAGCCCCAGGAGTGACCTTCGCCCGCGTTTCCGGTCGGCTCCCGGACTTTCCGTGGGACAACCTGACGACGTACGCCGAGCGGGCGCGCGGCCACGACGACGGGATCGTCGACCTGTCCATGGGCACACCGGTCGACCCGACGCCCGAGATCGTCCAGCAAGCCCTGCGCTCTGCCGCGGACGCACCCGGCTACCCGTTGACCATCGGCCGGGTCGAGACCCGGCAGGCCGCGATCGACTGGTTGGCGCGCCGGTTCGGGGTGCGCAACCTGAGCCTTGACGCCGTCCTTCCGGTGATCGGCTCCAAGGAGCTCATCGGCTCGATGGCCGTCCATCTCGGGATCGGGGCCGGCGACCTGATCGTCTACCCGGAGCTTGCCTACCCCACCTACGAGGTCGGCGCTGCCTTGGCGGGTGCGCGGGGCTTCGCCGCGGACTCGCTGACGGCGATCGGTCCGGAGGTGCCCAAGCTGCTGTGGATCAACTCGCCGTCGAATCCGACCGGTCGGGTGCTTCCGGTCGACCATCTCAAGAAGGTCGTCGACTGGTGTCGCCAGCGCGGCACGATCCTGGTGTCCGACGAGTGCTACCTCGAGTGCGCCTGGGAGGCGGCGCCGGTCTCGGTGCTGCACCCCGACGTCTGTGGCGGTTCGTTCGAGGGCATCCTGGCGGTGCACTCGCTCTCGAAGCGGTCCAACCTGGCCGGCTACCGGTGTGCGTTCGTCGCCGGTGACCCGGCGCTGGTGAAGGAGCTGCTGGCGGTTCGCAAGAACCTCGGCCTGCAGATGCCCGCTCCCCAGCAGGTCGCCATGGTGGCCGCTCTCGACGACGACCGGCACGTCGCCGAGCAGCATGCCCGCTATGCCGCCCGTCGTACCAAGCTCAAGACTGCCTTCGAGGCCGCCGGCTTCCGGATCGACCACTCCGAGGCGTCGCTCTATCTCTGGGCGACCCGCGGGCAGGACTGCTGGGAGACCGTCTCCTGGCTAGCCGACCGCGGCATCCTGGTCGCGCCCGGCTCGTTCTATGGTGCAGCCGGCCGAGACCACGTCCGGATCGCCTTCACTGCCACCGACGAGCGCGTCGACGCAGCCGCTGGTCGCCTGTCGACTCGCGCCTAGCGCGTGTAGCTGGCCATCGTGAGCTCGGGGCGACCGGCGTAGCGGTCGACATCCGAATCCTGCGGACCGGGCATCGGCTGGGCGTTCGACGCGGCCGTCGCATAGGCGTGCGCCCTGGTCGTCGGCGCGGCGCTGAAGACGCGCACGGCCGAGATGCTCTGCATCCTGATCACCGACTGCTCGAAGCCCTCGGCCGCCAACACCAGGCCGTGGCCGTCGGTCGCGGCGACCCTGCCGTCCAGCCACTGGCCCTCGACCAGCACCTGGACCGTCAGACCCTGGTCCTTGGCGCGGCCCAGTGCGGTGCCGATCGTGTACAACGTGGAATCGCTCATGATGTTCGACTTCCCCCATTGGATCCTCGCCCCCCGAGGATCCCCCAAGGCGATGGTCGCACGTCAATCGGCTCTTGGATGGCTAGATCGGGCTAGTTGGTCCGATTGCCGTCAGTCAGGGCACGTCCACGTGGACGTGGTCGCGGTGTTCGAGGACGGCGACGGTCGCGTCCGACTTCCCGGACGTGTCGCCCGGGTCGTAGTCGCGCCATCCTGACTCCGAGGTGCGGCCGGAGGTCCAGATCCGGTCGTCGAAGATGACGTGCGCGAGGTGGAGCCGGTCGGCCTGGGCGACCAGGTAGGCGGCGATCGCCCAGCCCTGGCGCTTGTTGTCCGGGTTGATCGGGCGCACGAAGATGTCGATTGCCCGACCTTCGTAGTGCGCCGATCCCTCCGTGTGGCCGCTGCTCACGCCGCCCGGAGCGAACCCACCGAGCGGCAGCCCACCGAACGCGGCGTCGAGATCGCGTCGTACGGCGGCCGCGTCGGACGTCAGCCCGTCCTTGCCGAGCCGCGTGGGGCCGTCGCTGCCGGAATCGTCCACGACGCACGTGAACCGGCCGGGCGAGTAGCCGGTCAGCGCCGAAGCCAGGGCCCGGGCGTCCTCGGCGTGGTCCTCGTAGGCCTCCGGGAACCCCGACCGCTGGACCTCCTGGGCCGCGTCGGTTATCCGCATCTTGTCGTAGCCGTCGATCTCGACCAGCGCGTCGTAGAACGCGTTGATGGAGTAGTAGGGGTCCAGGATCTCGTCGGGGCTGCCCCAGCCCTGCGAGGGCCGCTGCTGGAAGATTCCCAGCGAGTCGCGGTCGCCAGCCTCGATGTTGGTGATCTTGCTTTCCTGGTACGCCGTGGCCAGCGCGATGCTCACCGCGCGCGCCGGAAGCCCGCGGCGTACGCCGATCGCCGCGATCAGGGCTGCGTTCTCGGACTGTTCGGTGCTCAGCGTCACCTCGTGCCCGCCCACGGATGCGGTGCAGCCCTCAGGGTCTGGCAGGGGGCCTGCGCCCTTCCAGAGGGCGACCCCGATCGCTCCGATGACGATGAGCAAGGCCAGTCCGAGGAGCGCAGCCTTCGCGCCCCGGCGCATCAGTGATCCATCAGTTGCTGTGCAGGGCGGCGTTGAGCTCGATGCCCTTCCCGTCGGCCCGGCCCTTCCACGGCACTGCCTCGATGGCGCCGGAGACCGAGTTGCGGCGGAACAAGACATTGCTGGCGCCGGAGAGCTCGAGCGCCTTGACGATCTTGCCGTCGTCGAGCGTGACCTTGGTTCCGGCTGTGACGTAGCAGCCGGCCTCGACGACGCAGTCGTCGCCGAGCGAGATGCCGATGCCGGCGTTGGCGCCGAGCAGGCAGCCCTCGCCGATCGAGATGATGTGCTGGCCGCCGCCGGACAGGGTGCCCATGATCGACGCTCCACCGCCGACGTCGGAACCGCTACCGACGAGGACGCCGGCCGAGATCCGGCCCTCCACCATCGACGCGCCGAGGGTGCCGGCGTTGTAGTTCACGAAGCCCTCGTGCATCACGGTTGTGCCTGACGCCAGGTGTGCCCCGAGCCGGACCCGGTCCGCGTCGGCGATCCGCACCCCCGACGGCACGACGTAGTCGACCATCCGAGGGAACTTGTCCACGCCGTACACCGTGACGTGGTTTCCCCCCTTCTGCATCCGGGCCCGCGTGAGCTCGAACCCCTCCACCGCGCACGGCCCGGCGTTGGTCCACACCACGTTGGTCAGCAGGCCGAAGACGCCGTCCATGTTGATCGTGTGGGGGACGACAAGCCGCGCGGACAACAGATGCAGGCGCAGCCAGACGTCCTCGGTGGACGTCGGCGCGCTCTGGAGATCGGCGATCTCGACCAGCCGCACCTCACGTCGTACGCCGCGAGCGTGGTCGCTGGCGGCGAGCGCCTTCAGCGCCGACTCGGCCTGGGGGTCGTCGGGCGCGGACCCCAACGCGGGCTGCGGGAACCAGACGTCGAGGACGGTCTTGTTCGAGTCGATCGTGGCGAGGCCGAAGCCCCATGCTGACGACGGGGCCGAGGACTGGACGTGATGAGCCGGGTGCGGAAGTCACCCCCCAACACTACGGATCCCCGGTGGTCGAGCCCTTCGACAAGCTCAGGAACCACCCGTCGAGACCAATCAATTGGTTGAACCGGCGGCTCGACCGGTACCGTTGGGCCATAGGCGTTCGAGCCGTCATCAGCGGCGAGCCTCCGGAAGAACAGCTTCGTCGGTCGAGCTTGTCGAGACCTCGAAGCTCATTAGAACCGGACGGGCAGGCCCGTTACAGCCGTCATGAAGCGGTCGGCCTGTCGAGCTTGTCGAGACCATGAGAGTGGCAAGCGAGGTGGTACCGCGGCGAAGCTGTCGTCCTCGTGGTCTCGAGCAAGTTCGTACCAACGAAGACACCGAGACGTACCGCAGGAGAGCCGCCGATGACCTATCCGAAGGTCACCACGAACCAGGACGCCGAGCAGCCGAGCGTGCCGTCGAGCCCGAAGTTCCCCGAGATCGAGGAGCGGGTGCTGGCGTACTGGAAGGACGACGACACCTTCCGGGCGTCCGTCGAGCAACGCGAAGCGGGCCCCAACGGCGAGAACGAGTTCGTCTTCTACGACGGCCCGCCGTTCGCCAACGGCCTGCCGCACTACGGCCACCTGCTGACCGGCTACGTCAAGGACCTGATCCCGCGCTTCCAGACCATGCGCGGCAAGCGCGTGGAGCGCCGCTTCGGCTGGGACACCCACGGCCTGCCTGCCGAGCTCGAGGCGATGCGCCAGCTCGGGATGAAGACGACTGACGAGATCTTCGAGCTCGGCATCGAGAAGTTCAACGCCGAGTGCCGCAAGTCGGTGTTCGAGTACACCCAGGAGTGGCGCGACTACGTCACCCGCCAAGCCCGCTGGGTCGACTTCGACAACGACTACAAGACCCTCGACACCGACTACATGGAGTCGGTGATGTGGGCGTTCAAGCAGCTCCACGACAAGGGCCTGGCCTACGAGGGCTTCCGCGTGCTGCCCTACTGCTGGAACGACGAGACGCCGTTGTCCAACCACGAGCTGCGGATGGACGACGACGTCTACCAGATGCGCCGGGACCCGTCCGTCACCGTCGGCCTGCGGCTGACCGACGGCCCCGCGGCCGGCGCGCTGGCGCTGGTGTGGACGACGACGCCGTGGACCTTCGCCGCCAACCTGGGAATCATGGTCGGCCCGGACATCGACTACGTCGTGGTCGAGGCTCCGCACCCGGGCGACCCCGAAACCACTGAGCGCTACGTGATCGGCGCGGCGCGACTTGCGGCGTACGCGCGCGAGCTCGGGGTCTCGACGGCTCGACCACCGATTTCCGCGTGGTCGAGCGGCTGACGGGCGCCGACCTGGTCGGCAGCGCGTACACACCGCCGTTCTCCTACTACGTCGGCCACAAGAACGCGCATCGCGTGTTCGCGGCCGAGTTCGTCACCACCGAGGACGGCACCGGGTTGGTGCACACCGCCGGCGCCTTCGGCGAAGTGGACAAGATCGTCACCGACCGCGAGGGCATCGAGCCCGTGATCCCGGTCGGCAAGGACGGGAAGTTCATCCACCCCGTCGACGAGTACGCCGGGATGCACGTCTTCGACGCCAACCTCGCCATCATCGACCACCTCAAGGCCGCCACCTGTCGTTGGTTGAGGAGGGCGCTCTGCGCCCGTCGCAGTCGTTGGTTGAGGAGGGCGCTCTGCGCCCGTCTCGAAACCACGGCTCGGTCATGCCCGGAACGGTGCTGCTGCGCCGGGAGACCTACGAGCACTCCTACCCGCACTGCTGGCGCTGCCGCGAACCCCTGATCTACATGGCGGTCTCGTCGTGGTTCGTGCAGACGACCAAGATCCGCGACCGGATGCTCGAGCTCAACCAGGAGATCCGCTGGGTGCCCGAGCACGTCAAGGACGGCCAGTTCGGCAAGTGGCTGGAGAACACCCGGGACTGGTCGATCTCGCGCAACCGGTTCTGGGGATCGCCGATCCCGGTCTGGAAGAGCGACGACGCGGCGTACCCGCGGATCGATGTCTACGGCTCGCTCGAGGAGCTGAAGAACGACTTCGGCGTGGAGGTCACCGACCTGCACCGCCCGTTCATCGACGAGCTGACCCGACCCAACCCGGACGACCCTCGGCCGATCGGGGAGGGCAAGTCGACGATGCGCCGGGTCACCGACGTCCTCGACTGCTGGTTCGAGTCCGGCTCGATGTCGTTCGCCCAGGTCCACTATCCGTTCGAGAACGCCGACTGGTTCGAGGACCACTTCCCGGGTGACTTCATCGTCGAGTACATCGGTCAGACCCGCGGCTGGTTCTACACCATGCACGTGATCGCCTCCGCGATCTTCGAGCGGCCGGCGTTCGAGACCTGCCTCAGCCACGGCATCGTGCTCGGCTCCGACGGCAACAAGATGTCGAAGTCGCTGCGCAACTACCCCAACGTCTACGAGGTGTTCGACCGCGACGGCGCCGACGCGATGCGCTGGTTCCTGATGTCGTCGCCGATCCTGCGCGGCGGCAACCTGATCGTCACCGAGCAGGGCATCCGCGACTCGGTGCGGCAGGTGCTGATCCCGCTGTGGAACAGCTGGTACTTCTTCTCGCTCTATGCCAACGCGGCCGACGGTGGGTACGACGCCAAGTGGTCGACCTCTTCGCAGGACCCGCTGGACCGTTACCTGCTGGCGAAGTGCCGCCAGTACGTCGAGGCGATGACCGAGCAGCTCGACAACTACGAGGTCGCCAACGCCTGCGACTCGACGCGGGCGTTCCTCGACGTGCTGACCAACTGGTACATCCGGCGTTCCCGCGAACGGTTCTGGGCCGTCGACTCTTCTTCGGCTTCGGTGGTTGAGGAGGGCCGTCAGGCCCCGTCTCGAAACCACTACCGCCTTCGACACCCTCTACACCGTGCTCGAGGTGGTCTGCCGGGTGACTGCGCCGCTTCTGCCGCTGACCACCGAGGAGGTCTGGCGCGGGCTGACCGGTGGTCGCTCGGTCCACCTGACCGACTGGCCAGAGGCCGCCGAGCTTGCGGGCGGACTCAGCCGAGGACCGGGCGCTGGTGGCCGCCATGGACGTCGTGCGTGACGCCTGTTCGGCCGGCTCGGCCCTGCGGAAGGCGGCGAACCTTCGGAACCGGCTGCCGCTGTCCGAGCTCACCGTGGTCGTCGCCGACCCGGCGGCCCTCGCGGGCTTCGAGGGCATCATCGCCGACGAGCTGAACCTGAAGTCGGTCCGGCTGCTCGACGCAGAGCACCCCGAGTCGGCGTCGTACGGCGTCTCAGCAGAAGCTCACCGTCAACGCTCGCGTCGCCGGGCCGCGGCTCGGCAAGGACGTCCAGCTGGCGATCAAGGGTTCGAAGTCCGGTGACTGGTCGGTGGCCGAGGACGGCCGCGTCACCTCGGGTGGGCTGGTGCTGGAGGACGGCGAGTACTCCCTGGAGACCGTGGCTGCCGGGTCGGAGGACTCTGCGACCGCGATGCTGCCGCGCGGCGGCTTCGTCGTACTCAACACCGAGGTGACGCCCGAGCTCGAGGCCGAGGGCGTGGCCAGAGACCTGGTCCGCCAGGTCCAGCAGGCCCGCCGCGAAGCCGGGCTGCACGTGTCCGACCGGATCTCCCTGACGATCGCCGGTCCGGAGTCCGTCCTGGCCGCCGCCCGCACCCATGAGGCGTTGATCGCGGCCGAGACCCTCGCCACCTCGGTGTCGTTCGAGGATGCCAGTGGGGAGCCGAAGGTGGCTGTTGCGCTGGTGTGACATGAACCGAGCTACTTCCAACTCGGCTGGTTGGATGGCGCCATGAAGCTGGACCTGACGGCCGACGCGGTAACGCTGACCGAACAACTGGTCAACCTGGAGTCGGTGAGCAGGAACGAGCGCGCGATCGCCGACGCGATCGAGGCCGCACTCAGCCCGTTGGCGCACCTCGAACTGACCCGACGCGGGAACACTGTCATCGCCCGGACCCAGCTCGGCAGGCCGGAACGCGTGGTGATCGCCGGCCACATCGACACCGTCCCGATCAACGACAACCTGCCCGCCAGGAACGACGGCACCTACCTGCACGGCCTCGGGACCTGCGACATGAAGGGTGGATGCGCGGTCGCGCTGAAGCTCGCGGCAGACGTCACGACGCCCAATCGCGACATCACCTTCATCTTCTACGACTGCGAGGAGATCGAGGCCGACCTCAACGGCTTGTCCCGCCTCACCCTGAGCGACCCGGCGCTGATGAAGGGCGACTTCGCGATCCTGATGGAGCCGTCCGACGCGGTCATCGAGGCGGGTTGCCAGGGCACGATGCGGGCCGACGTACGCACCACCGGAGAACGGGCGCACGCCGCGCGCAGCTGGAAGGGCGTGAACGCGATCCACAAGGCGGCGCCGATCCTGGCCAGGCTCAACGAGTACGACGGGCGCAGGCCGGTGATCGACGGGCTGGAGTACCGCGAGGGCCTGAGCGCGGTGTTCATCAGCGGCGGGGTCGCCGGCAACGTGCTGCCCGACGAGTGCGTGGTCACGGTCAACCACCGGTTCGCCCCCGACCGCGACGAGAAGGCGGCCGAGGCGTTCCTGCGCGAGTTCTTCGAGGGCTACGAGCTGACCGTCACCGACTCCGCGCCCGGCGCGATGCCCGGGCTCGACCAGCCGGCCGCCAAGGCGTTCCTGGAGGCCGTCGGCGGCACGGCGAACCCCAAGTTCGGCTGGACCGACGTCGCCCGCTTCACCGGCCTCGGCGTGCCGGCCGTCAACTTCGGACCGGGCGATCCGATGCTTGCGCACAAGCAGGAGGAGTACGTTCCGATCGAGCACATCGAGCGCTGCGAGCGCCAGCTCAAGGAATGGCTGGTGGCAGATGTGAGGGCAGGGACGTGATCGAAGGAGAGAAGCACAAGGGCCCCGTCACGATGCGGCGGGACCAGATCGACGAGGGCACCACCGACCAGCGACTGCTCGACTCGCGCGGCCCCACCGACTGGGTGCACCTGGACCCGTGGCGGGTGATGCGGATCCAGGCCGAGTTCGTCGAGGGGTTCGGTGCGCTGGCCGAGCTGGGTCCCGCGATCGGCGTCTTCGGCTCCGCCCGCACGAAGCGCGACGACCCGTTCTACGCCAAGGGCGAGGAGCTCGGTGGCAAGCTGGCCGATGCCGGGTTCGCGGTCATCACCGGTGGGGGGCCGGGCGCGATGGAGGCCGCCAACAAGGGCGCCAGCCAGGCCGGGGGTGTGAGCGTCGGCCTCGGCATCGAGCTGCCCTTCGAGACCGGCCTGAACCAGTGGGTCGACATCGGCATCAACTTCCGCTACTTCTTCGCCCGCAAGACCATGTTCGTCAAGTACGCCGAGGGGTTCGCGGTCCTGCCGGGTGGTCTCGGCACCTTTGACGAGCTGTTCGAGGCGCTGACCCTGGTCCAGACGCAGAAGGTCACCTCGTTCCCGGTCGCGCTGATCGGAGTCGACTACTGGAGCGGTCTGCTCGCCTGGATGCGGGACACCGTGCTGGCTGACGGCAAGATCTCGAAGGCCGATCTCGACCTGCTGACCGTGACCGACGACACCGACGAGGTGGTGGAGATGATGGTCGCGGCGCGGGCCGGCCTTGGCCCCACCGCCGTACACCCCAGGCAACCGGAGTAAGTCGATGATGTGGTTCTTCGCGATCCTGATCGTGCTCGCCATGGGTGGCGTCGCCGCGGTGGCGGCCGGCTACGGCCGCCCCATGGCCGAGGTGTACGACGACCGGCCGGACGCCCTCGTCCGCGCCGGTCAACGGCTGGATGCAGACGACCTCCGCGCGGTGAAGTTCTCCACGGCGCTGGTCGGCTACCGGATGTCCGAGGTGGACGCCTTGCTGCATCGGCTGGCCACCGAGCTGGAGGCCGAACGCGCCCGCGACGCCGATGGTGATGGCAGGGCGATGAGAGCTGACGATGCGAACTAGTGCAAACTGCCTGACGTGTCCATGGCCCCGATCGTCTACGTCCTGACCGGCCTCGCTGCGCTGGACGTCGTCCTGACCCGGGTCCGGCTGGCGAACGAGAAGAACGGTGCCGGCACCTTTCGAATCGGGCGCGGGCTGGTCAAGGCGCACACGGTCGCCGGAGTGCTGGCCCTGGTCGTCTGGCTGACGTTCCTGGTCGCCGACGACGAGAAGTTCGCGGGTGGCTCGCTGGTGGGCATCATCGCCCTGTTCTTCTGGTGGGTGACCGCCATCGTCGGCCTGCTCATCCTGATGCGCTGGCTGCCTACTCGCGGCAAGCACGCGAGCCCCCGCGCGGAAGACACGTGGAGCTCCGGGCCGGGCCTCTCCGTGCTGGCCCATGTCGGCCTGATCCTCGGCGTCTGCGTATTCACCGGCGCCTACCTGACCTCGGCGGTGTGATCATGCGGACAACGGTTCTTCTTGCATCCGGCCTCCTCGGCTGCACCCTGCTCGCCCTACCCCAGGCCTCGGTCATGGCCGAGCAGGGGGCCGAACAGGTGGCCGGACAGGCGGCCGGGCAGGCGACAGCCGGCAGCGACACCGGCAGCGACAGCGGGCGACGCCGTGATCGGCCGGCGGGTGCTCGGCCGAACGGCGCGGGGTCGCGCGATCCGCGCCTACCACCTTGGCCAGCCGGGCCAGCCCAAAGCCGTCGTCATCGCGGGCATGCACGGCGACGAGCCGGCTCCCCGACAGATCCTCTGGTCGTTGCGCGACGGCGCGCCCATCCGTGGCCTCGACCTGTGGGTGATCCCGTCGTACAACCCGGACGGGCTGGCCCGCCACACCCGCAAGAACAGCCGTGGAGTCGACCTCAACCGGAACTACCCCTACCGATGGAAGGACCTCGACGGTGACTACGAGTCGGGCCCGAAACCGGCCTCGGAGCGGGAGACGAAGGCGGTGATGAAGTTCCTGCGCGACGTGCGCCCGCGCCGGATCGTCAGCTTCCATCAGCCGTTGAACGGCGTGGACAGCGACACCAAGGTGGCCGAGTTTCGCGCGTCGGCTGGCCGCGCACCTCCACCTGCCCCTCAAGCGGTTTGCCTGTGGCGGCGTGTGCCACGGCACCATGACCATGTGGTACAACCACCACTTCGCAGGCGCCGCCATCACCGTCGAGTACGGCGCCCACCCGAGCCGGCAACGGATGCGGGTCAGGGCCCCTCGCCAGCTCCTGAGCGCGCTCGGCGGCTCGCGCTAGCGGCCGAACACCGGCCTAGCGGCCAGCGAACTTCGGCTTCTCCTTGGCGATGAAGGCCGCCACGGCATCGCGGTGGTCCTGGGTGGCTCCGGTCTTCGCCATCATCCGCGACTCGGTTGCGAGCGCGTCCTCGAAGCTGTGCCCGGCCGCGTATTCCACCGACTGCCGGATCGAGCCGTAGGAAACCGTCGGCCCGTTCGCCAGCCGGTTCGCGAGCTCGGCGACGGTCGCCTCGAAGTCGTCGGCGGGTACGACGGTCGTGGCGATGCCCAGCGCCAACGCGTCCGCGGCCGTGACAGTGGTCGGGAAGTAGAGCATCTCGATCGCCTTGGCCCGGCCGACCAGCCGCTGCAGCGTCCACGAGGAACCCGTGTCGCAGGACAGGGCGACCCCGGTGAAGGCCAGGTTGAAGCTGGCGGTGTCCACGAGGATCCGGAAGTCGCAGGCGAACGCCAGCGACGCCCCGGCGCCGGCGGCGACCCCGTTCAGGGCGGCGATGACGGGCTTCGGCATCGTCGCCAGGGTGGTCACGATCGGGTTGTAGTGGCTGTCGACCGTGGACGACAGCGCCCCCTCGGGATCGTCCGACAGGAGCGCGATGTGCTCCTTGAGATCCTGGCCGACGCAGAAGGCCCGGCCGGTGCCGGTCAGCACGACGCACCTCACGTCCGGGTCCGATGCGGCCCGGCGGACGGCCGACAGCAGTGCCTCCTTGGTCGCGATGTCGAGGCTGTTCATCGCCTCGGGTCGGTTGAGGGTGATGGTGGCCCTGCCTTCGTTGACGTCGTAGGACACCGGCTGATCGATCATGGCTGCCTCTCGGGACGGGTGGGATCAGGGTAGTGGTCGGATGCACGGCCGGATGAGGGATAATGGTCGCTGCGTCCTGCGCCGACCGGCGCGTGAAAACGAAGGAAGAGGTGCGCGTATGGCGGCGATGAAGCCGCGGACGGGCGACGGTCTGCTGGAAGTCACCAAGGAAGGACGCGGGATCGTGATGCGCGTCCCGCTCGAAGGCGGTGGCCGTCTGGTCGTAGAGCTCAACGCCGAAGAGGCACGCGCACTGGGCGACGCTCTCAAGGATGTCGTCGGCTGACGCCTGTGGCCATCTCGGAGACGCACACCCCTACTCTGCCTCGTCAGGTATCCCCACCGGAGTTCGCACTCAGTGCGCTGCTGCCGCACGCCCTCAGGGGCGTGGAGGCAGTGGCCGTGCCGGTACTTCCCGGGGACGGCGAGCTGACGCTCGGGCCCGGCGCAGAGGAGCTCCTCGACGCGCTGGCCCTCGACGGCTTCGCCCTGCTCGAGCACCACGAGGCCACCGGCAAGGCCGGCGAGGTGGTCACCCATCCCGTGCTCGCCCACGACGACCTGAGCCTGTTGGTCTTCGTCGGCGTGGGGGAGCAGTCCGATGCGGACCTGCGCCGGGCCGGCGCCGCGCTGGCGCGGGCCGTGGCCGGCAAGGGCAGCGTCGCGACCACGGTCGCAAGCGTGGCCGACGACGCAGGGCTTCGAGGCGTTCGTCGTGGGAGCGATGCTCGGCTCTTTCGGGTTCCACTGGCGGCTGGACGGACCCAAGCAGCAGCCGGTGGCCCGCGTCGTGCTCGCGTGTGCCGAGTCCGCACGAGCAGGGTGCCCTCTCGAGGGCACTCGCGATCGGTGGCGCCGGGTGGCGGGCCCGGGTGCTGGCGACGATGCCGTCGAACGTGAAGAACCCTCAGTGGATGGCCGACCAGGCCGAGCTGGTCGCAGAGGCGGCCGGGCTCGGGTTCCGCGTCTGGGACGAGAAGGAGCTCGCCGAGGGTGGCTTCGGTGGCATCGTGGCCGTCGGCCAGGCGTCCGCCACCCCGCCGCGGCTGATCCAGATCGACTACACCCCTCCGCACGCAAACAAGAACACACCGCACGTCGTGCTCGTCGGCAAGGGCATCACCTTCGACTCCGGCGGGCTGTCGATCAAGCCCGGCGAGTCGATGGTCAACATGAAGCGCGACATGACCGGTGGTGCCGTCGTCATCGCGACCCTGGGTGCGCTGGCCGAGGTCGGCTGCAAGGTGCGGGTCACCGGGCTCGTCGCCTCTGCCGAGAATGCGATCAGCGGCCACGCCTTGCGCCCCGGAGACGTGATCCGCCACTTCGGTGGCCGCACCACCGAGGTCACCAACACCGACGCCGAGGGACGCCTGGTGCTGGCGGATGCGATGGCGTACGCCGTCGCCGAGCTCGCCCCCGATGCCCTGGTCGACATTGCGACCCTGACCGGCGCGATGAAGGTCGCCCTCGGCCTTCGCACGGGCGGCTACTTCGCCAACGACGAGGCCCTCTCGGCGTCGATCGCAGCTGCGGGCGACGCCGCCGGCGAGCCGCTGTGGCGGTTCCCGCTCGCCACCGAGTACGAGGAGAAGCTGGCCTCGAAGGTGGCCGACGCCGACAACGGCGCCGGCCAGCCGGGCGCGATCACGGCGGCCCTGTTCCTCCAGCACTTCGCCGGAGACGTGCCCTGGGCGCATCTCGACATCGCTTCGGCGGGCGACTCTCAGACCGAGAACTTCGAGTGGACGACCGGGCCCACCGGATACGGCGCCCGCGCCCTGTTGGCCTGGCTCCGCCGAGACGACTCCGCTCGAAGGTGTGGGCTGATGAAGGGCCTGACCGTCCGCTGGTCACTCGCGTCCGCTCCGGCCGGCGTCGAGGATCAGTTGGCGTCGTACGTCGCCGACACGTCGTATGCCCGGTTCACCGGGATGACCGGGCTGCGCTTCAAGACCTGGCGGGTCCGCCCTGGTGAATGGTTCGAGGGCTGCTACGTGTTCGCCAGCGACGAGGCACGCGCCGAGTTCCAGAAGAGCTTCACCGAAGGGGCCGCCGACTCCCCAGGCTCACAGATCGTCGGCTCGGCCCCGATCCTGATCGAGGAGTGCGACGTGGTGGCCGTCGCCGAGGGCTGGGACGGCTTCGCCGCCGCCCCCAGCTACTAGGCCGAACTTCTTCCGTTGCGCGTGCCTTGGCCAGGTCACCGACGTTGCTCGGGCGTGGTCAAGGGATCCAGCCGTCCCAGCGGCTCCACCACTGGGTGTTTGAGTCCAGCTGTTCGGTCGACGTCGGCGCGGCCAGGACCATCCTCTCCCTCGGCCTTGCCATCGCAGCACGATCGGCAAGCGCTCTCGCCGGCCAACGTTGTCCGATCGCGGCACTAGCAAGCGGACTAGTCCTCCTCGGGCGTCCATTCCTTCTTCGCGACCAGCAGGCCGTCCCCGACGGGCAGCAGCACCGGCACCAGGCCGTCGGCCTCGGCGACCTCGCGGCCGAGGGAGCGGATCTCCACGGTCTCCTCGTCGCGCTGCGCCGGATCGGCGACCCGGTCGTGCCACAGGGCGTTGTCGAAGGCCACGATGCCGCCGGGACGCAGCAGGCGAAGGGCTTCCTTGAGGTAGGCGGCGTACTCTCGCTTGTCGCCGTCGCAGAAGACGAGGTCGTAGTGGCCATCGGTGAGCCTCGGCAACACCTCGAGCGCGGCGCCGGAGATGGTGCGGGCGCGCTGGGCGGGAACGCCGGCCTCGGTGAAGGTCTGCTTGGCGAGCCGCTGGTGCTCGGTCTCGATGTCCACGGTGGTGAGGATGCCGTCGGGACGCATGCCGCGCAGCAGCCACAGCCCGGAAACGCCGGTGCCGGTGCCGATCTCGACGACGGCGCGGGCCTCGAGGACCGACGCCAGGAAGCGCAGCGCCGAGCCGACGCCGTTGCCGATCGGTACGACGCCGACTTCCGCGGCTCGGGCGCGCGCGGCCGTCAGCACCTCGTCTTCGGCGATGAACTCCTCGGCGTAGGACCAGCTTGCTGGCTTGAGCGGCGTGGTGATGGGAGCCTCCGGTTGACGACTGGTCGGTGAACGTGAGTGACGATACAACCTCCCAGTCGGAGGTACGACGGAACAGACCGGGGGGCAGCTTCGTTGTTCAACTAGGATCGTGTGTTCTCACAGGGTTCTCTCAGAACCGGTCCCTAGCCTGAGAGGTCAGACGCTGTTCCACCCCAAACCGCAGGAGCCCCGCATGGAGAGCATGGCGACCGAGGTCCCGACCTGGGACGAGATCGTCGAACAGCACTCCGACCGCGTCTACCGGCTTGCCTACCGCCTGACCGGCAACCGGCCCGATGCTGAAGACCTGACGCAGGAGGTGTTCGTCCGCGTGTTCCGGTCGTTGTCGACCTACACCCCGGGCACCTTCGAGGGCTGGCTGCACCGGATCACGACCAACCTCTTCCTCGACCAGGCCCGCCGCAAGCAGCGGATCCGCTTCGACGCGTTGTCCGACGAGCGCGAAGGTCGGCTGCCGAGCGCGGAACTCTCTCCTGCCGAACACTTCGCCGACCGGACGTTCGACGACGACATCGAGCGGGCGCTGGCGCTGCTTCCTCCCGACTTCCGCGCCGCCGTCGTCCTGTGCGACGTCGAAGGCCTCACCTACGAGGAGATCGCGGAGATCCTGGACGCCAAGCTCGGCACCGTCCGCTCCCGCATCCACCGTGGCCGCGCCATGCTCCGCGACGCCCTGGCCCACCGGGCGCCTGGTGGCGGCCGAACCCGCTACTCCGGCCCGCGGGTCCCCGTCCCTGCCCGGCTGAAGGGCCCCCGACGGTCCCGGGTGCCGACGCCATGATGCATCTCGGTCACCGCGTAGGTGCCCTCGTCGACAACCAGATGTCGCCCGGCCGAGGAGGAGCGGGCCTGGGCGCACGTCCATGTCTGCCCGACGTGTCGAGTCGCGGTTGAGCGCGAGGGCTGGGTCAAGCGCCAGCTCGCCTCCCTCTCGCTCGCTGACTCGGACCCCGCCCCGGAGGGGCTCAAGGGCTCGCTGTGCCGTCCGGGCGCGTTCGCCTCCTATCCCGACTACGTCCAGAACGACTTCGTCCACAACGCCGGCCAGCACGACGAGCGAGGCCGCCGGTTCGCCGGCCTCGCCGCTATCGGGGCCGGATCGGTCGGTGCCGCCATGTTCGGGGTGCTGGCGCTCAGTGCCCCCGCTGAGGCGCCGGTCATGGACCGCCGCGGCCCGGTCACCAGCCTGTTCACCACGCCGCCCGCCAACCCGGGCGCGGCGCGGTCCGGCAACCGCGGATCCGTCCGACGTCAGCAAGCGGATCGTCTCCTCGTGGATCAGGATGGGTCTGTGAGCCCCCCTGTCGACGACTCTGGCAACGACCCTGACAACGACCCTGGCAACGACCCGGGCAACGTCGAGCCAACCAGCTGGGAACACACGCAGCCGATCGGTCCGCAGCTGCCGCAGGGTCAGCCCGAGTCGCGGGCTCGCGCCGCCGTACGCCGGGCCGGCGTACTCGCAGCCGCCGAGCCCCGGAGGCTCGGGCAGCTACCCGACGCCGGGCGGGACCAGCCGGTTCGAGCAGCCCTACGGACCACCGTCCCCGACGTATCTCGGCGACCATTGGGCCCCACGTCACTACCCGACCGCCGGTCCTGCCTCAGGCCCCAAACCGGCCAGGGGCAAGGTTTCCGGCTGGATCTGGCCGCTGGTGGCCGTCCTCGCGCTCGTGGTGGGCCTCGCCGGCGGCGTCGTCGGCGGCCTGGCCGCAGAGTCCTGGCGGGACGCGAACGACGAAGGTAGGTCGAGCAACGGCCTCGACGGCGTCGACACCGTGTCCGTTCCTCCGATCCAGGCCGGGAACGAGTCGGTCGCCTCGGTTGCCAAGGAGCTGCTGCCCAGCACGGTCCAGATCATGGCGGACTACGAGGGCGAACACCTCGGTTCCACCGGGTCTGGCTGGGTGTTCGACAGACAGGGCCACGTCATCACCAACAACCATGTGGTTGCCGGTGCGGCGGACGGCGGCGACATCCAGGTCGTCGACCACAGCGGTCGGGCGCACAAGGCCAACCTCATCGGCACCAGCACCGTCTACGACATCGCGGTGCTCTACGTCCCCCAGGCCAAGAAGCTCGAACCGGTGTCGCTGGGCTCCTCCAAGTCGATGAACGTCGGCGACCCGGTCGTCGCGATCGGCTCCCCTCTTGGTCTCAACGAGACAGTCACTTCCGGGATCATCAGTGCGCTGAACCGGCCGGTCACCACCGGCAAGAGCAGCGACGACGCGTCGTACATCAATGCGGTGCAGACCGACGCCGCCATCAATCCCGGCAACTCGGGTGGCCCGCTGGTGAACATGCAGGGCCAGGTCGTCGGAGTGAACTCGGCGATCGCCACGACCGGAGGCAGCACCCTCGGTGGCGAGGCCGGCAACATCGGCGTCGGCTTCGCGATCCCGATCGAGCAGGTGATGACCACGGCCGACCAGATCCTGCGGACCGGCAAGGCTCGATATCCCGTCATCGGCGCCCAGGTGGTGACCGGCGGAGACGATGACGGAGGCGGCGCGGTCATCGACTCGGTGGTCGCGGACGCTCCGGCCGACGATGCGGGCCTCGAGGAGGGTGACGTGGTCACCGCGGTGGACGATCAGACCGTCACCGACGGCCAGTCCTTGATCGTGCAGATCCGGACGCACGTGCCCGGGGACACGATCACCCTCACCGTCCGGCGCGACGGCAAGGTGACGCAGGTCGAAGTAACGCTCGCCGGCGAGGACGGCTGACCGGAGGACCCGCCGGCCCGGGTCGCTCAGACCTCGGGCCGGCTGTCTCCCTCGACGTAGGGGTGTTCGGCGACGAAGGCCTGGGTCTCCTTGTAGAGCCGCTCGATGTAGGCCTCGAGCTGACTCGACTCGACCCGCCACTGACCGCGCCCGCCGATCTTGATCGCCATCAGATCGCCGCGGCGAACCAGCGCGTAGACCTGGGCGCTCGAGGTGTTGAGGACCTCGGCCACGTCGGCCAGGGTAAGGAATCGGGTCGAACCGGACATGCGCCAACTCTGCCATGAAGGCGTCAGTGTTCGCGCGACGGATCTCCGAGGCTGTGGACAGCGGCTCGGCCGTGCCGTCCTGTGGACGACGATGTGACCGAAGCCAGCCGACCTTGCATGATGTAGCCCGTGAGCAAGACTCTCCAGACCCCCTACACCCCTGCCGCCGTGCGCGCGGCCAGACCCGGCTGGCGTGATCCGCGACTGTGGATCGGGGTCGCGATCGTGGCCGCGTCGGTTCTCGTGGGCGCCAAGTTCCTCGGAGACGCGGACGATTCCGTGGCGGTGTGGTCGGTGTCGGACGACATGGGCGCCGGTGACACGGTGGGCGATGCCGACGTGGTCGCCCGCAACGTCCGCTTCGTCCAGGCCTCCGACGCGGATCGCTACGTCGCCGCCGACGAGCCGTTGCCGGACGACGCGACGCTGACCCGCGACATCGGCGCGGGCGAGCTGTTGCCGCGATCGGCGATCGGAACGAGTTCTGAGACCACCTTGAAGACGCTGACGTTCGAGTTCGAGGGCGCCGGCGTCCCTGCCGGGCTGACCCAGGGTGACCGGGTCGACGTCTACGTCACGTCGATCGCGAAGGACAAGGCGGGCAAGGTGACCAGCGTCGACCCCGTTGCCCAGCTGGCTTTGACCGGGCTGGTCGTCACCGACCTGGCGCGGGCGCAGGACAGCCTGGCCGGGACCGGTGGCCGTGAGGTCACGGTCGGGATCCCAGCCGACGCCGATGCCGATGCGCTCGTCACGGTCGTCCAGGCGGCCAAGACCGACAACGTCTATCTCGTGAAGCAGGGCTGAGCCAGACCATGAACAACGTCTGTGTCCTCATGGTGGCCTCGGGGGCAGCCTGGGAGTCGACGGCACTCGGCCTGCTCACTGGTCGCCGGGGCGTGGTCGTCCTCAAGCGCTGCGTAGACGTCGACGACCTGCTGGCCACGGCCACGGCCGGTCAGGCGGACGTCGCCGTACTCGCCCTCGATGCGCACGGCCTCGACGCTGCCGCCGTCGAACACCTGCGACGGCACCGGGTGCGGCCGGTGGCAATCACCGCCGACCCCACCGGTGACCCGGCCCGGTCCCGGGCGGCTCGAATAGGGGTGGCGACGCTCGTGGGGGAGCGAGACCTCGAAGCGCTCCCCGATGCGGTGCTCGACGCCGACGCACCAGAAACCGGGACCCCGGACCAGGTCGCGGTGGCCCGCGAGGACGTCGTACCTCCCGAGGTGTCTGTCCCGGTCGCTGGCCCGGCGCTGGCCCGGCAACTGGCCCGGCGACTGGCGGGGCCGGCCGCGTCGTCGCGGTCTGGGGACCCGCCGGCGCTCCGGGTCGTACGACGGTCGCGCTGGCGCTCGGTGCCGAACTGGCCCGTCGGGACGCCCCGACCCTCGTCATCGATGCCGACCCCTACGGCGGCGCAGTCGCCCAGCAGCTGGGGGTGATGGACGAGGTGTCCGGCCTGCTCTCCGCGGCTCGGCTGTCTGGCAGCGGCGATCTCGAGGGCCTGTTTCCGACCGTCCAGAGGGCAGTGTCGGGGCGGCTGAACGTGATCACCGGCTTGCCGCGAGCCGATCGCTGGGTCGAGATCCGCGCCGGCTCGGTCGAGCACATCCTCGAGGTCGGGCGGACGAGCGGGCACGTCATCGTCGACACCGGGTTCTCGCTCGAGGACGATCCCGGCCTGGAGTTCGGCTCGCTGCCGAGGCGCAACGCGATGACCCTGGCGGCGCTCGGCGCGGCCGACGAGATCGTCGTGGTCGGCAGCGCCGACCCCGTCGGGCTGTCCCGGCTGGCCCGCGGCCTCGTCGAGCTCCGCGAGCACACCATGGGCGCGCCCGTGCGGGTCGTCGTGAACCGGATGCGGTCCACCCTGGGCTGGTCGGAGTCCGACATCAGCGGCATGGTCGAGGGCTTCTCCCGCGTCCTCGGAATCCACTACCTGCCCGACGACCAGGCGGCCGTCGACCGCGCCTTGATCGCGGGCCACACGCTGGTCGAGGCCGGCGACTCCGCCCTGCTGCGCGCCGTCGAGGACCTGGCCAGCCACGTGGTGCCGGGACTCTCTCCGGTTGCGCAGGCCAGCCGCGGATTCAGGCGGCGAACAGCAGGTAGAGCCCCGAGACAGTGAAGCCGACCATCACGATGAGCAACGGCAGCTGACCCGTGAGCTGGTGCCGCTTCGGCAGCAGCTCGATGGCCCGGTCGTGGGCCGCGACCACGCCCAGGACGTGCCCGATCACGACCGCCACCACCTTGGTCGTGGCGAGCAGGGTCGGGTGGTAGGACAGCCAGGCGTTCACCGTCAGGTTGCCGGTGCCGAGGTAGTTGTCGCCGCGGGTGAACGGGTCGCTCATCTGGATCAGCGTGCGCTGGCCCTCCTCGAGCAGGTAGCTCAGGTAGTGGGCGGTGATGTAGCCGACGATGATCGGGGCCATCGAGTGCGCGAACAGCGACGGAAGCGCCGTACGACGCTGGCCCTTGTCGACGCCCGTGGTGGCCGTGGCGGTCGAGAACAGGACCCCGACGGCCACACAGAAGCCGAGCAGCATCAGGTTGTTCTGCAGCAGCGGCGAGACGGTGGAGTCCTGGATGTGCCGCACCCACACGTTGGAGTCCCTGAAGGAGTCGAAGGCGGTGCTGCCGAACATCACGGCGACCACCGCGACCAGGCCCGGGCGCGGTACGACCTGCGCCAGGTTGGCCATCGGGGAACGGATCACCAGCTCGTCGCCCCGGTCGGAGCGACCCCAGATCGAGAGGTGGCCGACGAGCGTGGAGTAGACCTCGAACGGGTCGGCCTTCTCGTAGAAGCTGTTGCCGAACAGGGCGCCGCCGATCAGCATGGCGGCGACGTAGGCGGCGTACCACAGCCGGACTGGTCCGAGCTGGGTCGAGAACGGGTAGACCAGCTCGAACCACACGAACGCGTAGAGGCCAAGGGCGGCCGGCCAGTTGCCGAGCCGCTCGGGATAGCGGAAGAGTCCAACGTCTGGGTCGCTGCCCGAAACCTTGGCGAAGAGCAGGTTGATCGTGCGGACCGGGCTGATCGCCTTGTAGAACGGTCCGAACAGCAGGGACAGCGGGACGATGCCGACCCACAGCACGACGTAGAACATCCCGAAGAACGGGTTGATCAGCACGTCCTTGCCGAACACCGCTGACATCAGGGCCCAGCCGAAGACGGCGACGCCGAACAACCGCAGCGCGACCCGGAAGGCCGTGGACCCGGCCAGACGCGACAGCCAAACCGGGGCGGGTCGTCCGGTGGCGGCGTCGAAGCGAGGAGTGCGCCAGGCGACGGCAAGGACCGTGAACGAGACGGTCAGGGCGGCGACCGCCCCGGCGATGGCGAGCTCGGGCGGGATCGGGAGATCCTGGGCGCCGCCGATGCCATGCGCCAGGATGTCGCGATCCGTCACCTCACTTGACCTCGAGCTGGACGATCACCTTGTCGAGGGTGTGCGACTCGACCTCGACCACTCCGGGCCGGTCCAGATTGGTGAGAGTCAGTGTGGTCGTGCCGGCGTCGTACTCGAACTCCTGCTCCGGATCGGAGTGCACGTGGATCTCGCCGGCCGCGTCGGCGGTGACGACCAGCTGGACCTGCTCGCCTCGGTCGACGTCGACCCGCTCGCCATTCGGGGTGACCGTGTCGCCCTCGACGGTGACCTCGATGGTCGTGCCATCCGACGGTTCGGATTCGATGGTCTCAGGTCTGGTGTTGGTGGGCTCGGACGCTGTTGGCTCCGTGGAGGTTGGCTCCGTGGGTGTCGGCCCGGTGTCGCCGTCGCTGTCGTCGTCGCCGCCGCATCCGGTCAGGGCGAAGGCCAGGACGAGGGCGAGGGCAGCCACGGTAGCGGCCGGCTTGCCGAGAGGTTTCAACTTGCACTCCTTGTCAGGTCACTGAGGTTCCTCTGTCAGAATCCCATGGGGGCAAGGGCAAAGGGATCAGCCGGTCCTGAGGGCCTGCCGAGAATTGGCGAAGAAAGGGCGTGTGCATGATCGAGCGACTGCGTCGACGCGACTTGGCTCTGCTGGCCACGGAGTCCGCAAACTCGCCCATGCACAACTCCACCGTCGAGATCTTCGACCCGGGCAAGTCGGAGTTCGACTACGACGCCCTGGTGGCGCTGATCGCCGACCGGATCGCCTTCGTGCCGCGCTACCGGCAGCAGCTCCAGTTCGTGCCCGCGCGCCTCGCCAATCCCGTGTGGGTGGACGACCCCGACTTCGACCTCGCCTTCCACGTACGACGGTCCGCGCTGCCCAAGCCGGGCTCGATGCACCAGCTGCGCGACCTCGTGGGCCGGATCGTGTCGCGACCGCTGGACCGCAACCGGCCGCTGTGGGAGGTCTACTTCATCGAGGGTCTGACCGACGGCCGGATCGCGCTGCTGTCCAAGTCGCACGGGATCCTCGTCGACGGTGTCGAGACGGTCGATCTGGGTCAGGTCCTGCTCGACGTCAGCCCCGACCAGAAGGAGCTGGACAGCGACGACTGGGAGCCGAGCAGCATGCCGTCGGCAGCCACGCTGGTTGCCGGAGCCGTACGCGACACCCTGGACCACCCGATCAGCGCGCTGACGACTGCCGCAACCAACGTCGAGACGGCGCTCCGGAACCTGTCGTCGAACCCGCTGTTCGCGCCCTTGCCGAAGCTGTCGCCCCGGCGTCCGGCCTCGGAGTCCCCGCTCAACAAGGAGCTGTCCGAGCAACGCCGGTTCGTCGCCGTCCACACCGACCTCGAGGACTACCGGAAGGTCCGCCGCGAGCACGGCGGCACGGTCAACGACGTCATCCTGGCCACGGTCACCGGGGCCCTGCGCTCGTGGTTGATGACGCGCGGAGAGTCGATGGGAGGCAAGCGGTCGCTTCGGGCGCTGGTCCCGATGTCGGTGATCGACGACGAGCTCGAGGCAACCTCGCTCGGCACCCAGATCGCCGGCCACTTCGTCGAGCTGCCGATCGGTGAGGCCAGCCCGGTCATCCGGCTGCACCAGGTTTCCTACGCGTTCAAGATGCACAGCGACACCCGCCGTACGGTGGCGGCCAACCGGTTGGCCGGGATCGCGGGCTTCGCGCCGACGACGTTCCATGCGCTGGGTTCCTGGGTCGCGTTCACCGAGCAGCGAAAGGGCTACCACCTCTCGATCACCAACGTGCCCGGCCCACAGTTCCCCCTCTACGCCGCCGGCGCCGAGATGCTCGAGACCTACCCGATCCAACCGCTGCTGCCCGGCCAGGCGCTCGCCATCGGCGTCACGTCGTACGACGGCGGTGTCTACTACGGCGTCACCGCCGACCGCGACGCCCTGCCCGACATCGAGGTCTTCGGCCAGTGCCTCACCGAGGCCCTCGACGAGCTCGTCGACTCCGCCAGCAGCACCCGGCAACGAGCTCCCCGGGGCCGCAAGAAGGCCGAGAAGAAGCAGTGAGTGTCCGCGTCTACCTCCCCACCACGCTGCCGACGCTCGCCGGCCACGTCGCCGATGGCGCCATCCCGGCGACGGACGAGGTGTTCACCGCCCCGGACGAGAGCGAAGAGTCCGAGTACGCCGCGCTGATGGCGGCCGCCGAGGCTTCGGCCGAGATGCTCACCGGACTGCTCGAGGATCAACGGCGCCGCGTGGTGGTGGTGGCCGAGGTGTCGGGCCTCGGTGAGGCAGTGCCGATGAGCCGGGTGGTTGCCGTCCACGTCGACACCGAGGCCGATGCCGACCCAGACAGCTGACCTCGCGTGGTTCGCCACCCAGGAGATCCGCGACCTGGTCGACGGCGGAGTCGACCCGGACATTTGAGAGGTTGCGGAGACTCTGACACGATCCGACCTATGGACGCGATCACCTTTCCTCCGGCCCCCGTCAACGAGCCGAACCTGACCTACGCGCCGGGCAGCCCCGAACGGTCCGCGCTGGTCGCGGAGCTCGACCGGATGGAACGCAAGGAGTACACGCTCCGGGCGCACATCAACGGCCGCAAGAAGTCCGGCGGCGGCGCCGAGATCGAAGTGGTCCAGCCCCACGACCACAAGCACGTGCTCGGCGTCATGAAGGACGCCACGCAGGCCGATGCCAAGGCGGCGGTCAAGGCGGCGACCGAGGCCGCACCGGACTGGCGGTCGCTGCCGTTCGACGACAGGTGCTCGATCATCCTCAAGGCCGCCGACCTGCTGGCCGGCCCGTGGCGCCAGCGCATCAACGCCGCGACCATGCTCGGCCAGTCCAAGACCGCGTTCCAGGCCGAGATCGACTCGGCGTGCGAGCTGATCGACTTCTGGCGCTTCAACGTCCACTACGCCAAGCAGATCCTGACCGACCAGCCGATGGCGAACAGTCCCGGCATCTGGAACCGCACCGACCACCGCCCGCTCGAGGGCTTCGTCTACGCGATCACGCCGTTCAACTTCACGGCGATCGCCGGCAACCTGCCGACGGCGCCGGCGCTGATGGGCAACACGGTCGTCTGGAAGCCGTCGCCGACCCAGCAGCTGGCCGCGTCGTTGACGATGGAGCTGCTCGAGGAGGCGGGCATGCCGCCGGGCGTCATCAACATGCTTCCCGGCCACGGCCGGGAGGTGTCCGAGGTGACGCTCGCGCACCCCGACCTCGCCGGCATCCACTTCACCGGCTCGACCCCGGTGTTCCAGCACCTGTGGTCGACGGTCGGCGCCAACATCGCGTCCTACCGGTCCTACCCGCGCATCGTCGGAGAGACCGGCGGCAAGGACTTCATCGTCGCCCACCCGTCCGCCGACCCGGACGTGGTCCGGACGGCCATGGTGCGGGGGGCGTTCGAGTTCCAGGGCCAGAAGTGCTCGGCCGCCTCGCGGGCGTACGTCGCCAGGTCGGTCTGGAACAAGCTGAAGGACCAGTTCCTCGCCGAGGTGGACGACATCCAGGTGGGAGACGTCACCGACTTCTCCAACTTCATGGGCGCAGTGATCGACGACCGTGCGTTTGCCAAGCACAAGGCGGCGATCACCCGGGCCAAGCGGAACAAGCACCTGACGGTCGCGGCCGGCGGCCAGGTCGACGACTCGATCGGCTACTTCGTCCGGCCGACCGTGGTCACCTCGACGGACCCGACCGACCAGATGTTCTCCACCGAGTACTTCGGCCCGATCCTCGCCGTACACGTCTACGAGGACCGGGACTTCGAGAAGGTCGTCGCCCAGATGGAGAGCTTCGCGCCGTACGCCCTGACCGGCGCGATCATCAGCCAGGACAGGGGCGCGATCGCCTGGGCCCGCGAGGCGCTGCGCTTCGCGGCCGGAAACTTCTACATCAACGACAAGCCGACCGGTGCCGTCGTCGGCCAGCAGCCGTTCGGCGGCGCCCGCGCGTCCGGCACCAACGACAAGGCGGGGGCCGCGGTGAACCTGCTGCGCTGGACGTCGCCGCGCTCCATCAAGGAGACGTTCGTGCCGCCGAAGGACTACCGTTACCCCTACATGGACGCGAAGTGAGGATGACTCCGTTGCAGGTGACTCCGTTGCACATGGGTGCAGCTGCACCCCTACGAGCAGGCGCTGGTGTTCGCTGCTCGCGTTCGGGCCGTTCCTGGTGCTGGCCTTCGTGTTGTACTTCGCACGCAAGCGCGACGTCCGCGAGGACGCCGAGGCGGGCTCGGTCCGACGCTAGGCGTTCATCACCCGGCGAGCCACTTGCGGCCGGCCTCGTTCTCCTTCTTCAAGGCCGTCGTCATCAGGTCCGACAACAGGCCCTCGATCTTGCCCCCGACCAGGGGCACGCTGACGGTGATCGCCAGGTCGACGGTCTCGACGGCGTCCGCGCCCACCTGCGCCACTCTGATCGTGCCCTGCATCTTTCCCGGCTTGCCGGGGATGGCGATCGCCAGGTCGGCGTCCGTGGCCGACGACCAGGTCTCCGTCGTGACGATGGTGGTCTCGTCCCCGACCAGCTTCCTGGCGAAGCCGGGCACTCCCTTCGTCGCCTGGACCTGTTCCATCTCCACGACCTTGCCGTCGCCCTGTGGAAAGACGTTGATCTTGCTGCGCAGCACGTGCTGCGCGTCGCAGACCGCTTGCCGGAAGGCTGGGTCGCCGAGCATCTCGGCCACCTGGTCGACGGTGGCGCCCGGGTACGTGAGCTCGTAGGACAGCTTCTTCATGTGGGTCCCTTCGCGCTGGAGTTCTCCTCGGCGGTCATCATGCCCTGTTCTGTCGGCCGTCGTGGAAGGGTAGGCACCATGACTACGCAAGACCAGCAGCAAGACGAACAGTTCGTGTCCTTCGGCGAGCAGGGGGCCCAGCTCACCTACGGCTCCTACCTGCGCCTGCCGCAGCTCCTCGACTCCCAGCACCTGGAGTCAGATCCTCCTGCGCACGACGAGCTGCTGTTCATCACCATCCACCAGGTCTACGAGCTGTGGTTCCAGCAACTCCTCCACGAGGTGACCGCGGCCCGGGACGCGATGATGGTCTCGACCAGCGACGAGCTGTGGTGGGCGCAGCACCTGCTCAACCGGGTGCACGTCATCGAGCGCGTGCTGGTCCACCAGATCGACATCCTGGAGACGATGACCCCCCAGGACTTCCTGGAGTTCCGGCAGCGACTCGCTCCCGCCAGCGGCTTCCAGTCCGTGCAGTTCCGGGAGCTCGAGTTCCTGTCCGGCGCGAAGGACCCGTCGTACGTCGAACGCTTCCGCGGACTGACCGAGGCCGAGCAGGAGCGCCTCGCCCGGCGGCTGTCCGAACCGAGCCTGTGGGACGGGTTCGTCCACGCGCTGGACTCCCGGGGCCTGCCGACCGGGAGCGACGACGAGCTCCGCCAGTCGCTGCGGCAGGCGGCCCACGACCGGTCGACCCACGCCGACGTCTGGGCGCTCTCCGAGGCCATGCTCCAGCACGACGAGCTCGCTGCCAGCTGGCGGGCCCGCCACGTCGTCATGGTCGAGCGGATGATCGGCGCGAAGTCCGGCACGGGTGGCTCGAGCGGCGCGGCGTACCTCCGCGGTCGACTGCCGATGCAGTACTACCCGCTGCTCTGGGAGCTTCGCTCGGCCCTCTAGTTACCCCGGGGTTTCGACCCCGTGTTGTGGCGGTCACCCGGGCGGATCTAGGGTCGGATCGTGTCGTCCACCCTTGAAGACAGCAAGACCGATCTGATTGCCCGGGCCACCGATCTGGCCACCTCGCGCAAGGGGACCGGGGGACCGCCGCACGACACCGTCGGAGCGCTGCTGACCGCGTACTACCGCCACGTCGCCCCGGAGGACGTGGTCGACCGGAGTGAGATCGACCTCTACGGCGCCCTGGCCTCGCACTACAAGCTGGCCGACAGCCGCCCGCAGGGGACCGCCCAGGTTCGGGTGTTCACCCCAACTGTCTCCGTCAACGGCTGGTCGGCCGGAGGCCACTCGGTCGTGGAGGTCGTCACCGACGACATGCCCTTCCTGGTCGACTCGGTCACGATGGAGCTCGCCAACCAGCAGCGCAACGTGCACGTGGTCGTGCACCCGCAGTTCGAGGTCGACCGGGACATCACCGGCGAGCTGAAGGAGGTCCGCCCCAGTGACGAGGGGCAGCACGAGAGCGATCTCATGCGCGAGTCCTGGATGCACATCGAGATCGACCGGGTGCCGGAGGACGCCGAGTTCGCCGAGATCGAGACCGCGCTGCGCATCGGTCCTTCGTGACGTCCGCGAGGGCGTCGAGGACTGGCCGAAGATGCAGGCTCAGATTCTCGCCATCGTCGACGAGCTGGACGCTGATCCGCCCCCGCTGGACGGAGAGCGAGCTCAACCAGGGCAAGGATCTGCTGCGCTGGCTGGCAAACGACCACTTCACGTTCCTCGGCTACCGCGAGTACAAGCTCGAGCGGGACGGCGACGACGACTACCTTCGGGGGATCCCCGGCACCGGACTCGGCATCCTCCGCGCCGACCAGGACATGACGACCGCGTTCGGCAAGCTGCCGCCGCTGGTGAAGGCCAAGGCGCGCGAGAAGACCCTGTTGGTGCTCGCCAAGGCCAACTCGCGCGCGACCGTCCACCGGTCCGCGTACCTCGACTACGTCGGCGTGAAGCTGTTCGACGATGCGGGCGAGATCGTCGGCGAACGCCGCTTCCTCGGCCTGTTCTCCAGCGCCGCGTACACCGAGTCACTGACCCGGATCCCGCTCCTGCGCGAGAAGGCGGCCGAGGTGCAGAGGCTCGTCGGGTTCGACCCCCGCAGCCACGCCGGCAAGGCCCTGATGGACGTGCTGGAGAACTACCCGCGCGACGAGCTGTTCCAGACCCCGGTCGCCGAGCTCGCGCCGATCGCCGAGGCCGTGATGTACACCCGCGAGCGGCGTCAGCTGCGGCTGTTCATCCGCCGCGACGCCTACGGCCGCTACCTCTCCTGCCTGGTCTACCTGCCCCGCGACCGCTACAACACCAGCGTCCGCGAGAAGATCGCCGCGATCCTCAAGAGCCGCCTCGGTGGGGAGACCGTCGAGTACACCGCCCGCGTCAACGAGTCGACCACCGCCCGCGTGCACTTCGTCGTACGCCCCCGCAAGGGCGAGCTGATCGGCGACGTCGACATCGAGGACCTCGAGCGCCGCCTCACCGACGCCGCCCGCTCGTGGCGCGAGGACTTCGCCACCGCGGTCATCAACGAGTACGGCGAGGAGGCCGGCTCGCGCCTCAGCCGCACGTATGCCAACTCGTTCCCGGAGGCGTACAAGGAGGACTTCGCGCCCCGCACCGGCGCGGTCGACCTCGGCCGGCTGGAGGGGATCAAGGGCGACGAGGGCATCGACCTGTCGCTCTACGAGCAGCTCGACGCGGCGCCGCGGCGAGGCCAGGCTCAAGGTCTACCGGATCGGCAGCCCGCTTTCGCTCAGCGAGGTGCTGCCGATGCTCTCGTCGATGGGGGTCGAGGTCGTCGACGAGCGGCCCTACGCGCTGGAGGGCCTGCCCCGGCCCAGCCACATCTACGAGTTCGGGCTCCGCTACGGCCGGGCCTTGCCCGCCGACTCGCGTGACCTGTTCCAGGACGCCTTGCGCGCCATCTGGGACGGCCACAACGAGATCGACGGGTTCAACTCGCTGGTGCTGGCCGCCGGCCTGACCTGGCGCCAGGCGACGGTGCTGCGCGCCTACGCGAAGTACATGCGCCAGGGCGGCACCCCGTTCGCGCAGGACTACATCGAGGGTGCGCTGCGCAACAACGTCGACATCACCCGCCTGCTGGTGTCCCTGTTCGAGGCGCTCTTCAACCCGGGCAAGAACGACATGCCGGCGGACGCCGAGGCGCGGAGGGCACGGGTCAGCGAGTTGGAGGACCGCATCGCCCGGGCTCTGGACGACGTGGCCAGCCTCGACCACGACCGGATCCTGCGCTCCTACCTCACGATCATCCAGGCGACCCTGCGCACCAACTACTTCCAGTTCGCCGACACCGGCACCGTGCACTCCTACATGTCGTTCAAGCTCGAGCCGTCGGCGATCCCGGACCTGCCCGAGCCCAGGCCGAAGTACGAGATCTTCGTCTACTCTCCACGGGTCGAGGGCGTCCACCTGCGCTTCGGTTCCGTGGCCCGCGGTGGCCTGCGCTGGTCGGACCGACGCGACGACTTCCGGACCGAGGTGCTCGGACTGGTCAAGGCCCAGATGGTCAAGAACACCGTGATCGTGCCGGTCGGCGCCAAGGGTGGCTTCTTCTGCAAGCAGCTGCCCGCCTCGTCCGACCGGGACGCGTGGCTGGCTGAGGGCATCACCTGCTACAAGACCTTCATCTCCGGGCTGCTCGACATCACCGACAACCTGGTCGACGGCGAGTCGGTCCCGCCGCAGCGCGTCGTACGACATGACGGCGACGACTCCTATCTCGTCGTCGCCGCGGACAAGGGCACGGCGACGTTCTCCGACATCGCCAACGGGGTGGCCCAGGACTACGGCTTCTGGCTGGGAGACGCCTTCGCCTCGGGCGGCTCGGTCGGCTACGACCACAAGGCCATGGGCATCACGGCGCGCGGTGCCTGGGTGTCGGTGCAGCGGCACTTCCGTGAGCGTGGCATCGACTGCCAGGCCGAGGACTTCACCACGGTCGGCATCGGCGACATGTCCGGCGACGTCTTCGGCAACGGGATGCTCTGCTCCGAGCACACCCTGCTCGTGGCGGCCTTCGACCACCGCGACATCTTCCTCGACCCGATGCCCGACGCGGCAGCGTCGTACGCCGAGCGCAAGCGGCTCTTCGCCCTGCCGAGGTCGTCGTGGCAGGACTACGACACCTCGCTGATCTCCGAGGGTGGCGGCGTCTTCCCGCGTTCGCTGAAGAAGATCACGCTGAACAAGGAGATCCGGTCCTCCCTCGGTATCGAGGACGACGTGCAGAGCATGACCCCGGCCGAGCTGATGAAGGCGATTCTGCAGGCGCCGGTCGACCTGCTGTGGAACGGCGGCATCGGCACCTACGTCAAGGCCGTCGAGGAGACCCACGGTGACGCGGGCGACAAGGCCAACGACGCGATCCGGATCAACGGCCGCGACCTGCGCGCCAAGTGCGTCGGCGAGGGCGGCAACCTGGGTCTGACCCAGCTGGGCCGGATCGAGTACGCCGAGCGGGGTGGCCGGATCAACACCGACTTCATCGACAACTCGGCCGGCGTCGACACCTCCGACCACGAGGTCAACATCAAGATCCTGCTCGACCGGGTGGTGGCCGACGGCGACCTGACCGGCAAGCAGCGCAACCACCTGCTGGCCTCGATGACCGACGAGGTCGCCGTCCTCGTGCTGCGCGACAACTACGAGCAGAACCTCGCCCTGGCCAACGCGGCGACCAACGCGGCACCCCTCCTGCATGTGCACGAGGACTGGATGAAGCAGCTCGAGCGCAAGGGCGTGCTCAACCGCGAGCTCGAGGGACTGCCGACCTCGCGCCAGGTACGGCGCCGCCTCGAGCGGGACGAGGGGCTCACCGCGCCCGAGCTGTCGGTGCTGCTGGCGTGGACCAAGATCGTGCTGGCCGACGAGCTGATCGCGTCCGACCTGCCCGACGATCCCTACCTGCGGGGCGACCTGTTCGCCTACTTCCCGGCCACCATGCGCCAGGACTACCGCACGCCGATGGAGGACCACCCCCTGCGCCGCGAGATCATCGTGACCCAGGTCGTCAACGACCTGGTCAACGGCGCCGGCATGACGTTCTGGCCGAGGCTGGCAGGAGAGACAGGTGCCAGTGCCGCCGAGCTCACCCGGGCCAACTTCGTGGCCCGCGAGATCTTCGGGTCGCTGTCCCTTCGGGACGAGCTTGCGACCTACGACAACAAGATCGACGCCAAGCTGCTGACCCGGATGCGGATCGAGATGCGCACGCTGGTCGAGCGGGCCAGCCGCTGGCTCGTCACCAACCGGCGGCCGCCGCTGGACAGCGAGGGGACGGTCGACTTCTTCAGCGTCCGCGCGCAGAAGGTGATGGCCGAGCTGCCCACCTTGATGAGCGGACGTGAGCAGCAGGCGTTCATTGCGCGTCGCGACGCGTTGGTGGCCGAAGGAGTTCCGGAGGAGCTGGCCACCAGGGTCGCCGTACTGCAGCCGGCGTACACCACGCTCGGGATCGTGGAGACGGCCGAACGGGAGGGCCTCGACCCGTTCGAGGTCACCCGCGTCCACTTCGCCCTCGGTGAACGGCTCGGTCTCTCGGCGCTGGTGGCCCGGATCCTTGCGCTCCCACGAGAGGACCGCTGGCAGACGATGGCACGGGCCGCGCTGCGCGACGACCTGCACGCCGTACACGCTCAGCTGACGGCGCAGGTGTTGACCTCGACCTCGCCGGAGGATCCGGCACCTGCCCGGATCGCGGCCTGGGAGGACGCCGACGAGGTCGTCGTGACCCGAGCGGCCCAGACCCTCCAGGAGATCTGTGCCGAGGAGAACCCGGACCTGGCCCGGATGTCCGTGGGCCTGCGCGTCGTCCGCGGGCTGCTCGCCAGCGGCTGACCGTCCCCGTCGGTGGTCGAGCCCCGTCGGTGGTCGAGCCCCCTCGGTGGTCGAGCTTGTCGAGACCACTAGCCTGATCGCTCATGGGAGCTATCGAGGTCGAGGACCTCCAGATGGCTTACGGGGAGCTTCGTGCAGTCGACGGGGTGAGCTTCGAGGTGGGCAGCGGGGAGTTCTTCGGAATTCTCGGCCCCAACGGAGCCGGCAAGACCACCACCCTGGAGATGATCGAAGGGCTTCGAAAGCCAGACTCAGGACGGATCCGGCTGCTGGGCGAGAAGCCATGGCCGCGCAACGAGAAGCTGCTGCCGCGGATCGGGGTGCAGTTGCAGGCGTCGGCGTTCTTCGACCGGCTGACCGCCCGCGAGCAGATCCACACGTTCGCTGCGCTGTACGGCGTGGGAAGCGGACCGGCCGACGACTGGCTGGAGCAGGTCGGAATGACCGACAAGGCGGACACCCGGACCGAGGACCTGTCGGGTGGCCAGACCCAGCGACTGTCGATCGCCTGTGCGCTGGTCCACGACCCGGAGGTCGTGTTCCTGGACGAGCCGACCGCCGCCCTGGACCCGCAGGCTCGTCGGAACCTGTGGGACCTGCTGTCGTCGCTCAACGAGTCCGGCCGCACGGTCGTGCTCACCACGCACTACATGGACGAGGCCGAAACGCTGTGCGACCGGGTCGCGATCATGGACCACGGCAAGATCCTCAAGCTGGACAGCCCCGCAGCATTGGTGCGGGGACTGGATGCGCCAATCCGGATCTCGGTCGGCGGCGGTCAGCTGTCGAGCGAGGATGCCCGCCAGCTGCCCGGCGTCGATGCGGCGCACGAGGACGACGGTGTGCTCGTCCTCACCACTCGGCAGCCGTCGGACGTGCTGACCCGGCTCGCCGCCGACAATCGGCTCGACGGCCTGCAGGTGAAGGCGGCCACCCTCGAGGACGTGTTCCTCGACGTGACCGGGCGCGAGTACCGAGCATGACTCACCCCACGAAAATGCTCCCTTCGAGACTCGCAGGGTCCTCAGAAACGCTTCGCTCCGCTTTCCGCAGGGACCCCGAATGACCCCTTCTTCAGCATCGCCGTCGCGATCCTGCGTGGCTTCATCCGGGACAAGGCGGCGGTGTTCTTCGCGATCATCTTCCCGCTGATGTTCCTGGTGCTGTTCGGCGCGATCTTCGACGACACCAGCGCAGGCAAGATCGACCTCATCCAGGTCGGCGACGTGGCAGTGGTCGACGGGCTGCCCGAGCAGGCACAGCAAGCCTGGGACGAGACCTTCGATGTCACCAAGGACGACGACCTCGATGCCGCCGTGGCGGAGGTCCGCAAGGGCGACGCGGACGTCGCGATCGAGCAGCGGGGCAAAACCCTTGTGGCCCACTACACCGCGACCGACCAGGTCAAGGCCGCGATGACCGCCGGTGCCCTGAACGCCTTCGTCGACGGCGCCAACGTCGCCGCGTCCGGCAACCCGCCGACGTACGCCCTGGACGTGCAGCGGGTGGAGGACGAGTCGCTGAAGACCATCGACCTGCTGACTCCGGGCCTGCTGGGCTGGGCGATCGCGATGAGTGCCGCGTTCGGAGCCGCCGCGACCCTGCAGGGTTGGCGGCAGACCAAGCTGTTGAGACGGTTGCAGCTCTCGCCCGTGCCGACCGGCACGATCGTGGCGGCCCGGATCGTGGCCACCTTGGTGATCGCCCTCGTGCAGACCGCGATCTTCCTCGGTCTCGGCACCATTGTGTTCGGGCTGACCCTCACCGGCGCCTGGGTGATGGCGGTGCCGCTCGTGACCTGCGGCACCCTGTGCTTCATGGCGCTTGGCCTGCTGGCCGGCGCGGTCACCAAGACCGTGGAGGGCGCGGTCAACATGGCGAACTTCCTGGTCCTGCCGATGGCGTTCCTGAGCGGGTCGTTCTTCCCTCTTGACGCTGCGCCGCCCTGGCTTCAGGTCGTTTCGAAAGCGATGCCGTTGCGGCACCTCAACGACGCGATGCTCGACGTGATGGTGCGTGGCGAGGGCCCGGCAACGGCACTCCTCCCGATGGCCCTCCTGCTCGCGATCGCGGCCGCGCTGACGTTCGTGGCGGCGCGGCTGTTCAACTGGGAGACCGCCTGACGGGGGTCAGGAATAGCCATGGTTCTATCGCGCCAGCGGCCACAGACTTGAGCCCCGCCCAACCACCCATCAGGGAGCTAGCCCACATGACACGGACATTCTCAGCAAGGCGCGGGCTTGCCGGTGGCCTCGCGGTGATGGCGGTTGCTGCCGGCGTGGCCTGGTCCAGCTCCGGACCGGTCGAAGGCCTGAGAGTCGCTGCGGTGGTGCTCTTCGCCATGCTCTTGGTGACGGCCGTCATCGCCTACGGGTCACGCAGGCTGCACCAAGCCCCTAACTCGCCGCGAACTGGCAGTTGTGGCCCCGCGAGCCGGCGGTTGTGGCCCCGCGAGCTGGCGGTTGTGGCCCCGCGAGCCGGCGATTGTGGCCCCATGAGCGCGTCGACTGTCGACGCGTGGGCCAGACCTGTCAGTTCGTGGGGCCAGACCTGTCAGTTCGTGGGGCCAGACTGTCAGTTCGTGGGGCCAGACCTGTCAGTTCGTGAGGTCACGCGGTCTGGTCCAGGCCGAGACTGCGTGCCTTGGCGCCGGCCTCGGTCCGGTTGGTGACGCCGAGCTTGGCCATGATGTTGGAGACGTGGACACTGGCCGTCTTCTCCGCGATGTACAGCTGCTCGCCGATCTCACGGTTGGTTCGCCCGCTTGCGACGAGCACCAGCACCTCCCGCTCGCGGCCGGTGAGCCCGGCTTCGAAGTCCGGCTGGGTGCGGCCCAGGCCCGGGAGCTTGAGACGTGCCCGCCTTGCCAGCGCCTCCATGGCGTCGGCGATCGGGACCGCCCCGATCGACCGCGCCCGCTCGTACGCCGGTGCGAGCTCGGCGACGGCCTCGGCGGCCTGGCCGCTCGCCACCAGAGCCTCGGCGAGCCGGAACCGGGCATTGAGCCAGGGTTCCTCGCGCCGCTGCCGTTGCATCGCGTCGACCGCAGTCCGCCAGAGGCTCGGGAGTCGCGGTCCCGCGAATGCGGGCCAGCTCGGCCTGCACGCCGATGATGGTGTCGTCGAGGGACGTGCCGACAGGGCCGTCGGGACGCAGTGACGTCCGCTGCTCGACCAGCCGGTCGAGCAGGACCTCGGCCAGCTTCTCCGCGTGGGGGTCGCCGGCGGTCAGCGCGGCCTCCGCGTAGGCCCGGGCAATCGTCGTGTGGACCCGGAAGAGGAGCGGGTCGCGAAGCGATCGCGTGACCGGATCGGCAACCTCGGCCACCCGATCGAGCTCGCCGGTCGCCATCAGGATCCGAAGCCGGGTGTCGACGATCGGCCCGACTGCCTGAGGGTCCCGGATCGCCGGAGCCAGCTCCTCGGCCCGGCGCACGTGCCGCTCGGCCTCCACGTGTCGCCCCTGCTGCACGCGGATGTTGGCCATCAGGTGGTTGAAGTACTGCCCGTTGACGCCCGCGACCGAGCCCGACCGCACCGTGCCGGCTCGATGATCGGCTTCCTGCCAGCGGCCCTGGCGGAACAACGAGTCGGTCAGCTCCAGACGCAGCCAGTCGACGACGACGCCGTGGAGCCCCTTCTCGGCGCAGTACTGGAGACCGGTGAGCGCGGTCGGTTCGGCCTGCTCGACATCGTTGAGGGGGGTGTTCAGGCACGACGTGAGGTTGATGTAGGCCCGCAGCGTCTCGGGTCCCGCATCGATCGCGAGTCCGACCTCGATCGCCTCACGCAGGAGCGGCAGCCCCGCGTCCGGGTCGTCGGCCATGGTCAGGGAGGTCCCGAGGGAGTTGAGGGCACGGCAGAGTTCGAGCGGCGCCTCGACGACGCGCGCCACCTCCACTCCTTCGCGGCCCGGCGGGATCGCCTCGTCGTACCGCCCGAGCAGCATGAGGAGTCGCGACCGCCAGCCAAGCGCGTCGGCTCGCTCCCGGCTCGGTTCGTCGGGAAGCACTTCCAGGGACCGGTCGGACGCCGCCACCGCCTCGTCGCTCTGGCCGTGGAGCCAGAGGCTTTCGCTGAGTTCTCCGTGCAACCCGCCGAGGGTGAGCGGCTCGCAGTCGGCTTCGGCTGCCGCGAGTGCACGACGCAGATGCGCCACCGCGGCCCGGATGTCGCCGGCGTAGCGCGCCGAGTGCGCCGCCCGTCGCAGGAGCTCCCAGTACGGCGGTGACTCCGGCGAGGAAACCCGCTCCCGGAGCTCGGCCGCTCGCTCGAAATGCTGCTGCGCCTCGGGATAGGCGAACAGCTGCCACGCCCGATGTCCGGCCTTCACCAGCGAGGTGAAGGCGAGCTCGAGGTCGTGGGCCGCGAATGCGTGGTGAGCGAGCTCGGCATGTACGCCGTCCGCGCCGTCGGCGGCAAGCCCCGGGTCCTCGGTCAGGGCCTTCGCGAACGAACCGTGCAGTCGTGCGCGTTCCCCTGGCAGGAGCTGTTCGTGCACGGCCTCCTGCAAGAGAGCGTGCCGGAATCGGTAGCCGTCCCCGTCTGCAACGAGGGCCTGGTGCTCGACCGCCGTCCGCAGCCCCCCGTAGAGCTCGTCGTCGGGCAGCTGAGCCACGCGCTCCAGGAGCCTGTGGTCGACCCGACGGCCGGCGGCAGCTGCGATCCGCAGCACCTCCTTGGCCTGCTCGGGCAGAGCATCGAGGCGGGCGCCCAGGATGTCGCGCAGCGTGGTGGGGACTCCCGGTTCGCCGAGGCCACCTGCCGCCAGCAGCTCCTCGGCGAAGAACGGGTTGCCCTCGGAACGCTCCACGATCGCGCCGACCTCAAACTGGGATGGCGTCGCGCCGGTGATGGCGGTGACCAGCTCGACGACCTCGGCCTCGTTCAGCGGCTCGAGGTGGATGCGTTCCACGAGTGGCAACCGGCTGAGCTCGGCGAGTACCGGACGCAGGGCATGGGACTTGCGCATCTCGTCGGAGCGGTAGGTGCCGAGCAGGAGGATCCGGCTCTCGCTGAGGTTGCGAGCGAGAAAGGTGACGAGGTCAAGCGTCGATCGGTCGGCCCAATGCAGGTCCTCGAGGACCAGGACAACGGGTGAGGCAACGGCTGATTCGTCTGCCAGCCGGCCCAGTAGTGCCAGTACGGCCTCGAAAAGGCCCGACTGACCCCACGTCGACTCGACTTCGCTGCGCACCGTCTGGTCCGGAAGGAAGCGGGCCAGCTCCCTGCCGTACAGGCGGTTGGTCTCGTCGGGACCCAGTGACTTGCTGAGGTCGCGCAACACACCCGCGAGCGGCGCGAAGGGCATGACCGCCTGCCCGAGTTCGAGGCATCCGCCGACCAGGACGCGGGCGTCATCGAGTCCCGAGACGAACTCAGTGACCAGCCGGGACTTCCCCACGCCCGCCTCGCCCCCGATGACCAGGACGGACGGTGTGCCCGTGCCGGCTCCGGTCGAAGGCCTGGCGGAGTTGGTCGAGCTGTTGTTGCCGGCCGACGAGGGTAGACGAGCTGATGCTGTCCCGCATGTCGGCCAGTATTCCAGCCACCTTGGGTCGGTCAGTGCGCCGAGGCGACGTGCCAGCGCTGCACGGTCGGCCAGGACAGGTCGTTGCGGGCCTTGCGCGCCCGCTTGGTCCGGGTTGTGGACAGCGCGGCCCAGCTTGGCAAGGCGACGGGCTGCCGGCCTCGCGGTGCAGGTCCTGGATGTGCTGCTGGGCGATCTCGGCGGTGAAGGTGGTGGTGTACATGGCCTGCTCCTGATGACGGTGTTGGTTTCCCTGACACCTCTACAGTCGTGCTAAGGGGCACCCCCGGACATCGGGCAGATGCCCTGTTCATCGCCCGATGGCACGCCTTAGGCGAGCCGGCTGCGGCCTAGGGCCGGCCTTATGCCTTAGACCTCGGGCCTTAGACCGGGTCAGGCCTTGTTGGGGCCCATCACGCAGAACGCCACTCCGGCCGGGTCGACCAACGCGCCCAGCCGGCCGTACGGCGTGTCCTCGACCGGCTGAGCCAGCGCGCCACCGTCGGCGACCGTCTGCTCGGCGATCGCGTCGGTGTCCTCCACCTCCACGTAGAACTGCCACCGCGACGGGGAGTCTCCGAGGAAGCCGCTCGCGTCCATGATGCCCGCCAGCGCGCCCTCGTCCTTGCCGAGCGTGGAGTAGCGAAACTCCGGCGTGTCGCTCATCGTGTGCGGGTCCCAGTCGAACACGTCACGATAGAACGCCACGGACTTGTCGTAGTCCGTGCTCAGCGTCTCGAACCAGGCCGGGGCTCCGATCTCGCCAAGCGCGGCGATCCCTTGGTGCTTCAGCGGCTGCCACACGCCGACTCCGGCGCCGGCCGGGTCGACGACGAACGCCATGATGCCCAGGTCGGCGACCGGCATCGCATCGGTCACGACCGTGCCACCGCAGGCGACCGCCTTCTCGACGGTCTTTGCGGCGTCATCTGACTCCAGGTAGACGGTCCACGCGTTGTGGCCCAGCGAGCCGTCGTTCTGCATCAGGCCGGCAACCGGGGCGCCCTTGTGCTCGAAGCCGCGGTAGCCCCCCAGTTCTTCGACCGGGTCGGTGCAGGTCCAGCCGAACAGGCCGCCGTAGAACCTCGCCGCGGCGTCCGCGTCTGAGGTGAGGAGCTCGATCCAGCAGGGTGCGCCGGGGGTGTTGGACACGGTCATGGGGGCTCCTTCGTTGGTTGGCTCAGGCGAGGAAATGCCGGGTGACCACGGGCGCGACCACCTTCGGCTTGATCATGTGGGTCTGGCCGGCCAGGGTCTCCAGCCGAGAGTTCGGAACGGCCTCCGCAACCGCCTGCTGGGCGTTGCGCATCCATTCGGGGCTCTTGCCGCCCGCGATCACGAGCGTGCTCGGTCGAACCGCGTCGTAGATGCCGTCGGGAAGCGGCCGGCCCTGCTGGTGGGGTCCGACGATGGACAGGTCGTAGGGAAGAGTGTGTGCGACGCCGGTCAGCTTCTTCCACACGGGCATCAGTCGCATCAGCGCGACGAACGGGGCGGGGACGCCGACAGTCCGCAGGAACGTCTTCACGGCGTCGCCGCGCCGGCCGTCGTCGACCATCGCCTGAACCTGGCGAGGCAGGTCGGGGTCGTTGGGTGGCCGACTGTCGTCGACGATGAAGGGCGCCTCGTACGCGGCGATCCGGTTGATCGGGGCACCCTGGCGGGCGGCCTCGAGAGTCAGCACCGCACCCGAGGACGACCCGAAGACGTGCGCGTGCCCGCCTGCCGCCTCGAGCACGGCGACGAGGTCCTCGACCTCGCGCTGGATTTCGTACGGCGTCGCGCCGGGGCCGCTCTCGCCACGGCCGCGCCGGTCGTAGGCGTGGACGGTGAACTCGCTTTCGAGAACGGTTGCGAGGCCGCGGGACGGACCCATCGACCGTTGGCACAGGGCGCCGTCGACGAGAACAAGTGCCGGGCCGGATCCGGAGACCTCGTAGGCGATCTCGGTGCCGTCGGCCGACGTGGTGAACCGGGTCTGCGTGCTGTTCTTGGTGAGCATTGTTGCCTCCTCGCTGGGATGTCGGTCACCGGTTCGTCGGACGGGCTGGTGATGTTTCGACACGCGGAGTCAGCAAATCTCATCGGCCCTGGTCAGGAGGAGCGTCCGTTCGCTCTCATTGCGAGTCAGGCCCGCAGCGGTCCGAAACTGCGCGGCCGCCTCCGGATTGCGTCCTGCTCTCGCCAGCAGGTCCCCGCGAACACTCGGCAGCAGATGGGATCCGGCCAGTCCGGAGTCGTCCAATTGGTCGATAACGGCGAGCCCGGCGTCCGGCCCGAACGCGCGCCCATGAGCCACCGCGCGGTTCACCTCGACGATCGGGCCGGGCGCGATCCGGGCCAGCGCGTCGTACAGGCCGGCGATGCGGCGCCAGTCGGTGTCCTCGGACCGGCGGGCCCGGGCGTGGCAGGCCGCGATCGCCGCCTGGACGACGTACGGCCCGACCGGAGTCCCCAGCGACTCCGCACGATCCAGCGCCGCCAGGCCGCGCCGGATCAACAGCTGGTCCCATCGCCGGCGGTCCTGGGCCTCCAGCAGCACCGGCTCCCCAGTCGGGCCAAGACGGGCATGGGTTCGCGAGGCCTGGATCTCCAGCAGCGCCTGGAGCCCGTGCACCTCCGGCTCACTCGGCGCCAGTGCCGACAGCATCCGGGCAAGCCGCAGCGCCTCGAGGCACAGCTCCGGGCGCATCCAGTCGTCGCCCGCGGTCGCGGAGTAGCCCTCGTTGAACACCAGGTAGATCACGGACATCACGTCGGCAAGCCGGTCGTCGCGGTCGCGGCCGACCGGGAGGTCGAACGAGGCACCGGTCTCCGCAAGAGTCCGCTTGGCGCGGGAGACCCGCTGGCCGATGGTGGCGTCCTTGACCAGGAAGCCGCGGGCGATCTCGGGAGTGGTCAGGCCGCCGACCAGCCGCAGCGTCAGCGCCGCCCGCGACTCCGGTGGCAGCGCCGGATGGCAGGTGAGGAACATCAGGCGGAGCACGTCGTCCTCGATGTGGTCGACGGCGGCGTCGAGGTCGGGCACGTCGACCTCCTCGAGCTGGTGTCCGATTTCGGAGGTACGGCGGCGCAGGGTCTCCGCGCGCCGGAAGTGGTCGACGGCGCGGCGCTTCGCGACGGTCATCAGCCAGGCGCCCGGGTTCCGTGGTACGCCGGATTCCGGCCACTGCTCCAGCGCGGCGACCAGGGCGTCCTGCGCGAGATCCTCGGCAAGCCCGAGGTCGTGAGTCATCCGGGTCAGACCGGCGACGAGCCGGGCCGACTCGTGGCGCCATACGGCCGTGACTGCTGACCTGGGGTCGTTGGGCGGGTCGCTCCCCACGCACCGATCGTAGGGGAGCGACCCGCAGCCTCAGGTCAGGTGCCGATCAGTCGCCGGGGCGGGCCCGAACCTCGGGCTGGGCGATCCGGCGTACCTCGACCGAACCCTCCCACGACGGCCAGTGCTCCTGGTGCAGCTCGATCACCCGTCGGGCGCCCTCGACGGCCTCGGCCTGGGAGCGCGCCTCGATGATCGAGTAGCCACCCACGACCTCCTTGGCCTCGGCGTACGGCCCGTCGGTGGTGGTGGCGACGCCTCCTCTGAGCTGGATCTCGGTGCTCTGGGCAGTGGGATAGAGGCCGCCGGCGTCGATCATCGACCCGGCCGCGAACGCCTCACCCATCTCGCGACCCATTGCCTCGACGAGCGCGGGTGGCGGGTCGCCGACGTCCTCGGCCATCTTCACGAAGACCATGTAGCGCATGCTGGTTTCCCTTCCTGGGGGTTGCTGTCACCCAAGCGTCGAGTGGAAGCCCCGCGATTTCGACGCGGGGCTTCCACTTTCCTTCAGGATTCCTTGGATGTCGTGCGCAGCGTCGCGCGGCGGCTCCGGTATTCGTCCTCGTCGATCTCGCCGTCCGCGTACCGCTCGGCCAGTCGACGCTCACCGGCCCGCTGACCGGAGAACAGGGCGCGGCGGCGGCCGGTGACCACGAACAGGGTGACGATGCCGGCGATGAACAGGAACCAGAGGATCGGGAAGATCGGCCACCAGGGGCCGGGACCGTCCCAGTGGTCCGTGGTCATGGCGAGCTGGGTGATGAACATGGTGTGCTCCTTGAGTCGAAGGTTTGGACACCTCCATGCTGGGTCGGGAGCACTCGCGCGGCATCCGTCCCGCAGCGGCATCGCCGTACGCAAACCTGCGTACGGCGGCCCCGAGCCAACCCCGAGGACTGCTGCCGGTGACTAGCGTTCGGTCGGGTCGTTCAGGTCACCGGTGCGGCTTCGGATCCACCGCGTACACGAGCGAGACCGTGCCGGTCTTGCTGTAGACCCGGTGGTCCATGAGCGTCAACCCGGCCTGACTGGCCGGTGGGGGCAACAGCGGGACTCCCTCTCCGAGCAGAACCGGGATCACCGCCACCTCGACGGTGTCGACGAGGCCCATGCCGAGGAGACTCCGGAAGAGACCGCCACCGCCGAACAGCCAGATGTCCTTGCCCTCCTCACGCTTGAGTGCGCCAAGCGATTCCTCGAGGTCATCCCGCAGGAGCGTCACCCCAGGGTGATCCCGCTGCTCGAGCGTGCTCGACACCACCACGATCCTCATGCCCCCGAACGGCCCACCCTTCCCGCCCATCCCCGACGCAAACGGCGCAAAGGTGTTTCGCCCCATGAGCAGGGTGTCGAAGCCGCGCGTCAGCGCGTCGAAGTCGATCTCGGGATCCATCACGATCCAGTCCGACTCTCCGCCGGGGCCCGCGATGTAGCCGTCAAGGCTCATCGCCACCTGGTAGCGCACCTGTCGCATGGGAGCCTCCCTTCCCCGGCACGATAACTGAATCGCTGTTAAGAAATCAACGTCAAAACTTAACGGCCAGTTACGATCGAGGCCATGAGCCCCCGCCCCCGTCAGGTCAGTGACGAGGAGTTCTTGCAGGCCGCTTTCCGGGCCATCGCTCGCCTGGGACCGAGTCGGCTCACCTTGGCCGACGTGGGAGAGGAGGCGGGCGTATCGGCTGCGGCCGTCGTACACCGTTTCGGATCCAAGCGCGGCCTGCTGCTCGCCGCGGCCGCGGACGCCGCGAGCGGAACCACCTACATCTTCGACGGCCTGCGCGCCAGGCACCGATCCCCGGTAAGGGCGCTCCTCGGGCTGGCGGACTGCATGGCGCTCCTGGGCACGACCCCGGAGGAGATCGCCAACACGTTGGCCTTCCTTCGCCTCGATCTGACCGAGCCAGACTTCCACAGTCACGCGCTCGAAGGCTCTCGGGCGATGCACGCCGGGATTCGTGAACTCGTTGAGGACGCCGTGGCAGCCCACGAGTTGGTGCCCTGCCCGGCGAAACGGCTGGCATCGGCGCTTCAAGCCACCATGAACGGCTCTCAGCTGAACTGGGCCGTGCATCGAGAGGGGGCCATGGCGGCGTGGATTCGCCGCGACCTGGAGACGGTGCTCCAGCCCTACCGAGCTGTTCGCAGAAAGGCCTAGCTGGCCTTCTTCTTGGCAGGCTTCTTCGCGGCAGCCTTCTTTGTCGCGGTCTTCTTCGCGGCAGCCTTCTTGGCCGGCTTCTTCTTCGGCTCTTCCTTCTCGGTCTCCTCGCCCCGGGCGGTCTTGGCCGCGTCGACGGAACGCTGCAGGGCAGCCAGCAGGTCGACCACCTCGCCGGACGACTTGGCGGCTGTCTTGGTCTTCTTCACCTCGCCGCCCTCGACCTTGGCCTTGACCAGCTCCTCTACGGCTTCGGCGTAGTCGTCCTTGAAGTCGTCGACCTCGAAGTCGCCGGCCAGGGTCTCGACGAGCATGTGCGCCATCTTGACCTCGGCGTCCTTGATCTCACCGGTCTCGATCTTGAAGTCGGGCTGCCGGACCTCATCGGGCCACATCATGGTCTGCATCACGATCACGTCGTCGCGGACCCGGAGGACGGCGGTCGACGTACGTTGCCGCAGGGCGACGGTGACCACGGCCATCCGGTCGGCGTCGATCAAGGCCTGGCGCAGCAGCGCGTAGGGCTTGGCGCCAGACTTCTCGGGCTCGAGGTAGTAGGACTTCTCGAACAGCATCGGGTCGATCTGGCTGCGTGGGCACGAAGCTCTCCACCGCGATCTCTCGTGACGAGGTCAGCGGGAGCTCCGCCATGTCCTCGTCGGTGAGGATCACCATCTCGCCGTTCTCGGTCTCGTAGCCCTTGGCGATGTCGGCGTAGGCCACCTCCTCGCCGTCGATGGCGCACACGCGCTGGTACTTGATCCGGCCACCGTCCTTCGCGTGCACCTGACGGAACGACACGTCGTGGCTCTCGGTCGCCGAGTACAGCTTGACCGGCACGCTGACCAGCCCGAAGGACACCGCGCCCTTCCAGATCGCGCGCATTGGCATCCTTTCGTGTCGCTCATCCGACCCCCAACCGCGTCGCGGTCGGCCTGCATCGGTCCCAGTATCGGGCAGGACACCCCAGCGCGCATCCCGTGCCGTGCCGGCCGGGCCGGTTGCCGGCCCGTAGTAGCGCTCGACCAGGTGCTCCCGGCCGGGCGGGGGGTCGTACGGCTCGGGCCAGAAGTCGTGCACGGCGGCGATCCGACCGTCGTCGTCGAAGCTGAAGAACGTGATGCCCGGCATCGACTCGTCGCCCACCGTGAAGTCGAGTCGGCTGGCGCCACCGGTCTCGTCGGCCACCACCTGCTGGACCGAGACGTGCCAGTTCGGCCCGGTAGCCCTGGTTGAACCGCACGTAGACGTCTCGGCCGGTGACGCGTTCCCTCGTCTGTGCCACGTCGTAGACGACGTCGGGTGAGAGCACGGCGGCGAAGGCATCCCAGTCGCGGGCCTCCGCGGTCTCCCAGTAGCTGGCGGATGGTCTCTGCGTGGTGGTCATGTGACCGACGCTAGCGATGCCCACCGACACCGCACCCACACAGCACCGACCCAGCACCGACACAATGGGGGCATGCGTCCGATGCTCGCCACCCGCGGCAGTCATCTGCCGGCCGGTGGTGAGTGGCTCCACGAGGTCAAGTGGGACGGCATGCGCATCCTGTACGACGTCGAGCCGCACCGGGCGAGCCGGTCTCGATCGGGTGCTCGTCTGCTGAGCCGCAACGAGAACGACGTCTCCGTCTCCTTCCCCGAGCTCCAGGGACTCGCCGACCGAGACCTGCTGCTCGACGGCGAGGTGGTCGCCTTCGACCAGAACGACGGCGGTCGACCCAGCTTCGCCCGGCTGGCCGAACGCATGCACGTCGCCAATTCCAGGCGGGCAGCGGCTCTCGTCGAGGTCACTCCGGTGACGTTCCTCGTGTTCGACCTGCTCCGGCTCGACGGTCGCGACCTCACCAGCCGGCCACTGTCGGAACGGCGTGAGCTGCTCGAGTCACTCGGGCTCGCGGATGTCCACTGGCAGGTGCCGGCCGTGTACGACGACGGCGCGATGCTGATGCAGGCCACCGAGCAGCAGGGCCTCGAGGGCGTGGTCAGCAAGCGGCTCTCGTCGCGCTACGAGTTCGGCGTGCGCACCCGGCACTGGCTGAAGTTCCCGCACCGCCGCCGGACCAGCTGGGTGGTCGGCGGCTGGCGGCTGGAGACGGACTCGACCAGTCGGCTCGGGGCGGTGCTGGTGGGGGAGCCGACCCTCGACGGAGGACTGCTCTACCGCGGTCGGGTCGGCAGCGGCATCACCGGCAAGGTCGGCGTGATGCTCAGGGAGCTCCTGGAGCCGCGCAGCCGAGGCACGAGCCCGTTCTCCGACGAGGTGCCACGGCTCGACGCCCTCGGCACCCGCTGGGTCGACCCGGTCCTCGTCGTCGACGTCGAGTCGCTCGGCTTCTCCAGACAGAGCCGGCTCCGCCAGCCGTCGTATCGTGGCCTGCGTACCGACCTCACGCCCGACGACCTCAGGGAGCAAGCGTGAAGAGGATCCTGCTGGTTTGCCTGCTCACCCTGACCTCGGTGCTGACTCCGACGCTGCTCGGTCCAGTCCCCGCGGACGCCGCGACCACCGTCACGCTGGGCGGCGTCAAGGTCCGACTGCACGACGGCACCACGCAGGTCGTCACCGTCAACCACACCAAGGGCTACCACGCCCGGATCGTGCTCTGGCGCAAGACCGACGATGGCTGGGACCGCAAGCTCGGCGCCAGGGCCCGGACCGGGTACGGCGGTCTCGTCGTCGGCAGCAAGCGCAAGCAGGGCACGGGCACCACCCCGCTGGGCACCTACGACCTGATCTACAGCTTCGGCACCCACCCGCGTAGGGCCGGCTGGGACCTCGGCCACCGGCGGATCCGCAGCGGGGACTACTGGGTCCAGGACAACCGGTCGGCGTACTACAACCGCTACCGCAACAAGGCAGCCGGCGGTTTCCGTTGGTGGCTGCCCAGCAGCAGCCCGAACTCGAGCGAGCGGTTGCGCGACTTCCCACACCAGTACGAGTACTCCATCGTGATCGCGTTCAACTATGACGAGCCGGTGCGCCATCGTGGCTCCGGAATCTTCCTGCACGTCAACGGCGACGGCGCGACCGCGGGCTGCGTGAGCGCGCCACGCTGGGTCCTCCAGGCGCTTCTGAACCGGCTCGCACCGTCCGCGGAGCCGGTCATCGCCATCGGACGCTAGCCGACCTGGTCTCGTTGCAAGGTGTGCCGGTGGTAGACCTTGTTCGCGATCCGCCATCCCTGCGGTCCGAGGACCAGGACGAACATGTCGGTGAACACGGCAGATCCGTGGTCGAGGGTCATCGTGGCGGTGGCGACCGAGCCCTGAACCTGAAGGTGGTCGACGGTCCGCACGCATCGCTCCTCGTTGGCGGCGGGCACCCCCTCGAACCTGGCGCAGTAGGTGCTCAGGTCCCATGAGCGTGAACTGGCCGTCGCGCATTCCCTCGATGTGGGCAGTGGGGAGGAATGCCTCCCGGAAGTGACTGGCGTCCCCGGTTGCGTGGCCGAGTGCATAGAGGTTCAGCGGCACCAGCACCGCCTCGATGGCTGAGGTCATGTCGGCTGTCCTGCTCGCGATCATCCGGCCGCCAGGCACAAGGCGGCGGTGTCGTCGTCGCCTGCCACCAGCCCCTCCGCGACGAGCCGCTCGATCTCGCGAGCGACATGGCTCGTGGTCCCGGTTGCCGCGCTCAGCAGCCTCACGTCCTTGAGCAGGGCGCCGGTCGCGAAGTCGGCGGACGCGAAACCGCGGTTGCCCTCGAGTCGATCCCGCTTGGCCTCGGTCAGACGTCCCAGTTGGCCAGTTGCCAGCACGTCCAGGGTTTCCGACAGGTCGAGACCCATGGCCCGCGAAGCCGCAATCGCATCGCGGATCGCCACCAAGGCGCTGGCGAGTGAGGAGTTGGCGACCAGCTTCAGGGCGGCGGCGCGGGCGGGGTCGCCCACGTGGCGGACCTCGCCGCGCTACGGCGTCGAGGACCTGGCGGGCGTCGTCGACGTCGCTGCGCGAGCCACCGGCCAGTACGACGAGGCGGCGCTCCCGCACAGCGGAGACAGAGCCCATGACGGGGGCGTGGACATAGCGCGCGCCGGCCCCGCGAACAAGGCGTTCGAGGTCCAGGGCCTCGCTCGGACCGATGGTGCTGGTGTTGACGACCAGACAGCCCGGTTCCAGCGCCGGCCCGCAGTCGACGAGCACTTCCCGGCATGCGTCGAAGTCGTAGAGGCAGAGGAGGACGTGCCGTGGCCCCGGCAACGGCATCCCCGGGCTCGGGCAGGATCTGGACGCCCGGCGGACCCGTGCGTCTGGTCCGGTTCCAGGCCCGCACCGGATGCCCCGAGTCCTGCAGGGCGGTCGCGATCGCGGCACCCATCCGACCCAGTCCCAGCACGGCGGTCGTCATCTTTGCTTCGCTCACGATGACCACCGTAGGAACACGGGACTCGCGCCACAAGCGCATGAATCGGGACCTTGCCATGCAAGATCAGCATAATGGTCCCGTGTCGCTCGCACCGTGGATCGCCTTCGTCGAGGTATGCCGGGCCGGGTCCCTGTCCGGGGCCGCCGCGTCGCTGGGCTACTCCCAGTCGGCGGTGTCGCGGCAGGTGATGGCCCTGGAGCGGGAGATCGGCGTCGCGCTTCTGGAGCGGCTGCCACGCGGCGTACGACCGACACCTGCGGGTGCCGCCTTCCTGCGGCATGCCCAGACTGTCGTCAGCGAGGTGGCCCGCGCGAAGGTGGCAGCGGGGATCGCTGCGTCGGAGCTGTACCTCTCGCTCGGAGCGGTCCCGTCGGCCATGGCCGGTCTGGTTCCCAGAGCCCTGGTTCTCGCCAAGGCGCACCTGCCGGCGCACCGGTGCACCCTGCGCCCCGGACTCTCGGCAGACCTCGAGGAAGCTGTGTCGGCTGGGGTCCTCGACGTGGCGGTGGTGACCGACTACCCGCCCGGGTTGACCAGGAACCGGCACCTGGAGCGCACCATCCTGGTGAAGGACGAGATGTGCGTGATCCTGCCTCCAACGCATGCGCTCGCGACACCTGACCGTGGGCGACTCGGCCTGAGTGAGCTCTCCGAGGAGGTCTGGGCGGAGGACAACCCAGGGTCAGCGACCGTGCTGGTCCAGGCCGCAGCGACCGCCGGGTTCACGCCCGCCATCGAGCTCGAGGCGGGCGACCTGCCCGGCAAGGTGGCCCTTGTGGCCGCGGGGCTCGGGGTGGCGCTGATCCCGTCCATGCTCGTCCCCGCGCTACGGCCGGACGTCGCCGTACGGCGCCTCGTCGATCCGCCCGACCCGATCGGTCTACGCCGTCAACAGGCGCCATCAGCACTCGGCAACGCCGGGCGTCGAGATCCTCATCGATGCGCTGCGGCAGGCTGCATCTGACCACGATCGCTAGCATCACCTGCATGGCTGTGGGGACCCGTGATGACATCGTGAGCGAGCTCCACGTCGAGGTCCCTGCAAAGGGAGGAAACCGCACCCTCAAGATCAGCAACCTGGACAAGGTGCTCTATCCGCAGACCGGCACCACGAAGGGCGAGGTGCTCAACTACTACGCCCAGATCGCACCCGTGTTGCTGCCGCACCTCGAGGACCGGGCAGTCACCCGGATCAGGTGGCCGCACGGCGTACAGGACAAGTCCTTCTTCGAGAAGAACGTCCCCGCGGGCGTGCCGAAGTGGGTGCGTACGGCGAATGTCCCGACCACCGGGTCGCGGGCAACCAACAAGGACGCCGACCACATCGTCTTCCCGATCGTCGACGACCTTGCCACGCTCACCTATCTGGTCAACCTGGCCAGCCTCGAGCTGCACGTGCACCAGTGGACGGTCACCAGGGCGGGCAAGCCGAAGAAGCCCAACCGGCTGGTGATCGACCTCGACCCCGGCGATCCCGCCGGGCTGTACCAGTGCTGCCAGGCCGCCCTGCTGGTGCGCGACAAGCTCGCCGAACGCGACCTCGAGGCCTTCCCGGTCACCAGCGGCAGCAAGGGCCTGCACCTCTACGCAGGGCTGCCGGCGAAGCTCGACTCCGACGAGACGACCGGCCTCGCCAAGGAGGTCGCGGAGGAGCTCCAGGGCGAGCACCCCAAGCTGATCACCGCCACGATGACCAAGTCGAGGCGCTCCGGAAAGGTGTTCCTCGACTGGTCCCAGAACTCCGGCAGCAAGACCACGATCTCGCCGTACTCCCTGCGCGGCAAGGAGAAGCCCTACGTCGCGACCCCGTGCAGCTGGGCCGAGATCGAGGAGGGCGCCGAGGACGAGTTCGGTCTCGACCAGTTCCGGTTCGAGGAGGTCCTCGACCGCGTGGAGGACTCCGGAGACCTGTTCTCGATCACCTGAAACCGGTCGGGCCAGCTTCCGCAACAATGGGCCCATGACCCTGCCGAAGCCCATCGAGACCTGGCTGACCGACATGGACGGCGTCCTCGTGCACGAGGAGGACCCGATCCCGGGCGCGTCCGAGTTCCTCGAAGCGCTCAAGGCTTCCGGGCGGCGCTTCCTGGTGCTCACCAACAACTCGATCTTCACCCCGCGTGACCTGCGCGCCCGACTGCTTCGCAGCGGGATCGACGTACCCGAGGAGGCGATCTGGACTTCGGCTCTGGCGACGGCGAACTTCCTCGACGACCAGCGACCGCACGGGTCGGCGTACGTCGTGGGGGAAGCCGGGCTGACTACGGCCCTGCACGACATCGGCTACGTGATGACCGACCGCGATCCCGACTACGTCGTGCTGGGGGAGACCCGCACCTACTCGTTCGAGGCGATCACCCGGGCGATCCGCCTGATCGAGGGTGGGGCCCGGTTCCTCGCGACAAACCCCGACGTGAGCGGCCCCAGCATTCACGGCACCCTGCCCGCGACCGGTTCGGTCGCCGCCCTGATCCGGACGGCGACCGGTCGTCAGCCCTACTTCATCGGGAAGCCCAACCCGCTGATGATGCGCTTCGCGCTGAACCGGCTCGAGGCGCACTCCGAGTCGACGGTGATGGTCGGAGACCGGATGGACACCGACATCATCAGCGGCCTCGAGGCCGGCCTGCGCACGGTCCTGGTCAAGACGGGGTCGACCCGCCCGGACCAGATCGAGACGTTCCCCTACCGCCCCACCAAGGTCGTCGACTCGATCGCCGACCTCGTCGGT
>CAVRBN010000009.1:0-185328 GCA_963719255.1 uncultured Actinomycetota bacterium | reverse complement strand
TGTGCACCATGTTGCTGATGCGCGGGGCGAGTGAGTCCGCCCGAGTCAACACGATCATGGTGCTGGTCAAGCTCGGCGTCCTCGTGATGTTCATCGTGATCGGCCTGACCGCATTCAAGGCCGACCGGTTCGACAACTTCTGGGCGTCGGGGTCGGCCGGCATCAGTGCGGCGGCAGGCACGATCTTCTTCTCGTTCATCGGCCTGGATGCCGTGTCGACGGCCGGAGAGGAGGTCAAGGACCCGAAACGCGCACTGCCACGGGCCATCATCGGAGCGCTGATCATCGTGGTGTCGGTCTACGTCCTCGTGGCGGTGGCGGGCGTCGGTTCCCAGCCGCTGGAGGAGTTCTCCAGCGACGAGCAGCAGAGCGCCGGCCTGTCGGTGATTCTGGAGAACATCACCGGCACGGCCATCCCCGGCACCATCCTCGCGGCCGGGGCGGTCATCTCGATCTTCTCCGTCACCCTGGTGACCCTCTACGGCCAGACCCGGATCCTGTTCGCCATGGGCCGCGACCGGATGCTGCCGGACAAGTTCGCCGAGGTGAACCCACGCACCCTGACGCCGACGTTCAACACGATCGTCGTGGGCGTCGTGGTCTCGCTGATCGCCGGCTTCGTGCCGTCGGACTACCTGTGGGACACCGTCTCGATCGGGACGCTGATGGCGTTCTCCGTCGTCGCGATCGGCGTACTCGTGCTGCGGCGGACGCAGCCGGACCTCGAGCGGCCGTTCAAGGTGCCCGGGTACCCCGTCACGCCGGTCCTGACTGTCGCCGCCTGCATCTACGTGCTGTCGGGACTGGCTGCGATCACCTGGGTGATCTTCGGCGTCTGGCTGATGGTCGTCCTGGCGTTCTACTTCCTCTGGGGCCGGCAGCACTCGCGGCTCAATGCGCCGGTGGTCGAGACAGAAGACCGTCTGAGCTGACAGGAGGGTCAGTCGACCCCGGCGGGCACCTTCTCGGTGGGGACGGTGCTCGGTTCGCGGGGAGCCAGAGGTGACGGCTCGACGCGCAGCACGCGGGCGAGCCAGTCGGGCAGCCACCAGTTCCACCGCCCGAAGATGCTGACCAGGGCCGGCACCAGGAGGGCCCGGACGATGGTGGCGTCGATCAGGATGCCGACCCCGAGGGCGGTGCCGAGCACCTTGATGTCCGTGCCGGGTGCGGAGGCGAGCGCAGAGAAGGCGAAGAAGAGGATCAGCGCCGCCGACGTGACGAGCCGCCCGGTGCGTCCGATCCCGGTGATGACCGCGGCCGCGGTGTCGCCGGTGCGGTCGTACTCCTCGCGCATCCGGGCCAGGATGAAGACCTCGTAGTCCATCGACAGTCCGAAGAGGAAGGCGAAGATCACCACCGGCAGCCAGAAGTTGATGGCGCCGGTCGGCGACACGTTGAAGATCGCGTCGGAGCCGTGGCCCAGCTGCCAGAAGAAGACGATCGACCCGAAGACCGCCGCGAGCGAGATCAGGTTGAGCAGCACCGCCTTGAGCGGCAGCAGCACCGACCGGAAGGTCCGGACGAGCAGCACGTAGGTGATCAGCGAGATCAGCGCCAGCACGTACGGGAACTTGTCGTAGACCGCGCTGAAGTAGTCCTCGACGGTCGCGCCCGCTCCCGTGATTCCCACGTCGCCGCTGACGGCGGCCCTCGACCGCCGCCCTGACGTCGTCGACGACGGCCGAGCCTGTGCTGTCGAGGGTCGCCTCGGCCGGCAGCACGTCGACGACGGCGCTGTCGCCTTCGGTGCCGCCGACGACGGCCAGCTGCACTCCGTCGACTCCGCGGGCCGCCTCGGCCGCCGCCTCGGCCTCGTCGGTCGGCACGAGGACCTCGACGGGGGTGATGACTCCGGTCCCGACCCCGCCGTCGTCGAGGCGCTGCAGCGCCTCGTACGGCCGGCCGCTTCGCGCGAGCGACTCGAGGCTGGACTGGCCGATCTTGAGGCGAACACCGGGATGACGAGCAGGCCGAGGATGACCACGGCGGCACCTGCGGCGACGAAGCGGTGCCGGACGATGGCTCGTGCCCATGCGGTCCAGCCGCGCGACGCCGTGCCCTCCTGGCGGATGCGCGGGTAGTCGATCCGCGGACCGATGCTCGACAGCAGCGCGGGCAGCAGGGTGAGGCAGACCGAGACGCTGACGAGCGGGATCAGCATGCCGCCGAGCCCCATGCTCCGCAGGAACGGGACCGGGACGACGAGCAGGGCCAGCAGGCTGATCGCGACGGTGACGCCTGAGGCCATGACGGCGTGCCCGGCGGTCTTCATCGCGACGACGACGGCCTCCTCGTTGTTGCGGCCGTGCGCTCGCTCCTCTCGCCATCGCGACACCATGAGCAGCGAGTAGTCGATCGCCACGCCGAGCCCGATCAGCGCGATGAGGAACTGGACGATGATGCTGACGTCGCTGAAGGTCGTCAAGCCGAGCACGAGCATGAAGGTCGTCAGGATCGACACCGCGGCGATGAGCAGCGGAAGCAGCGCGAGGAACGACGCGTAGACGAAGATCAGGACCAGGAGGGCCCCGGCCGCGCCGAGCAGCGTCTCGACGAGGACGCTCGGACCCTCCGTGTCCCCACCCTGCGACAGCATCCCGTACGACGTCACCCCGGTCTCGAAGCCTTTGCTCTCGGCCGCCTTGTCCAGCGCAGGCTCCAGCTGCGCCTCGATGTAGGGCCCGAAGGTCACCGGGATCGGAGCCTGGATGAGCGCGAACGTCGTGCGCCCGTCGTCGGTGATGAATCCGTCGTCGCCCGTGCTCTCGAAGTCGACGACCCGCAGCGTCAGGTTCGGCTGGGCCGACTTGGCGGCTGCCGACTCGGCGGCGGCGAAGACCTGGTCGACGGCGTCCAGGTTGTCCTCGACGGTCTCGCCTTCGGGCACGGTCACGACCGCGACATAGGTGTCGAAGCTGCTGGCTCCGTAGTTGTCGATCAGCTGCTGCTCGGCGGTGTCGCCGGGCTGGCCGGGCAGCGAGAAGTCGAGCGTCAGCCGGTCGCCGACCTGACCGGCGGAGACCATCCCGCCGACGAACAGCACCAGCCAGACGAGGCTGACGACGAGACGATGGTGCATGACGAGTCGAGCTAGACGCTCCACGGGAAACTCCTGGTTCGGATGAGGTCATGGGGTGCCGCGGGCCCGGTGGCTTGTGGCCAGACCCGGTGTCCGGTCTTGCATCGAACACCGGGTCTTGGGTACGTCAGGGGAGCACGACGAGGGTTGGCGACCGACGGGATGCATCGACCGTCTCCCCAATTTCGTCGTCCCGTGCGAAGGTACTCACAACGACGGTGATCGTCAATATACTTAATGATCAATCTGGTGAAGTCATAGCGAACTCGGGTCGCTCCTGAAGGAGTCGAGCCGATCGCACCCCGTGCCCGGCGTCGTAAGGAGGGTGTGGCAGATGTCTACGCCGCCGCCTGCTCTGAAACAGTTCACCGGCTATCTGCTCCGGCTCGCCTACGTGAAGGCAGTCGGCGCGGCCGACGACTGCTTTCCCGAGGACACCCATGTCCGCGAAGCGGCGATCCTGTCGATCCTCGCCGAACGCGGGGCCATGTCGCAGCGGACGCTGGGCGAGGTCACCCATGTCAACCGCTCGCTGATCGTCAAGCTGGTGGACGGGTTGGAGACCAAGGGGTGGGTCGTGCGCGACCGCAATCCCGACGACCGCCGGTCCTACGCCCTTCGGATCACCCCGGCAGGCGAGTCGGCGTCTGCGAGGCTCAACCAGGATCTCGACAAAGCAGAGGCCGAGCTCACGGCCAACCTGAGCGGGCCGGAGGTCGAGCGGCTGAAGCGTCGGCTGCGCGGACTGCTGGTCGACAACCCGTCCCTGGCCGTCACGTCCCTGGTCGACCGCACGGGGTACTTGATCACCCACGCACACCACCAGCTACGAGGATGGGCCGAGATCGGGCTCGAGCCCGCTTGGGCTGCGTCCGCGCGACTTCGGCGTACTGATGACGGTCGCCCGCGAACAGCCGTGCTCGCAGGCCCATCTGGCCGCCGCGTTGGGAGTCACGTCACCCGGTGTGCTGGGGTTCATCGGCGATCTCGAGTCCAAGGACTACGTCTCCCGGTCCCGCAATCCCGAGGACCGGCGCCAGCTCAACCTCACCCTGACCGAGCCCGGGCGGAGCTGTCTGGAGCAAGGCCTCGAGGTCGTCGAGACCGTCCACGCCCGTACGGTTGCGCGGCTCGGCGAACAGGGTGACGAGGAGCTGCGGACGCTGCTGACGAAGCTCCTCTGGTCGGAGGCTCCGCCGCTACCGCCTCGGGCGCCTCACGCTGCTTTCGCGTGACCTCAGTCTGGTGATGGCACCAGCGCGGTCAAGACTCGGCGGGTCTTGGACTCCTGGTTGACGTCGAGGGCGAGGCCGCGCTCGAGGACAAGTTCCTCCAGACGGCTGTAGGTGGCGGCCGCGTCGTCTGAGTCCGCCCGGGCCGAGATCTCGAGGAAGTCGCGGCCGCGGACGGTCCAGCGTTCGGCGCGGGCCTTGAGGTCGGCGTAGTCGGGGCCACCGACCTCCTTCCAGCGGGTGGCTTCGATGGGCCCGAGCGCGACCAGCTCGGCGACGTTGACTCGGATGGTCGAGCACGAGTCGAGGAGGTCGAGCTGCTGCTTGCTGAGCAGTTCGGTCAGCAGGTACGGCGGGCCCTCGAGCGGGGCGACCGAGGACGCCCCACGCTCGACCTGGCACGATGCGGCGAGGACCCGGTTGCTGCCAGAGCGATCCTCTTCGACAGTGAACTTGAGGTCGCCCTCGGACTCGATGTCGAGCCAATGGGGGGTGAGCTGGGATCGCCGGCACGGGCGCAGCTTCACCGTGGTGTCGACGTCACCGTCGTCCCTGACTCGGACCCGAAGGATCAGGCCGGCCTCCAACAGCGGCAGGGGGGGCACGCCCGGGGTCAGGTCCTCGTAGAACCAGATCCGCATCGTGCTCTCGTCATCGAGGTCGAGCACGTCCATGGCGTCCGGGACGTCCGTGCCGAATACGTTGACCTTCATCTCGACGCCGTCCAAGCGCATCCCTCAGGCTAGGCCGGGCCACGGGTGCTGGTCAACCCTTGGACGTCGTCCGGGTTGGACGAGCGCCAGTTGTCCGCCCCGACACTGTGCGATGGCTGGGAGATCCGCACGCTGAGGCCCACATGCTGCTCCCGCTCGAGGTGACCTTCGCCAGGTTCGCCTTGGCCTCCCTGCGTCATCGAGGTGACACCGCCCGGACGTGCGCAAGGGTCCTCGAGCACCTCGCCGACGCACTCGCGGCCCGGAACCGGTTGACCTGACGACCGCGCTGGTGATCAAGCTGCTTGAGCCTGTTAGGGGCGCAGAAGTCCACGATGACCAAGGTCCCCGCGGAAGTGGTGTCGGTGATCACCGGGAGTTGTGTTGAGGCGGCGCCGGAAGGTGCGGTTCATGGTTTCCGGGGTGCCGAAGCCGCAGGTCCTGGCGATCTGCTCGATCGTCCGGTTGGTCGTTTCCAGGAGCCCGCAAGCTGACTCGAGTCGGACGGCTTCCACGTGATCCGCGGCGGTGACGCCGACTTCGGACTTGAAGACCCGGCTGAACTGTCGTTGGGACAGGTTGAGCTTGCGAGCGAGGCCGGCTACGGACAGGTCGTCGGTGAGGTGGTCGCGCATCCAGGACAACAGGTCGCGTACCGGTGCCGTGTCTGCGGCCTGCGCCGCCAGCAGAGCGGAGAACTGGGCCTGTCCTCCGGACCGCTGGAGGTAGACGACGAGTCGCCTGGCCACCGTGGCGGCAGCGGCGTGTCCGTGGTCGTCAGCGACGAGCGCCAGCGCCAGGTCGATGCCGGCGGTGACTCCGGCCGAGGTCCACACGTTGCCGTCGCGGACGTAGATGGCGTCGGCGTCAACCGTGATCCCCTCGTAGCGGTCGCCGAGGAGCCCGCAGGCGTCCCAGTGCGTAGTTGCGCGACGACCCTCCAACAGACCTGCCTCGGCAAGGACGAAGGCGCCCGAGCAGACGGAGGTGACGCGGCGCGCGTCGACAGCGAGCCGTCGTACGTGATGGAGCAGCTCCTGGTCCGTGGTCGCGACGTACATGCCCGTGCCGCCGGCCACCATCAGTGTGTCCACAGGGCCGCTGACGTCGGCGATCGGCGACGAGGCGAACTCCAGGCCACAGCTGGCCATCACCGGGCCACCTCGAGTCGTGACCACCTCGGTGCGGTACGACGCCGGCTCGAGGAACCGCGAGGCAGTGGAGAACACCTCAAGCGGTCCGGTGACGTCGAGGATCTGCGCGGCGTCGAAGGTCGCCATGACGACCCGCCGCTCACTCATCGAGAGTCCATCTGTTCACAGTAGGCCCGTTGAGTCACGGCCGACATCGTCAACCGTGTGTCCGGCCCAGGTCATTGTGGATGACCAGCGCTGCCCCCACGCTGAAGTCGTGACAGTCGCACCACAGTTGCAGCGGCGTCGCGGCGACATCCGAAGCTCGAAACGACAGGAAGCGACATGCTCGGTACACGTTCGAAAGGTGGTGACAGCCGGCTCGAGTACGTAGGCGGTAGGTCGATCACCGAAAGACTGGCACGCGCAGCGGCTGTCCACCCTTGGCGTGTCGTCGCCGCGTGGGGGGTGATCCTGCTGGTTTCCATGGTGGCCATCGGTGGCCTGCTCGGGTCGGCCTTCACCTCCGACGCCAGCCTGACCACGAACCCCGATTCGGCCAGAGCCGAGCAGGTGCTTGCCGAAAACTTCTCCCAGGGAGACCGGATCGACGACGCCGTGATCATCTACTCGGCAAAGCTCACCAGTGATGCCCCCGAGTTCAAGGCCTTCGTCGGCGACGTACGGTCTTCGATCGAAGCCATCGGCGCGGCACACACCGTCCGGGACCCCTACGCAGCCCACCAGTCCGGTATCTCCCAGGACGGGCATGCGGCCGTCGTGACACTGGTACTCGGCCACGACTCTGCGACCGGGATCATCGACGTCCTCGACGAGGTCGTCGCCGCAGACTCCGCAGCGGACTTCGACGTCGACATCACCGGCGTCAACACCCTCGATCACGACTTCAACGCGCTCTCCGAGTCCGATCTCACCAACGGGGAGCTGAAGTTCGGGCTGCCCGCCGCGATGATCGTGCTGATCCTGGTCTTCGGCGCCCTGATGGCCGCCCTCATCCCCATGAGCATCGCCATCATGTCCATCATCGTGACCGTCGCCATCTCCTCGGTCCTCGGCCAGTTCACCTCGCTGTCCTTCTTCATCGTCAACATGATCACCGCGATGGGGCTCGCCCTCGGCATCGACTACAGCCTCTTCGTGCTGTCCCGCTACCGGGAGGAGCGGCAAGCCGGCCGAGACAAGATCGACGCGATCGTCGCCACCGGCGGCACCAGCGGCAAGGCGGTCCTGTTCTCCGGTAGCTCGTTCGTCGTGGCGCTGCTAGGACTGCTGCTGGTCCCGGACACGATCCTGCGCAGCCTGGCACTGGGCGCGATCATCGTCGGCGTGGTCACCATGGCCGCCGCGATCACCCTGCTGCCGGCCCTGCTGGCCCTGCTGGGCGACCGGGTCAACATGCTGCGGCTGCCGATCGTCGGACGCGACCACCCAGACGGCAGCCCGTTCTGGAGCCGGGCCGTCCGCGCCGTCGTCCGTCGACCCGGCACCGCCCTGGCGGCGGGCACGCTCGTCCTGCTGGCCGCCGCCCTCCCGGTGCTGGACCTAGAAACCGGCACCTCGGGGGTCAATCAGCTCCCCGACGACACCTTCGCCAAATCCGGCGTGCTCGCCCTCGAACGCAGCTTCCCGGGAACGTCTACGACCGAGCCCGCTCAGGTGGTCGTCTCCGGAGATCTGAACTCCGCCGACGTCAAGGCAGCGATCGCGGACTTTGAGGCGTCCATCGCCGACGACCCCGACTTCGGACCGGCGGACCAGCAGCTCGCCGAGAACCGCCACGTCGCGCTGATCAGCATTCCGCTCGTTGGCGACCCCGATCACGACCAAGCCCGCCGCGGCCTTGAACGGCTCCGCACCGAGATGATTCCCGCCGCATTCGACGGCACCGGCACGAGCGTGCTGGTCGGCGGCGCCACCGCAGAGAACGTCGACTACTCCGACGTCATCAACCACTGGCTGCCGATCGTCCTGACGTTCGTCCTCTGCTTGAGCTTCCTCTTGCTCACCCTGGTGTTCCGCTCGCTCGTGCTGTCCGCAACCGCCGTCATCCTCAATCTGCTCTCGGTCGGCGCGGCGTACGGACTGCTCGTCCTTGTCTTTCAGAACGGGTTCGCGGCCAACTGGCTGGGGTTCCAGCAGGTGGAGCGCGTGGAAGCCTGGGTTCCGGTGTTCCTGTTCTCGGTGCTGTTTGCCTTGTCGATGGACTACCACGTGTTCCTGCTCAGCAGGATCAGGGAACGCTACGCACAGACCGGCGACACGGTTGACGCGGTCGTGCATGGCATCGCCGCGACCGGTCGGATCATCACCGGCGCTGCCCTGATCATCGTCGTGGTCTTCGCAGGATTCGCCGCCGGCCAGTTGGTGATGTTCCAGCAGATGGGCTTCGGGGTGGCCGTCGCGCTGTTCGTGGACGCGACTCTCATCCGCATGGTCATCGTTCCCGCGGCGATGACCGTCCTGGGCCGGTGGAACTGGTACCTCCCCTCCTGGCTCGACTGGCTGCCCGAAATGCACGTCGAGGGCGAACCCACGCCTGTTGCTGCCCCCACCACCTGACCGCGCCGGATCCGCTTTCGTTGACAATCTGCGAGCAGTGAGTGGACCGGCAATTGCCCGTCGCAAGCCCGTGACACCCTCCGAACATTTCTACTTGCGGGCCACGCGAGCGGCCCACACCGTCTGGTGAGGTGCTCCGGCATCGGAGCGTGTGGGTAGGGGCCACGTCGTGTACGCGCGATGCGGTACGGCGACCGTGGTGTTGTAGTCGCTCAGGAACCGGGGGGCGAAGCCGTCGGGGGCAGGGGCAGCGAAACGGAGGTCGCCGGCTCTCCCCATCGTGACCGGCGGCCCATAGGTTCTGCCGCCGTTCGTGGAGACGGCAACCTGCTGACGAATTCTGTTAGACAGGTGGGTCGCGGTGGCGCGGCGGAGGGTCCAGGAGACGTAAACCGTCCCGCCGTAAGCTCCGATCGAGGGGGTGAAGTGCTCGAGCGGTTTCCCCCGGTCGCCGGGGTTCGCGACGACCGGGTTGCTCCAGTGCTCGCCATCTTTGGAACGGAACACGAGGACGTCGTTGATGTCGTCGTCGCGCAGCCTGGTGTCCATCAGCGGGACGTACAACTCGCCAGTGACCGGGTCGACCGTCACGACCTGCATGCAGCAACGGGTGTCGGCGGTGCCCGTGAGTCCGATGATGTTCTGTGTCACGAGGGTCGGATCGGCGAACGAGTTTCCGCCGTCGCGCGAGGTCTGGGCAAGATTGGTGTATTCGTTCGGCGGACCTCCAAGGGTGAACTGGCCGTAGGACACGGTCACCGCGCCGTCGGGCTGCACCACCACACTGTTGAAGTGGGTATAGGCGCGCGGTCTCGTGAGCGCCACCCGATGCGACCAAGTGCGTCCGCGGTCATCGGAGTACTGCACGAACTGCTGCTGGCCGACGTCGTCCCCGGCTCGGTTGTAGTGGAAGACGAGCACATTGAGGTAGACCCGCCCGAAGTGTGGACTGCTTGGGTTGGTGTCCACGGCCACCCACGGCTTCGCGTTCCACCGCCAGCACGTGCTGCTGTTGCCGGTGAACGCTGGATGCCCGAACCTCTTGCCGCGGCCGACGGACCGCAGGACGGCTATGGCTGAACCGCATTCACCTGACCGGACTGCAGTCGCTATGTATGCATCGCGCCCCACGCCCGTTGCCACCGTCGAGAAGTCGACGTAGTCCCATCGGCCACCAGATGCGGCCGTCAGGTTTCGAATGGTGCGTGCGTGCCAGGTCCGACCGCCGTTCGTCGTACGCGCGTAGCGAATCCCGGCGCTGCCACCGGCGTTCTCGCCCTCTTCTGAGACAACAATTGCCCTTCGAGGTTTGGCCGGGTTCGCAGCGACGACGGCTTGCGTCATGACATCCACCTCAGGGTCGCTCACCTGTGCCAGCACTTGCTGCGCATGGCGAACCCTGACTTCTGCCCTTTCACCGTGCGACCCTGCGTCCGGAGCGGCCGCGCCGGGCAGCGACGAAGCCGAAACCAGGCCGCCAACAGCGACCGCGGCGATGAGCGGGATTCTGACTCGTCGCGCGGTTGACGGTGGGTTAGAGCGCTGACTACTCCTCATGGTCCCTCCTTGGCCTCACGCCAAGCCGATGACCCGCCCGTTCCGTGGTCGCACGGGCGTCAAGCGAAGTCTCAAACGGTCGCCGCCACCGACCAGCATCATCGGTCTGAGTCTTCTCTCACAATGGCCCGATGTATACGCCCGTGCGGGTGAGGGCCGCCCTGAATGTCTGGCAAATCGCAACCGCGGCCGCCGTCGCTAGCATGGCCAGGCCAAGGTCGTTGGCAGGCGATGGGATGGGACGAACATGCGGGTGGCGATCATCGGCCTCGGAGCAATTGCCCAGAAGGCGTACCTGCCCGTCCTGATGGCCCGCTCGGGTGTCACGCCTGTGCTGGTCACGCGCAATCCCGAACGGTTGGCGTCGATCGGGGACGCCCACCGCGTTGTGGACCGCTTCGGGTCCATCGACCTGGCCATCGAGTCGGGCTTGGACGCGGCGATGGTGCACACGCCGTCTGACACTCATCCCACCGTCGTGGCGGACCTGCTCCGCGCCGGGGTGCCGGTACTCGTCGACAAGCCGATGGCGACCGACCACGCGACCGCGTCTGAGCTGGCCGCGCTCGCTGCCGAGCTAGGCGTGTCGCTGATGGTGGGTTTCAACCGTCGGTACGCGCCGGCGTACCGGACCCTCGCCGACTGGCCGGACCGCGATGTGGTGACCCTGCACAAGCACCGCGCGGCCACTCCGGGAGCTGCTCGGGCGATGGTGTTCGACGACTTCATCCACGTCGTCGACACCTTGCGCTTCCTCGCACCGTCCGCGATGACCGACCTGGTGATCTCCACCAACACCACCGACAGCGGCAGCTGCCGCCGGCTCGCGATCCAGTTCACCGGGGCGGGCCGGCTTGCGGTCGGCGTGATGAGCTGGACGGCGGGGTTGACCCACGAGGTGCTGGACGTGATCGGCGACGGGCGTCGTCGGCAAGTCACCGACCTCTCCGACGTCGTCGACTTCCGCGACCAGGAGAGGTACACGCGGCGCGACCCGTGGGCGCCGGTGACCCGACTGCGAGGGTTCGAGGCGATGTGCGAGGAGTTCCTCAGCGCCGTCCGCGACGGCCGCCGGCTCGACGCGACCGATGCCCTGGCGACCCATGAGATCTGTGAGCGCGTGGTGCGCGCCGCCGAGGTCGACGCCACGGAGAGCAACGCACCCGCGTCGACCAGTTAGGCTGCCCGTCTGTCTTGGCGGGTTGCGTTTCAGGCGGCGGCCGTTCCGTCACTCAGCGCCGTGACCAGCACCTTCCTCAGCCGCCAACCCAAGTCCTCGCCGAATCGACGTTCCCCACGCTCGATATGTCCCAGGTGGCTGGCAGAGCATCCAGCGCGCTGCGCGACCTGTCCGATGGTGAGGCCGGCGACCTCGCGCACGAAGCGAATCGTTGTGCCGTCGTGAGCCTGCTGTTTTGTGCTCATGAGGCCACGACCGGGGTGGTGGGCAGGTTCGCGGCGTACTCGATCAGAGACTCGACGACGACAAGGCGCCTGCTCCCGCAGTAGCGCGACTCGATCCTCTGGTCGTCGAGGAGTTGGTGGGCGCCCCACGGAGTGAGGCCAAGCATCGTGGCCGCGTCCTTGACGGACACGAAGTTGGGTGCCGGCCGGTCTGACATGTGCTTGTTCCCCAGTCGTCTCGAAGGTGCGACGCGAGTCCGAGCGGGGTCAGGGCCAAGAATATGGCCAACGGTACGTCGATCCGCCGGCCCGTAGAGCGGTGAGTCTCTCTCCATGAGATGGGTCGCGGGTGAGTTGACGGCGCTCACCAACGAGGGGCCGTGTTCTGGCGGCAACTTGGGCCAGACAGGTGAGCGCCGGTGCAGCGCGATCCTCGCCGACGAGATCACGCCGCGACAGGAGACGATCCTCAGACGCCGGTCATGCGCGGGCTCGAGACGCGCGTCGCCAACAGGGTGCAGCAGGCGGGCCTATCGAGAGGCAGGACGCGGTGGTTCTACGCGAGTCGAGCGGCGCACGCGTACCCTCTCCGCCCGTTCGGCGAGGACCGCCGCGAGCGCGTCGACCGCGGCATCCGAGACCTGCTCGAGCGTCACGGCCTCGCCCTCGGCGTCGAACGCGGACGGCGCCGGGTCCAGGTCGGCCAGAGCACCGACGACGCGGTAGCCACCGGTGCGGATCGCGTCGGAGTAGCGCTTCGAGAGCCCCCGGATCCAGTCGGCGTGCGCAGCCGGGATGCGGATGCTGGCGCCCTTCTGCTGGCCGAGCACCTTGGCTGCGAACCAAGCCTTGCCAATCGAGCCGTACACTTCCCGGCGCCGGTCCTGCGGCGCGAGCCGCGCATTCACCCGGCGCAGCAGCTCGGCCTGCGGGTAGCCGAGGCCGGGGTTTGGTTTGGCCACCTCGCGCTTCAACATCGTGTGGTCCACGCCCAGCACCTCACAGAAACGGTGCAGCAGGAGCTCCGGGTCGCCGCCGCTGGGCGGGACGGTCACAAGGTGGATCCGCTCGGCCGGGACGTAGGCCGACCACCGCTCGAGGATCGCGGCCACGTCCTTGCTGCTCCAGAACTTGTTGAGGGCGTCGCCCTCGGTCTGCCGCATCCAGGTGAGGTAGTCATCGTAGGAGCTCTGACCTCCCCGCCTGGATCGCCTGCTGCCACGCGGACGGGATCTGCCGGCCCAGGTCGCGGAGGGTGAGCACCAGATGTATCTCACGGTTCTCACAGGCCTTGAGAAGTCGAGCGATCTGGTCCAAGGGCGCGGGCGCGAGCGACTCCTCGGTGATCAACGCGCGGTCCCCCAGCGCCACGTCCAACTGATCGGGCAGCCGATCGAGCGCCCCGGCCACACTCGGCGGGTCGGTCTCGGGGCGGTAGTGGTCCCTGGCCCGGAGCCTCAGGTGGTGGGTCTCGCGAGGGCTGCCGGGAACGAGGTCCAGGCCTTGCCGTGCAAGCTCCTCCTTGCTCTTCCAGAAGATGCTCTGGAGGTAGGAGGTACCGGTCTTCTGCAAGCCGATGTGAAGGTACACAGGCCGCGCGGACATGGCTGTCATCCTACCCAGCGTCCGCCTCCGCCGCGGTGGCCGCGGACACCAACAACCGGACCGACGGGTCGCACAGGAGGATTCCTGTCGCGCGAGGACCTGAACGCTCAATGCAACCGACCCGAGCACGGCTTGCCCGGCCGGTCGGGCTGAACAGGCTAGCGTCGGGGCAGCGCGATCCTCCCGCCGGGATCACGCCGCGACAGGAGAGGATCCTCAGATGCCGGTCAAGCGCGGACTCAAGACGCGCGTCGCCAACAAGGTGCAGAAGAGCGTCACCAACCGCTTGCTACGTGGTTTGCCCAACCCTTCTCGCATCCGGCTACGGCAGTTCGCCCGGAGCGCTGCGGCTCAGGGCGACTCCAAGGAATTTCGGGTCCTGGACGCGGGCGCGGGCGCGGCGCCGTACCGAAAGCTGTTCGATCACGTGACCTACGAGACCGCCGACTTCGGTCAGGTGGACAAGGCGTACGCCGAGCTCGACCACATCTGCGACCTGACCGCGATCCCGGTCGCGGACTCGACCTACGACCTCGTGCTCTGCACCCAGGTCATGGAGCACGTCCCCGACCCGAACGCAGTGGTGCAGGAGTTCTACCGGGTGCTCAAGCCGGGCGGCCAGGCCTGGCTGAGCGCGCCACTTTCTACGCGGAGCACGAGAAACCCTACGACTTCCACCGCTTCACGCAGTTCGCCTGGAAACGGATGGCCGCCGAGGCCGGCTTTACGGTCAAGGAGATCAAGTGGCTCGAGGGCTACTACGGCACTCTGGCCTACCAGGCACAGTTCGCTGCGCGCGCGCTGCCCAGCCGCTGGATCCTCTGGCGCGTCATCCTCGCCGTGCTCGCCCGGCAGATGACCCGCGCGGAGATGAAGAAGAAGGTCCACGTCGGGATGCCGAAGAACTACCGCGTGGTCTACGTCAAGGACTGAACCGCCGAACGAAGGGGCCTGTGGGCCATCCTGGCGGTGGACGCTTGACAGGTAACGTACCGCCCATGCCGCACCCCGAGCTTCCGTCCGGCAAATACCTGACTTGTTCCTGGGAAGTCGAGCCGGACGCCGGGGGCCAGACCCGCGCGATGCTGATGCGAAACCGGATGGTGCACGACGCCGGCATCATGCCGAGGATCCTGTCCTTCGTCGCGGTGCCGAGCCTGGACGACGATCGGGCGACTCTGCTCGAGCAGGGCCAGCTGCTGCCGGGATCGCAGCTCGAGAGCATCTACGACCACTACCGGGAGTCCGGATGGTCCGACCCCAAGCCGTCGGGTGAGCCGCTCAAGGACCTGAGCCGGCGGACGGTACGCGAGCAGCTCCGGGCGGACGGTTCGCCGTGGCGAATCACCTACCAGGTCGGCCGGTCCGAGGCCCGCATTTACGACTACCTGCGCAGCGACGGGTCGACGTACCTCAGGGTGCCGAGCTTTTCGTTCGCGGATCCGTCCTCGTGGCCAACGGAGATCGAGAAGGTGTCCCCGGAGGGGGAGGTCGTCGGACAGTTCAGATCCCTCCGGCAGTGGTTCCGTGGCTACGTGCGGGAGGTTGCGGGCGACGAGCGGGCGTTCGTGTTCATCGAGACGCGTGTCCTGACCCCGCACCTGGTGCCGATGGGGGCTGCGAACATCCACCTGGTCCAGCTGATGCACAACGTGCACACCCAGGCCCCGCATCGGTGGGACTCGCCGGTCGTCCCCTTGGCCCAGATGTTGCTGGACCGGATCAACGACCTGGATGCTGTGGTCAACCTGACCGAGCGGCAGCGTGAGGACATCGCGCTGCGCCGGGGTGCCACCAACAACATGTTCGTCGTGCCGAACCCGGTGGTGATGCCGTCCGCGCCGGAGCCGGCGAGCAGGGACCCGCGCCTCGTCACGATCGTTGCCAGGCTCAGCGGACAGAAGAGGCTCCCGCAAGCGATCTCGGCGTTCGAGCGGGTCCTGCAGTCACTTCCCGACGCTCGCTTGGAGATCTTCGGGAACGGCCCGGACCGGTGGATGCTCCTGCGGCTGGTCGAGAGGCGAGGACTCCAGCGGTCGGTCATCCTCTGGGGTTACGACCCGAAGGCGCGCGAGACGCTGAGCCGGTCGAGCGCATTCCTGATGACGAGCCGGAACGAGGGGTATCCCCTCGCCACGCTGGAGAGTATGAGCCACGGCTGCCCCGTCGTGAGCTACGACATCAAGTACGGCCCGCGCGACCAGATCACCGACGGCGTGGACGGGTTCCTGGTCCCGGAGGGCGACATCGAGCTGATGGCCAAGCGGGTAGTCGAGCTCCTCACGACGCCAGAGCTGCTCGCACGGCTGAGCGAGGGCGCGGTCGCCAAGGCGCAACAGCACAATTCCGACAAGTACGCCCGGGATTGGGCCGAGGTCCTGAACACGGTGGCGGAGCAGAAGGACAGTCGGGCAACCCTCAAGTCCGGTCGGCTCGAGGTAACTCGCCTGGAAGTCGGCAGGGCTGGGCTGCGCGGTCGCCTCGCATCACACCGGACGGCCTCCCCGGTCGGCGTGCACGACGACGCGGCGGTGCTCGCCTTCGACGCGGTGCTCAAGTTCGAGGGACACGGGGCGCCGGGCACCTGGGGGAAGGCCCGCGTCGAGCTCGCTGCGGTGAACGAGGTGAGCGGCGAGGTGAAGGACCTGCCGGTCACCGTGGTCCGAGACGGGAAGACCTTTCGGCTCAGCGCCGAGGCCCCGTTGGCGAGCCTGTTCGGGGAGATGGCCGCAGGGGAGAGGGTGTACGTGCGAGTCCGGTTCGTGTGCCAGAACGCCGCTTGGGAGACCAGGGTCAGCCGCCCGGTCGGAGGATCTTCCCTCGTCGAGGTCTCTTTCCTCCCGGACGAGTCGCTGCTGCTACAGCTTTCCCCCGGCTCCGGCACCGACCAGGCCGGCTGATCGGGCACTGACCCCTGCCACACCTCCCAGTTGACCGAACGCACCGCAGCTAGTCACCGGCGTGCGTGCGCGCGCCACACCTCCTGCTTGGGGGCGAACAGCTCGTCCCAGGGCTTGGTCTCCCCGACCCAGTGGACCAGTCCGGCACCGGGATCCGGGCTGTGGGTCGGCACATGGGCCCAGTTCGGCGGCACCTCGGACCGGTCCGGGCCGGCGAGGTAGTGGAGCACCTCGCGCGCGGTGAGCGCGTAGTCCAGGCTCAGGCCGACCGCGACGTCTCCGAACCGCTCGGACCGCATCCTGGCCAGGTCGAGCACCAGCACCTCGACGCCGAACGCATCGAAGTCGAAGGCGTGGCGTGCGTAGGCGTTCCGCAAGAGAGTGGCGGCCAAACGGGTCCTGTCCTGGAGCCGCTCTGCGCCTCTGTGCAGGACGTCGAACCCGCTGGACCGCGATGTGTCGGTGACGGTAGATGCCGCGAACGCATGCCCCTCGAGGTCGAGGTCCGCCAGTGCGCCGATGTCCGCGGTCACCACGGCCTCGACCGGGAGGAGCATCAGCCGGTCGACGTCGGGCACGAGGTGCGCCAGGAGCAGCCGCGTCAATTGGGAGGGCTTGCTCCCGGTGACCGTCCGCAGGTCGTTGCCCAGCGTCCCGGTCGCCACCCAGCTGAAGGAGTGCTGGGGGAACGTTGTGGCCAACTCCTGCTGGAGCTTGAGGCTGGTGACGCCGGCGAGCACCCAGATGTGCAGCGGTCTCGACGTGTGCTGGGTCAGTGACCGCAGCAGCGCCCGCAACCGGGGGGCGTCGCCCTTCCGGGTCTCCACGGCGCAGTGGACGACGTCCGACTGACCGCTGGGAGAAGAGGCCGGGACGTTGACAGTCGTGGCCACGAGCTCCCTGACCTGGTCCGCGAGAGGGTTCGACACCACCGATGCATCTGGGTCGGCGCCGGACTGCTGCCGGGCGTGCTCCACATCCGACGCAGTGAGGTCGCGCCACAGCGAGTACACCTCCGCCTCGTCGGAGCCAGAGAGGATCGTGGTGAAGACCTGTTCGAGCTTGGCGAGGAGGCCGGCGCGCATCGCGTCGAACTCGGCGTCCGTGATGCCCGTCAGCCCGTTGAACCGGACGTCGGAGCGGTTGCCCGGAACGAAGTCGACCGGCACCCCCAGGGAACGGAGCGGGAGGTAGCAGTGAAGTCGCGACGTCACGACCTGCGCGAAGTCGCGCCGGTAGGTTTCCAGCCGCTCGAGGCCGTCGAGGCAGTTGGCCGCGAACGACCGGGCGCGCACTTCGGACAGCGCGTGCTGGAACGTCACGGCGCCGTCGGGGACGTCGGCGGCCCGTACGTCGACGTACGCCACCGAACCCGAGGGCGGAGTTTCCGCCGACTGCTCCGGGAAGACGGTGTTGATGGTCGTCGTGAGGCATCCGGAGAAGAACGCGGGAACTCCCATCGAGAGCAGGAGGTAGACGGTCGTCCAGTCACGACAGCCGACCGGGCCGTACTGCTTGAGGTACTCGACTGCTGCGTCGGTCAGCAGCGCCCGCTCGTTGCAGTGGAAGGACACGAAGATGGGTCGGAGTGCGCGGTTGAGGGGGAAGCCGTAGCGGAACCCGAAGATCGGGTGCATGTACCACCCGAAGCACAGGGTCCAGGTGCCGTCGGGCACGACCTGGAACTCCGAGGCGTCGCGCTGAACTGTCACGACCTCGACGTCGGCCTCGAGCTCGTCGAGCCGGAGGTCGGGCCGGGTGCGCTGCCGCAGGTGCGTGAGGAAGTCGAGGAGCTCCGGCTCGCCGGTTAGCCGGACACCGGTGTGACGGACCAGGTGGCCGAGCGCCGCGATGCTCTGGATGTGGTCGCCGATGTTCTTCGAGCCCACCATCGCACCGGGACGCCGGTAGTCCAGCACCGCGAACCGAGTGCCCGGCTCGCGACCGCCGACCGAGGATTCGGGGTCGACCTCCGTCCAGGGGCGTAGGCCGTCAATCCGCTGGCGTAGAGCATCCGAACCCTGCCGCTCGCCTGCGGTCGCCTCGTCGAGGTGTGCGAGCAGCCGGCGGGCGACGTCGGTACGGCCGAGGGCCAGCACGGGTCCGATGAGGCCAAACCAGGTGTCGACCGGCAGGTCAGGGTCCTCCGTGGCAAGCGCCTGGATCTCCACGAGGGTCTGCTCGGGTGCCAGCTTCAGGCCGCAGCGGGAGTACTCCCGCGCGGCGTGCCGGGCCCACAACGCCTGCGGCACACCCATGAGGTGCTGCCAGGCAAGCTCGACGAAGCCGCGGTGAAAGGCGACGACGCCGCACAGCAGCGCTCCCAGGTTTTCGGTCTGCGGTCGCGCCCGCAGGGACTCCGCGAGGGACTGCGCGCCGAGGACCTCTCCGGCGCGCAGCAGGTGGCGGGTCTGGGCGACGAGGGCGGCCTCCAGGGACGCTCCTCGCTGGATGGCCTGGACCGCTGCGGCCTCCGGGAGCCGACCCTGTGCCGCGTCCCCTCGCGGGGAGGCCCGGCGGGTGTCACCGGCGTTCGCGACGTCGAGCTCACGTCGGTTCCGCTTGAGATCACGGGTGAGACTCCGAGCACGGCGCTTCATTGATGCCCTCCAGGTTGTCGCGGTCGCGCGAGGCAGCCTCGGTCTACAGCCGCACGGCGTGAACCCTGGCCCGGAAGTCGAGCCGGAAGTTGTCTCGTCCGGAGAAGTATTCGTCAACCGCCCTGCGACAACCCGACCAGGCGTAGTAGTCATCAAGCACGATCCGCCCACCGGGCGACACCAGTGGGGCGATCCGTTCCAGACACGTCATCGTCGACTCATACCAGTCGCCGTCGAGGTGCGCGAACGCGACCGGTTCATCGAGGTCGATGGTGTCCTCGAACAGTCCGGGGATCAGTTCGACGTTCCGCGTGGGCGCAGGGACGCCCAATCGCTCGAAGGACTCGGTCACCTCGATGAGCAGATCGGGGCGGTAGCCGTAGTACATCTCACCGCCGAGCCCCTTGGCGCCACCGCTGACGATCTTCGCGTAGCGCCGGTGCACATCCTCGCCGTCCCGCTCCGACGGAGGCGGGATCATGCCGAAGACGTCGTAGACCTTCATCGGCCGCCCGTCGGTCTTGGCCGCGGCCATCACGATGGCGGACCCGCCCCGGGCCGCGCCGGCCTCGATGATCAGCCCGGGAACGTTCTTGCGATCGAGGTCGCGAATCAGTGCCGCCAGGTCCCGGAGGTTCGCCGGACCCAGATAGGTCAGCTTCTCCGCGCGCACCTGCGCGATGACCTGTTCGACGGGCTCGGGAAGATCCACAGTGCCCTCCCGGATGGACGCCCGGGCCGCCTGCAGCTCCTGCTGGGCCTGGCGCAGCTCCCGGCGCGTGTCCCGCAGTCGGCGCCGGGCCTGGACCAGCTCCGGCGGTACTCCTGCCGCACCGTCGCGGTTCGAACCGGCACCGTGGCCAGCGATGATCCTCTTGAGCCTTCGACTTGCGCTGAGCAGTCTGCGCATGTGCCCTTCTCTGTCGATCGACTGGCGGCGCCGGTTCGGAAACTCAAACTAACGCATGGCCGCTCGGCACCCGATGGCCGCTCGACCCTGTGGTTTCGTCGCCTATTGGTGCAGCAGTCCCTGTGACGATTGGCTACGTCTGAGCCTGCTGTTCGGGCAGGGATGAGTGGGACGACGTTATCCACAGGTTTAACCTTTCGCGGGTTTCGGGATCGGCCGGGTGTGTCGTTGAATGGCCCGGTCAATCCGCATCTCGGGACGGGATCCCATGACCGCCACGTACGCCGATTCGCACGACGGGCTGGTCGAGCGTCTCGATAGCGAAGTCCGTTCGCTCGTCAGACGCGAGGGTGTCGACCCGCAGCGGGACGCGAGTCTGGTCCGCCGGATCGCGGAGGGCGTCGTCCGTGACCACGACGAGCTCAGCCTGACCGGTGCGGTTGCTCCGGTGCCCGACGGACCGGCGATGGTGGGCGAGCTGGTGGCCCGGGTCAGCGGGTTCGGTCCACTCCAGCAGTTCCTCGACGACCCGGCTGTGGAGGAGATCTGGATCAACGACCCCACCCGGGTCTTCGTCGCCCGCAACGGTCGTCACGAACTGACCAACCTGATGCTCACCACCGCTCAGGTGCAGGAGCTCACCGAGCGGATGCTGAAGTCCAGCGGTCGACGCATCGACATCAGCCAGCCGTTCGTGGACGCCATGCTCCCCGAGGGGCACCGGCTGCACGTCGTACTCGAAGGCATCAGCCGCGGGTTCTCGGCGGTGAACATCCGCAAGTTCGTGCTCAAGGCGGCGCGCCTCCAGGACCTCGTCGCGCTCGGAAGCCTGACCCAGCAGGCCGCCCAGTTCCTCGACGCGAGCGTTCGGGCCGGGTTGAACATCCTGGTGGCCGGCGGCACCCAGGCCGGCAAGACCACCATGCTCAACTGCCTGGCCGCCGCCATTCCGGGAGGCGACCGCGTGGTGTCTGCCGAGGAGGTCTTCGAGCTCCGGTTCCCGCACCCTGACTGGGTGCCGATGCAGACCCGACAGGCCGGGCTCGAGGGCACCGGCGAGATCGCCCTGCGCGACCTGGTCAAGGAGAGCCTGCGGATGCGGCCCAGCCGGATCATCGTCGGGGAGGTCCGCTCGGAGGAATGCCTGGACCTGTTGCTCGCGCTGAACGCCGGCCTGCCGGGCATGTGCACGCTCCACGCCAACAGCGCCCGTGAGGCGCTGGTCAAGATGTGCACGCTGCCGCTGCTCGCCGGCGAGAACATCTCGGCACGGTTCGTCGTGCCCACGGTTGCCGCGTCCGTCGACCTCGTGATCCACCTCGGCATCGACACCTCGGGCGTACGCCGGGTCAACGAGATCGTCGCCGTACCGGGTCGGGTGGAGAACGACATCATCGAGGTCGAACCCATCTTCATGCGCACCGGCGGCGACCTGAAGCGACACAGCGGCATTCCCCCGCGAACCGATCGCTACGACCGGATCGGGGTCGACGTCCACCGGATCCTCAACGAGAACCACTGATGGGCGCGCTGATCGGACTCGGGGTGGGCATCGGGTTGATGCTCATCTGGTCGGCGTTCTTCGTTCCGAACCGGCCCAGGCAGGCGACGACCAGGACCAGCCGGACGGCGGAACTGCTGGCCCGCGCCGGCATCGCCAACGTGTCGCGCGAGGAGCTTCTGGGTCCTGTGTGTGATCTGCGGAACCTTCACGTTCGCCTTCATCCAGGTCCTCTCCGACACGGTGCCCGTGTCCCTGGCCTTCGGGATCATCGCCGGCTATCTGCCGGTGGCGGTGGTGTCTGGCCGAGCCCGCACCCGGCAACGCGAGTTCGCCGAAGTCTGGCCCGAGGCTGTGGACAACCTGGCGTCGGCCGTGCGGGCTGGGCTGTCGCTGCCCGAGGGGCTCACCGGCCTCGGCGTCCGTGGCCCGGAGCCGCTGCGCGATGCGTTCGTCCAGTTCGGGCTCGACTATCAGGTGACCGGCCGGTTCAGCGACTGCCTCGACCGGCTGAAGGAGCGGCTCGCCGACCCGGTGGGGGACCGGGTGGTGGAAGGGCTCCGGATCGCCCGCGAGGTCGGCGGCGGCGACCTGGGACGACTCCTGCGCAACCTTTCCGGCTACCTGCGCGACGACGCCCGCACCCGTTCCGAGCTCGAGTCCAGGCAGGCCTGGACCGTGAACGGTGCCAGGTTGGCGGTCGCGGCCCCCTGGCTGGTGCTGCTGATGATGTGCTTCCAGAGTGAGGTCATCGAGCGCTACTCGTCGCCGGCCGGAGTCATCCTGCTGGCGTTCGGCGCCGGCGCCTGCCTCCTGGCCTATCGGCTGATGATGCGCATCGGTCGGCTCCCGACCGAGAAGCGGATCCTGTCGTGAGCGCGACCATGTGGGGCGCGCTCCTCGGAGCAGCCGCGGCTGCCGGCCTGCTCCTGATCGCGGCCCGGGTCCTGACCATCAGGAAGCCGCAGCTGGCGACTCGCGTGCTGCCCTACCTCCGCGATCTCACCCAGACAACGGCCCAGGCGACGGCCGTCTCCGGCACCACGCGGACCTCGACGGTCTCCTCGGTGTTCGGGCCGGCCCTGCAGGTCGGCGGCGGATACCGTCGAACGGATCCTCGGCGGCGCCCATTCCGTACGACGGCGCCTGGAGCGGGCGGGCATCGACAAGACCGTGCATGAGTTCAGGATCGAGCAGGTGCAGTGGGGCCTGGGCGGGTTCGCGGTCCTTGCGGTCTACGGAGTGCTCCAGACCCTGTCCAACCCGAGCGGTGCCCTGACCAACCTGGTCCTGTGCGGCATCGCGTTCGCGGCTGGAGTTCTCCTGCGGGAGAACCGGCTGACCTCCCAAGCCGTCGATCGGGAGCGGAAGATCCTCACCGAGTTCCCGACCGTCGCCGAGCTGCTCGCCCTGTCGGTCGCAGCGGGGGAGAGCCCGGTGGGGGCGCTGACCCGAGTGGTGGAACGCAGCCGCGGAGAGCTGTCTGCCGACCTGTCGCGGGTGCTCGCCGAGATCCGCACGGGCGTGCCGGTGGGGCACGCCTTCGACGCCCTCGCCTCTCGCACCGGCCTCCCGTTGGTGGCTCGCTTCGCAGAGGGGATCGCGGTGGCCGTCGAACGCGGCACCCCGCTGGCCGACGTACTGCACGCACAGGCCGCGGACGTGCGCGAAGCCGGCCGACGCGAGCTCATCGAGACCGCCGCTCGCAAGGAGGTCTTCATGATGGTTCCGGTCGTCTTCCTCGTCCTGCCCATCACCGTCATGTTCGCCTTCTGGCCGGGTCTGATCGGGCTCAGCCTGACCACGCCATGACCAGCCCGTGACCAGCCCTTGACCCAGGAGAAGAGGAATACCCATGGAACAGATCAACCACCTGTTGACCCGGCTGTACGTCGTACTCACGATCCCGCCCTCGCGTGACGAACGCGGAGACGTGCCGGGGTGGGTGCTGATCACGGTGATGACTGCCGGCCTCGTCACGATGATCTACACGCTGGCGAAGACCCAGCTGAGGTCACTGGTCTCCGATGCGTTGAATGGCATCACCGGCTGATGCATCGGCCTCCCCGCCGCTGCGACCGGGGGTCCGCCGTCGTGGACTTCGTGCTGGTGATGGTCATCCTGGTCCCCCTGGTCCTGGGGATCTTGCAGGTGGCGCTGGTGCTGCACGTACGGAACACCCTGACCGCGGCGGCCGCCGAGGGTGCTCGCTACGGAGCGACCATCGACCACACCCCGGCGAACGGCGCGGCCCGCACCCGCCAGCAGGTCAGTGACACGTTGTCCGGACGATTCGCCGGTGACGTCGACGCCCGGCTGGAGATGGTGGACGGTGCCCAGACGGTGGTGGTCACCGTCGAGGCCGACGTACCTCCGCTGGGGCTGTGGGGACCCAATCTTCACGTCGAGGTCGCGGGGCACGCGATCCAGGAGACGACCGATCGATGAGCCGCCGCCGATGGAGTGTTGCCCGATGAAGGGTCGCCAGGAGCGCGGCACCGCTCTGGTCGAGTTCACCTGGCTCGGCATCCTGCTGCTGGTCCCGTTGATCTACATCGTGGTGTCGGTCTTCGAGGTCCAGCGAGCGTCGTACGCCGTCAGCACCGCCAGCCGGTCAGCGGCCCGTGCGTTCTCGTTGGCCCCGACCGCGGCAGAGGGCGAGGCGCGTGCGCGTGCCGCGGTGCGCACCGCCCTGCAGGATCAGGGACTGGACGGCCACCACTTCGACCTGAGGATCACCTGCGCACCGGCCTGCCTGCAGCCGGGTTCCACCGTCACCGTCCAGCTCAGGACGAACGTCGACCTGCCGCTGCTGCCCGACTCGCTCGGTGGCAACAAGCCGAGCTTCCGTCTCGACTCCACCCAACAGGTGCCCTACGGCACCTACCTCGAGGCTCCCGATGAGTGAGGTGCGGGTGAATGAGGTGCGGGACCAGCGCGGCCAGATGTCGGTGATGATCGTCGGCTTCGCGCTGGTGATCATGCTGGCGATCGCGGCCGTCACCGACGCGTCGGCCGCCTACCTTCAGCACTCCGGACTGGACACGGTGGCCGACGGCGCCGCACTCGCCGGAGCCGAAGCCCTCAACGAGGAGCTGATCTACCAGCAGGGCCTCGGGCAGACCCCTGACCTCGACCCCGACCTGGCCCGCCAACGCGTCCGCGACTACCTGAGCGACACCGGCGCCTACGCACGCTTCCCCGGGCTCCGCTGGGACCCCGAGGTCAGTGACAACCAGGTCGTCGTCCACGTCAGCGCACCACTCGACCTGCCCCTGAACGTCCCCGGCGTCCCGCAGACCGCCGTGATCGAGTCCACCGGCTCGGCCCTGCTCACCCCTGTCGACTGACCTTTACCCCGGCGACCACGGCGAGCCCAGAGAGGACTAGCCGCGGATCAGGGCCGGACCATGCCAGCGTCCCTGGCCCTGACGACGGCCTGGGCCCGGCCCGAGACCTCGAGCTTGGTGAAGATGTTCGAGACGTTGTTGCGAACCGTCTTGAGGCTGATGCCGAGCTCGGATGCGATCTCGGAGTTCGTGAGTCCGCGCGCCACCTGCTCGAGAACCTGCCGCTCCCGCTCGGTCAGGTTGGGGAAGGCCCGGGGTGCAACCGGCTGGTCCGCAAGCAACGCAGCCAGGCGATCGGCGACTCCCGACGAGAAGATCGCATCTCCCGCGGCCACGGCGCGGATCCCGCGAAGGACCTCGTCCCGGTCCGATCCCTTGACGAGATAGCCGCGCGCGCCGGCGCGCATCGCCGCCAGCACGGCGTCGTCCCGTTCGATCATGGTGAGCACCAGGACTCGCACGTCCGGTGACTGGCTGAGAATCTTGCGGGTCGCCTCGATGCCGCCGAGGACGGGCATGTGCAGGTCCATCAGGATCAGGTCGGGCTGATGCACGGCCGCGAGCTCCACGGCCTCCGCGCCGTTCACAGCCTCGGCCACCACGGTCATGTCGTCACTAGCGTCGACGATGGCGCGCAGGCCGCTTCGGAACACCGGATGGTCGTCGGCGACGAGCACGCGCCAGGTCCGGTCGCTCATGCGAGGTCCAGCGGCAACATCACGTGTACCAGCGTGCCGCCGCCGCGCACGCTGTCGACGCGGAACGCGCCGCCGAGCTCGCTGGTCCGTTCCCTCATCGACGTGATCCCGACCCCGACGTCCGACGAGCCCGACCCCAGCCCCACGCCGTCATCCTTGATCTCCAGCTCGAGGCCACCGTTGATCCCGAGGCTCAGCGAGCAGGTCCCCGCGCCGGAGTGGCGCACCGCGTTTGTCACCGCCTCCATGGCGATCCGGTACGCCGCGACCTCGATCGCGGCCGGAAGCGCCGGCAGCTCCGCCGGCAGATCGAGCGTGATCCGCGGCCCGGCACCGTGTGCGTTGAACCGCGCCACCTCCTCGGCCAGGGCGGGCGCGAGACCAAGCTCGTCCAGTGCAGGAGGCCTCAGCGCGTAGACGAGTCGGCGGATGTCTGCCACGGCATCCTTGAGCGTCTGCCTCAAGACCTCCAGCTGCCGGTCTGCTTGCGCCGGATCGGAGCCGACGACATCCCGAGCGTCGTCCACCTGGAACACCGCGGTGGCGAGCGCGGGTCCGAGGCCGTCGTGGAGGTCGCGACGGATCCGCCGACGCTCCTCCTCCTGGGCACGCACGAGCCGTTCGCGGGAGCGCTGCAGGTCGGCCGTGAGACGGATCGCATGCACGACCGGACCTGCGTGACGTGCCAGCTGGTCGAGCAGGTGGCGGTCGGCCGAGTTGAACGGCTCATTGGCCCCGCGATTCTCGACCACCAGGTGGCCGACCGGTTCTCCCTGGAAGGCGAGTGGCACCGTCAGGGCGTCACCGCCACCGGGTGCGCCGTGGGCAGCCATGCGTTCGACGAGCCCCGGCTGCACCAGGTCGACGGCGACGAACGGCACCTTCAACGACTCCGCCACTGTGTCCACGATCGTGCGCAGCGCCATCTGCGGGGCGATCGTGGCTTCCAGGCGTTCCGCGAGCCGGGTCAGGCCGGCATACGGATCGCGCCGATCGCCGTACATGAGGCGGTCGACGGCTCGCTGGAGAACCAGCCGCAACGGATTGACCGCGACGGCCGCGACCGCGGTGCCCACGAGCGTCAGTGCGAAGGAGCCAAGATCGCGCACCATCATCCCGAGAAGGAGGAGCACGGCCGCGCAGATGGCGACCACGAGGCCGGTGAGTACGCCGTACACCAGCGCCCGGTTGACCACCCGGTCGAGGTCATAGAGGTGCCAACGGAGGATCGCGATGCCGATCGACGCCGGGACGGCCAGCGCGGTCGTCAGGACCAGCGCGAGCACGAGCGGATCGAGCTCACCGGGAACGACCAGGTCGATGATGCACACCAGCAGGGTCAGCGGGATGAGCCAGCTGCTGCTGGCCAGCCAGAGGATCTGCTGGCGCTCGAGACCTTGGGAGGTGCGGTATCGGCTGCGGATGGCGAGTCCACCGGCAACGAGGCTGGCGAACATCCCGGCCAGGAAGAGCAGTTCGAGCGGAGCCAGCAGGTCCGGGCGCGCCGGAAGCGGATTGGCGACGTCCTGGAAAGGCCGATCGAACGGCTCCGGGCTGAACAGCGACAGGATCAGGACCCCGGCTATCGACACCCCCGTCGTCCACGCCGCGACTCTCCAGCGCCGAGACGGAAGCGTCCCGTCGGGAAAGACCAGGGCGATCGCGGTCGCCCCGGCGAACACCAGCGGCCAGCTCGCGTTGGCCAGCAGAACGGCCCATGACCCGGCCGGCATCGAGTCGTGGCCGGCCAGCACGACGTACCTGCCGTAGCCCTCGGCCCCGGCGGCGATCGCGAACACCAGTGCGGTGCCCGCAAGGAGCAGACCGATCAGGTGCCCCGGGCGTCGTACGCCGATGACGAGCCCCACAGCGGCGGTCATCCAGATCGCACACGTCTGCACCACGACCACCAGCCAGGACACCTCAGCCGGAGCAGCGGCTCGACCGAGAACATCGCCCGCCAACGTGACGAGCGCAGCGGTGATCGCAGCCGAGACGGTCAGCCAGCGGATCCGGGCCATGACTCATGGTGCGGCAAAACGGTGGCCGCGTCGCCGTTCAGCAGACAACTTCCTGTCCCGGCGGGACGCCTGCCTCTGTGATCCGGGAATCAGGGACACCCATGATCGAGCCGACCGCCGAACCTCCGAGGTCACCGAAAGCACGAGAGGACGCCGCCATGACGACGAGCAACAAGATCATCCGGCTCACGCCGCTGTCCGGTATCGCCTTTGTGGCGCTGATGATCAGCGTCATCTCCTTCGAGGGCGAGGAACTGGATGCCAACGCCGCGCCAGCCGCTGTCCTGGCCCACTGGTCGGACCGCGCCGACTCTCGACTTCTCGTTGCATCCTTGTCTGCTGCCGCGCTGCTGTTCCTCCTGGTGTTCGCGGCCAGCCTCCGCGGCGCGCTCCGGTCACGTGAACCTGCCGAGGCTTCCGCGTCCGTCGTCAGCTTTGCCGGCGCCGTGGTCGCCGCCGGCGGACTGAGCGTGTCCGCCTGGGCCACCCTCGCCGCATCTCGGGCAGCCGATGCGGGGTCGGCCGACGTGGTCGTCACGCTCGACCACCTCGTGCAGTCGGCCTGGCTGCCGATCACCGCGGGATTCGCGGTGATGTTGCTGGCAGCCGGTATCGGCGGACTGCAATCGGGCACCCTTCCGAGAGTGCTGTGCTGGGCCGCAGTGATCCTCGGAACTGCGTTCCTGACGCCCGCCGGAATCGTCGCATTCCTGCTGACGCCGCTGTGGATCATGGCCGTCAGCGTGGTGCTCTACCGCGCACAGGCACGTCAGCGCGTGCCGGTGGCGAGTGCGTCGTACGCCGCGCTAGGTCGTACGCCGGGCTAGCAACGTGGAGTCGTGGACGTCGACCGTCACGCCGTCTCGGGTGATCGTCCGGGGCCGCTGCTCGACCACGACGGCTTCGAAGCCATCGGGCAGGCCGGGCAGCAGGTCCTCGGGGAGAAACATCGCTTTGTGCTCGGCTGCGGTCATATGGGTGAACACCCCGGACGGCGCGTGGCCCACGATCAGGAGGTGCCCGCCCGGCGCGACGGCGTCGGCCAGCCGGCTGGTCACCTCGACCATGCCGCCGTCCGGTGGGTGCAGGTAGTGGGTGGTGACCAGGTCGTAGGACCGGCCGTCGGCCGCGAAGGTCCGAGCGTCGACCTGCCACCAGTCGGTGCGGTCGGCGACCCCGGCGGCGTCGGCGTGCCGGGCGGCACGGGCCAGTCCGTTGGCGGAGAAGTCGGCGCCGGTGACCCTCCAGCCCTGCTGGGCCAGCCAGATCACGTCGCCGCCCTCTCCGCAGCCGACGTCGAGCGCGGTGCCCGGGGTCAGCCCGGACACCTCGGCGACCAGCTGCGGGTTGGGGTTTCCGCTCCAGAACTTCTCCTCGCCGGAGTACCGCTCCTCCCAACTTGGCGGCTCGAACATGGCTGCCGCTTCTTCCTCGGTGTGCTGGTGTCCGTGTTCACTCATCCGGAGACTTCCTCACGCGGCACGCTGGCTGGCTGGGAGGGATGACACCGAGGGGCGGGCTTCTTGCCACATGCGGTGCAGAGGCGGGAAGGGCCGCTCCACTGGCTCCACCTGTGCGGTCCAGTGGTCAACGGTGAGGTGGGTACCCCAGGAGTCTCGCAGGGGGAGCGCCGCACAAGTTCCACTCTCGTCACTGATGATGTAGCTCATGGCCAGTCTCCCTGATATTGCTGCCTTGGATTGACCACAACGCTATGGAGATTCTGGTCACGCGCCCACCGTGCAGGCCCGCCGATGAGGAGCGGGGATAGGCACGGTCCACGGCGGCTACCCCCACCCCGGTGGGGTGGGTTTTCCGGGCTGGATCGTCGTGCGACCGCCCCGACGCATCAGGAGGTGATCAGCCAGGTCGCGTGACACGCTTGCCCAGCTGCCCATCCCTTACCCGTGGGCAATGGGTGCTTGGCGCTCGCGTGGGGATGTGTGGCTCAGGTGGTGCTGTTGGTTCGGGGCTGTGCGGCGTCCACGTCGGCGGCGCTGGGCTCCCGCGTCGGGACGCGTCCCCGTCGGCGGGCGACGTCGCGGTTGCTTCGAGGCGTCCGCCACGCGTCGCTTGCACGCTTCGCCGAGCGGCACGCGCGCCGCCCCGCATCGGCCGCGCCGGTGAGCAGGGCCCCGACCTGGTCGCGAGGTTGGTCACTGAGCCTGGCGTTGGATGCGGTTGGCCGGTGGTCCGTCACAACCGTGCATGAGGGCTGTTGCGACGAGGGAATTGCTGAATCTCGATGTCCAAGTCGTGCACTGGGCGAGTTTGTGCAGTTGGTCCGGGGCTCCGCGGTGCGGTTGGTTCGGGGCTGTGCGGCGTATGTCGGGTGCGGTGTGCGCTGGCGCTTGTGGGTCGTGGCCCAGTCGTGCGGTTGGTTCGCGGGCTCACACGCTGCGGTTGGTTCGGGGCTGTGCGGCGTACCACGTCGGCTGCGCTGGGCTCCCCGCGTCGGGACGCGTCACCGTCGGCTGGTCCGTCGCGGTTGCTTTGAGGCGTCCCGCCGCGCGTCGCTTCTACGCTTCGCCGACGCGGCACGCCGCGCCGCCCCGGACCGGCCGCCCCGAGGGGCATGCCGGATCACCCGGTGGTGGCCGGGTGATCGGGCTGTGGTCGAGCGTTCAGTTCGGCGGGATGGGGATGGTGCCGGTCGGGGTGACCAGGTAGGTCTGGCCTTGGGGTCCGGTCCATTGGTAGTCGCCGGCCGGGGTGCGGTGGTAGCGCCATCGGCGGAAGGTCTTCGCCCGGTGGTGCCTTCGACAGAGGGCGGCGAGGGCGTCGGGCCGGGTCTGGCCCGGTGGGCCGTTCTCCTCGTACGGGGTGATGTGGTCCAGGTCGCAGGCTCTGGCGTCCCGGGTGCACCACGGGAACACACAGTGCCGGTCGCGCAGGATCACCAATTCCCGCATCCAGGCGGGCGGGTCGTGGGCGTCGACGGCGTCGGTGCGGGCCATGTCGAGGACGGGTTGGATGGTGACCCGGGACCGGCCGGCCCAGTCCTTGATCCGGGCGATGGTGGCCGGCCCGAACCTCTCCACGGTCCCGAACCCGGTCCCGTCACTGGTCGCCCGTCGGAGCCGTCGAGCCCGAGCAGGTCGGTCAGGGACAGGTGGAGGTAGAGCTTGGTCTTCGCCAGCGACCGGCCGCCGACCGTCTCCACGGCCTGGACGGCTCGGCGTCCTCGGCTCGCCGTGTGCCGCCGAGGAGGGTGCCGAGGTCGAGGGTGGCTTGGCGGTTGGCGATCACCCCGACGGCTTTGGCTTTGCGGACGTCGAGGGTGTCGGTGTCGCCGAGGGCTTTGAGTTGGGCGGCCTGGTCACAGACCAGGTCGTGGAAGGTGGTGAGGTCCAGGGTGTCGCCGGTGACCTCCAGGTGGGAGGTGCCGACCCAGTCGTCGGCACCGTCGGTGCCGACCCCGCGGTGGAACAGCCGCACCCCCCAGGCGTCCCGGCCGTGCTTCTCCCGGGTCTCCAGCAGGTGCGGGTCGTAGGTGGCGATGGCCTGGGCGACCGCGATCTCGATGGCCCGCCACCCACACGAGCCGATCCGGTCCGCGAGCTGGGCGTCCACCGACGCGGCGGCGGCTTGGGAGAGGTGGTGGGTGGCCTGGGCGATCTTGCGGGCCTTCCACGGCGCCACCGCCAGTGCTTCGACCGCGGCCCAGAGGCGGGGGAGTCGGTGTTGGAGGTCCAGGGCGTCGGCCAACAACTGCAGCCCGGTCAGGGTGGACACCCCGAGCGCGGCGGCGAACGGTTCGGGCGTGAACGCCGCCACCAGCGGTGTCCCCTCCCCACCCAGGGCTGCCTCCTCGTCCGGGCACAGGCCGGGCAGGCCGGTGTCGGACCAGGTCACAAACCCCGACTCGGCGGTGGCCGGGTGCAGCACACACCACTGGGCCGCGGCCCGCAGCTTGGCTCGGCCGGCCTGCGTTCCCGGACCTCGGCGTCGGCGGCGAAGTCGAGCAGCCACTCCGCGTCGAGGCTCGAAACCTCGACCAGACTGCCGTTCAACATCGTCTCCAACATGACTCAATCCAAGCAGCCGGCACCGACATTTCGGCCCCGGAATCGGGGCTGGAACGAGGGTTGTGGAGAAGTATTTTCGAGAGTTTCTTCAACCCTGCTTGGGTTGCGGTTGCAGACCAACCCCTTCTGTGGTTGCGGTGCAAGCGCCTACCCGCTTGGGTTGCGGTTCAGAGCCAACCCGCTGTGGTTGCGGTCGGCGTACGAGCTTGCGGGCGCTGCCCGGCGTGCGCCGACGCGTCGCAAGCCGCCCTCCCCCGCTTCGCTCCTCCGGGCAGCTTGCGACGAGTCGGCTCCTTCGCCACGCTGCGCGCGGCGGGTGCGATCATGGGGCCATGGGTGCCCCTCGGCCAGGCATGGCGTGACCGGCGCTCCGGCATCGGGGCGACTTGTCGCCCGGGAGGCTGAGCTCGGCGCCATCGGACAACTGGTAGCGCAGGATGCCAGCGCGCCGGCGGCGCTGATCCTCGAGGGTGAGCCGGGCGTCGGGAAGACCAGCCTTTGGGAGAGCGGCGTCGAGCTCGGGCTCGAGGGCGGCCGTCGAGCTCTCGTGGCGCGGGCAAGCGGCGCGGAGACGGGGTTGGCCTTCGCTGCGCTCATCGACCTGTTCGATGGCGTCGCCGCCGAAGAGCTGACGTCGTTGCCGCCTCCGCAGCGCAAGGCGCTCGACGTGGCGCTCTACCGCGCCGATCCTGCGGGCCCGTCGGAGCCGCACCTGATCGCGCTCAGCGTGCTGTCCGCGCTGCGCGCGCTCGCGACCCGAGATCCGCTGCTCCTCGCGATCGACGACATCCAGTGGCTCGACCGAGCCTCGGAGGAGGCGCTGGCGTACGCCGTGAGACGCATCGATCAAGAGTCGATCGCGTTCCTCTGCGCGAGGCGCCCAGGACGCGCCTCGGCCCTGGAGAAGGCGTTCCCCGACGGACACGCCGAGCACCTGCTCGTCAGCTCCATGAGCCTCGGCGCCACGAGACACCTCCTCGCCGAACGGCTCGGGCTCCGCCTCACGCACCATCTGCTTCGCCGGGTCTACGACACCACCTTGGGAAACCCGCTGTTCACCCTCGAGGTCGGCAGGCTGCTTGTCGGTCGGGACCTCCACGCGCTGGGCGAGGACGTCCCGGTGCCGGACGATGTGGAGGACCTGCTGGGGATGAGAGTGGCCGACCTCGGCGGCTCGGTGCGGCGGACATTGCTTTCCCTCGCGCTCGACTCCGACCTGAGCGCCGCAGAGGTGGACGACCTCATCGGCGCGGGAGCCGTGCAGGCGGCGACCCGCGAGGGCGTGGTCGCGGGTGATGGCGATCGGGTTCGCGCCGCACATCCACTGCTTGCCGCGGCGGCGAAGGGGCAGTCCACAGCGATCGAGCGGCAGGACCTCCATCGCGCGCTCGCCGCGGTCGTGGCCGACGAGCGGCGCCGCGCCCTGCACCTTGCTCTGGCCACGCAGACCCAGGACGACGGCCTCGCCGCGAGAGTGAGCGCGGCCGCCGAGGACGCAGCAGCGCGCGGCGCGACCCTCACGGCGGTCGAGCTCGCCACTCACGCCCTGAGGCTCACGCCGACCGGCTCCGCGACGTACGTCGCGCGCCTGCTCGAGCTCGGCGAGCACCTCAGCGTTGCCGGTGAGAAGCAACGCCTCACCGAGCTTCTCTCGGGACGAGTGGAGTCCCTGCCCGAGGGCGGCTCCTCGGGTCGTCGCCTACCTGCTGCTGACGAACGGGGTCATCCAGGACAACGACGACATCCGGCGGCTCCTGGAGCTGGCGCTCGCAGAGGCCGGTGCGGACGACGAGCTACGAGCGCCGGTGCTCGCCGAACTCGCCGAGAACCGGGCGGTGATCGAGGTCGCCGACATCGCGCAGGCAGAGCAGTGGGCGACCGAGGCCCTGTCGTCCAGCAAGGCCCACCGACCCGATCACCAGCGTCTCGCGCTGTACGCGCTGTCCTGGGTCCGTGCTCTGGGTGGACACCCGATCACCGACCTGTCGGAGCGGTACCGGCTCGTGTCCGAGGACCGCTTCTTCCTGGCGCAGAGCCCCGACCGGGTAGCCGGCCAGCGTCACGTCTGGAGGGGAGAGGTGAGGCAGGCCAAGGACGTGCTCACCTCGCTGCAGGTGCTGGCCGAGGAGCGGGCAGAGCCGTCGTCGTACGCGCTGCAGCGGCTCCACCTGTGCGAGCTCATGCTCCGGATCGGAGACTGGGACCACGCTCAACGGCTGCTCGACGAATGGGCCGCCTCCACCGACAGCGAGCTGCTGCATTGGCCGATGTACGAGCGTTGCCGCGCGCTCCTTGCAGCGGGGCGCGGAGACCTCGACGACGCGCGGCGCTGGGGCGAGGAGGCTCTGAAGCGCGCGGAGGACACCGGAGTGCGGTGGGACTGGCTGGAATCGAAGCGGGCCCTGGGAGTCGCGGCGCTGCTCGCCCGGGACTTCCAGGTGTCCGTAGCGAACCTCCGGGAGGTGTGGGACCACACCCTGCGCGAGGGCGTCCTCGATCCGGGCGCATTCCCGGTGGCGCCGGATCTGGTCGAAGCACTGGTGGAGGCGGAGGCGCCCGAAGAGGCGCGGGACGTTGCCGACCACCTGGCTGATCTTGCCCGCAGCCAGGACCATCCCTGGGCGAGCGCGGGAGCGGAACGGTGTGGAGCGATCGTGGACCTGGGTAGCGCGTACAGCGACCAGGCCGCCGCGGCACTCGAGCACGCGGCGTCGACGTACCAGGGACTGGGGTTGGACTTCGACCACGCCAGGACACTGCTGATTCTCGGCCGGGCCCAGCGCCGGGCCAGGAAGTGGGGTGCCGCGCGTGGTCACCTCGAGCTAGCCGCGTCCCGCTTCGACGCGATGGGTTCGCCGGGCTGGGCGCTGGACGCACGCTCGGAGCTGGAACGGGTCGGAACCGGGCGGCCCACGTCCACTGGCACGTTGACCCCCACCGAGCGCCGGGTCGCACAGCTGGCAGTCGATGGGATGTCCAACAAGGAGATCGCTCGGGCGCTTGTCGTCACCGTGAACACCGTGGAGTTCCACCTCCGCAACACCTACTCGAAGCTCGGCATTCGTTCGCGTGTCCAGCTCCTCGGCCACCTCGCCGACGAGGACGCCGACCCACGGCCGTAGGACCCGGTCCTGGGGTCGCCCGGGTCGATTTCCTCAGGTGATCCGTAGTTTCGGGCCACCGTCCTGGGCCCGCAAAGTGGAGTCATGGCCGAGTTCCTCGTCGAGGTTTACCTCAGACACGACAACCCACAAGCCGCGCGGCTGCACACCGAGCGTGCGGAGCGGGCGGCCGCCGATCTGGACCGTGAGGGCCAGGCCGTGCGGTGCCTCAGCTCGATCTTCGTCCCCGAGGACGAGACGTTCCTGCTCCTCTTCCGGGCGCCGTCGGCCGAGGTTGTCGAGGAGGCGGTGAACCGCGCCGGCCTCCGGTGCGAGCACATCTCAGCGGCCGAATCCGTTCAATCCACTCAATTCACCACCACGAAAGGCAGTTCCATGACTCAGACCTCCATCCCCTCAGAGCTCCGCGACAAGCAGCAGAAAGTCTGGAGCAGCGGGGACTACAACAAGATCGCAGCGATCACGGTGCCGCTGTCGGAGTTTCTCGTCGACCACGTCGGTGTCACGCCGGGGTCTCGCGTCCTCGACGTCGCCACGGGCACCGGCCACGCCGCCCTCGCGGCGGCTCGCCGCGGCGCGGTCGTCGTCGGCATCGACTACGTGCCGGCGCTGCTCGACATCGCCAGGCGTCGGGCCGCAGCCGAAGACCTCGAGGCTGACTTCGATGAAGCAGACGCCGAGGATCTGCCGTACGGCGACGGGGCGTTCGACTACGTCCTCTCCGCCATCGGCGTGATGTTCGCCGCCGACCACCAGCGCGCCGCCGATGAGATGGTCCGGGTCACTCGCCCCGGAGGCCGCATCGCCGTGGCCAGCTGGACGCCACAAGGTTTTGTCGGCGGAATGCTCGCCACGGTCGGTCGCCACGTCGCACCGCCCGCCGGAGCGCAGCGGCCCACCCTCTGGGGGGAAGAGCAGGTCGTCGCGGATCTGTTCGGGGACGGCGTGGTCGACGTCCAGTCCGTCACCAACACGGTGACCCAGCGGTTCGCGGACGCAGACGCGTTCGCCGATCTCTTCCTGACCTACTACGGGCCGACCTTCGCCGCAGCGAGCCGGCTCTCAGAGGAGGGCCGCGCCGCCTTCCGCAGTGACCTCGTGTCCCTTGCCGAGTCCTTCGACCGCGGCGCGGGAAGCGGCCTGGTCACCGACTGGGAGTACCGCGTCGTGACCGCGACCCGCCGTCCCTCTTAAACATCGGCCCAACAATCCAGAAAAGGGAATGGCCTGGCCAGGGAACTGCAAGAGCAAGTCCCTGGCCAGGCCGTGGTGTCTCTGGTGGGCGAGCACCACCGCGCTTCCAGCGCCGGCGTCAGGACACCGGGTAGGCGACGAAGTCGACGTCCTCCGACGTGGGCACCGAGACCACGCTGTCCTTCCCGACGACCTTGAACCCGGCGTTCATGTCGTTCAGGTCGAGGGCGAAGGCGTTGTAGGTGCCGTCCGGCAACGGGATCGAGTAGTAGCCGTCCTTGTCGGTAACGGTGTGCAGCTCCTTGCCGTACACGTTCCGAAACTCCACCGTCGCTCCGGCGTACGGTTCTCCGCTGTCCTCGACCGTGACCCGGCCCGTCACGGCGCCCGGGTCCGTGCCCGAATCGGTGCCCGAAGCGGTGCCCGAAGCGGTGCCGCAGGCGCCGAGCAGGCTCAGACAGGCGGTTCCTGCGGTGGCGGCGATGATGGTCCGTAGCTTTGACATGGCTCTCCTCTGAAGTTGATCGCCGCGGTTGGCGACCGTCGGGCGAACGCTCTTCGTGGTTCGTCCTGAGGCGAAAAGCGTGTGCTCCCCGGCGACACGGCCGGAATGGGCGCGGCGTCTCGACCGGCGTCGACGTGTCCCGGGTCAGTGAGGCGGGAGACCTATGGCGCCGGGCACCGGCGACCTGCGCATCATGGAACATGTCCCACATCGTCAGGCGGCTTCGCGGGGTGAGGTCCTCAGGGCCGCCCGCGACGTTCCGACTGCGGTTCGTGATGTGGACGGTCCTGATCACCGTGCTGCTCGTTGCCTGGGCCGGGTGGCTCCTTCTCGCGCGCGGCCTCACCCCTTCGGACGACGCCCGGCTCGCCGGCGACCTCTTCCCATCGTCCGAGTGGCGTGACGGGCCCGTCCTCCACACCGTGCTGGATCCACGCGAGGACGGTCTCCGCAAGGGTGATCGGGTCGTCGAGATCGACGGTCAGCCGGTGGCCGAGTGGATGGAGACCGCTCGCGGCAATGACGCGACACGTTGGCGACCGGCTCACGTACACAGTGATCCGGGATGGAGCCGAGAAGGACGTGGAGGTCACCCTGCTCCGCTATGACTGGTTGGCCGCGGCGAGGCAGTCGGCCCCGTCCTCGCGGTCGAAGCGGTCTTGTTCGTCACCGCGTGCTTCGTCCTGGTACGGCGCTTCCGCGACCCGGCCGCGCGGGTCCTGTTCGCGATCGCCGCCGTCATCCCGTTCGGGTTCCCGTCGTGGCCGATCCGCGGCCAGGTCGTGGACCTGGCGCTGTCCCCGTGGCCGCTCTGGCCGCAGATCGCGTCGGCCCTCGTCTGGGCCTTGGTGTGGGGGGCGATGATCCCGCACTTCGCCTTGGTCTTTCCCAAGCGCCCGCCGGTCGTCGAGCGCCATCGCTTGATCGTGCCCGCGTTGTATCTCGCACCGCTGCTGTTGCACGCCGGCTACCTGGCGGTGACCCTGCCCAGCGCCGCCAACCGGCTCGAGTCGCTCGAGCGGATCTCGACGGTGTCGGTCCTTCCCGAACGGTTCGGCCCGATCGCCGTGGTCGTCCTGATGGCCTGGGCCTACCTGCGGACGACCGACCCCGCCGACCGCCGCCGAGTCACCTTCGTGGTCGCCAGCATCGGCGCCGTGTTCGGCCTCAACTTCGTGTGGGCGCAACTCCCGGAGCTGGTCCTCGGCGATTCCCTGGTGAACTATCCCGCCAACGCCTGGGTGTTCGTGCTCTGCCCACTGGCCATCGCCGTCGCCGTGCTCCGCAGCCAGCTCTTCGACATCACCGTGGTCATGCGCAGGTCCCTGATCGCCCTCGGACTGGCCGCCGGCCTGTCGGCGGTGTACGTGCTGGGGCTGTGGGTGCTGGGTCCGGTGTCTGCCCGGCAGCTTCCGGCCTTCCTGCTCGGGATCGCTGCCGCAGCGTTCGGACTGAGCATCTACCGCTGGTTGAGGTCCCGCATTGAACGCCGGATCTATGGCTCCCGGGGGGATCCGCTCGAGGTCGTCGAGCTGATCGACAAGGTCGAGTCTGGCGACCCGGAGCACGTTCTCCGGCAGCTCGTCGACACGCTCGCGGACTCCCTCGCACTTGCCCTCTGTTGCGATCACGATGGTCTATGGCACCGAGACCTTCCACGCGGCACACGGCAGCCCGCGATCCGAGACGATCCGGCTGCCCCTGGCTCAGCGCCGGTTCGAGCGTCGGTCACATCGACGTCGCGGTTGGACCCGACCAGGGAATCCGTTCGGCCCGGCGGACCGCCGGCTGCTGGCCGCGATCGCGACCCACACGACGTCGGCGGTCCACGCTGCCCGGACGAACGCCGAGCTGCACAAGTCGCAGGTGCGCCTGGTCGGCAGCCGGGAGGAGGAACGTCGCAGGATCCGGCGGGACCTGCACGACGGCGTGGGGTCGACCCTCGCCCTTCTCGCGATGGACCTCGAGGTGACCAGGGACCTGCTCGTCGGGGACCCGGCCGGCGCGCAGGAGGTCCTCGACCAGGCCAGCGCGCGAGCCCAGGACGCGATCAGCGACGTACGCCGGACCGTCAACGACCTGCGACCACCGGTCCTCGACGAGCTCGGACTCGGGGGTGCCGTCACCCTCCTCGCCGACCGGGTCTCCTACGCCCACCGGCAGAGGGGACAGGACCTCACCGTGACCGTCGAGATCGCCGGGGACCTGACCGACCTCCCGGCCGCCGTCGAAGTGGCGGCGTACCGGATCCTGACCGAGGCGGTGAACAACGCCAGCCGCCACTCCGGCGCCCGGCGATGCTGGTTGCACCTCGAACGCTCCGACGCTCTGCGGATCCGGGTCGAGGACGACGGCTGTGGGATCCCAGTGCCGCCGCCGACCTCGGGCCAAGGCCTTGCCTCCATCGCTGCCCGGGCCGCCGAGCTCGGCGGCACTGCCCTAGTTGAACGGCGCGACCCGGCTGGTGGATGTGTCGTGTCGGTCAGCCTCCCACTTGACACCTCCGGAGCCGACGATGACGACTGACCCGATCCGCATCCTCGTCGCCGACGACAACGCCGACTTCCGCCGCGGCCTCCACGCGCTGCTGGCCGGAGTCGACGACGTCACCATCATCAGCGAGGCGGCGACCGGCGACGAGGCGGTCGTCCGCGCCACCGTCAGCCAGCCCGACGTCGTGCTGATGGATCTCAAGATGCCTGTCCTCAACGGCATCGACGCCACCCGGCGGATCGTCAACAGCAGCCCGCACATCGCGGTGCTGATGTTCACGATGTTCGAGGACGACGAGTCGGTCCTGGCCGCGATGAGGGCCGGCGCCCGTGGCTACCTCCTCAAGGGGTCGTCCCGCAAGGAGATCGCCCGAGCGATCCACGTGGCAGCCGAAGGCGGCGTCATCCTCGGTCCCGGTGTCGCTCGCCGGGTCCTCGAGCAGTTCGCGTCCAGCACCGAGCCGGACGTCGTCCAGTTCCCTCAGCTCAGCGAGCGGGAGCGCGAGGTGCTCACCCTCATCGCCGACGGACTGAAGAACGCCGAGATCGCCACCCGCCTGACCTTGAGCCCCAAGACGGTGCGCAACCACGTCTACGCGCTCTACCGCAAGCTCCAGGTGCAGTCCCGACCCGAGGCCATCATCCAGGCGCGGGACGCCGGGCTCGGATCCGGCCCTCGACCACGAGGAGGTACGTCGTAACCGACCGTCCCCGATCCGCTGGCGGTTTCGACACCCCTTCGCGCGCACCGTAGCCTTGGCTCTTGTGGCAGGCCCCGACATCGACACCGACATCAAACAGCTCCAGGCGACGATGCACACCATCGAGCAGGTGCTGGACCTCGACGCGATGCGCGCCGAGATCGCAGACCTGGGGGAGCAGGTTGCCGCTCCCGACCTGTGGGACGACCAGGCCAACGCCACCCGCGTGACCGGACGGCTGTCCTTGCTCCAGGGTGAGATCGACCGCTTCACGGCCCTCAGGGGCCGCCTCGACGACCTCGCCCTGATGGTCGAGATGGCGAAGGAAGAGGGCGACGCAGAGTCGCTGGCCGAGTCCGACAAGGAGCTCGCCAGGCTCCACAAGCTCGTCGAGGCGCTCGAGGTCCGCACCCTTCTCTCCGGTGAGTACGACGTCCGCGACGCCCTGCTGACCATCCGCTCCGGGGCGGGTGGTGTCGACGCAGCCGACTTCGCCGAGATGCTGATGCGGATGTATGTCCGCTGGGCCGAGCAGCACAACTACCCGGTCGAGGTGTTCGACACGTCGTACGCCGAAGAGGCCGGGCTCAAGTCGGCCACCTTCGCCATCCACGCGCCGTACGCCTACGGGACCCTGTCCGTCGAGGCCGGCACGCACCGCCTGGTGCGAATCAGCCCGTTCGACAACCAGGGGCGCCGCCAGACCAGCTTTGCCGCGGTGGAGGTCGTGCCCCTCCTCGAGCAGACCGACGAGATCGAGGTCGCCGACGAGGACATCCGCGTGGACGTCTACCGTTCGGGCGGCCCGGGAGGCCAGTCGGTCAACACGACCGACTCCGCGGTCCGCCTGACCCACATCCCCACCGGCACCGTCGTCAGCTGCCAGAACGAGAAGAGTCAGCTGCAGAACAAGGCCAGCGCGATGGTGGTCCTGAAGGCGAAGCTCCTGGCCATCAAGAAGGCCGAGGAAGCCGCGCACATGAAGGAGCTCAAGGGCGACGTCCAGGCGTCGTGGGGCGACCAGATGCGCAACTACGTGCTGAACCCCTACCAGATCGTCAAGGACCTGCGCACGACCTACGAGACCGGCAACCCGACGGCAGTCTTCGACGGCGACATCGACGGCTTCCTCGAGGCCGGCATCCGCTGGCGCCGGGGCGCCGACTCCCCGGCATAGGAGCGTCCGACCCGGCCGGCACTTCTCAGTCGAGGCCCGTGTCGACCGCGGTCGCGACCTGGACGCACCACTCGCCGGCGCGATCGAGCAGGGCCTTCTCGTCGTCGGCGCCGCCGGACACCGAGCAGCTGAGCCAGGCATCGACGAAGAGTCCGTGGTACGCCGCCCGGAGCTGCCTGCCGTCGGCCGACGTCGTACAAACCGTCGCAACCGACGGCTTGCCGAACGACTCGGCGTCCGGCGTCGAACAGCCCTTCTCCCGACCCAACTCGCGAATCATCGCCCTGGCCTGTTTCCTGGTGACGACGGGTGCGAACACCCAGGCCCGCGCCGTCGCACCATCCTCGCCCGACCAGGAGCAGCTGTACTCGTGCGCCACGTCGTGCAGCGCGTCGGTGATCTGAGCGCGCTCGCCGTTCACGTAGTCGGAGGTGGTGGCGACCGGTCCACCCAGTGCCAGCTCGGCTGCGGACGGCGGGACCAGCCCGCAGAAGTCTGCGCGGGCAACGGTGACCGAGCCGGAGTCGAACCCGGACAGGGGAGTGGGTGTCGTGGTCGGCTCGGCCTCCGGCTTCTTGGCCTTCTCCTCGGTGCACGCGGTCAGGCCGGCGCCCACGGCGAGCAGCATCACGACGGCCGTGAACGAGCGCATGCGCCCGAGCGTATTGCACCCTCGACACGCGGGCTGGCCGTCGTGTGCCCATCGGTCGACTACCCTCGATCCAGTGATTCGCTTCGAAAAGGTCACCAAGACCTATCCCGGCCAGAGCCGGGCCGCCCTCGACCAGGTGTCCGTCGACATCGAGAAGGGCGACTTCGTCTTCCTCGTGGGCGCCTCGGGCTCCGGCAAGTCGACGTTCCTGCGGCTCATCCTCCGCGAGTACCGCCCCACCAGTGGGCGGGTCTACGTCGCCGGCAAGGAGATCAACCGGCTCGCCGGCTGGAAGGTGCCGGGCCTGCGTCGCCAGATCGGCACCGTCTTCCAGGACTTCCGGCTGCTGCCGAACAAGACGGTCAACGAGAACGTCGCCTTCGCGCTGCAGGTCATCGGCAAGCCACGTTCGCTGATCACCAAGGTGGTGCCCGAGACCCTGGAGATGGTCGGTCTCGACGGCAAGGGCGACCGGATGCCCGACGAGCTGTCCGGTGGCGAGCAGCAGCGCGTTGCGATCGCTCGCGCGTTCGTCAACCGCCCGATGATCCTGATCGCCGACGAGCCGACCGGAAACCTCGACCCCACCACGTCGGTCGGCATCATGAAGCTGCTCGACCGGATCAACCGCACCGGCACCACGGTGCTGATGGCCACCCACGATGCGGGCATCGTCGACCAGATGCGCAAGCGCGTCATCGAGCTCGAGGACGGCTTGGTCATCCGGGACCAGACGCAGGGCGTCTACGGCTTCCAGAAGTGACTCGCCCACAAATCCGCCAGAGCCCCCAAGCAAGAGAGCCCATCACTGATGCAGTTGCGTTATGTCTTCTCCGAGCTCGGTCAGGGCCTGCGCCGCAACCTGTCCATGCACATCGCGGTGATCCTGACCCTCTTCGTCTCCCTGACCCTGGTCGGCGCCGGCGCGCTGCTGCAGCAGCAGGCGGCGAAGGCCGAGGACCATTGGGGCAGCCAGCTCCAGATCACGGTGTTCCTGTGCAAGGACAAGGACGAGAACCCGCGCTGCGCCGGTGAGGTCACCGACGCGCAGAAGACCGCGATCGAGGACGTCGTCGAGGAGAACCCCGAGGTTGCGGACTGGCACGTCGAGTCCAAGGAAGAGGCCTTCGAGAAGGTCAAGGAGCTGCTCGGCCCCGAGAAGTTCGAGGGCCCCAACCCACCCGCGACAGCCGAGGCGATGCCCGAGTCGGTGTGGATCACGCTGAAGGACCCCCGGGAGTACAAGGGCGTGATGAGCGCGGTCGTGGGCCTCGACGGGGTGTCCGGCACGCGCGACCTGCGCGACGTACTCAAGCCGATCTACGACTCCATCTCCGCTCTGAAGTACGGCGCGTGGGGGATCGCCGGCTTCCTGGTGCTCGCCGCCCTGTTGCTGGTCGGGAACACGATCCGGCTGGCTGCTCTCGCGCGGCGCAGGGAGATCGGCATCATGCGTCTGGTCGGAGCATCGACCCTCTACATCGCGCTGCCGTTCCTCCTGGAGGCACTGGTCACGGCGATCATCGGGGTGGCGCTGGCTGCCGGGGCGCTGAGTGCCTTCTGGTGGTTCGCGATTCACGAACGCGCCCAGGACCGGCTGAAGTTCATGCCGTGGGTCGACGAACATGCACTGGGTTGGGCCGTCCTCGTGATCGCCGTCCTCGGACCCCTGCTCACGCTGCTCCCGACCCTTGTCCTGACCCGCAAGTACCTCAAGGTGTGACCCCCGACTGACCGCACCGACACTCAGGCGGGGCAAATGCCTCGAAGTCGGAGGCGCCCGGGTTAGCGTCGGTGCGTTCACTTCCCCGAACACCAGAGGCAGATCCGTTGCGCACCTTCCCCAGCGCTTCGCGCAGCCGCGCTGCATCCGCTACGGCGGTGATGGCGCTGGCTCTCGCGGCGACGGCGATCCCGCACGCGTCCGCAAGGGACGATGACCTCAAGCACAAGCAGAAGCAGGTCGAGCGCGCAGTCACGCGGGCCGGCCACGATCTCGACGAGTCGAGCGCGGCGTTCCGGACGAGCGACCGCGAAGGTGGAGGCGGCCCGCGAACAGCTCGCGACGGCACGCGGCGTCCTTTCCGCCGCCCGGGCAAAGGTCACCGCGGCCAGGCTCCGCGACCAGGAGATGCAGGACCGGCTGGAGGCCGCCGTGACCCGGCTCGCCGTCGCCCGCACCGATCTCGCCGAGGGGGAGCGCGACGTCCAGGGCCAGCGCGACCAGGTCGCCAACACGATCACCGACTACTACGAGCAAGGCGATCCGACCCTGCTCGGGCTCGCGTCGCTCCTGGACGCGGAGGACCCGGCCGAGATCACGCGTCGCCTGTCGTTCATGGACACCGTCGTCGGTCAGGAGACCCGGGCATTCGACGACCTGCATGCCGCCGAGGTCCTGCTCACCGTGCGCGAGACCCAGGTCCAGAAGGCGAAGGAAAGCGTCGCCGCCCGCCGCCGCGAAGCCGCGGAGCACCTCGTGGAGATGAAACGCCTGGAGTCCGAGGCGCAGGCCGCGGCCGTGTCCGTGCGGCGGCTGGTCGTCGCCAACGTCGCGGCCAGGCAGCACGCGCTGTCCGTACGGCGCGCCGATCAAGCCGAGCTCAGGAAGCTGAAGGCGCGGGAGCAGCAGATCAAGGAACGGATCCTCGCCGAAGCCGCTCGCGCCACGGGCGGCTACCGAGGCAACACGAGTGGCCTGCTGAACATGCCGGTGGCCGGCTCGGTCACCTCGTCGTACGGCTATCGGACTCACCCGATCTACGGCTACTACAGCCTCCACGACGGCACCGACTTCGGGGCCGGCTGCGGCCAGCCCCTGTGGGCCGTCGCCGGCGGGACCGTGACCGACGAGTACTACTCGAGCGTCTGGGGCAACCGCCTCTACCTCAGCCTCGGCAACTTCAACGGCAAGAACGTCACCGTGATCTACAACCACCTCAGCGGTTACCAGGCGTCGGTCGGCGAGGGCGTCGCCCGCGGCGAGACCGTCGGGTACGTCGGCACCACGGGCTGGTCGACCGGATGCCACCTGCACTTCACCGTGCTGGTCAACGGCGACCCCGTCGACCCGATGGGCTGGATCGGCTCCTAGCCCGCCGGTGGTTGAGGAGGGCGCTCTGCGCCGCCACACCGGTGGTCGAGGAGGGCGCTCTGGCCTGCACCGGTGGTTGAGGAGGGCGCTCTGCGCCCGTCTCGAAACCACCTTGCCGCACCTGACAAACTGTCCGGCATGGTCAAGGAGAAGGGGCGCAAGTTCGTGGCGCAGAACAAGAAGGCGCGCCACGACTACCACATCGACGACACCTGGGAAGCCGGGATGGTGCTGATGGGCACCGAGGTGAAGTCGCTGCGGATGGGCAGGGCCTCCCTGTCCGACGGCTTCGCCGAGATCGATGGCCACGAGGTGTGGCTGCACGGCGTCCACATTCCGGAGTACACCCAAGGGACCTGGACGAACCACGCCGCCCGCCGCAAGCGCAAGCTGCTGCTCAACCGCGCCGAGATCACCAAGATCGAACGCAAGGTCGGCGACAAGGGCTACACGCTGGTGCCGCTGTCGCTGTACTTCGTGGACGGTCGAGCGAAGGTGGAGATCGCCCTTGCTCGAGGCAAGAAGTCGTGGGACAAGCGGCACGCCCTCGCCGAGCGTCAGGCCACCCGGGAGAAGGAGCAGGCCCTGGGCCGTCGGCTCAAGGGCATGGACTGACGCTTCGTGCAGCTGCGACCACCCCTGTGGAATCTGACCCGGTGAGGCTAGTGACACGACCACCCGATCGCGGTGGAATGGGGCAGCGATCGCCGGATTCGCGTGGGGGCAGCGGGAGGGACCGTGGCACAGATCGACGATCCACCCGACAGTGACGTCGGGCTCAAGACAGGCGCGATCGGGTTCGTCGACGCGCTCGTGATCGGCCTGGCGGCAACGTCACCGGCGTACTCCCTGGCCGCCGTGATCGCACCCATCGTGCTTCTCGTGGGTGTCTACGCGCCCGGCGTGCTGGTTGCCAGCTTCGTGCCCATGCTCCTCATCGCCTCGGCGTTCTACTACCTCAACTCGGTCGACCAGGACTGTGGCACCACGTTCTCGTGGGTGACCAGGGCGATGGGTCCCTGGTTCGGCTGGTTCGGTGGTTGGGCCATCGCGATGACCGGAGTCCTGGTGATCGGCTCGCTCGCGGAGGTGGGCGTCCGGTTCACCCTGCTCACCGTCGGGGCGGACGCAGCCGCGGACAACACCTGGCTGGTGCGCGCCCTTGCAGTGCTGCTGATCATCGTGATGACCGCGATCTGCGTCTTCGGCACCGAGGTCTCCGCGAGGCTGCAGAACGGCCTGATCATCGTGCAGGTGCTCGCGCTGGTCGTCTTCGCAGTGGTGGCCCTGGTCAAGGTCGCCAACGACACCTCGTCACTCGACTCGACACCGTTGTCCCTGTCCTGGCTCAATCCCTTCGGGGAGGGCGGGGCCGCGCTCACCTCGGGACTCCTGCTGGGCGTTTTCGCCTACTGGGGTTGGGAGTCCGCGGTCAACCTGACCGAGGAGACCGAGGACTCGGAAAGCGCGCCCGGGAAGGCCGCGATCCTCTCGACGGTCATCCTGCTCGGCACCTACGTCGCCGTCGCGTTCGCGGTCGTGGCCTACTCCGGGACAGCGTTCCTCGCCGACAACAGTGAGGAGGAGGAGTTCATCTTCGCGCTGCTGTCGACCGAAGTGCTGGGCGGTTGGGACTGGGTGGTGCTGTTCTCCGTGGCCACGTCCGCGATCGCCTCCACCCAGACGACGATCATCCCGGCGTCCCGCACCGGCTTGAGCATGGCTCGCAGGCACGCACTCCCGCACACCTTCGCCCACATCCATCCGCGCTACCGCACCCCCGACGTCTCCACCTGGTGGGTCGCCGGCATCGCCATCGTGTGGTACCTCGTCCTCTCGGTTCTCAGCGAGAACGCGCTCTTCGACTCGCTCACGGCGCTGTCGTTGCTGATCGCGTTCTACTACGCGCTGACCGGCGTCGCCTGTGCGATCTACTTCCGGCATCGGCTGCTGGAGAGCGCCCGAAACCTGCTCCTCATCGGCGTCGGCCCGGTCGTGGGTTCGATCCTGCTCGCCTGGTTGCTGGTCGAGTCCGTGATCGACATGAAGGATCCCGACAACTCCTACAGCGGGCAGTCGTGGTTCGGCCTGGGCCCACCGCTTGTCATCGGGATCGGAATCGCCGTCCTGGGCATTGTCGTGATGTTCGTCTGGCGGGCGATGGACAGCCGCTACTGGGCCGAGGTGCGCAGCTCGGTCGAGAAGGAGAAGACATGAGTGTGGTGCTCGGCTACGACGAGTCGCCCGGGGCCGTGCACGCGCTCGCAGCCGCGATCCGCGTCGCGACCCGGTACGGCGAGCCGCTGGTGCTGGTCTACGGCACCGCCCCTCCGGGCGGGCTCGGCGAGGAGTTCAAGTCCCATCGTGACGCCCTGGAAGCCATCGGGCGGACGGCGATCGAGCACGCCGTCGAGGAAGCCACCGCCAACGGGGTCGAGACCGTGGTCGAACTCGTCTCGGCCAAGCCCGTCGAAGCCCTGCTCGAGGTGGCAGACCGGTACGACGCGACCGTGATCGTGGTCGGCACCTGGGGCGAGAGCCCGCTGCGTGGTGCAATCCTCGGCTCGACGGCGCACAAGCTGCTGCACCTGTCGAAGCGCCCGGTGCTCTGCGTGCCCGATCCGGACTGAACGGAATACGGCTCCGGGTCCGTCGGTTGAGCGGGTAGACTGCGGTCGGTGGCCGAGAAGTTGCGCGGCCATCACGATTAACAACTCAAGAGGGGCTGATCGGTTTCGACTTGGGACGTTTTGTACCAGGGGAAGCGGGTCGAGAAGCCAGCGTCATCTCGTAAACGATCGCTGGAAAACACAAGTGCCAACTCAAATCGCACTAACTTCGCTCTCGCTGCCTGAGCAGTGATCGAAGGGTCAGACCGGGCATCTGCCTTCGTCCCGGATCCTGGCCTCATCTAGAAGGCTTGCTGATCAACTCTTGTCACGGAGGTTGATCGGGACATTATCGTGACTGGGCCTGTCGGCGACGTGTCTGTGCGAGCGCCGGGGCCGAGAAAAGCGACAACACGGACTGCACCCGGAGAAGACCTGATACTGCGCTCGAGGACGCGGGTTCGATTCCCGCCAGCTCCACCTGTGATGTCACACGAATCACCTGGCCAGACTCGACAGACGGCCACGGTGCTGGTCTCGGTGTCACCTGGTGGGCCGGTTCGGACTGCGCGACCGAGCTTCCCGTGCCGTTCCTATGCTGACCGGGTGGATCTGGAGTTCAGCGGCGAGGTGTGGTTCTGGAGGGGGCCGTCGCCGTACCACTTCGTCACCGTGCCCGAGGACGAGAGCGCCGAGCTCCAGGCGACGTCCGGGCTGGTGACGTACGGCTGGGGCATGATCCCGGTCGAGGCCCGGATCGGGTCGACCACGTGGACCACCTCGCTGTTCCCCAAGGACGGGGGCTACGTCGTGCCGCTGAAGGACCTGGTCCGCAATGCCGAGGGGATCGACGTCGGCGACACGCTCGACGGTGCGGCTGACCGTCGATGTCTGACGCTCGCGGCATGGCCACGGTCCACGAGCTCAGCCGGGTCGAGGCCCGCCGCATCGCCGTACGGGCACAGTTGCTCACGAAAGAGCGGCCGACCGATCTGATCGACACGGTGCGACAGCTCTCGCTGCTGCAGGTCGAGCCGACCAACGCGATCGCGCCGAGCGCCGAGCTGGTGCTGTGGAGCCGGCTGGGCTCGGCGTTCGATCCCCAGGAACTGTGGGACGCCGTCGACGAGCAGCGGCTGATCGAGCTGCACCAGACGCTGCGGGCTCCCGAGGACCTCGCGCTCTTCCGCGCCGAGATGGCGCAGTGGCCCGGCACCGGTGAGCTGCGCGAGTGGCAGGAGGACGTGCGCGACTGGGTGATCGCCAACAACGACTGCCGGCGAGACATCCTCGAGCAGCTCCGCGCCGACGGGCCGCTGCCGGCCAGCGAGCTGCGCGACACCTGTGTGGTGCCGTGGGCCTCCAGCGGCTGGAACGCGAACCGGAACCTGCGGATGATGCTCGACAAGCTCGTGCAGCGTGGCGAGGTCGCTGCTGCGGGCGGGACCGGCCGCGACCGGCTCTGGGACCTCGCCTCCCGGATCTACCCCGACGACCCCGTGCCTCCCGTCGAGGAGGCGCGACGGTTGCTCGACGAGCGCCGGCTCAGCTCCCTCGGCATCGCCCGGGCCAAGAGCACGAAGCTTCCCGTCGAGCCGATCGACGTCGGCGAGGCCGGTGAGCCGGCCGTGGTCGAGGGGGTCCGCGGCCAGTGGCGAGTGGATCCGGCCCAGCTCGGCCAGCCCTTCGCCGGTCGCGCGGCGCTGCTGTCGCCGTTCGACCGTCTCCTCGCCGACCGCAAGCGGATGAACGAGCTGTTCGAGTTCGACTACATCCTCGAGATGTACAAGCCCGCCGCCCAGCGCCGGTGGGGCTACTACGCACTGCCCATCCTGTACGGCGACCGGCTCGTCGGGAAGCTCGATGCCCAGGCCGACCGCAAGGACGGCGTGCTCCGCGTCGCTGCGGTCCACCAGGACGTGCCGTTCGGCAAGGCCATGACGGCGGCGGTCGACCGCGAGATCCAGGACCTCGCTCGCTGGCTCGACCTGGAGCTCGTCCTGCCCGACTGAACGGCCTCGTGCGGCTGCCTCGCCGTGTCTCTGCTTCGACATGACTCTGGTGCAGGGAGTCGGGAGTGGTTTCAATGAGTCGTATGGCTGGTCTGCCGGCGGGGACGGTGTCGTTGCTGTTCTCGGACATCGAGGGTTCGACTGCGTTGTTGTCTCGGTTGGGGGCGGCGTACGTCGATGCGCTGGATGCTCAGCGCCGGATCCTTCGTGAGGCCTGGACGAGCCATGGTGGCACGGAGTTGGGGACCGAGGGTGACAGCTTCTTCGTAGTGTTCGCTGCTGCACAGTCGGCGGTGGCGGCTGCGGTTCAGGCGCAGCGGGAGCTTGGCGGCGGTTGACTGGCCGGCTGGGGATCGGGTGCGGGTCCGGATCGGGATCCACACGGGTGCTCCGATGGTTCATGACGGCGGCTATGTGGGGATGGATGTGCATCGGGCGGCGCGGATCGCCGGCGCTGCCCATGGTGGGCAGGTGCTGGTGTCGGAGGCGACCGCTGGGTTAGTGGCTGGCTGACCTGGCTGGTGAGGTGGCGGCGAGGTGGGGTTGCGTGATCTGGGTCGACACAAGTTGAAGGACATCGCCTCGGCCGAGCACCTGTTCCAGCTCGACATCGCCGGCTTGCAGACCGAGTTCGCGGCGGTGAAGTCGTTAGGGACGGCGTCGAGTTTGCCGATCCCGGCGACCTCGCTGGTGGGGCGGGACGGTGAGCTGGCTGAGTTGGCGGCGTTGCTGTCCTCACCGGAGGTGCGGTTGGTGACGTTGACCGGTCCGGGCGGGTCGGGCAAGACCCGGCTCGGGGTGGGGTTGGCGCGGCGCCTGGTGGAGGTGTTTCCGGACGGGGTGTTCTTCGTGCCGCTGGCCGCCGCGCCCACCCCGGAGGTGATGTGGACCTCGATCGGGGAGGTGCTGGATATCCCTCCGGAGGGCCGGATCCCTCCAGGGCTTCTTCACTCATGTCGCGCATCGCAGCGCGTTGCTCGTGTTGGACAATCTGGAGCAGCTGCCCGAGGCCGACGCAGTGGTGTCGCAGCTGCTGGCCGAGGCCCCGCAGGTGGTGGTGGTCGCGACGTCGCGGCGCCCGCTGCACGTTGCCGGTGAACACGAGCATCCGGTCCCGACCCTGGAGCTGCCCGAGCAGGCCGAGCCTGGAACGATGCTCGACGGTCGCCGGCTGTGCAGTTGTTCGTCCAGCGCGCCCAGATGGTCCGGCCCAGCTTCGCCCTCACCGAGGCCAATGCCGGCGCCGTGGCCCAGGTATGCCGCCGTCTCGATGGTCTGCCGTTGGCGATCGAGCTGGCCGCCGCGCGCTCCAAACTGTTGTCGCCTGCCGCGTTGGTGGCCCGGCTCGACACCGCTTTGGAGCTCAGGGACACCGGGGTGGACCGCCCGAGTCGGCAGCAGACGCTGCGCGACACCATCGCCTGGTCCTACCAGCTCCTCGATCCCAGCCAGCAGACGTTCTTCCGCCGCCTCGGCGTGTTCTCCGGCGGTGCCGACCTCGCCGCCATCGCCGCCGTCACCGCAGACGTCTCCCGACGACGACCCTCGACCCCTTCGACATGGTCGCCGACATGGTCGACGCCAGCCTGGCCACCGTCACCGAAGGACCTGATGGTGAACCACGTATCGGCATGCTGGAAACCATCCGGCTGTTCGCCCTTGGCGAGCTCGAGCGCACCGGTGAACTCGACGACAGGCGCGGCCTGCACGCCCACCACTACGCCGGTGTGGCCGATCGATTGGGCTCGCTGATCATGGCACCGGCGATGACCTGCTGGCATTGAGCCGCGGGCTCGAGCTGGAGCTCGACAACTTCCGAGAAGCGTTGCGTTGGGCCTTGCAACCCGACGGTGCCAGACCGCCATCGGACCGCGTCCAGGTCGGTGTCGCGGTTGTGCTCGAAACTCAGTCCGCTGTGGTTCCGAGGCGGATACTTCGCCGAAGGGCGACGTTGGCTGGAACTGGCCATCGACCGATCAGGCGACCAGGACAGCCCGGAACTGGCGTACTGCCTTCACGGGCTGGCGTGGCTCTCCAAAGAGCCGGGCCATCTCGGGCGGGGTCTCGAGGTTGCGACCCGAAGTGTCGCGATGTTGCGGCGGATCGGGGACCAGGCGGGCCTGTCGCTGGCGCTTTCTCGGTTAGCCGTGTTGCAGCAGTTTGTGGGCGACCTGCCGCTCGCCCGTCGGGCGGCCGAGGAGGCGGTCAGCCTGGCCCGCGATGCCGACGCCAGAAGTCAGTTGAGCAATGCGTTGGCGATCCTGTCCAACCTCGAAGGGGTCGAGCAGAACCTCGAGCGCTCACTCGAACTGGCAACCGCCGCACTGGACATCGTCCTCGAACTCGGGGAGGAGCACAGCATCCTCATCTGCCGACACATCCTGGCCTGCACGTTGCGAGAGTCGGGACGTGCCAAGGAGGCACACGTACTGATGCTGGACCTGATCCCGGCCGCCCTGCGGTTCCCGTCTCCGGACAGTCTCATGGTCCTGGCCGAGGATTACGGAGCCATCTTGGCTGAGGTCGGCCGGAGTGGACACGCAGCGCGGCTGCTGGGCGCCGCTGACGCCATGCGGGAACGTCACGTCCACCCACGCAGCCCGTCCCAAGTGGTCGAGATCGAGGTGCCGTTCGCCAATGCCCGCGCGGATCTGGGTGAGGAGAACTGGCGGCGGGAGCACCAGCGTGGGCGCGAAATGGCCATCGAAGACGCCCTCACCGAGGAATCCAGGTCGTCGGGCAAGCTCGAAGGCAGGGAAGCCGCCAACTCCGAGGAAGGCACGTGAGGAGCAACCGTCGTCGATGAGACACCAGACCCGGTCGCGGCGCACGGACGAGGCATGGGGCTTCGAGACTTCAGCCGGGGCCAGCGATTCGTGGACACCGGCGAAGCCGCCACGGAGGCTTCGCTTCCGCGCATCACCGCGAGCTTGCCATGGCTCGCCGCGGCCCGGATCACCTGATGAGAGTCACGCTTGTCAGGAAAAGTTGACAATCCTGACGTTGTCAGGTTACATTGACACATGAACGATGCGACTGACCTTTCGCAGGCAGCGGCCAGCATGGATCCCGCTCAGGGACTCGTCGCCGTACGCGCCCTCCGGGTGCTCGCCGAGCGACTCGAAGAAGTCCAGGTCCGCAACGCTCGAGCCCAGGGCTGGAGCTGGCAGGCCATCGCCGACGCGCTGCAGATCAGCCGTCAGGCCGTTCACCAGAAACACTTCCGCGACTGACGCGGAACCCGACGACTCTTCAGGAGAAGACCATGTATTTCCAGATTCGACCCAGAGGCCCGCATCGCCGTGATGCAGGCAACCGAAGAGGCCCGTGAGCTCGGACATTCCGAGGTCGGGCCCGACCACGTCCTGCTCGGACTGCTGTCCAACATGCGCGGCTCCACGTTCGCGCTGCTCACCGAGCACGGTCTCCGTCTCGACTCGGCCCGCGAGGTCGTGGTCGCCCAGCGAGCCGCGCTCGCCGAGACCCAGCCGAGTCCAACAGCGACGCCCGACTCCGACGTCTCCGATGAAGACTCCACCGGCCGACCCCGACCACCCCGACCCCGGCCTCGACGAGGACCGCGAGGCGCTCCGGGCCATCGGCATCGACCTCGACAAGGTCCGCGAGGCCGTCCGGTCCACGTTCGGTGACGACATCACCGAGCAGTGGGGTGAGCGCCAGGACCGCCGTGGGCGCAGAGGTCAGCGCGGCCGCAGGCACCACCGCGGTGGCGGCCGAGGCCGGCGCGGACCACGAAGCCGGCAGTACGCCGACCGTGGCGAGTTCTCGGACTCGCTGATCGGCATCCTCCGCGACCTGCGGCACAGCACCATGCATGACGCCTCATCGCGAGCGCAGGTGAGCGCCGGGGTGAGCGCGGCGAACGGGGTGACCGCCGCCAGCGTGGCCCGGCGCTGACCGCCGACCGGCTGCTCTTCGCGATCACCAGGTCCGAGGACCCGGTCGCCCAGGCCGTACTCGGCTCGGCCAACGACGCTGCCGCGCTGCGCACCACCATCGAGGCCCGACGCCACCGAGCCCGTCCGCTAGGTTCTGCCGTGTGACCGGCTGCTTGTTCTGTGCGATCGCGGCAAGGGAGCCCGACGCGCAGGCCGATGTCGTCCTCGAGGACGACGAGTTCGTGGCTTTCCTCGACCGGCGGCCGGTGTTCAAGGGCCACGTCCTGCTGGTCCCCCGCCTGCACGTGGTGACCCTGCCCGACCTGCCTGCAGAGCTCCGAGACGGCTTCCTGGCGGCCGCCCAGCGACTGGCCACCGCGCTTGTCACGGGGCTGGGAGCACAGGGCTCGTTCGTGGCGATGAACAACACCGTCAGCCAGTCGGTCGCCCACCTGCACATGCACGTCGTACCGCGCACGAAGGGCGACGGGCTGCGCGGCTTCTTCTGGCCGCGCACGAAGTACGCCGACGCTGCGGAGAGCGCCGACTACGCGGAGCGGATCCGCTCGTCCCTCGCGTGAGAGTCGGTGAGGTCTTCGTCGGTGACCTTGTCGGCGCCGAGCCGCGGCCAGCCGCGGGACAGGTTGCCCGTGCCGTACGCCGAGATCTAGACCGCCGCGGCTCCAACTGCCGCACCAGCGATGGTGTCGACGAAGAAGTGCCAGCCGAAGTAGATCGTCGAGATCTCGGTCAGACCCAGGAACACCCACGCGGCCACTCGCACGAATCGCGGAAGCCCGAGCAGGTGAGCCATCAGACACGCCGTCATCGCGATCGCGACATGCAGTGAGGGGAACGCCGCGATCGTCTGCACCGACTGGGTGGCGAACGGGTCGATCAGCACCGCGCGACGGTCGTCCATCATCTGGTCGATCAGGCCGGACACCCACGTGTCGGGAAGCTTGGCGAACACCCACGGCGTGGAGTACGCCGGACCCAGACTCGGCACGAGGAAGTAGACGGCGATGCCCAGCGCCCAGTCGACCGCGATCGCGGTGACGTACCACGACCCGGCCCGCGCCTTCCGGCTCCACACCAAAGCGATCGCGAGCGAGACCGGCACCAGCGCGATCCACGCGACGTAGATGAACGAGAAGAAGTGCGCTGCCCAGCCCGTCCCGAGGGCGTCGTGCATCAACCTGGCGGGGTCGTGGCCCAGCCACAGCGTCTCGTCGTACTTGGCCAGCGTGTTGTCCCACAGCCGATCGTTGACGAACGGGACGTAGCTCTTGAGGTTTCGGAACGCGGCGTACGAGAGGTACCACGTGAAGAGCCCGGTCAGCGCGAACCGTAGATGCACCCAGGCCCAGCGGTCCCGCGTCACCGCGACGACCGCGCGGCCCAACTCCGACGGAGCGTGTCGGGACCGCCAAATTGCCCGGGGCAGGATGTCGAGGGCGATGGCGCCGATCACGATCAAGGGGAGGATGACGTACGTCGCGGCCAGGCCGTCGGGGTCGCGAATCGGCAGGTCATAGAGCATGGCGACGAGGCCCGTCACGGCGACGAGCAGCGCCGCAGTGTACGCGGCGAACAGGAAGTTCGGCTTGCCCACGTACCCAGATTACTTAATGAGACCCCCCAGAGACGAAACGCGGCGCCGTCCGGTCCTACAGTGGGGCCCTCATCCGCCAGGGATGGACCCCACGTTTCGCAGAGGAGTCATCGACATGGGTCGTTTTGACGGGCGCGTTGCCGTCGTCACCGGAGCCGCACGCGGCATCGGGTTCGCCACCGCACAGAGGTTCGCCCAGGAGGGCGCCGCGGTCGCCATTCTCGACCTCGACGAGGCCCAGGCGGCCGAGGCCGCGGCGAAGATCGAGGGCCCGGAGGCGCGAGCGATCGGCATCGGCTGCGACGTCAGCGACGCCGCCAGCGTGGAGAAGGCCGTGGACCGCGTCGTCAGCGAGCTGGGTGGTGTCCACATCCTCGTGAACAACGCCGGCATCACCCGCGACAACCTGCTCTTCAAGATGTCCGAGGACGACTGGGACGCCGTCCTGGGAGTGCACCTCAAGGGAGCGTTCCTGATGACCAAGGCCGCCCAGAAGCACTTCGTCGAGCAGAAGTACGGCAAGATCATCAACCTGTCGAGCGTCTCCGCGCTGGGGAACCGCGGCCAGGCCAACTACTCGGCCGCGAAGATGGGTGTGCAGGGATTCACCCGCACCCTGGGCATCGAGCTCGGCCCCTATGGCGTCAACGCCAACGCGATCGCGCCGGGGTTCATCGCGACCGACATGACCGACGCGACCGCGGCTCGGGTCGGCATGGACGTGGAGTCGTTCCGTGCGGCCGCCGCCGAGCGCAACCCGGTCCGCAGGGTCGGCTTCCCCGAGGACATCGCCGCCGCTGCTGCGTTCCTCGCCAGCGACGAGGCGTCGTACATCACCGGCCAGACGTTGTACGTCGACGGCGGCGCCAAGCTGTGACCTGACCGCCTCTCGGCGCGTTTTCCGCGTCGAGAGGCTGGTGCCCGCCTCGATTGTGTGCGTACTCTCGACGCTCAGTCACAACTGAATCCGCTCCGGCAACGCCGAATCCTGTCCGCCCGGAGTGGTCCCCCGTCAGATCAGGGCAGGAGTGGGGAACCCACAGGTTTCACGCGGCCGACGGCCGCTTGGGGTGAAGGCGCACGCGCCGGAGCACTTTCCAGCTCTAACCCGACAGCTCACCTCGCAGGCGTGGGAAAGGAAGCGTCGCCATGCCTGCGATTTCGCGTTTCGGCAGCCTGTTCGTGCTGCCCCTCATGCTGGTCGGCCTGGTGGCCGCCGGCGCCCTCGTTTCAACACCCGCCGCCGACGCTGCGGTCTCGGACAGGGCAAGATCCAGCGGGCCGTCCGCATCGCTCTCCACCAGATCGGCGACCCCTACCGGTACGGCGCGGCCGGCCCGAACGCCTTCGACTGCTCCGGCCTGGTCAACTACAGCTACCGCAAGGCCGGATTCCGGCACGTGCCCCGGACGTCGGACGCCCAGGCGCGCTGGGGACACAAGGTCCGCAAGTCGAACCTGCGCCGCGGGGACCTGATGTTCTTCCACAACGGCGGGAACGTCTACCACGCAGCCATCTTCCTGAAGCGGAACAGGCACGGGAACGTCGTGATGCTCGACTCCGCGAAGCCGGGCACCAGGGTGCACCGTCGCCACCCGTTGACCAGCAGTGGTTCGGGCGGAGCCTCGGCGCTGACGCTCTTCACTCCGGCAGTGACTCCGGCTTGAGTCGGGTTTGACCTGTGGCGCGCCTCCCCGAATCCTTGGGAGGCGCGTTCACCATTGGAAGTAGACCAATTCACTCGACGATCGGAGTCTTTCGTGCGCCTCGCCCGCCTGTCCGTTGCCACCTTCGTCGCCGCCTCGCTCGTGCTGGGTGGCTGTGGAGGCGACAAGGAGGACTCGGACGACCCGGAGAGCCAGGACACGTCGGCAGGCGCGAACGCCCCCAGCACCTGGCCGCTGACCGGGCTCCCGGTGGCCGACGGCGAGGACTCGGCCCAGGAACACCCGGTGATGGTGGCCAAGATCGACAACTCCGGCAAAGAGCCGCAGGCCGGCCTGAGCAAGGCCGACCTCGTCGTCGAGGAGCTCGTCGAGGGCGGGTACACCCGGCTGGCCGCGTTCTTCTACTCCGAGCTGCCGATCAATGCCGGGCCGATGCGGTCGATGCGGTTCAGCGACGTCGGCATCGTCCAGCCGGTGAACGGTGACATCGTCACCTCCGGTGGGGCTCCCCCGACAATCAAGCGAATCGAGGATTCGGGCATCGACTTCTTCGGCGAGGGCACCGAGGGCTTCAGCCGGGACGACACCAAGGCAGGCGCCGTACAACCTGATGGCGGACATCCAGAAGGTCGCCGCGGGCATCAAGCAGGACGCCGAGCGGCCCGCGGACTACCTCGCCGTGGGGCAAAGCCGACGCCACCCTCGGTGGCCAGTCCGCCACGACGCTCAGTGCGTCCTTCCCCGGCGGGCAGCACACGTCGACGTGGAAGTACGCCGACGGCCACTACGAGCTCGTCGACGGGTACGCCCCCGCCGACGATTCCTTCGTGCCGGACACCGTGCTCGTGCTGCGCGTCAAGACCAGCATCGCGCCGTACAAGGACCCGCTCGGAAACCCGGTTCCCGAGACGCACTTCACCGGCAAGGGTGACGCGCTCGTCTTCCACGGCGGCAAGGTCCTGCGCGCCACGTGGACCAAGGATGGCCTCGACAAGACCGTGTCCCTGTCGACGAAGGCCGGCGAGGTGAAGATCCCCGCTGGCCATGTGTGGATCGAGCTCGTGCCGAGGACGGCGGCGACGTCACCTTCGAATGATCGTCGCGCCGGGATGCGCATCTTCTTGTGGTAGGTCGAGTCTCCCGGCATTTCTGGGGCAATATGGGTTCATGAGCGATATTCAGCCCGGCGCCCTGTTGGTCGCCGCGCCCGCGCTCATCGACCCGAACTTCGCCAACTCCGTCGTACTCATCCTCGACACCGACGAGAATGGTGCCCTCGGCGTCATTCTCAATCGACCCTCTCCGGTGCCGGTCGTCGAGGTGCTGGGCGACTGGAGTGACGTGGTGACGGACCCCGACGTCCTCTACCGCGGAGGCCCGGTCAGCACCGACGGGGCCCTCGCCCTCGGCCGGCTCACGAACGCCGCAGACGAACCCGTGGGCTGGCGGTCGGTGTTCGAGGACTTCGGCATCGTCGATCTCGACACGCCCGTCGAGCTGGTCGACGGCACGCTCGGGGCGATGCGGATCTTCGCCGGGTACGCCGGCTGGGGCGCGGGCCAGCTCGAAGCCGAGGTCGAAGAGGGCAGCTGGTACGTCGTGGCGTCCGAGCCGAACGACGTGTTCCGCGAGGACGCGACCGCCCTGTGGCGCGACGTACTCCGTCGGCAACCGGGGGAGCTCGCCTGGATCTCCACACGGCCGGCCGACCCGGGTTTGAACTGAGGTCTTCTGCTCTAAACTGGCCGCATCATGAGTAACCCCATCGGATTCACCAAGACCGACACCGACGTCCTCGAAGACCGCCGCACGGTTCCGACCGATGAGGGGGACCACGAGAAGTTCAGCCACTACGTGCCCAAGGACAAGCTCACCGAGGCGATGGTCATGGGCACCCCCGTGGTCGCGCTGTGCGGCAAGGTGTGGGTGCCGAGCCGGGCTCCGGAGAAGTTCCCGGTGTGTCCGGAATGCAAGGAGATCTGGGAGTCCATGCGCCCCGGCGACGGGGACGGCGAGTGACCGGACGGCCTCCCGCCGACCACCCGCCCGCCCAACACCTGAAAGACTCGCCGGCCCTCTCGCCGGACTTGTCGCCTCCCTGCCACCCGCATGGCCCGATCGTGCGGCCTGGGGCACGGCGCCGCTGCTTCGGGCCTGGCAGACCGCGGCGCTGGAGCAGTACTTCGCGGCCTCGCCGCGCGACTTCCTCGCCGTGGCGACGCCCGGCGCCGGCAAGACGACGTTCGCGCTGTCGGTGGCCGCCGAGCTGCTCGGCCGCCGGTTGGTCGACCGGATCACGATCGTCGCGCCGACCGAGCATCTCAAGGTGCAGTGGGCCGAGGCGGCCGCCCGAGTCGGCCTCCCCGTCGACCCGACGTACTCGACCGGGGACCGGCAAGGTCTCCAAGGACTTCGTCGGGATCGCGGTCACCTATGCCGGTGTCGCGGTCAATCCGCTCGCGATGCGGATCCGCACCGAGCGGTTCAAGACGCTGGTCATCCTCGACGAGGTGCACCACGCCGGGGACGCGCTTTCGTGGGGTGAGGGTGTGCGTGAGGCGTTCGACCCGGCAAGCCGTCGCCTGGCACTGACCGGCACGCCGTTCCGGTCCGACGTCAACCCGATCCCGTTCGTGACCTACGCGCCCGGCGCCGACGGGATCCCGCGCTCGGTTGCCGACTACACCTACGGCTATGCCCACGCCCTGGCCGACCACGTGGTCCGCCCGGTGCTCTTCATGGCCTACTCCGGCGAGATGCAGTGGCGCACCCGGGCCGGCGACGAGGTCGCCGCCCGGCTGGGGGAGCCGCTGACCAAGGACCTGACCTCGCAGGCGTTGCGGACCGCGCTGGACCCGGCGGGCGCGTGGATGCCGTCGGTGCTGGAGGCCGCCGACAAGCGACTCTCGGAGGTACGACGCCACGTACCCGACGCGGGCGGGATGGTGATCGCCAGCGACCAGGACTCCGCGCGTGCCTACGCCAAGCTGCTCCGGGCGATCAGCGGCGAGCCGCCGACCGTCGTACTCTCCGACGAGAAGGCAGCCTCGAAGAAGATCACCAGGTTCACCGAGGGCGACTCCCGCTGGCTGGTGGCGGTGCGGATGGTCTCGGAGGGAGTCGACGTACCCCGCCTCGCGGTCGGCGTCTACGCCACCACCACCTCGACGCCGCTGTTCTTCTCCCAGGCCGTCGGCCGCTTCGTGCGGGCCCGCAGGCGCGGCGAGACGGCGTCGGTCTTCCTGCCGTCGGTGCCGTCGCTGCTGGGTTTCGCTTCCGAGATGGAGGTCGAGCGCGACCACGTGCTCGGGCGGCGGATCGCCGATGAGGACGACATCTTCGCGGCCGAGGCGGACCTGCTCGCCCAGGCACAGCAGGGGGAGTCGGCGTCAGCCGACCTCGACGCGTCGTTCGAGGCCCTGGGATCGCAGGCGCGCTTCGACCGGGTGCTGTACGACGGGGGCGAGTTCGGGCACTCCGGGGAGGTGCAGGTCGGGTCCGACGAGGAAATGGACTTCCTCGGGATCCCCGGCCTGCTCGACCCCGACCAGGTCCGGGAACTGCTGCACTCGCGGCAGAGCGAACGCGCCAAGAAGCAGCGGAAGTCGTCGGACGACGACGTCGTCACCCTCAGCACCCATGAGCAGCTTGCGCTGCTGCGACGCGAGCTCAACGGCCTCGTCGCCGCCTGGCATCACCGCACCGGCCAGCCTCATGGCATCACCCACGCGGCGCTGCGCAAGGCGTGTGGAGGGCCCGCCGCCGCGGTCGCGACCGCGGACCAGTTGCATGCCCGGGTGGACAAACTTCGCGAATGGGCCATAAAGCCCACCGCGTGACCCACACCGAGAGCGCCGGTCGCGCCCTAGACTCCCGGGCATGGCGACCGAGACCTCGCAGACGCTGGACCGGGGTCTGCACGTGCTCCGGGTGCTCTCCGATACGCCGGCCGGGCTGACCATCACCGAGCTCGCCGCCCGGCTGGCAGTGAACCGGACGGTCGTCTACCGACTCGTCACGACGCTCGAGCAGCACGCTCTGGTCCGGCGGGACCAGAAGGGTCGGCTCTACGTCGGGCTTGGCGTGCTGCATCTCGCGTCCGCCGTACAACCGGTGCTGCGCGACCTCGCCGTACCCGTCCTGCGCGACCTCGCCGAAGCAGTCGGCTGCACCGCCCACCTCACGGTCGCCGACGGCGACGAGGCACTCGCCCTGGCCGTCGTCGAGCCGTCCTGGACCGACTTTCACGTGGCCTACCGGGTCGGTGCGCGCCACGACCTGCACCAGGGAGCGGCCGGCAAGGCGATCCTGCTGGGCCGCGACGGCCAGTCCGACGCCTACGCCGTCACCACCGGCGAGCTCCAGGCCGGGGCCCGCGGCCTGGCCGCCCCCGTCCGCGGCGTCGAGGGTCTCGAGGCCTCCGTGGGTGTCGTGACCCTCGGTGACTTCGACCTCGATCTCGTCGGTCCCCGGGTTTCTGCTGCTGCTCGCCAAGTCGCCTCCCGCCTCTCCTGACCGCCGACGACTCGCGGAAGTTACGACGACTCGGCGGCCTTGCGGGCGAGGGGGAGGACTCGATAGGGGACCTGTCGGGCCAGAGCGATGACGGTGGTGGAGCGCTCGATGGCAGGGTTGCCGAGGACCAGGTCGATGACGCGCTGGAGGTCGGTGTTGGAGCGGGCCACCACCCGGCACCACATGTCGCCGACGCCGGTGATCGTGAACGCCTCGAGGACCTCGGGGATCGTCGCGAGATGGGTCGCCACCACGTCGTGGCCCGAGCCCTGCCGGATCTCCAGGGTCAGGAAGGCGGTCACGGGGAAGCCGAACGCGTCGGGGGCGAGGTCCGGGCCCCATCCGGTGATCACGCCGGTGGCCGCCAGCTTGTCCAGCCGCGCCTGCGTCGTCCCCCGAGCCACGCCGAGCCGGCGCGACGCCTCGAGTACGCCGATTCTGGGCTGCTGTGCGAACAGGGCGATCAACTTGCCATCGAGTGCATCCATCATGTGCCTATCAGTAGACAGATTGTCCAGTTGTTTGTCGTACTGTTGCACACCTTGTCTCCAATTGGGCATGGTTGTCGCCATGACGACTGAGATTGCCTCCTCCGGCGGCGCCCTGACCATTGACGAAATGAAGGCCGACCTGACCCTCGAGCAGCTGCACCAGCTCGTCGGGCTGGTCGACTACGACGCGGACCACGACGTCTTCCCGGTGACCGGCTGGGACGCGATCGTCTTCGTGGTCGGCAACGCCACCCAGACCGCGCACTACTACGCGAGCGCCTGGGGCATGGAGCTGGTCGCCTACTCCGGGCCCGAGAACGGCAACCGCGACCACAAGTCGTTCGTGCTGAAGTCCGGCTCGATCAGGTTCGTCATCAACGGCGCCGTCAGCCCCGACAGCTCCCTGGTGGCGCACCACGCCGCGCACGGCGACGGCGTCGTCGACATCGCGCTCGAGGTGCCCGACGTCGACCAGTGCATCAAGCAGGCCCGCGCGGCCGGAGCGACCGTCCTCCGCGAGCCCGAGAACGTCTCCGACGAGCACGGCACGGTCCGCATCGCCGCGATCGCGACGTACGGCGAGACCCGGCACACCCTCGTCCAGCGCGTGGTCGACGGCAACCAGGTACGCCGGCCCCTACCTCCCCGGCTATCGAGACCGCAGCCCCGAGGTGGACCAAGCGCGACGGCGAGCCGAAGCGGCTGTTCCAGGCCCTCGACCACATCGTCGGCAACGTCGAGCTCGGCAAGATGGACGAGTGGGTGACCTTCTACAACAAGGTCATGGGCTTCGTGAACATGGCCGAGTTCATCGGCGACGACATCGCGACCGACTACTCGGCCCTGATGTCGAAGGTCGTGGCCAACGGCAACCACCGCGTGAAGTTCCCGCTGAACGAACCCGCCGTCGCGGCCCGCAAGTCGCAGATCGACGAGTACCTCGAGTTCTACCGCGGCCCCGGCGCCCAGCACCTCGCGGTTGCGACCGGCGACATCCTGGCCTCCGTCGACGCCCTGCGCGAGAACGGTGTGGAGTTCCTCGAGACCCCCGACTCCTACTACGAGGACCCCGAGCTGCGCGAGCGGATCGGCAACGTCCGGGTCCCGATCGAGGAGCTGCAGAAGCGCAAGATCCTGGTCGACCGCGACGAGGACGGCTACCTGCTGCAGATCTTCACCAAGCCGCTCGGCGACCGTCCGACGGTCTTCTTCGAGCTGATCGAGCGCCATGGTTCGCTCGGCTTCGGCAAGGGCAACTTCAAGGCGCTGTTCGAGGCCATCGAGCGCGAGCAGGACAAGCGCGGCAACCTCTGAGGCTGCGCGGCAACCCCAGCGCTAGAGCACCTTGGACAGGAACGACTGGGTGCGCTCGTGCTGGGGGTTGCCGAGCACCTCGCGGGGGTCGCCCTCCTCGACGATGACGCCGCCGTCCATGAAGACCAGGTTGTTGCCGACCTCGCGGGCGAAGCCCATCTCGTGGGTCACGACCATCATCGTCATGCCTTCGGCCGCGAGGTCCTTCATCACCTGGAGGACGTCACCGACCAGCTCGGGGTCGAGGGCAGAGGTGGGCTCGTCGAACAGCATCATGTCGGGGTCCATGGACAGCGCCCGGGCGATCGCGGCCCGCTGCTGCTGGCCGCCGGAGAGGTGTGCCGGGTAGGCGCTCTCCTTCTCGGCCAGGCCGACCTTCTCGAGGTTGCGACGGGCGATCTCGACGGCCTCGGCCTTCCCGCGCCCCTTCACCCGCTGCTGGGCGATGGTGAGATTTCGCAGCACCGTCAGGTGTGGGAACAGGTTGAAGGACTGGAAGACCATCCCGATCCGGCTGCGGACCTTGTCGACGTCGACGTCGGGGTCGGTGATCTCGATGCCCTCGATGACGATCTTCCCCGACGTGGGTTGCTCGAGCAGGTTCACGCAACGCAGCAGCGTCGACTTGCCCGAGCCGGACGGCCCGATCACGCAGACGACCTGTCCGTTGTCGACGTGGAAGTCGATGCCCTTGAGGACCTCGTTGTCCCCGAAGTACTTGTGCAGGTCGAGTACGTCGATCGCCGCGTCGCGCTCGCGCACCAGGGGTGGCCGCCTTCTCCAGATGGCTCATCAGCGGGCCCTTCCTGCGTGGGCTTCCATTCGGCGGACGACGATGGCCAGCGGGATCGGTGATCAGGAGGTAGCACAGCGGCGACCGCGACCAGCGCGGTCAGGTTGTTCTTCTCGGTTGAGGGTCGTCGCGTCCGAACTTGGTGAGCTCCACGAGTGGTCGTGCTCAGCCGAGCAGGTAGACCAGGGAGGAGTCCTTGGTGAGCAGGATCAGCTCGTTGGTCAGCGGCGGCAGGATGATCCGGAACGCCTGCGGGATCACGATCGAGACCATCGCTCGGCTGTGGGACATGCCGAGCGACCGGGCCGCCTCCATCTGGCCCTTCGGCACGGCCTGGATGCCGGCCCGGATGGTCTCGGCCATGTACGCGCCGCCGACGAGGCCGAGCGCGACGGTGACGGTGCCGAGGATGCCGCCCGGCACCTCGACCCGGGAACGCGATGGGGATGCCGTAGTAGAACGCGATGAACACGACCAGGGCCGGGACGCCCGCGGAAGAACTCGATGATGCCGGTGGCGAGCCAGCGGTACGGCCCGACCGGGGACAGCCTCATCAGCGCCGAGCACCAGCCCGACGACCAGCCCGAAGGCGAACGCCGCACGCGGTGTAGATCAGCGTGTTCTTCAGCGCCACGGTGATGATGTCGGGCCACATCAGCTTGAAGACCTCGACCTTGAAGAACGCCGCTTCGCAGCTGGCCCCAGTCCGCGACGAGCGCGAACACCACCGCGACCACGATCAGCACGGCGTACTGGATCCCCCGGGAGACGCGGGCACGCTTGCGTGGACTCATCGCCATGCTGGCTCCGACAGTCGAGGTCGGGGGACGGTCAGCGCACACCGTCAGCTCACGCTGACGGGGCCTCGCCGAAGTACTTCTTGTAGATCTTGTCGTAGGTCCCGTCCTCCTTCGCCGTCGCCAGCACCTCGTTGACGGTCTTCAGCAGCTCGTCGTTGCCGTCCATCGCGACCGCGAAGCCGTACTGCTCGCCGGTGTCGAACTCGGCCGAGACCTCGGTGTCGGGGTTCTCCGCGGCGTAGTCGTAGAGGACGGTGTTGTCGTTGATGCCCGCGTCGACCTGCCCGGTCTTGACCGCCTGGGTGAGCAGGGCGAGGTCCTCGAAGTCACGATCTCGACGCCCTCGGGGGCGTTCGTCCTCGGCGTACTTCTGCCCGGTGGTGTCCGACCTGGACGCCGATCGTCTTGCCGTCGAGGTCGTCCAGCGAGCCGATGCCGGAGCCCTTCTTCACGAGCAGCGCCTGGGTCGCATCGAAGTAGGGATCGGAGAAGTCCATGACCTCGGCGCGCGTCGTCGGTGATCGTCATGCCTGCGGCGGCGATGTCGCACTTGCCCGTGGTCATCGCCTGCCCGGTCTCGATGCCCTCGAACGGCGGTGTCGACGATCTCCTGCTTGAGGTCGAGCTCCTCGGCGACCAGATCCATCAGGTCGACGTCGAAGCCGACGATCTTGCCGTCCTCTTGTACTGGAACGGCTTGTAGGGCAGGTGGGTGCAGACCGTGAGCGTGCCGTCCTTGACCACCTTGACGCCGCTCTCGGTCGTCGTCTTGTCCTTGTCGGCGGCGCACCCGGCCAGGCCGAGCGCGAGGACAGAGGCGGCAAGGACGGACTTCAGCACGCGAGTTCTCATGACAAGCACACTAGAACGCTGGCCTTTCCAGCCGGACACCAGGGTCCGCGCTGGCCACCGTCGGTCGGGCCCGATTGAATGAGCGGCATGCCGTCGTACGTCGCCTTCCTGAGGGCCATCAATCTGGGCGCAAAACGCAAGTTCGCCAAGGACGACATCCGCGCCTGCGTGGAGTCCACCGGCGCGACCGAGGTGGCGACCCACATCAACACCGGCAACGTGCTGCTCACCACGAAGCTGCGCTCTCGGGCCAAGCTGGAGGCGACGCTCGAGGACGGCCTTCCTGGCCGACCGTGGCTTCGAGGTGCCGACGATCGCCTACACGCTCGCAGAGCTGCGGGCTGATCGGCGCCGCTGCCGACGAGGTCGCCGAGGAGCTCGGTGACCCGGTGTCGGCGCACTACGTCACGCTGCTCAAGGACGAGCCCGCGAAGAGCGTGGCTGCCGAGATCGAGGCCCTGGAGTACGACGGCGAGCTGGCCAGGGTGCGCGGCCGCGCCGTACACCTGGTGCTCGCGAAGCACTACAACGAGGCAAAGCTGTCCAACGCCCGGATCGAGAAGGCGCTCGGCGTGGCCACCACCCGCAACGTGACCGTGATCCGGGCGCTCGTCGAGAAGTGGTGCTAGACGCCAGTTCCTGCTCGACCCAGCGTCCGGACCGAGCGTGAGCTCAGCGTCAGCCAGGGCGATCGCGGCGTACCCGATGCCGCCCACGAGCGAGGACCCGCTGGATGCCGAACGCGGTGGCGAGTGGGCCGAAGGTGATCTGACCGATGGGGATCGCGACGAACGAGCCGAGCGCGTCGTACGAGTCAGGCGCGACGACACGCATCTCTCGGGGATGTTCATCCTGCATCCGTAGATCGGGGTGAAGCGGATCTCGATCCGCGCGTGGACGCCAGCAGCCATCACGGTGCGACCTGCGGGTGGTCTTGTCCGTCGGCGAGGCCGTCGCAGGATGACGTGGATGCCGAGCTCGGCGCGGACCTGGCGTCGACCTCATATCAGGAACGTCATGAACTCCGCCAGCAGAGTGACGACCTACGCGGATCGTGATCACCCAGCCGGTCGCGATCCCGAGCTGCCGGCGAGCAGGTCCGATGGTGCCGTTGCGGCCGTCGTCGTGGGTTGCGTTGGCCGGCGTGGTGGGCAACATCACCCACGTGGGCGCGGAGCGGTGGACGCGCCTGAATCTGGGGTTGCTCATCGCTCGCGAAGACCGCGGCCTCGACCGGTGGCGTCAGGTCGAGTCCGTCACGTCGCGGATCTTCGCGACCAGATCGGGATCGGGCGAGACCTTGAACTCGTCTTGGCGTCCACGGCGTGAGCTCGAAGGCCCGCCAGATCTCGACGAGCGTCGCCGGCCACGCTGGGGCCGAGGGTCGCGAGGCCGGCTCGACTCATCGACAGGAGGACGTTGGCCGGCTGGAGCTGCTCTCGGGGCACCAGCTGGGGCACGAACGCCGCCATCGCCGGCATGCTGACCGCCGCCACCGTGCCGTTCACGGCGGACAGCACCACCAGATGCCACAGCTGTGCCGTGCCGCTGAGGATCAGTACGGCGATGGCACCCTGGCTGCAGCCCGGCCAGGATCTTGGAGGTCTGGATCACCAGGGCCCGCCCGAACCGGTCGGCGATCACTCCTCCGGCCAGCAGGAAGATCACCATCGGGACGCTGTGTGCCGCCAGCACCACGCCGAGCGAACTCGCGGAGTCGCTCACGTCCAGAACCGCGAACGCCAGCGCGATCGGGGCCATGGTGTTGCCGACCAGGCTGACCTGACGGAGTAGACAGTACCACCGGAAGTCCGCGCTCACGCAGCGGGGCGAGCGCCTCGGACCGGTTCACCGCAACTCAGGCGAGGACGACGCCGGCGTCCCGCATCTCGGCCAGCGAGGACTCGGTCGTGCCGGCATCCACGCCGGCGCACAAGCCGGACAGCAGACGGGTCGGGAACCCGTTGCCGACGGCGTCGAGCGCGGTCGCCCGCACGCAGTAGTCGGTGGCCAGCCCGCAGATGTCGACGTCGGTGACCTCGTGGGCGCGCAGCCAGTCGGAGAGCGGCACGCCGTCCGTCGTCCGGCCCTCGAAGCCGGAGTACGCCGCACCGTGCTCGCCCTTGAAGAAGATCGCGTCGAACGGCTGCGGATCGAGGTTGGGGTGGAACGCCTCGCCGTCGGTGCCCACCCGGCAGTGCACCGGCCAGGAGTCGACGAAGTCGGGCTCCGACGACCAGTGCGAGCCGGGGTCGATGTGGTGGTCCTTGGTCGCGACGACGTGGGCGTAGTCGGCGGCCTGCGGGTCGCGGTTGCTCCAGTGGTGGAGGACCTCGGCGACGTCGTGGGCGACCTGCGCGCCACCGTGGACGGCCAGCGATCCGCCCTCGCAGAAGTCGTTCTGTACGTCGACGACGATCAGGGCGCGCTTCATGTCTAGGAGGGTAGCGACGTCCTCGACTCCCGGCCACCGGACCGCCCGGGCAGCGGAAGCCAGTCGATGACGTCCTGGATGATCACGTCCCACAGGCCCCACTCGTGCGTCCCGGTCCGGAAATCCGTCGTGACCGACACGCCCGCAGCCGAGGCGGCGGACGCAAACCGGCGGCTGAGGTCGGCCAGTGGATCCTCGGCGCCGCAGGAGATGTGCAAAGGCGGCAACGAGCCCGAGGTCGCCTCCGCCAGCAGGGCAAACAGGTCGTCGCCGGGGCCGGGCTTCCCTCCGAAGACCCGGTCGAAGAAGTCGCGGCGTTCGGGCTGAGCGGCGAGCGCGACCACGTCGAGCGCCCCGGACAGGCTGGCCGCGGCCGCGAACCGCTCGGGATGGGTCAGGGCCAGCTTGACGGCGCCGTACCCGCCCATCGAGAGCCCCGCGACGAAGGTGTCCTCGCGGCGCTGCGAGACCCGGAAGAACGACTCGACGATCTCGGGGAGCTCCTCGGACAGGTACGTCCAGTAGCGATGGCCGCTGGCCTCGTCTGCGTAGAAGCTGCGCCCGACGGCCGGCATCACCACGGCCAGCCCGGCAGCGGAGGCGTACCGCTCGATGGAGGTGTAGCGCAGCCAGGCCGTGTGGTCGTCGGAAAGACCGTGGAGCAGGTACAGGACGGGGAATGCATCTTGCTTCGGGTCCGCTGAGGCCACCCCGACCTGGGCCTCGGTGGCCTGCGGGAGCAGGACCGTCATCGAGGTCCCGACCTCGAGAGCCTCGGAGAAGAAGTCACAGGTCAGGAGCGCCACCTCAGCCGCCCAGGTGCAGGGTGTCGATGACGGGTTCGCCTTTGGACATCTGGTGGGCCTCCATCGGCAGCTCGGCCCGGGCCGCCGCGTGGCGGTCGCGGGCGCTGTCGAGCGGCTCACGGCCGACGACCTCGCCGTCTCGGACCAGCTCGACGAGCAGCGGCCGGTCGTCTCCGTCGTCCTCCGGTGGCACGCCGATGCCGATCACCTCGGCCTGGGCGACCCCCGCACGGCGCCGGCGCAACGCGAACTTGCGACCACCGATGGAGATCTTCTCCTTGCTCTTCTTGGCCACGTTCACCATCGACCCGTCGGCACCCTCGCGGCTGACCAGCTTGTAGACGAAGCCGCACGTGGGATGGCCGCTGCCGACGACCAGCTGGGTGCCGACGCCGTAGCCGTCGACGGGCGCGGCGGCCAGCGCCGCGATCGCGAACTCGTCGAGGTCGCTGGTCACGATGATCCGCGTCTTTGTCGCGCCGAGCTCGTCGAGCTGCTCGCGGACCTGGAGAGCGAGCTCGCCGAGATCGCCCGAGTCGATGCGCACGGCGCCCAGGCCGGTCCCCGCGACCTCGACGCCGAGGCGCACCGCCTCGGCGATGTCGTAGGTGTCGACGAGCAGCGTGGTGCTCGTGCCGAGGGAGGCGATCTGGGCCCGGAACGCGGCCGCCTCGGTGTCGTGGAGCAACGTGAAGCTGTGCGCGCTGGTGCCTGCCGAGGGGATGCCGTAGCGCTGTCGAGCGGCCAGGTTCGACGACGCCGCGAACCCGCAGATGTACGCCGCCCGGGCACACGCGACCGCCGCCTCCTCGTGGGTACGCCGCGAGCCCATCTCGATGCACGGCCGGTCATGCGCGGCCATCGTCATCCGGGAGGCCGCGGACGCGATCGCCGAGTCGTGGTTGTAGATCGACAACAGCAGCGTCTCCAGCAGCACCGCCTCCGCGAACGAGGACTCGACGATCAGCAACGGGGAGTACGGGAAGTACATGTCGCCCTCGGCGTAGCCCCAGATGTCGCCGGAGAATCGGTAGTTCGCGAGCCAGTCCAACGTGGCCTGGTCGACGACCCCCTGCAGGAGCGACAGGCGTCGATTCGTCGAAGTGGAACTCCTCCAGCGCATCCAGCGCCCGGCCGACACCGGCCACCACGCCGTACCGCCGGCCCTCGGGAAGTCGACGAGGGAAAAGCTCGAAGACCGACCGCCGATGGGCGGTCCCGGACCGCAGTGCGGCCTGGACCATCGTCAGCTCGTACTGGTCGGTCAGGAGGGCGGTCGACGCGTGAGGTCGACGGTGAGGGCGTTCCCGTGGTCACGCAGGACACTGTGCCACCATGGCAGCGTGTCAGCCGCAAGCCCCACCAAGGTCGACCCGACGGTCGATCCGACGCTCGCCCCCGACGAGATCACCTTCCTCGCGAAGCCCTGGGTGACCATCGTGTGGAACGACCCGGTCAACCTGATGTCCTACGTCGCCTTCGTGTTCCGAAAGTACTTCGGCTATGACAAGGCGAAGGCAGAGAAGCTGATGCTCGAGGTGCACAACGACGGCAAGTCGGTGGTCAGCAGCGGCACCCGCGAGGAGATGGAGCGCGACGTTCAGGCGATGCACGAGTACGGCCTGTGGGCCACCATGGACAAGGCCTCATGAGCGGATTCGCCCGGCATCGCAGGAGCGGCCTGGTCATCGCCAACTTCACGGGTTTCGAGGCGGACCTGCTGCGCTCGCTCGCGTCCCAGATCGTCGAGCTGCTGCGCAACGAGCGGGCAGTTCCGGACGACCATCGTGACCCCTTCGAGGCGATGATGGACTTCTCCGGGCCGGAGACCGAGCCGGAGGACCCGGTGCTCGCCCGGCTGTTCCCCTCGGCGTACGTCGACGACGCGGAGGCCGCGGCGGAGTTCCGGCGCTTCACCGAGTCCGGCCTGCGCGACGGGAAGGCGGCGGCTGCGTCGGCGATCATCGACGCCCTCGAGGAGGGCGGACTCCCGTCGGAGCTCACCGAGGACGGCCTGCACATCGACGTCGAGCTGACCGAGCCGGAGGCCGAGACCTGGATGCGGTCGTTCACCGACATCCGGCTCGCACTCGCGACCCGGCTCGAGGTCGAGGAGGGTGACGAGGGCTACTGGTACTCCCTCCCCGACGACGACCCTCGAGCCCAGGCGCACGACATCTACGAGTGGATCGGCTACCTCCAGGAGACCCTGGTCGGGGCGCTGGCCGACTAGCTGGCCGACTAGCTCCTGGAACCGGGTGACGAGCTCGTCGGAGGTCGCGGCCGCGATCCGCTCCAGATGCCGGTCGACGAGGTCGGGGAGCGCGTCCGGCGCGAACCAGCCGACCTCGACGGACTCGTCGTCCGCCACGTGGGCCTCCCCGTCGAGCCAGGTACAGGCGAACGTGTGGTCGAGGTACGTCGCCAGGTCACCGTTCACGTGGGTGACAGCCTCGCCGGCGGAGACGGCCGCGAGCCGGTCGACCCGGATGTGCACGCCGGTCTCCTCGAGCGCCTCCCGCCGCGCCGCCACCGCTGGCTCCTCACCGGGGTCCACGATGCCGGTCACCGGTGCCCACTGGCCGTTGTCGGACCTCCGCACGAGCAGGATGTCCTGGCCGCGCCGGATCACGGCAGTGACCCCGGGCAGCCAGAGCGGCGCATGCCCGATGTGCTTCCGCAGTTCGACGACGAAGTCGGGGATCGGCATCCCACGACCTTAGTCGGTCCGCCGATAGATCCGTAGTGAAACGATTTTGCTACAATCGGAATCATGACCACCACCGCATCCGCGCCGCCGCCGGTCGATCTGTCCTTCCTGCTCAACCAGACGTCGTACGCCCTGAGCGCAAAGCTCAGCAGCGCCCTGGCCGGGCTCGGGATCACCGTGCGGGACTACTGCGTGCTGATGAAGGCCGCCGAGACCGAGCGCACCCAGAACGTCATCGCCGAGCTTGGCGGGGCTCGACAAGACGACGATGGTCGTCACCCTCGACGGGCTCGAGCAAGCGGGGCTGGCGGAACGCCGGGTGTCGAGCTCCGACCGCCGCGCCCGGGTGATCGGCGTGACCGCGCGCGGGAGGAAGGTGCTCGGTCGGGCCTACGGAGTCGTCGCCGCCGTGTACGACGAGGTGCTCGACCCGCTGCCCAGACTCTCAGCGCGATGCCCTTGTCGACGCCCTCGAGGTCCTGGCCGCCGGGGTGCTGGCGTCCCCGTCCCACGTGCTGCAACCTGCGCGTCGGCGAAGCCCTCGAGTGCCAGCCTCCGACTAATGCTCCCAACATAGATAGTTCCGTACAAAACAATCTGCTACGGTTGTTTCCATGACTACTCATGGAATCGATGCCGCGCCCGCCGGGCAGGCAGGCAAGCGCTGGCTTGCCCTGACCGTGCTGTCCGCGACCCAGCTCATGGTGATCCTCGACGGCACGGTCGTGAACGTCGCGCTCCCGACCATCCAGCGTGACCTCGGGTTCAGCCCGACCGGGCTGACCTGGGTGGTGAACGCCTTCCTCGTGGCCTTCGGCGGCCTGCTCCTGTTCGCCGGCCGGCTCGGCGACCTGATCGGCGCGAGGAGGGTGTTCCTTGCCGGCGTCACGGTCTTCACACTCGCGTCGGTGCTGGCCGGCGTCGCGAACAGCCCGGCGATGCTGGTGGCCAGCCGGTTCGCCCAGGGCGTCGGCGGCGCACTCGGCTCGGCCGTCGTACTCGGCATGATCGCCAGGCTCTACCCCACGCCCGGGGAGCGCGCCTGGGCATTCGGGGTGTTCGCGTTCGTCGGCTCGGCCGGAGCCTCCATCGGCGTCGTGGCCGGGGGAGTGCTGACCGAGCTCGCCGACTGGCACTGGATCTTCCTCGTCAACGTGCCGGTCGGCCTGCTCGCCCTGGCTGGCGCCGTCCGCGTGCTGGAGCCGGATCCCGATCGCCCCACCGGCAGCGTCGACCTGGTGGGAGCCGCTGCTCGCCACGACCGGCCTGATGCTCGCGGTCTATGCGATCACCCAGGTGCCCCTGCACGGCTGGGTCTCGATGCCGGGGGAGGACTGCTCGTCGTCGCAGTCGCGCTGCTCGCCGGGTTCGTGCTCCGTCAGACGACCGCGACTCAGCCGCTGGTGCCGCCCGCGATCTTCCGATCACGCCTGTTCTCGGTGTCGAACGCCGTCCTGTTCACGATGGTGGTGACCGGATTCAGCTTCCAGTTCCTCAGTGCCTTGTACCTGCAGGAGATCCTGGGCTACGGCCCGCTCCGCACCGGCCTGGCCTACCTCGCGATCACCTCGGCGATCGGCATCGCCTCGCTCGGGATGTCGGCCCGCCTGGCCGCGCGCTTCGGGTCCGTGCGGGTGCTGGTGACCGGGCTGGTGCTGTTCATCGCGGGGGTGCTGGTGATGGCCCGGTTCCCCGTCGACGGCACGTATGTCGCGGACGTGCTGCCCGCACTTCTCCTCATGGGCTTGGGCTTCGGCCTGGCGATGCCGCAGGTCACGGCGCTGGCCATGGCTGACGCCGACGAGGCATCGGTCGGCGCGGCGTCCGGCTTCGTCACCACCACCCAGCAGGTCGGCGGCTCGATCGGACTTGCCGTGGTCTCGACCGTTGCAGCGGCACGCAGCGCGGACCTGCTGGCAGCCGGCGCGGTCCGCGAGGTCGCGCTGGCCGGAGGCTACCGGCTCGGGTTCCTCGTGGCTGCCGCGGTCCTGACCGTCGGTGTGGTTCTCGCCACATCTCTGCGCAGGTCCGTTTGATGGGCTGACGAGCCGAACAGGCCTCGGCTCACCTACGCTGGACTCCGTGCTGACCATCGACCAGGCGACGTACGACGGGATCGTCGCCCACGCCAAGCGGGACCACCCCGACGAGGCCTGTGGGATCGTCGCGGGCCCGGAAGGCAGCGACCGGCCGGAGCGGCTTGTCGAGATGATCAACGCGGCGGGCAGCCCGACGTTCTACGAGTTCGACTCGACCGAGCTGCTCAACCTCTACAAGGAGCTGTGGGCCAACGACGAGGAACCCGTGATCGTCTACCACTCCCACACCGCGACCGAGGCCTACCCGAGCCGGACCGACATCGGCCTGGCCAGCGAGCCCGGCGCACACTACGTGCTCGTCAGCACTCGGGAGCACGGGAATACTGAGGGGCCCGTGGAGTTCAGGTCCTACAGCATCATCGACGGAGAAGTCACCGAGGAAGAGGTCACCGTCGTCCCCGAACTGAGCAGGAGTGAAGCTTGATGGCCATCGAGGTCCGGATCCCCACGATCCTCCGCACGTACACCGACGGCGAGAAGGCCGTGTCCGCCCAGGGCACGACGCTGACCGCCCTGATCGACGATCTCGACTCCAACCATCCCGGCATCAAGGGCCGCCTGCTCGACGGCGACGACCTGCGCCGGTTCGTGAACGTCTACATCAACGACGAGGACGTCCGTTTCATCGGCGGCCTCGAAGCGCCCCTGTCCGACGGTGACCAGGTCGTCGTACTGCCGGCGGTCGCGGGCGGCTGAGGATGACGGCTTCGACAACCTCCTGGCGTCGGTCGGCGGGACGCCGCTGGTCGGCCTGCCCCGGTTGTCGCCGAGCCCCGACGTCCGGCTCTGGGCCAAGCTCGAGGACCGCAACCCGACCGGTTCGATCAAGGACCGGCCGGCGCTGAAGATGATCGAGCAGGCCGAGAAGGACGGCGTGCTCCGGCCGGGCCAGACCATCCTGGAGCCGACCTCGGGCAACACCGGCATCTCCCTGGCCATGGCGGCCAAGCTGAAGGGCTACCGGATCGTCTGCGTGATGCCGGAGAACACCAGCGTGGAGCGCAGCCAGCTGCTGCGGATGTGGGGCGCGGAGATCGTCACCAGCCCCGCCGAAGGCGGCTCCAACGAGGCGGTCCGGGTGGCGAAGCAGGTCGCGGCAGAGCATCCCGACTGGGTGATGCTCTACCAGTACGGCAACGCCGCCAACGCGCTGGCGCACGAGGAGGGCACCGGTCCTGAGCTGCTCGCCGACCTGCCGAGCATCACCCACTTCGTGGCGGGGCTCGGCACCACCGGCACGCTGATGGGCGTGAGCAGGTTCTTCCGGGCGACCAAGCCCGAGGTGCGGATCGTGGCCGCCGAGCCGAGGTACGGCGAGCTGGTCTACGGCCTGCGCAACCTCGACGAGGGCTTCGTCCCCGAGCTGTACGACGCGAGCCTGATCGACGCGCGGTTCTCCGTCGGCCCGCGCGACGCCGTCCGACGGGTGCGCGAGCTGCTCGAGCTCGAAGGCATCTTCGCCGGCATCTCGACCGGGGCGATCCTGCACGCGGCGCTGGGTCAGGCCGCGAAGGCGGTCAAGGCGGGGGAGCGTGCCGACATTGCGTTCGTGGTCGCCGACGGCGGCTGGAAGTACCTCTCCACCGGTGCCTACGAGGGCACCATCGACCAGGCCGAAGAACGGCTCGAAGGGCAGCTCTGGGCATGATCTACGAAATCGCCCACTGGATCCTGGTGCCCCTGGCCAAGCTGTACTGGAGGCCGCAGGTCGAAGGCGTCGACACCGTGCCGCTCACCGGCGGGGTGCTCATCGCCAGCAACCACCTGGCGTTCACCGACAGCGTCGTGATCCCGATCCTGGCGCCCCGCAAGGTGGTGTTCCTCGCCAAGAAGGACTACTTCGAGGGCAAGGGCATCAAGGGTCGGCTGGTCAGGGCCTGGTTCGAGGCCATCGACATGGTGCCCGTGGACCGCGACGACACCAGGGCCGCGATCGACTCCCTCGACATCGCGCTCGAGGTGCTGGGCAGGGGCGAGGCGTTCGGCATCTACCCCGAGGGCACCCGCTCCCGCGACGGGCTGCTCTACCGCGGCCGCGTGGGTGTCGGCCACCTGGCGCTCACCGCCGGCGTGCCCGTCGTACCCGTCGGCGTGCAGGGCACCCAGGACATCCAGCCCCCCGGCACGAAGTGGCTGCGCCGCGCCAAGGTGTCGGTCAAGTTCGGCAAGCCGCTCGACTTCACCGGACGGTTCGACGGGGTGCCGCTGGGCCGCGCCCGGCGCGAGGTCACCGACGAGATCATGGCCGCGATCCAGGAACTCTCGGGCCAGGAGCTGGCCGGTCGCTACAACGAGCACCCGTCCACGCCCTAGGTTTGTCGGCGTGGCGGAACGACCGATCGGAATCTTCGACTCGGGCTTCGGTGGACTCACCGTGGCCCGTTCGGTGATCGACCAGCTGCCCCACGAGTCGATCCTCTACGTCGGTGACACCGCCCGGCAGCCCTACGGACCCAAGCCGATCGGGGAGGTCCGCGAGTACGCCCTCGAGTGCCTCGACCACCTCGTCGCCGAAGGCGTCAAGGCCCTGGTCATCGCCTGCAACAGCGCGAGCGCCGCGATGCTTCGCGACGCCCGCGAGCGGTACGACGTCCCGGTGGTCGAGGTGATCTACCCGGCCACCCGGCGGGCCGTCGCCGCCAGCCATTCGGGCCGGATCGGCGTGATCTGCACCCGCGCCACGGCCGAGTCCCAGGCCTACGACGACGCCTTCGCTGCCGCGCCTCACGTGCAGCTCTTCACGCAGGCCTGTCCGCGGTTCGTCGACTTCGTCGAGCAGGGCGTGACCGGCGGCGACGAGCTGCTCGACGTGGCCCACGGCTACCTCGACCCGCTGGTCGCCGACGGCGTCGACACCCTGATCCTCGGCTGCACCCACTACCCGCTCCTCACCGGCGTGATCTCCTACGTCATGGGGGACGGGGTCACCCTGGTCAGCAGCGCCGAGGAGTGCGCCAAGGACGTCTACAAGCTGCTCGCCAGCACGGGCCTGATGCGCGACGGCGGCGAGCCGTCGTACACCTTCAAGACGACCGGAAACCCGGCCGAGTTCGAGCAGATCGGCCACCGGTTCCTGGGCCCGGAGCTGCATGTCGCCAGCCAGTTCGCGGGGGGCCTGCCGTGAGCGGGCAGGGCGTGAAGCTCACCGTCGTCGGCTGCTCCGGCTCCTACCCGGGACCGGACAGCCCGGCAAGCTGCTACCTCGTCGAGGTCGAGAGCGACGGCCGGATCTGGCGGATCCTGCTCGACCTCGGCAACGGCGCCCTCGGCACCCTTCAGAAGTACGTCGACCCGCTGGTGATCGACGCCGTCCTGGTCAGCCACCTGCACCCCGACCACTGCATCGACCTGTGTGGCTACTACGTGCTTCGCAGGTACCACCCGGCCGGCCCTGCGCCACGGCTGCCGGTGTGGGGTCCGGAGGGGACGGCCGACCGGATGGCGCGCGCCTACGACCTGCCGCTGGAGCCCGGCATGACCCAGGAGTTCGAGTTCCGCACGTTATCCCGAGGAGCCGTTCACGATCGGGCCGTTCACGATCCAGGCGATCCTCGTGGAGCACCCGGTGCCGGCGTTCGCCCTGCGGATCGCCGCCGCCGACCGGCTGCTGACCTACAGCGGCGACACCGGTCCCTGCCCGGCGCTCGACCGCGCCGCCAAGGGCGTCGACCTGCTCCTCGCAGAGGCCAGCTTCTGCGAGGACGAGGTCAATCCGAAGGCCCTGCACATGACCGGCAAGGACTGCGGCGAGACGGCGACCCGGGCCGATGTCGGCCGTCTCGTGCTCACCCACATCCCGCCGTGGCACGACCGCGGGGTTGCGCTGGACGAGGCACGGGCGGCGTACGACGGCCCGATCGAGCTGGCCGCCTCGGGCGCGACGTTCGTGATCTGAGCGGGATGCGCCGGCCGAGGTACGCCGTCATCGAGGCTCCCTCCGTGCTGGGGCTCTTCCCAGGGGGAGTCGAGCGGCTGCCCGAGGCGCTGCTGGCGGCCGGCCTGGCCGACCGGCTCGGCGCGCGGCACGCGGGCCGGGTCGAGCCGCCGCCGTACGACGACCGCCGGGACCCGGAGACCCTCCTGCTCAACCCTGGCGGGATCGCGGCGTTCTCGCGAGATCTCGCCGACGCCGTGGCGGCCGTCCTCGACGCCGGCGAGTTCCCCGTCGTGCTCGGTGGCGACTGCTCCATCGTCCTCGGCTGTCTGCTGGCGCTGCGGCGTCGCGACCGCCACGGACTGCTCTTTCTCGACGGCCATGCCGACTTCTACCAGCCTGAAGCGGAGCCGAATGGCGAAGTTGCCTCGATGGAGCTGGCGCTGGCGACCGGTCGTGGACCGGCGATCCTGTCCGACCTCGACGGCCGCGGTCCACTGGTGCGCGACACCGACGTCGTGGTCTTCGGCCGACGAGACGGAAGCGAGGCCGAGGCGAACGGCAGCCGGCGCGTGGAAGACACCGACATCCGGATGATCGACCTCGCCGAGGTCCGTGCACACGGATGCGCCGACCGGGCCAGGCCTGTCCGCTCGGCACCTGTCCCGACCCGAGCTGTCGGGCTTCTGGATGCACCTCGACGCGGACGTCGCTCGACGACGACCTCATGCCCGCCGTCGACTACCGGATCCCCGGCGGGCTCTCCTGGGACGAGCTGGCCGAGACGCTCGAACACGCACCTGGCGTCGGACCGGTCGCGTGGGCTCAGCGTCACCATCTTCAACCCCGATCTCGATCCGGACGGCACCATCGCCCGCTCCTTCGTCGACGCCCTCGTGCGGGCTCTCGTCTCGGCCTGAGGCCCGTGTCACGATGGCGGCGTGCTGAAGAAGGACGACTGGCTGAGGCAGCTGGACGATCGGCTCGGCGACGGGCTCGAAGCGGTCATCCGGCGGCACCATCGCCGGCGCCTCCGGCGGCTCGGATGGGGCGAGGTCCTCGACCCGCCGGCCGGTCGGGACTGGTGGTCGGCACGGGCCGAGCGCCGTACCGGAAACAGCGTGGAGGTCCTGATCGACGGAGGGGCTGCCCTGCCGGAGATGGAGAAGGCGATCAGGGGCGCCAAGCGCTCGGTCCACATCGCCAACTGGCACGCCAGCCCCGACTTCACGTTGAGCCGCGAACCCGGTGCGACCACGTTGAGGGACCTGCTCGCCGAGGTGTCTGCGCGGGTACCTGTTCGGTTGCTCCTGTGGGCCGGTCCACCCCTGCCCGCCTTCCAGCCCACGAGGCGGATGGTGAAGCAGGCGCAGCAGGAGTTCATGCGCGACAGCAGCGTCCATTGCGTGCTCGACTCGCGCGAGCGCACGATGCACTGCCACCACGAGAAGCTCCTCATCGTCGACGGCACGCTCGCCTTCGTCGGGGGTCTCGACTTCACGGCGCTCGAGGGTGACCGGTTCGACGAGTCCGACCATCCCCCGACTGACCCGATGGGGTGGCATGACGTCGCGGTGAGACTGCGCGGACCGGCGGTCGCCGACGTGGCCCGCCACTTCGGCCAACGCTGGTCGGAGGTGGCCGGCGAGCCCCTTCCAGCCCCGACGGAACCGGCCCCGGAGGGCGAGACGGAGGTGCAGGTCCTGCGGACCGTGCCGGAGAAGACCTATGACTTCGCGCCCGACGGAGTCTTCACGATCCTGGAGGCGTACCTCCGGGCCCTGCGGTCCGCGGAGCACTTCATCTACCTGGAGAACCAGTTCCTGTGGTCACCTGAAGTGGTCGACGTACTCGCCGACAAGCTGGAGCACCCTCCTCGGCCGGGCTTCAGGATCCTGTTGCTGCTGCCGGCCCGACCGAGCGACGGCAAGGAGTCGACGCGCGGCCAGTTGGGGCGGCTCGTGCAGGCCGACGACGGCGCGCGGCGGTTGCTCGCCACCACGATCAGCGGGCACCACGCGGGGACGACGGCGCCGGTGTACGTCCACGCCAAGGTCGGCATCGTGGACGACCGCTGGCTGACGATCGGCTCGGCCAACCTCAACGAGCACTCGCTGCTCAACGACTCGGAGATGAACGTCCTGACCTGCGACGCCGGCCTCGCCCGCGACACCCGGCTGCGGCTCTGGTCGGAGCACACCGAGCAGCCGGTCGAAGCGCTCGGCGGTGACCCGGGTGAGGTCATCGACGCCATCTGGCGCAAGACCGCCGAGGAGCAGGCCCGCCTCGACCGCGAGGGGCAACCGCGAACTCACCGGCTCACCATGCTGGATCACGTGTCGCGTCGTACCGATCGCCTCGAAGGTCCCATCCGCGGGCTCCTGGTCGACGGATAGGCAGACGGATCGCCCGGCGGTCTCACACCCAGCCGGCGTCGTGCACGCACATCGCGATCTGCACCCGGTTGGTGGCCTGCAGCTTGTCGAACAGTCGCGACACGTGTGCCTTCACCGTCGGCACGGAGAGGTAGAGCTGGGCGGCGATCTCGGCGTTGCTGAGGCCCTGCCCGACGGCGATGGCGACGTCGCGTTCCCGTTCGGTCAGGGCGACGAGGCGTCGCTCCGCCTCAGCGGTCCGGTCGGCGTCGCCGCCACCTTGGCGCACCTCGCGGATCAGGGTTGCCGTCGCCGCCGGGGAGAGCATGGGTTCGCCGTCGGCGACCTTGCGGATGGCCTCGACGATCTGCGCCGGAGCCGTGTCCTTGAGCAGGAAGCCGTCGGCGCCGGCCGCGATCGCGCCGACGACGAGGTCGTCCGCGTCGAAGGTGGTCAGCACGATCACGCGTGGGGGGTCGGGATCGGCGTGCAGGATCCGGGTGGCCTCGAGGCCGTTGAGCACCGGCATCCGGATGTCCATCAGGACGACGTGCGGCCGGTGCTTGCGGGCAGCCGCCACGCCCGCCTGGCCATCTCCGGCCTCTCCCACGAGCTCGAAGTCGGACTGGCCGCCGAGCATCAGGCTCAAGGCGGATCGCACCAGTGGATCGTCGTCGACGAGCAGGACCCGGATCCTGGTTCGCGAGGTGCTCATGCGGCCCACGGTATCCAGCCGTGCAGCACGAACGTCGACCCGTCCTTGCGGTGCTCCAGACGGCCGCCTCGGAGCTGCGCGCGTTCGGACAGGCCGACCAGGCCGAGGCCGGAGCCGGGTGCGGCAGGTGCCGAGGCGAACCCGACGGAGTTGCGCAGCAGCAGGTCGACCCCGTCGTCCGGGGATCCGCTGAGCTGGATCCGCACCATCGCACCGGGCGCGTGCTTGCGCGCGTTGGTCAGCCCCTCCTGGACGATCCGGTAGACCGTTCGGCCCACGGCGACCGGCATCGCCGGCTCGTCCTCCAGCAGGTCGGTGAACTCGATGTGCATGCCACCCTCGCGGGACTCCTCGATCAGCGCGGGCAGGTCGTCGTACGTCGGCTGCGGTCGGCCGACCAGCTCGCCGGTGTCGGGGGCCCGCAGGACGCCCAGCACTGCCCTGAGGTCGTTGAGTGCCTCGTTGGCCTTCGCCTGGATGACCCCCGCGCTGGCGCGGATCTCGTCGGGCGACAGGTCGTCGCGATAGGCCAGCGCGCCCGCGTGCATCGACACCTGGGAGATCCGGTGCGCGAGGACGTCGTGCATCTCGCGGGCGATCCGGGCGCGTTCTTGGCTCCGGGCGTTGTCCACCCGGAGCTGCTGCTCCGCCTCGGCCCGGTCCGCCCGCTCGCGCAATGCCCAGAGGTTCTCGCGACGTGAGCCGATGTACATGCCCCAGCCCAGCATCCCGACCGTGACGATCACGTTGACGAGCAGCGTGAACCAGATCGGGTCGTTGCTCGCGAGCGGCTGGGTGTCGCTGTACCCCTGCGCGGCGACGATGCCGACCACACCCGCCACCGCCATCGGGAGGATGCTGCGCCGGGTCGCGAGGGAGACCGCGGCGAGGGTGGCCGGGCCGGCGGCGACGCCGGAGACCACGCCGAGGGCCGAGGTCGCGATCGCGACAGGGAGCGGCCAGCGTCGCCGGAACATGACCAGGACGTAGGACAGCGCCCCCGCTCCGACATCCAGCCAGAACAGGGGGCGCTTGTCCTGCCACTGCCCCTCCCAGGCCTGTGACCAGACCATGGTCGAGATGAGCAGGCAGAGCAGGAGCCGCCACGTGTGCGAGTACCACCGCAGCCGCGGCTGGTACTGCTCGGGTCTCGGTTGCTCCTGCACCCCCCAAGGCTAGGGCGTGTCCCTAGGCCGACGTCCTAGGCCGACCGTCGACCCCGGCGCAGGAGCGCCACGGCGAGGACCGCCAGCGCGACCGCGAGGCCTGACCCCCCGACGACCGCGCCGGTGAGGACCAGCTCGTCGGTCTTTGACTTGTCTGCCTTTGAGTCCTCCTTGCGAGCGCCGTCGCTGTCGCTGTCGTCGGCGTCGTTGTCGGCCGCTTCCTCGGCGTCCGCATCCTGCTCGTCTGCTGGGTCACTTGTTTGCCCGGCAGGGGTCAGGTCACCGAGGTCGGTCTGGAGACCCTCGGTGTACGACGGCTCGCCTGCCGGCTCCCCGACCACCTCGACCTGGAGCGTGTAGGGCAGCTCATAGGTCTCGCCATCGCTGTCCACGTCGGCAGAGAGCGAGATGTAGTAGTCGCCCGCCAGGTAGGCGCCCGACGAGCCCTCGCGGTTGAGGTAGCGAACCGGGACCACCATCGTTCCGAGCGAGTTCGCCTCCCCACCGCTCGTCACGCCCGTGTTGCTGATGCCGGAGAAGTAGTCCTCGGTGGCTCCCCGCATCGGGTTGAACGTCTGGAGCGTCCCCCAGGGGCCGAAGTAGCCGGTCTGCTCCTCCAGCGCCTGGCTGGCCTGCGGGAACAGGACCTTCGTGCGCACGGACTGACCCCAGTCGAGGTGGACCCGGAAAACCTGCGCCTCGCCCGGCACGATGGTGCTGCGGTAGGCGCCGGTCGACACCTCGGTGGCGTCGTTGAAGGAGCTCCCCCCGATGATCTCCTCGGGCTCGACGTTCACCTGCGGCGCGACGTACTCCTCCTCACCGGGCTCGAGCGGCAGGCCGGCGACGGTGTCCACCGGGGGCTCCTCCATGACCTTGAGGGCCATCGGCGCGTTCTCGGTGGCCTCGTTGTCGTCGCGCCCGACCTCGATCAGGAGGGTCTGCGACGTACGGCAGGGGTCCTCTGGGTCGTCGCTCTCCGTCGGCGTGGTCACCAACGCCCCGAGCACCACGGAGCCGTCGATGGAGCGGTTGTTCTGCTCGTTGCCGCAGGATGAGCCGTCCGGGGTGCCCACGTCGACGAAGATCCCCTCCCAGCTCCCGACGTTCCCGGTGGTGGTGGCGGAGAAGTGGAAGGTCGAGCCCGGCATGGTCCGGTCGAACGTGTAGTAGCGGTTGCCTTCGACATCGCGGTCGGGGCCGATCTCGTCGGTCCACTCACCGGCCGTGATCGGGGTCGGCGTGGCGGGGTCGCTGCTGCCGTCGATGGGCGTACCGCTGAACGTGAACGGGCGTACGGCGCGCTCGGCCACGCGGTCCAGGCTGTCGGCCAGCTCGTCCGCGTTGTCCGCGTCGTAGTAGGTGCCGTTGCCGTTCTCGGCGACACACTGCAGCTGCTCGCGGGCGCTGCCGGTCACGTCCAGGCCGACCACGTCCACCTGGAGGTCGATGCCGCTTCGGGTGATCTCGGACGCAACCTCGCAGGGGTCGGGGGCGCAGGTCGCCTCGCCGTCGGAGACCAGCACGATCGAGCGGTTGCCTTCGCCGCCGATGTCCTTGGCCGCCTCCCGCAGCGCGTAGCCGATGGGGGTCTCGCCGTACGGCTCGTACGACGCGATCGCCGCCCGGAGGTCCTCGCGGTTGTCGGTGCCGGGCTCCACCACCTGCTGGCTGTCGGTGCACGCACCCGCATCGTTCTTGGAGAACACCGTGGCGCCGTACACGCGGAGCCCGACCGCGGCCTCGTCCGGCAGGTCGTCGACGACCTCTCCCAGCGCGGTCTTCGCCGCCGCGATGCGGGTGACCCCGCTCGGGGTCTTCTCCGCCATCGACCCCGAGGAGTCGAGGACGAGCATCATCCGCCCGTAGGCGGTGTCGACCTCGTCGTCGTTCGAGACCGCATTGCCGGCCGCGGCCGAGGTGGGCAGCCCCAGAACCAGCCCGGCACCCAGGCCGCACAGCAAGGCGGTCGCCGCTCCGGCCAGTCCGCGGGCCCGCATCCTTGTGGACATCATCTGATCCTCCTGAACCATGAGAAGTTTGCAATCGCTAATTCCATGGTTCCAAGTGCGAGGTTCGCCAAACCTGTTTCGCCTGATAACTTTGCGGAAGCAAATGCGATCGCGAGCGAGGCAGGACATGAGCGACGAGAACCTCAGCCAGCAGGCGGCGCTCTACGGCGCGCCGCTCAGCGAACGGTTCGGCCATATCCGCACCCAGCTGAAGCTCACCCAGGCCCGAATGGCCGAGGTCCTCGGCATCAGCGCGCCGATGCTCTCCCAGCTGATCAGCGGACAACGGATCAAGATCGGGAACCCGCTGGTGGCCCTCCGCTTCGAGGAGCTCTCCGCGCTCGCCGACGAGGTTTCCGAGGGCCTGATCCTCGCCGAGGTGGAGCCGCGGCTGAGCGAGATCCGCAACATCACCACCACCGTGCTGAGGCGGATTCCGCCGTCCGACCCGGCCACGCTGGTGCAGCAGGTGCTGCGCGCGGTCGCGTCCGGTCAGGAGCTGCACTCCGCCGCCGACCTGCTCCACGAGTCACATCCGGCGCTCGCCGACGCGATCCGGATCTACGGAACCGCAAGCCGCGAAGAGGCACGCCGGCATCTCGCCTCGATCGCCCACCTGCTCCAGTAGGCCGCTCGACCCCTACTTAGGTCTCGGCGGTGGGATCCCGGAGTCCAATGTCAGGCGACGGTCGCCCCGGCAGGATTGGGGTCATGATCAAAGTCGAAGGACTCACCAGGAAGTACGGCGCGTTCACAGCCGTCGACAACATTGACTTCGTGTGCCAGCCCGGACGGGTCACCGGGTTCCTCGGTCCCAACGGCGCCGGCAAGACGACCACCATGCGCGTCATGGTCGGGCTGACGCCACCGACCCACGGCAGGACCACCATCGGGGGTCATCTGTTCCACGACATCCCGAACCCCGGGCTGCACGTCGGCGTACTCCTCGACGCCTCGGCCCAGCACGCCGGCCGCACCGGCCGCGAGGTCCTCTCCCTGGGAGCCAGGACGATGGGCCTCCCCGCATCGCGGGTCGACGAGATGCTGCACATGGTGAGCCTCTCCGACACCGAGGCGAAGCGACGGATCCGCAACTACTCCCTCGGCATGCGGCAGCGCCTCGGCATCGCGCACGCGCTGCTCGGTGACCCGTCGGTGCTGATCCTCGACGAGCCCGCCAACGGTCTCGACCCGGCCGGCATCCGGTGGATGCGCGGCCTGCTGAAGGGGTACGCCGAGCGCGGGGGCACCGTGCTCCTGTCCAGCCACCTGCTCAACGAGGTGCAGGTGATCGCCGACGACATCATCATGATCGGCAAGGGCAAGATCGTCGCCGAGGGCACCCCGCAGTCGCTGATGAAGAACAGTGGTTCCTTCGTCAAGGCGCTGGACAACGACCAGCTCGCCCAGGCGCTGTTGGAGAACGGTCTCGCCAGCGCACCTGTCGGCGACGGCTTCCGCGTGGACGCCGAGGCCCTGCAGATCGGCAAGATCGCCGCGGCCAACCAGATCACCCTCATCGAACTCCGGCCCGCCGACGGCGGCCTCGAGGACCTCTTCCTCGAGCTGACCGCCGACACCCAGCGCGACGAATTCACCCAAGGAGCGACCGCATGAGCGCCGCAACTCTCGAACAGCCCGGCTACATCGACATCTCGTCGTCCAAGCGGCCGTCGTTCTCCCGTCTGGTCGGCGTCGAGCTCCGCAAGAGCTACGACACCCGGTCCGGCTTCTGGCTGATGGCCTCGATGGCGATCCTGACGGTCCTCCTGTTGGTGATCATGCTGCTGGTCGCCGCGTTCAACGACGACGTGCGCTTCAACTACGGCGACTTCGTCGGATCCGTCGCGTTCCTGACGTCGCTCCTGCTGCCGGTGATGGGCATTCTGCTGGTGACCAGTGAGTGGAGCCAGCGCACGGCGATGACGACGTTCGCGTTGGAGCCGCACCGGAGCCGGGTGATCATGGCGAAGCTCGTCACCGGGGTCGTGCTCACCTTCTTCATCGCCGCGTTCGCCATCGTCGCGGGCTTCCTGGCCAACCTGGCGTACGGGGTGATCGTGGGCGGCATGGAGTGGGAGTTCGGCACCAGGTACCTCGATCGGGTTCCTGATCACCCAGGTGCTGGCGATGCTCGGCGGCTTCGCACTCGCCACCCTTCTGCTGAACTCACCGGCGGCCATCGTCGCCTTCTTCGCCTACAAGTGGATCGTGCCGACGGTCTTCGCCATCGCTGCCGAGCTGATGAACTGGTTCGACAAGCTGCTGCCCTGGATCGACTTCCAGAGCGCACAGGAACCGGTCTACGACCTGACGGTCGGCTCGGGCAGCGAATGGGCGCACCTCTTCGTCACTGGTGTGGTCTGGCTGGTCCTGCCGATCACGATCGGCCTCTGGCGGGTGCTCCGCGCAGAGGTGAAGTAGATCCCTGCCTCCCTCCACGGGGGCAGGGAGGCAGGTCAGACAACGGGACTGGCGTCCGACACGGGGGACGCCGGTCCCGTTCTGTCTGCCCTCGATAGGGTCGGCGCCATGACCCGCGCTGACGGCCGTGCCGACGACGAGCTCCGACCGATCAAGATCACTCGCAACTGGCTGGACCACGCAGCAGGGTCGGTGCTGGTGGAGTTCGGCCGGACCCGGGTGCTGTGCGCCGCGTCGGCATCCGAGGGCGTCCCGCGGTGGCGCAAGGGCTCCGGCCTGGGCTGGGTCACCGCCGAGTACGCCATGCTGCCGGCGTCGACGAACACCCGTTCCGACCGTGAGTCGGTCAAGGGCCGGATCGGCGGCCGCACCCACGAGATCTCGCGCCTCATCGGCCGGTCGCTGCGCGCGATCATCGACGAGAAGGCGCTCGGCGAGAACACCATCGTGATCGACTGCGACGTACTCCAGGCCGACGGCGGCACCCGCACGGCCGCCATCACCGGTGCGTACGTCGCCCTCGCCGACGCCTGCGCCCACCTCGGCGTACCAGCCGGGCTGACGGGCTCGGTGGCGGCTGTCTCGGTCGGCATCGTCGACGGCGTACCCCGCCTCGACCTGCCCTACGAGGAGGACGTCCGCGCCGAGACCGACATGAACATCGTGATGACCGGAGACGGCAAGTTCGTCGAGGTGCAGGGAACCGCGGAGGGCGCCGCCTTCGACCGCGCCGAGCTCGACGCGCTGCTGGTCCTCGGCGAGAAGGGCTGTGCCGACCTGACTGCCTTGCAGCGGGAGGCGCTGTCTTGACGGGTCGAGACCCGGGTCTTCCTCGCCTCCCGCAACCCCAAGAAGCTCGAGGAGATGCAGCGGATCCTCGCCGAGCACGCCCCCTCGATCGAGGTCCTCGGGCTCGACGACGTCCCGTCGTACGACGAACCCGTCGAGGATCAGCCCTCGTTCGAAGGCAATGCCCTCCTGAAGGCTCGCGCCGCCGTCGCCGCCACCGGCTTGCCCTCGCTCGCCGACGACTCCGGCCTGTGCGTCGACGCGCTGAACGGCATGCCCGGTGTTCTCTCGGCCCGCTGGTCCGGGCCGCCGAAGTCTGATGACCGCAACAACCAGCTCCTGCTCTCACAGCTCTCCGACGTCCCCGACGCGCGCCGGGGTGCGCACTTCGTGGCCGCCGTCGCGTTCTGCTACCCCACCTCCGACGGCGGCGTCGCCGAGCATGTCGTCCACGGCCGGATGGACGGCCGGATCATCCGGTCGGTCCGCGGCACCGGCGGCTTCGGGTACGACGTCGTCTTCGCCGCCACCGGCTACGACCTCACCACCGCCGAGCTCTCCGTAGCCGAGAAGGACGCGATCTCCCACCGTGGCAAGGCGTTGCGTGCGATCGCGCCGCTTGTCGGTGAGGTGCTGACGTCACGCGGCTAGCGCAGCGGTGACAGCCGCGTAGGTCTCCTCGACGGCGCCGTAACGTGCTGGTGACGAGGACGGCATCGGGGCGCTGCGCGACCAGCTCGACGAGCTCGTCGTAGTAGTCCCTCAGCATCTGGTCACCACCGCCCGCCTCGACCGCCGCCAGAATCGAGCCGTGCGTGTCGGGGCGGCCGCGGAACCTGGCCACTGCGCCCTCGCGGTCGTCCATCAGCACGATCTCGTGGAACGACGCCTCCGCCGCCCTGGCCGCTGCCTCGAACGCGCGCAGCCCCTCAGCCTTCACGATCAGCTGCGGCACCACGACGTCGTGACCGCTGGACAGGTACGCCGAGATCATGGCGAGTGCTGCGGGCCGGATCAGCGCACCCGCCCTGTCGAAGTCGGCCTCCCAGCCGCCGATCAACGTGCGCAGGACGTCGATGTCGCAGTTGAGAACCCCAGGGTTTGCCGCCACATGGAGTCGGCCGATCGTCGACTTCCCGATCCCAGGTGGGCCATTGAGGTGGATCAGGCGGGTCATCGCTCGATCGTAGGCACGCCAGCTGGCTCGCTCCCAAATGGTTGACGTTTCGCACGCGGGGCAACCATTCGAGGAAGCTGTCTTCAAGCCTGCCTGGGTTGCGGTGGGCTTGTGGCGGGGTTGCAGTTCAGGCCGACCCGCTGTGGTTGCGGTTTCAAGCCAACCCGCTTGGGTTGCGGTTTCAGACCAACCCGCTTGGGTTGCGGTTTCAGCCAACCCCCTGTGCTTGCGGTCGGCGGAGACCGTGCGGGCCCTGCCGGGTGCGCCGACGCGTCGCATTTTCACAGCCGTCGCTGCGCTCCTCCGGGTGAAATGCGACGAGTCGGCGATACGCCGCGCTTCGGCGCGTGGCGTGTCCTGCGGGGGAATGGAGGCAGACGCTCCTACGCTCGGTCAAGGGGTCGTCGTCACGTCAGCCCCATCTTTCCCACGAGTACCGAACGAGGGTTGCCGGGATGGCGAACAGTTTCATCGGCCGGGACATGGCCGTGGACCTCGGGACCGCCAACACGCTGGTCTACGTCCGCGGCAAGGGGGTACTGCTCGACGAGCCGTCGGTCGTCGCGCTCAACTCCACGACCAACGAGATCCTCGCGGTCGGGCACGAGGCCAAGCGGATGATCGGCCGCACGCCCGACAACATCGTGGCGATCCGGCCGCTCAAGGACGGCGTGATCGCCGACTTCGACGCGACCGAGCAGATGCTGCGCTTCTTCATCCAGCAGGTGCATCGCCGCCGCTACTTCGCCAAGCCCCGACTCGTCGTCTGCGTGCCGAGCGGCATCACCGCCGTCGAGCAGCGCGCGGTCAAGGAGGCCGGCTACCAGGCCGGCGCCCGGCGGGTCTACATCGTCGAGGAGCCGATGGCCGCCGCCATCGGCGCCGGCCTGCCGGTGCACGAGGCAACCGGAAACATGGTCGTCGACGTCGGCGGCGGTACGACGGAGGTCGCGGTCATCTCCCTGGGCGGCATCGTGACCTCGATGTCGGTACGCACTGCGGGCGACGACCTCGACCAGGCGATCATCGCGTGGATGAAGAAGGAGTACTCCCTGATGCTGGGGGAGCGGACCGCCGAGGAGATCAAGATGACCCTCGGCTCGGCCTTCCCGCTGCCGTCGGAACCCGAGGCCGAGATCCGTGGCCGCGACATGATCTCCGGACTGCCACGCACCGTCGTCGTGTCCAGCGCGGAGATCCGCCAGGCGCTCGAGGAGCCCTTGCACGCGATCCTCGACGCCATCCGGAGCACGCTCGACCAGACCCCACCCGAGCTGGCCGGCGACATCATGGACCGGGGCATCGTGCTCACCGGCGGCGGTGCGCTGCTGCGTGGGCTCGACGAGCGGATCCGGCACGAGACCGGGATGCCGGTCCATGTGGCCGAAGACCCGCTGACCTCCGTGGCCCTCGGCGCCGGGAAGTGCGTGGAGGAGTTCGAGGCCCTCCAGCAGGTGCTCGTCAGCGAGCCGCGGCGGTACTGATGGCGGCCTTCGACAAGCTCAGGACACCCGGACAAGCGGTCCCTGAGGAGGTCGCGCAGCGACCGTCTCGAAGAGTATGAGAAGCGCGGCAGCCGTGGACGGGCACGGTCGACCCTGATCGCGCTGGTGCTCGCCTGCGCCACCATCATCACCCTCGACTACCGCGGCGGGTCCGACTCGCCGCTCGAACCGGCCCGGAACGCAGTGGGGGAGGCCCTCGGCCCGGTCGAGGTGGCGACGGCCGACGCCGTACGTCCGCTCCTCGCGATCCCGGACCTGATCCACTCCAAGGACTCGCTGCGCAAGGAGATCCTGACCCTGGAGGCCGAGAACTCCGAGCTGCGTCAGCAGGTCGAGACCTCGGACCTCGACCGCAACCGCCTCGCCGAGTACGACGGCCTGGCCCACGCCGCTGCCGACACCGGCCACTCGCTGGTGCCGGCCCACGTCATCGCGGTCGGTTCCAGCCAGTCGTTCTCACGAACCGTGACGATCGACGCCGGCACCCGCGCGGGCGTGACCGCCGACATGACCGTGCTCAACAACGACGGGCTCGTCGGCCGGGTGATCCGCGCGACCCGCACCACCGCCACGATCCTGCTGATCCTCGACGCCGACTCGGTGGTGGGCGGCCGGATCGGCAGCAGCATGGAAGTCGGCTTCCTCCGCGGCCGCGGCAAGCTGGGCCAGGACGCCAACCTGGACCTCGATCTCGTCGACGACTCGGTGATCCCCGCCGCGGACGACGTCGTCGTCACCTGGGGGAGCGAAGGCGGGGCGCCGTACGTCGCGGGCGTCCCCATCGGCAGGGTCACGTCCGTGGTCAGCCGGCCTCGGGAGCAGTCCCAGCGGGCCATCATCGCGCCGTACGTCGACTTCGGCTCGCTCGACCTCGTGGGGGTCGTCGTGCCGGCCGGCACCCACAGCGACCGCTCCCTGGTCGAAGCCGGCCCGAGCAACGGAGAGACTCCATGAGCCTGGTGCGCGCGCCTGGTCGCGCTCGTGGTCGTCACCTGCGCCGTCATCCTCCAGGTGAGCCTGTTCCCGCACTTCGCCTGGCGCGGCATCGTCCCCAACCTCGCCCTGCTCGTGGTCGTCGGCGCGGCTCTGGTGCGCGGACCCCAGTTCGCGGCGGTCCTGGGCTTCGTCGCCGGTCTCGCCGTCGACCTGGCGCCGCCGGCCGACCACATCGCGGGCCGTTGGGCGTTGGCCTTCGTGCGTGGTCGGCTACCTCGCCGGCCGGGTGCGCCAACAGGCTCCCTGGCAGGGCAACCCGGGTGCGACCTCGGTCGTCCTCGCGGTCGCGGCGTCCAGCTTCGTCGGCACCTCGATCTTCGCGCTGGGTGGGCTGATGCTTCACGATCCGGTGATCGAGGTGTCCGACATGCTGACGACGATCCTGGTCGCGCTGATCTGGGACGTCCTGCTCACCCCGTTCGTGCTCCCACCTGTGATGCTGCTGTTCGCCAGGATGCAGCCCACCCGGGTCGCGTACTGATGGTCTCGACAGGCTCGACCAACGGGCGGAGCGCGACCAACGGCGGAGCGCGACCAAGGCGGAGCTCGACCAACGGGCGGGGCTCGAACTCCGGCAAGGGAGCCGCCCGCAAGAGCCGGCTGCGGCTGATCGTCGTCCAGGCGCTCGTGTTCTCGTTGTTCGCGACCTTGTTCGCGCGGCTGTGGTACCTCCAGGTCATGAGCGGCGACGACTACCAGGCGCAGGCCGCCTCGCAGTCCGTGCGCGAGATCGTGGTCCAACCCAACCGTGGGCTGATCGTCGACGCCGAGGGCCGTCCTCTGGTCACGAACCGGACGTCGTGGGTCATCTCGATCGACCGCACGATGCTGGGCAAGATGGAACCCGATCAGCAGGAGTCCCTGCTGCGGCGGGTGGCCGGCGAGGTCGGGAAGAAGAAGGCCGACATCCAGGGCAAGCTGCTCAACTGTGGCGACTCCGGAAGTGAGGCCGGCACCTGCTGGAACGGCTCGCCGTACCAGCCGATCCCGATCGCCACGGACGTGAGACAGCGGGTCGCGCTGCGGATCCTCGAGCAGGCCGAGGACTTCCCGGCGGTGCTGGCCGAGAAGCAGAGCGTCCGCGCCTACCCGGGCCCCTACGGCATCAACGCCGCCCACATCCTCGGCTATCTCAGCCCGATCACCGAGGACGAGCTGTCCGCCGCCGAGGAGGACGACGACACCTCCGTCAACGGGGCGTCCAGCGTCGGCCGGTCCGGCGTGGAGAAGCAGTACGACGAGTGGCTGCGCGGCATGCCCGGCTACAAGTTCGTCGCCGTCGACTCGATGGGCCGGGTGCTCGGCCAGGACAGCCACACCAACGGGCGGCCGGGCAACACCCTGGTCACCTCGCATCGATGCCAAGGTCCAGGGCGTGGTCGAACGGCAGCTCGCGCAGACCATCAAGACCGCGCGTCAGACCTACGACAAGGTCACGCACCGGAACTACGCGGCCGACTCGGGAGCGGCGGTCGTCATGGACGCCAGGACGGGCCGGATCGTCGCGATGGCGAGCCAGCCGACGTACGACCCCGACGTGTGGGTCGGCGGCATCAGCGAGAAGCAGTTCCGCCACCTCTACTCCAAGAAGGCCGGGACCCCGTTGCTGTCCCGGGCCACCCAGGGCCAGTTCGCGCCCGGCTCGACCTGGAAGCCGATCATGGCCGTGGGCGCCCTGAACAACGGCTTCTCCGAGGGCACCCAGCTGGACTGCTCGTCCGGTGTGCAGGTGGGCAACCGCTGGTTCAAGAACTACGAGAGCGCCTCCTACGGGTACATCGACTTCGCCCAGGCGCTTCAGCTCTCCTGCGACACCTTCTTCTACCGGGTCGGCATCCACTTCTGGCTGAAGCACGGCACCGACCCGACCGACGTGAACGCCAAGGACCCGTTGATCGACCAGGCCAAGAGCTTCGGCTTCGGCTCGGAGACGGGCGTCGACCTACCCGGCGAGGCGAGTGGACGGATCGCCGACCGCCACTGGAAGCTCGCGTACTTCAAGGCGATGAAGAGCTACTACTGCAAGCTTGACGAAGAGCCCGGCAGCGACTTCATCCATGTGTTCGCCCACGAGTTCTGCCTCGAGGGCAACTACTACCGCGAGGGCGACGCGGTGAACTACTCGATCGGCCAGGGCGACACGATCGTGACGCCGCTCCAGCTCGCCCGCGCCTACGCGGCGCTTTCCAACGGCGGCACCTTGTGGAAGCCGCAGCTCGCGAAGGCGATCGTCAGCCCGTCGGGCAAGGTGGTCAAACGGTTCAAGCCGAAGGCGACCGCGCACGTGAAGGCTTCGAAGTCGAGCATGCGGTACGTCGACCAGGCACTGCTCGGGACGCCCAAGGTCGGCACCCTCGCCTGGAAGTTCATCGAGTTCCCCCTCGACACAGGTGCATGTCCGCGGCAAGACCGGGTCGGCCGAGGTCTATGGCAAGCAGTCGACCTCATGGGTGGCGACGTACGACGAGAACTACGTGGTGGTGATGATGGTCAGCCAGGCCGGCACCGGCTCCGGAACGTCCGGGCCGGCGGTCCGCAAGATCTGGGAGTCCCTCTACGGAATCCGCGGCATGCGAGTCGACCCGCAACGGGCGGCGATCCCCGGGACGACACCGCCTGATGACCTCCCGGTGTTCAGGCCGGACGGTTCGATCCTGCCGCCAGCGGTCCCCTCACGCGACGGGGAGGACTGATGGGCCGGTTGCGTACGCCGAGGCTCGACTGGGTCCTCATGCTGGCCGTGCTCGGCCTCCTGGTCATGGGCGCCGTGCTGGTGTGGTCCGCGACCTCGCCACGCGACGCTCTCACCGACGGTGACCCCAGGGCGTATGTCAAGAAGCAGATGATCAACGTCGCGATCGGGCTCGTGCTCATGGTGATGGTCCTGGCCACCGACCACCGCTGGGTCCGGATCCTCGCGCCGCTGGTCTATCTCGGCTCCATCGTCGGACTGGTGCTCGTGCTCGTGATGGGCACCTCCATCAACGGGTCGCGGTCGTGGCTGATGCTCGGCGGCATGTCGGTCCAGCCGGCCGAGTTCGCGAAGCTCGCGGTCGTGATCGGCATGGCCCTGTTCGTGGCCGAACGACTCGAGGGACGGTGGCAGCGCAGCGGTCGGCTCGGTCGAGGTGATCGGCATGCTCGCGATCGCCGGCATCCCGGCCGCGCTCATCCTCCTGCAGCCCGACCTCGGCACGATGCTGGTGCTGACGACGACCGTGTTCGGCGTCCTCGCCGTTTCTGGGGCATCCCGCCGCTGGCTGGTCGGGCTGCTCGTCTGCGGTGTGGGCGCCGCCACTGCTGCGGTCCTTGAACACGTGCTCAAGCCCTACCAGATCGACCGGTTCATGGCGTTCACCAACCCCGACCTCGACCCGCGGGGAGCCGGCTACAACGTCGAGCAGGCCAGGATCGCGGTCGGCAACGGCGGACTGTTCGGCCAGGGACTCTTCGAGGGCTCCCAGACGCAGTCGGGATTCGTCCCCGAACAGCACACCGACTTCATCTTCACCGTCGCCGGCGAGGAGCTCGGCCTGATCGGCGCCGGGGTGCTGATCGCGTTGCTGGGCGTCGTGATCTGGCGGGCGCTGGTGATCGCCTACCAGACCGACGACCTGTTCGGTCGGGTGGCGGCGGCCGGGATCGCCTGCTGGTTCGGCTTCCAGGCGTTCCAGAACATCGGGATGTGCCTTGGCATCATGCCGGTGACCGGCGTGCCCCTGCCCTTCGTCTCGTACGGCGGCAGCTCGGTCTTCGCCAGCATGCTCGCCGTCGGCCTGCTCCAGAACATCCATCTGCGCTCCACCGCGTCGCTGCCGACCCGGTTCGTCGTACCAGCGAAGGTCCTCTCCCGCTGAGCCGCGAAGCGCGGGTCCTACTCCGCCAGCGCGAACAGGTCGCCCGGTTGGCACTCGAGGGCGTCGCAGATCGCGGTGAGCGTGGAGAACCGGACCGCCTTGGCGCGCTGGTTCTTCAGGATGCTGAGGTTGACGATCGTGACCCCGATCTGGTCGGCCAGAGCGGTGAGCGTCATCCCGCGGCTCTCGAGCACCTCGTCGAGGCGGCAGACGATCCGGTGCGGCTCGTCGACCGGCATCAGACCAGCCCCTCGACGTCGCGGGACATGCGCACTCCTTGGGCGAACGCCTCGGCCACGGCCGCGATGAGGAGGGCGACCAGCCCCCAGCTGATGATGGCTCCGACATCGCCCTGCACCATGGGTGACGCCTCCTGAGTCGCTCGCTGCATGATCTCGGCGTTGACGATCGCGTTCGCGATGGGCGTCACGGCGCCGCCGATCAGCACGGTGACAGAGATCAGTCGCAGCGACCTGACACTGCTCTCGACAAAGGGTTCGCCACGCTGGATCCGCGTGAGCAGGCGCAGCAGCAGGTAGGCCACGAACGTGGCGGCGGCTACGCCGAGGAAGGTCGGCACGAGGGACAGCAGCTCCAGCCCGATCGAAGGGTCGGGAATCGACACACTTGCATCGCCGTTCCAGACGACGTCGCCGCCGGGCCCCGGCTGCACCAATTCAGGCGGCAAGTCACCGCCCTGCCCGGTGTCGCCGTACCAGCGCAACGGCCTGTCCCCGAACGACCGTGCGAACGGCAGGACGACCCCGAACAGCGGCGCGGCCACGATCACGAGGCCGAGCGCGATCCTGGTCACCAGGAAGTCCCAACGGTCGAACTCCCACAACTTCATAGCTACTCCCGACGTATCGATTCTCGATGGTATTGAAAAACGATAGCATCGAGAATCGATAAGTCAAGAGCGTCGCAGGATGTTGACGACGTAGTCACCGTCGGGGTCGAACGGCAGCAGGTCGTACGTCGCGAACCGGGACTCGATCACCAGACCGGCACTGGCTGCGTCGTCGGCGAACTCGGCGGGGGAGTACCGCCGGGAGTTCGGCGGGCCGCCCTGGGTGTGGAAGCCGACCAGGAGCCGGCCATCGGGTGCGAGCAGATCGCGCAGTCGCACCAGCACCGTCCGCTCCGTGTCCGGCGCCAGCAGGACCATCACGTTGCCCACGCACACGATGACGTCGAACGGCCCCGGTTCACCGGCTGCTTCGAGGTCGGCAGGTGTGACCAGGTCAAGCCGCCCCTGGACCACGGGGAGGTCGGGATAGGTCGCCTTGGACTGCACGATCAGGTCCGCATCGAGGTCGACTCCGACCACTCGGTGTCCCCGGATCTGGAGCGCCGCCCCGATCCGGCCCATGCCGGAGCCGGCATCGAGGATCCGGGCGTTGCGCGGGGCAAGGACGTCGGCCAGCCGGGCCTCGCCCTCGATGTCCGCGCCCGACGTCCGAAGCGCCTCGAAGTGCGGCCCGTAGCCACGGTGGGCGGCTCGGTGGCCTCCCAGCGGGTCTGCGGCGAGTCGTTCATGGACCGACGCTAGCGGGAACGCTTCCCCTCAGGAGTACGGCGACCGGACGGCCGAGCGCCGCTGGCTCCGAACGCACGTCGCCGTCCACGACCAGAAGGTCGGCGTCGAGACCAGGTCCGAGGCGTCCCGTGACCTCGGCGAGACCGCAGGCGTCGGCCGCCACTGAGGTGGCGGTGGCCAGAGCCTCCGCGACCGGATAGCCACCCCGCAGCACGAGCTCGTTCACTGCTCGCCACACGTGGCCGTGTCGCTTGGCCGGGGTGGCCCCGGCGTCGAGACCGGTGACCACGGTGACGCCGTGAGCCCGGAGATGAACCGCGTTCTCGGCTCGCCGGTCCAGGACCTCCTCACGCGTGAGGCCTAGCCTCCGGAGCAAGGCCTGGATCTGTGGCGGCGGGCTTGGCATGCGGTCGAGGACCGCCTGGTCGAAGCCGTACGTCGGGTCCACGATGATCCCCGCACGCGCGACGGAGGCGAGCAGGTCATCGGGAAACTCGGCGCCGCCCTGGGTCAGGCAGGTGAAGTGCTCGATCCCGTCGACTCCGGCGTTCACCGCGGCCCAGGATCCCGCCAGCGAATGCGCATGGGCGAGCACCTGCAGCCCGGCGTTGTGCGCCAATTGGACGATAAGTGCGAGGTCCGGCGCCTCGAACTGGACCCCAAGGACGTCCGTGCCCGGGGTCATCATCCCTCCGGTGGCCATCACCTTGACCACATCCACGCCGCGCGACACTCGTTCGTCTACGGCGGCCCGGATTGCGGCCGGATCCTGGACTTCACCGCCCAGGTAGTGGCAGTGCCCGGCCGGGATGGTCAGCGGCGGCCCGGCGGCAACGATCCGTGGCACGCCGTGAACGGCCTGGTCCCGGGCCGCGAGCGTCCGGTAATGGCGGTCGCCGAGGTCGCGGACCGTGGTGACACCGGCTGCCGCTTGCTGCGCGAGGGTGGTCCCGATCACGGCGTCGATCTGGTTGTCGTTCAGGTCACCGGTGCGCTCCAGGCTGCCCGGCGCTCCATCGGCGACCAGGTGCACGTGGCAGTCGAAGAGCCCGGGCAGCATCGTGCCCTGGTACGTCGTGACTGGGATGTCCGTCGCCAGCTCATGGGCGAACGACTCCACGCCGACGATCTTCGTCCCGTCGATCACCACGGTGGCGCCTCCCTCGAGGAAGCGCGAGCCATCGAAGGCAGTGGTTGTGCGCCAGGCGTGCATTGGACAAGGATCGTACGGGCGACACACGGTCGCATGGTCATTTCGGTGCTGCGGGTACTGGGATTGGATGGGAGACATGAGCGACCAGAACAACGGCCACCCCATCGACCCCGTGATCGTCGAGTACGTCACCAACGTCACCAACCGGTTCGGGGCAGGAGGCCTGGACGACATGATCTCGCTGGCCAGCCGCGAGCTGGAGATCGCGAGGGCCGCGCTCCAACAGCTGGGCGAGCCGGACCCGCCTTCCGACTGAACCCGGACGGCAACTCACCGAGTCGATGCCGGCGCGGCTTCCGTCGTACCCTTGACGCTGCCCTGCCCACGACGTTCCCGAGGTGTCCCCGTGACCGTGACCGGTCTCGACCAGCGAGCCCCCGAGTCGGTCTTCCCGCGACTCGAGCCCAAGCTGCCGTCGGTGCAGAAGCCGATCCAGTACGTCGGCGGCGAGCTGAACTCCACCCTCAAGGACTGGGACTGCGCCCCCGACGGCCCGACGGTCCGCTGGGCGTTGATGTACCCGGACGCCTACGAGGTCGGCCTGCCGAACCAGGGCGTGCAGATCCTCTACGAGGTGCTCAACGAGCGTGACTGGATCCTCGCCGAGCGCACGTACTCCGTCTGGCCCGACATGGAGAAGGTCATGCGGGAGGGGACGCGCAGGGCCCGATCCCGCAGTTCACCGTCGACAACCATCGCCCGGTGCGTGCCTTCGACGTGCTGGGGCTGAGCTTCTCCACCGAGCTCGGCTACACCAACATGCTCAACGCGCTCGACCTCGCCGGCATCCCGTTGCACGCCGTCGACCGCACCGATGCCGACCCGATCGTGCTGGCCGGTGGCCACGCCGCGTTCAACCCCGAGCCGGTCGCCGACTTCCTCGACGCCGCGGTCCTCGGCGACGGCGAGGAGATCGTGCTCAAGATCTCCGAGCTCATCCGCGAGTGGAAGGCCGAAGGCCGGCCAGGCGGCCGTGACGAGGTCCTGGCCCGGCTCGCTGCCAGCGGCGGCGTCTACGTGCCGAAGTTCTACGACGTGTCGTACGACGACTCGGGCGCGATCGCCTCCGTCGTACCCAACCGGCCGGGTGTCCCCGACCGGGTCCGCAAGCACACGTTGATGGATCTCGACTCCTGGCCCTACCCGGCCAAGCCACTGGTGCCGCTCGCCGAGACGGTCCACGAACGGTTCTCCGTCGAGATCTTCCGCGGCTGCACCCGAGGGTGCCGCTTCTGTCAGGCCGGCATGATCACCCGACCGGTGCGCGAACGCTCGATCGAGACCATCGCGAACATGGTGGAGAACGGCATCCGCAAGTCCGGCTTCGAGGAGGTCGGGCTGCTGTCCCTGTCGAGCGCCGACCACAGCGAGATCGGCGAGGTCGCCAAGGGACTGGCCGACCGCTACGAGGGTTCCAACATCTCGTTGAGCCTGCCGTCGACCCGCGTGGACGCCTTCAACGTCACGCTCGCCAACGAGTTCTCCCGCAACGGCCGCCGGTCCGGTCTCACCTTCGCACCCGAGGGTGGCAGCGAGCGGCTGCGGAAGGTGATCAACAAGATGGTCACCGAAGAAGATCTGATCCGCACGGTTGCCACGGCGTTCTCCCACGGCTGGCGCCAGGTGAAGCTCTACTTCATGTGTGGCCTCCCGACCGAGACCGACGAGGACGTGCTCGAGATCGCCGACCTGGCCCGGAAGGTGATCGCCAAGGGCCGCGAGGTCTCCGGTCGCAACGACATCCGCTGCACCGTGTCGATCGGCGGGTTCGTGCCCAAGCCCCACACGCCGTTCCAGTGGGCGGCCCAGCTCGACCACGAGACCACCGACGAGCGGCTGAAGAAGCTGCGCGACAACGTGCGCGCTGACAAGAAGTACGGCCGCGCCATCGGCTTCCGCTACCACGACGGCAAGCCCGGCATCGTCGAAGGGCTGCTCTCCCGCGGCGACCGTCGCATCGGTGCGGTCATCGAACAGGTCTGGCGCGACGGCGGGCGGTTCGACGGCTGGAGCGAGTACTTCTCCTACGACCGCTGGATGACCGCGACCGGCAGCGCGCTCGACGGCAGCGGAGTCGACCTCGACTGGTTCACGACCCGAGAGCGCGACTACGACGAGGTGCTGCCCTGGGACCACCTGGACTCGGGCCTGGACAAGGACTGGCTCTGGGCCGACTGGGAGGACGCCCTGTCGATCGCCGACGACCCGTCGAGCGGCGTCGAGGTCGAGGACTGCCGCTGGACGCCCTGCTACGACTGCGGAGTCTGCCCGGAGATGAACACCGAGATCCAGATCGGACCCACCGGGCACACGCTGCTCCCGCTCTCCGTTGTCTGAGATCCGGCTGGCGACGTACGACGACCGCCGCGCCGTCGCCCGCCTGCGCCGCGCGTGGACCGAGGAGAAGGCGGGCTCAGCCGTCGAGGACGACACCTTCGAGGCACGCTTCGACGCCTGGCTCGAGCGCGAGCAACATCAGCGGCTGACCTGGCTGGGACTCGTCGCCGGTGAACCGGTCGCGATGGTCAACGTGCTCGTCTTCACCCGGATGCCCCGGCCCGGGCAGCAGCCCAGCCGGTGGGGGTATCTCGCCAACTTCTACGTCGCTCCGGAACTTCGCGGCAGCGGCCTCGGGACCCGGATGCTCGACGCCTGCACGTCGTACGCCGACTCCAGGGTTCGTGCGGATCGTGCTCAGTCCGAGCGAGCGTTCGGTGCCCTCTACGCCCGAGCGGGGTTCGTGCCCGCGACCTCCTCATGGTCCGCACGCCTGAAGGTCACTGCAGGATCGAACCCTCGAGGTCGTCGCCGACCACCAGGCAGGCGACGTCGTCGCCCGACGAGAGCGGCCTGACCTCCCGACCTCGACCGAGAGGGCGGCCACCGAGGTTCCTTCATCGGTGATGGCCTGCAGGCACGCATCCGTCGGTTCCTCGGAGTCCGCGACGCTCCCGGTCGCCACGACCTCGGCGTCGTGAGCCTTGTCGCAGGAGACGACTTCCAGGTCTGCGACGTCGGCCGAGCCGTCCGCGATCGCCGCGCTCTGCACGCAGTCACCTCGACCCAGGTCGGCCACCTCCGCGCGCTGTCGCCGGTGGAAAGGAACAGGACGACCGCGCCCGCGAGCAGGCCGAGGACCACGACGACGACGCCGACGAAGAGCAGGATGCGACCGCGACCCGGTTTCGCCCGCGCAGCGGGCGGATCAGGGGGCAGCGGACCGTACGACGTGTACGGCGTCTGATACGGCGGTTGCGGCGGCTGTACGGCGGCTGTACGGCGGCTGTGGCGGCGTGGCCGCCGGCCCCGGGTGAGTGGCTGGCCGGATCCGGGTCGCATCCGGGTCCGGGTCTGGCTGGCCGGGGTTGTGCGGTGGCTGGGTCATCTGAGCAACCTTCCCGATCGCGGCTCTCGAAAACGTCGCGGCCAGACTAACCGCGAGCGACCCACGGCATGCTGGGCGCATGCGAATCATCGATGACGCCGAGCGTCGGAACCGGATCGCGCGGCGACACGGCATCGACCCGACCCGACGGCTGCCCGACCCCGTGTCAGCAACCCGGGCGATGACGGTCCTGCACTCGACCGAACCGGCGACCGTCTACCTGTCGCTGCTGGCCCGGGTCGAGGACCTCTCGGTCGACGACGTCGACACCGCCCTCTACGACGAGCGCAGCCTGGTCAAGCAGCTGGCGATGCGACGCACCCTGTTCGTCTTCCCTCGCGACCTGCTCGCGGCGGCATGGGGGAGTGCGTCGGCACGGGTGGCAAACGACGGAGAGGGCGAGGATCACCAAGGACGTGACCGCCTCCGGACTGGCCGACGACGCGGACGCCTGGCTCAAGGCGGCCGGTGACGCCGTCCTGTCCAAGCTGGAGGACGGCCCGCTGACCGCCCAGCAGCTGCGCGAGCTGGTCCCCGAGATCGCCGGCACGGTTCGCGTCGGCAGCCCCGGCGCGAAGTGGGGAGGCGACATCCCGATCGGCCCGAGGGTGCTCGGCCAGCTCGGTGCCCGCGGCGACATCATGCGCGGTCGAAACAGCGGCCACTGGCGGACCTCGCGCCCGGCCTGGAGCCTCACGTCCCAGTGGCTTGACGACGTGCCCGATCCGTTGCCGGCCGAGGAAGGGTACGCCGAACTGGTCCGGCGCTGGCTGCGAACATTCGGACCCGGGACCACGAACGACATCCAGTGGTGGTTGGGCAGCACCGTCACGGCGGTTCGCCGCTCGCTCGAGCTGGTCGGGGCCGTCGAGGTCTCCCTCGACTCCGGAGCAACCGGGTGGGTGCTGCCCGATGACCTGGAGCCCGAGCCCGAGGTAGAGCCGTGGGCCGCGCTGCTGCCCGTCCTCGATCCGACCACGATGGGCTGGAAGTCTCGTGACTTCTACCTCGATCCCGACCACACGCCGTACCTCTTCGACAGCAACGGAAACGGCGGGACGACCGCGTGGTGGAACGGCCGGATCGTCGGTTGCTGGGTACAGGACCCCGACGCAGTTGTCTCGGTCGTGCTCCGTGAGGACGTCGGGGCGGACGGGGTGGCCGCGCTCGACGCCGAGGCCAGCCGCCTGACGGCCTGGCTCGACGGCACGCGCATCTCGAGTGTCTACACGTCCCTCCAGATGAAGTCGGCCCTCCTCCCCTGAGTCGGGTACCGTGCCCGGGTGCGTGACCAGCCCGAACAGCAAGCCCCACCCGTGCAGCGTCTGCGGATCCGCTACGCCAAGCGTGGCCGGCTTCGCTTCACCAGCCACCGGGACTTCAGCCGGGCCTTCGAGCGGGCTGTCTTCCGGGCCCGCGTGCCGATGGCGTACTCGTCCGGATTCAACCCGCATCCGCGGATTTCGTACGCCGGCGCGGCGCCGACCGGATCCGCGAGCGAGGCCGAGTACCTCGAGATCGCCCTCGCCGAGCTGGTCGACCCCGCCGAGATCCGGGCCCAGCTCGAGGAGGCGCTTCCCGACGGGCTCGACGTGCTCGAGGTGGTCGAGTCGCACGGGCGGCTCGCTTGCCGATCTGCTCTCCGGCAGCCATTGGCGGATCACGACCACCGCCGACCCCGGGTCGGCTCAGGACGCGGTCGACGCGTTCCTGGCCCGCGACGAGGTCATCGTCGAACGGATGACCAAGAAGGGCCTGCGTGCCTTCAACTGCCGGGCCGCAGTCGTCGCGCTCAGCGCCGACGGGCCGGACCTGGATCTGGTGCTGCGGCACGAGGTACCAGCCGTTCGCCCCGACGACGTACTCACCGGGCTGGCGGCCACGTCGGGCTTTCGCGCCGGCGAGGCGCCCACTCTGACCCGGCTCGCGCAGGGGCCGCTCGACGAGGAGACGGCCACCATCGCCGACCCGCTCGCGGTCACTCACGACCGAAAATGAATTGACGTGTGCGATACTGGGCCTTGGTCAGTGCTTCCCGGCACGACCCGACGACGTTCTCGCCGGTCCGCTCCAAGGGCTCGGCACAGAAAGTGAAGGTCGTCACCAGACCGCGACGCGGCCGCAGCACCGATCGGTGACAGAGACGGTGCGCACCAGGCCCAGCGACCGCGGTAGGTGGACGACACGCACTTTCTGACGCACCCGCGGAGGGTGTCGCCGCCAAAGAAGGCTTTGCGTCGACGACTGCACCTCGGCCGTCCGGCGTCTTACACACCCGGGACTGGCGCACCAGCGCACCCGAGTGGCGAGGAGAGCACGTGCTCGACGAAGACAAGACCACCGAATCCGAGACTCCGGCCGCCAACGTCGACGAAGCGGCGCCGGCGCCGGTGAAGAAGGCAGCCGCGAAGAAGACGGCCGCCAAGAAGACCACCGCGAAGAAAACGACCGCGAAGAAGACCACCGCCAAGAAGGCCAGCGCCAAGAAGACCGCCGAGCCGGCGGCCGACGCTGGCCGACGAGACCGGCGAGAAGCCGGTCGCGAAGAGGGCCACCCGCAAGACCGCGGCGAAGAAGACCCCGCCCGAGACCACGAGAGCTGCCCGCGAGCCAGGCTCCGGCCGAGTCTCCGGCCGAGTCTTCAACTGAGGCCGCTGCGGAACCGCCGCCGACCATGCTCCTGTTCCAGGCGCCGGAGCCGACCAAGGCACCGACCCGTCGTACCCGCAAGGTCACGGTGACGACCCAGACGACAGGCGACCGGACCAGATCAGGCCGGCGAAACCCCGTCCGACGGTGGTGACCAGGTCGACCAGCCGGCGCGGGCGACGACAGGCCGCCGGACCAGACCCCCGATCAGGCGCCCGACCGGGCCGAGACCAAGCCGAGTTCGAAGCGCAAGTCCGGCGGCCGGGGCGGCAAGTCCGGTAGCACCCCCGATGAGTCCGACGAGCCCAGTGCCGACGTCAGCGAAGAACCAGACGAGTCCGCTGCGACCGAGGACAACGAGGACGGCGACGAGAGCGGCGGGGCCCGCCGTCGACGGCGCCGTGGTGGTCGACGCCGCCGCAAGTCCGGTGAGGGTGACGACTCCGACGACTCGCCCGACGAGCGAGACCAGCGAGACAAGGGCGACAAGGGCGACGAGAGCGCCGACTCCGGCGACGGGACCGCCGCCGCGGATAGCCGGGACACCGGTGACGAGTCGGGCGAGGGCTCGGGTTCCCGACGTCGTCGCCGTCGTCGTCGCCCCGGGGATGACGGCGCGGACGCCGGCGGAGACGCCGGCGGGGACCCGGAGAAGACCGTCACCAGGGTTCGCAAGACCCGCAACGGCGAGGACCAGATCACCGCGGTGACGGGCTCGACCCGGCTCGAGGCCAAGAAGCAACGACGCCGCGAAGGCCGGGAGGCCGGTCGCCGCCGCGCACCCATCGTCAGTGAGGCGGAGTTCCTGGCCCGTCGGGAGTCGGTCGAACGGGTCATGGTGATCCGCCAGCGCGAGGACCTCACCCAGATCGCGGTCATCGAGGACAAGGTGCTCGTCGAGCACTACGTCGCCCGCGAGTCGCAGACCTCGCTGATCGGCAACGTCTACGTCGGCCGCGTGCAGAACGTGCTGCCGTCGATGGAGGCTGCGTTCATCGACATCGGCAAGGGTCGCAACGCCGTGCTGTACGCCGGCGAGGTCAACTGGTCCGCTCTGGGTCACCGGGACGGCCAGCCGCGCAAGATCGAGTCGGTGCTGTCCTCGGGCCAGGCGGTGCTGGTCCAGGTGACCAAGGACCCGATGGGCCACAAGGGTGCCCGGCTGACCAGCCAGGTGAGCCTGGCCGGCCGGTTCCTGGTCTATGTGCCCGACGGCACGACGAGCGGCATCTCCCGCAAGCTTCCCGACACCGAGCGCACCCGGCTCAAGACGCTGCTCAAGGAGATCGTGCCCGACACCGCCGGCGTGATCGTCCGGACCGCGGCAGAGGGTGCCTCCGAGGAGGAGCTCACCCATGACGTCGAGCGGCTCAAGGCCCGCTGGGAGGACATCGAGAAGAGCTCGAAGTCCGGCAGCTCCCCCAAGCTTCTCTACGGCGAGCCCGACCTCACGCTCAAGGTGGTTCGGGACCTGTTCACCGAGGACTTCACCAAGCTGGTCATCGAGGGTGACGACGCCTGGGACACCGTGCATCAGTACGTCCTCCAGGTTGCGCCCGACCTCGAGCAGCGGTTGGAGCGGTACGCCGGCAACGGGGACGCGTTCTCGACGTACCGGATCGACGAGCAGATCGCGAAGGGTCTGGACCGAAAGGTCTGGCTGCCCTCCGGTGGTTCGCTGGTCATCGACCGCACCGAGGCGATGACGGTCGTCGACGTCAACACCGGCAAGTTCACCGGCTCGGGCGGGAACCTCGAAGAGACCGTCACGAAGAACAACCTCGAGGCTGCCGAGGAGATCGTGCGCCAGCTCCGGCTTCGCGACATCGGCGGCATCATCGTGGTCGACTTCATCGACATGGTGCTGGAGTCGAACCGCGACCTCGTGCTGCGTCGCCTCGTCGAGTGCCTCGGCCGGGACCGGACTCGGCACCAGGTTGCGGAGGTGACCTCGTTGGGTCTCGTCCAGATGACGCGGAAGCGGATCGGGACCGGCCTCCTCGAGGCGTTCAGCGAGACCTGTGAGCACTGCCAGGGCCGTGGGATCGTCACCCACGATGCCCCGATCGAGTCGAAGGGCGCCGACGACGACAGCCGTCGCGGCGGTCGCCGCGGCCGCGGTCGCGGTCGCGACGGTGGGTCCGGCCCTGACAAGCGGCACCAGCCAGGTCGTGGCCAAGGCGGCTCCGTCGCCGAAGGTGCTGGCGGGCAGCCATCCGCCGGCCGAGCCGGAAGCCGAGTCGGCGGAGGCTCCCAAGCCGGTCGAGACCGAGTCGCCGGCGGCCGAGTCTGGCGGTCCCGCCGAGCAGAGCGGGCAGGCCGAGACCCCCGCGGCCGAAGCCGCCCGCGGCCGAGGCTCCCGAGTCTGCGGAGACACGCCCCGGAGCCTCCAGAGCCCGGATCCCCGGCTGAGCCCACGCCCGAGCCGACACCCGAACCCGCACCCGAGCCCACGGGTGAAGCCCCACCCGAGCCGGCGCCGGTGGCTCCAGCACCCAGCCAGGCACCCAGCCAGCACCCAAGGTGGTCACCCGCAGCCGTCGACGCAGCGCCAGCCGGCCGGCTGGTCCGCCCACCGCCGCGGTCGCTGACGCGCCAGCCAGTTCGCCGTCAGGTTCCGTCGGTGCCCCCGCGGCCGATGGCTTCGTGGAACCGGTCTCCGCGGATGTGGAGCCGGGCACCCTGAACCACACCGGCCACGAGTCGAACGACATGGCGCACCCCGAACTTCACGTCCCGATCAAGAAGAAGGGGTCCCGCAAGCGCTGATCCCAGTGTCCTTGCCCGCTGGTCGCGGAGACGACCGTCTGCACCTACGACCGCCCCGGCACCGGGACGAGCTGACCCACCGCCTCACCGGCGTCGCACGATGCGCGACCTGTGTGCCGTCCAGGACCACGTGGTGGCGACAGCTGCCCCTGCGCACGCCGTACCTGCTCGTCGGCCAGTCGGGTGGCGGCAACCTCAACATCGGCTGCGCGGCCCGGCACCCGGAGCGCGTTGCCGGCCTGGTGACCATCGACAGCTACCACGACGACCCCGAGGACCTGCGGGCGGAAGGGTTCGTGTGGACCGACAACCCGGAGTTCGTTGACTACGTCGACTACTCCGAGGAACTAGACACGCTGACCATGCCGATTGGCGACTTCCCCGTCCTCGTGATCAGCGCCACCGACGCCGACCCCGGGGGCGAGAAGAACCAGAGCTACTGGCTGCAGCTGTCCCCGCACTCCCGGCAGGTCGCGATCGAGGGCCCGCACGACTTGCAGGAGGTCGCCCCCGAGCAGGTCGTCGCCGAGATCCTCAAGGAGCTTCGCCGCCTCTAGCCATGCGCGTGTGTGAGTGCGGTTGACCCGCGCGCCACTTGCCCCCAAGGCGTGTAGACGGACGCGGTCCCCCGCCGACACATCACCGCGACCGGCATCTTCCACAGAGCGTGGATCGTCGATTGACCTATAGACACGAACTCGACGGGGCCGTTTTGCGGCAAGCGACCGGGATCCGTAGTATTGACCCTCGGCGTGCGTTGCGCGCGCGTTAGCCTGCACGGCACCTCCTCCCGGCTCACCAGTCGGACGCTGCGTGCCGCAGACTACTTCAACCCAGACTTGAACGCAGATGGAAACGACGAAGGAGACCGCGGTGTACGCGATCGTGCGCGCAGGCGCCACCCAGCAGAAGGTTGCCGTGGGCGACGTCATCGAGATCGACAAGATCACCACGGGCGTAGGCGAGTCGGTGGACCTTCCGGTGGTGCTCCTCGTCGACGGCGAGACCGTCACCTCCGACGCCGCCGCGCTCGGCAAGGCGTCGGTGACCGTCGAGGTCCTCGGCGCCACCAAGGGCCCGAAGATCATCATCCAGAAGTTCAAGAACAAGACCGGCTACAAGAAGCGCATGGGTCACCGTCAGAAGTACACCCAGGTCAAGGTCACCGACATCTCCGTCTGACGGAGTATCCACAAAAGGACTGAACTCATGGCACACAAGAAGGGCGCAGCCTCGACCAAGAACGGTCGCGACTCGAACTCTCAGCGCCTCGGCGTGAAGCGCTACGGCGGTCAGCTCGTCAACGCCGGCGAGATCATCGTCCGCCAGCGGGGCACCCACTTCCACCCGGGCTCCGGCGTCGGGCGTGGCGGCGACGACACCCTGTTCGCGCTGGTCGAGGGCGCGGTCGAGTTCGGCACCAAGCGTGGCCGTCGCGTCGTCAACATCGTCCCGGGCGAGTGAACTAACGCTCGGTTTCGGTGCTCGAGCGGGCTTCGTTGGTCGAGCGCCTTCGTTGGTCGAGCTTGTCGAGACCAGAGGCCGAGACCAGAGTCGGAGGCGTCCCTGGCTAGGGACGCCTTTCCGCATTTTGAAGACCGACTATCGAAGAAAGAGATCCCATGGCTGTTCCGACGTTCGTCGACCAGGTCACGCTGCACGTCGCAGCCGGCCGGGGCGGCCACGGCGTCGCGTCGGTCCACCGGGAGAAGTTCAAGCCGCTGGGAGGTCCCGACGGCGGCAACGGCGGTCCGGGCGGCTCCGTGATCCTGCGCGTGGACCCCGACGTGACGACGTTGGTCGAGTACCACCACAGCCCCAAGCGCCGCGCCGAGAGCGGCGGCCATGGCGCCGGCGGGCATCGCAACGGCAGCCATGGCAAGGACCTCGTGCTGCCCGTCCCGGAAGGCACCGTCGTCTCGGACCCGAAGGGCAACGTGCTGGCCGACCTGGTCGGCCCCGGCACCGAGCTGGTGATCGCCAGCGGAGGGCGGGGTGGGCTCGGCAACGCCGCGCTGGCCAGCTCCAAGCGCAAGGCACCCGGCTTCGCCCTGCTCGGCGAGCCCGGTGACGAGCTCGAGATCGTCCTCGAGCTCAAGGTCGTCGCCGACGTCGGGCTGGTCGGTTTCCCGAGCGCCGGCAAGTCGAGCCTGATCGCCGCCATCAGCCGGGCCCGTCCGAAGATCGCCGACTACCCGTTCACGACGCTGGTCCCCAACCTGGGTGTGGTGTCCGCTGGGGAGACCACGTTCACGGTGGCCGACGTACCCGGCCTGATCGAGGGCGCGAGCGAGGGCCGCGGCCTTGGGCACGACTTCCTGCGCCACATCGAGCGCTGCGCCGCCCTGGTCCATGTCATCGACACCGCCAGTGTCGAGCCCGGCCGCAACCCGGTCGAGGACCTCGACATCATCGAGAACGAGCTCAGCAGGTACGGCGGTCTCGAAGACCGGCCGCGTCTGGTCGCGCTCAACAAGATCGACGTTCCCGACGGCCGGGACATCGCCTCGTTCGTCGTCGACGAGCTGCGCGAGCGCGGCCTGCAGGTCATGGAGGTGAGTGCCGCCTCGGGTGAGGGCCTGCGCGAGCTGACGTTCGCGATGGCCGAGATCGTCGCCGCGGCGCGTGCGGAGCGATCGGTCGCCGAGACCCAGCGCATCGTGCTCCGGCCGAAGCCGGTCGACGGCCGGGGTGACTTCACCGTCAACCAGACCCCCGAGGGCTGGCGGGTGCGCGGCGAGAAGCCGGAACGCTGGATCCGTCAGACCGACTTCAGCAACGACGAGGCCGTGGGCTTCCTCGCCGACCGGCTCAACCGGCTGGGCGTCGAGGCGAAGCTGCTCTCGATGGGTGCCCAGGAGGGCGAGGCGGTCCTGATCGGGGACCCCGACAACGCCGTCGTCTTCGACTTCAAGCCGGGCATCGATGCCGGGGTCGAGATGCTCGGCCGGCGGGGCGAGGACCAGCGCTTCGACGAGAAGCGGCCGGCTCACCGCCGTCGCCGCGAGATCGACGAGATGATGGACGACCGAACCGAGACCGAGACCCGCGCCGACGTCGCCCGCAAGGTGGACACCGGTCCCACCTCCTACGAGATCGGCACCAAGGACGACCCCGACTGGGTCGAGCCGCATCCCGGCTCGGACTCGGGCGCGTGAACGTCCGCCCCGAGGTCACCGGCGCCCGGCGGATCGTCGTCAAGGTCGGTTCCTCCTCCCTGACGACGTCCGGTGGCGGCATCGACCCCGCACGGATCCGGAGCCTCGTCGATGTCCTCGCGGGCGTCCGGGCGCGCGGCGCCGAGGTCGTCCTGGTGTCGTCCGGAGCAATCGCCTCGGGTCTGGCCCCACTGGGCCTGAAGAAGCGTCCGCGGGCCCTGGCAGCGCAGCAGGCGGCCGCCTCGGTCGGCCAGGGACTCCTCGTGCACCGTTACACCGAGGAGCTTGCCAGGCACGACATCGTCGCCGGCCAGGTGCTGTTGACCGTCGACGACGTCGTACGACGAGCGCACTATCGCAACGCCTACCAGACGTTCGCGAAGCTGTTGGAGCTCGGTGTCCTGCCGATCGTCAACGAGAACGACACCGTCGCGACCAGCGAGATCAGGTTCGGCGACAACGACCGACTCGCGGCCCTGGTGGCGCACCTGGTCCATGCCGACCTGCTGCTGCTCCTCTCCGACGTCGACGGGCTGTACGACGCTCATCCCCGCCACGCGGGCACCTCACTGATCACCGATGTCCGGGGCGAGTCCGACCTCGCCCAGGTCCGGACCGGATCGGCAGGGGCGGCCGGGGTCGGGACCGGAGGGATGGCCACCAAGGTCGACGCGGCCAGGATCGCGACCGGCGCCGGCATTCCCGTCGTCCTCACCGCCGCCGAACAGGCAGCCTCGGCCCTGGCCGGCGACCCGGTCGGCACGATCTTCCACGCCACGGGCAAACGTCGGCCGACGCGGCTGCTGTGGCTCGCCCACGCCACCGAGCCCAAGGGCCAGCTCGTCCTCGACGCGGGTGCGGTCCGTGCTGTCGTCGAACGCCGGGCCTCCCTGCTCGCGGCCGGGGTGACCGGGGTGCGCGGCAACTTCGTGGCCGGCGACCCGATCGACCTCCTCGACCCGGCCGGTGCTCCCGTGGCCCGCGGGCTGGTCAACTTCGATGCCGACGAGGTCCCTGACCTGTTGGGGCGCTCCTCCCATGAGCTCAAGGCTGCGCTCGGAGCGGCCTACGAGCGCGAACTGGTCCACCGGGACGACCTGGTCCTCCTCTAACGAGGTTCCCTAGGCCCTCTACTTCATCGGGGCCAGTTCTCGCCGGCTCACGACCGTGGATGAGCGGTCGTTGGGACGGTGAACTGGCTGAACTCGCAGCGAGGATGTCGATCTGTCGATCCTGGCCAGCGACGTACCCGTGCTGCGCGAGCACGTCGGTGAGCGCTGGCACCTGTGGAGCAACCACGGCGGCACCCTGCGCCCGGTGAGCGCCAAGTACCCCGAGGTTCTCGACCGCGGCAGCCAGATCTGGATCCGGGAACACGCCTTGGCTCCGTGGGTGATCGACCTGCCGCTGACCCCGGACGTCGACGGGCTGTGGACGAACAAGCGCTGGCCCGAGCACGTCGCGCCGGTCGAGGACGTCACCTGGGTCGCCGACGACGGCATCCGCTACCTGAACCCGGAGATCGTCCTGCACTACAAGGCGCGAAACGGACGACTCAAGGACGACCGCGACCTTGCAGGCACGTGGCCGCTGCTGGACGACCGGCAACGCGGTTGGTTGCGCGAGGCCGTGCGGGCGACCGAACCGGACACCCCTGGACGGATCGCTTCGACGCGACATGACAGGTTTGAGCTTCGAGACGATGTGGCAGGACTGATTCGTCCAGAACCACAGCAATGGGGAGATCAACGATGGCTGGATCCACCTTCCGACGCGCCGGCGCGCTGCTCGCCGCGGGCGCGCTCGCGGTTTCGCTCGGCACCGCGAACGCAGCAAAGCCGCCTGCCGACAGAACGTCCGACAGAACCTCCGACAGAGCCTCCGACAAGGCAGCCGAACTGTGCGCCTCACGCGGTGCCATCCCGGCCGCCGACCTGGCCGCCGGGGTCGTGACCACGAACTGTTCGCTCGCGGGCAGGGTCGTGGTCGCCGGCGGCACGGCGGTCGTCGTACCGCCCGACGGGTACGGCGTCGGTTCCGACGGCGTGTCCGCGGCCGGCACCAGCGGCTCGCCTTCGCTCGAGGTCGAGAACATGGGCGGCGTGGTGACGGCCAGCGTCGACCGCGGTCTGAGCCGGTGCTCCGACGACGCCGGTCGCGAGGGGCGTGGGGCCCTGCAAGGCCGGACAGTTCGCCCTCGAGGCCGGAGGACACCCCTGGGGTGCGGCTCTGAAGTGGCGCTACCACGCGAAGTCCACCCCGAAGCGCTTCGGGAAGCTCAAGGCGCTGGGCCAGATCAAGGCGGGAATGTCCAACATTCGCACCGGTCGCAACGACTGCGGTCTGCACGGTCGGTTCCGGGCCAACTCGAAGTACCTCGGTGCCTCCAGGAGCGGCCCCGACGTCAAGGTGAAGGGCGGACGGGTCAGTTGCGGGCCCTTCAACAAGGCCAACAAGGTTGGCTGGGGATCGCTGCCGAGCGGCCTGATCGGCTGGACCTGCTACTGGTGGCGCGGCGCCAAGATGGTCGCGACCGACATGCGGATCTCTCCGTCGAGTGTGGTGGTGCTCAACTTCCCCCGATCCTGCTCGAACAGGTACGACCTGCAGTCGCTCTCGACCCACGAGTGGGGACACTCCTGGGGGCTGGGGCACGTGCGGAACAACAAACTGACCATGCATCACTTCCTGCCGCCATGCTCGCCGGCCTTCCGGACCCTCGGCCTCGGAGACTGGCGCGGCATGCGGAAGCTGTACGGGCTCAGATGACCACAAACGGCGCCGTTTAGCGGGGGCGTGTGGAGCCGCCGTAGGCTGGTGGGTGCCATGCCCCTGAAGCAGACCGTCTACCTCGACCACGCGGCGACCACGCCGATGTTCCCCGAAGCCGTCGCCGCGCTCGCTGCGCAGCTGACGGCCACCGGCAACCCGTCGTCGCTGCACGCCTCCGGTCGGCACGCGCGTCGCGTCGTGGAGGAGAGTCGAGAGACGATCGCCCGAGCCCTCGACTGCCGTCCCGGCGAGGTCGTGTTCACCTCCGGGGGAACGGAGTCGAACAACCTGGCGCTCAAGGGGATCTACTGGTCACGCCGGAACGCCGACCCGCGCCGGGTCCGGATCCTGTCCACGTCGATCGAGCATCACGCAGTGCTCGATCCGTTGCACTGGCTGGGCGAGGCCGAGGGAGCCGAGGTCGAACTGCTGCCCGTGGACGGGCTCGGCCGCGTCGACGTCGGCGCGCTCCGCGCCGCGGTCGACCGCGACCCCGAGAGCGTCGCGCTGATCTCGGTGATGTGGGCGAACAACGAGGTCGGGACCGTCCAGCCGATCACCGAGGTCGTCGCGATCGCGAGTCCGCACGGGATTCCCGTCCACACGGACGCCGTGCAGGCGGTGGGCTCGGTCCCGGTCGGCTTCGCCGGCTCCGGCGTCGACGCGCTGACGCTGACCGGCCACAAGGTCGGCGGTCCGTACGGCGTCGGCGCGCTCGTCGTACGACGCGATCTCGAGGTGACCGCCCTGGTTCACGGCGGCGGTCAGGAGCGCGACATCCGCAGCGGCACCATCGACACCCCGGCGATCGCCGGTCTGGCGGCGGCGGTGGAGCTGTCGGTCAAGCACCAGCCGGAACACGCGGCCCGGGTCAGCGAGCTACGCGACGAGCTGGTCCGTCGGGTGCGAGAGGTCGTGCCGGAAGCGGTCTACAACGGCGATCCCGTCCACCGGCTCCCCGGCAACGCGCACCTGAAGTTCCCCGGCTGCGAGGGCGACTCGTTGCTGATGTTGCTCGACGCCCGGGGCATCGAGTGCTCCACAGGTTCGGCCTGCTCGGCCGGCGTACCCCAGGCATCGCATGTGCTGCTCGCGATGGGATTCGACGACGAGGACGCCCGCTGCTCCCTGCGGTTCTCGCTCGGCCACACCAGCACCCGCTCGGACGTCGACGCGCTCGTCGAGGCGATCGGGCCCTGCATCGAACGGGCCCGTGCGGCGGGCTACCTCCGGCGGCGATGATGGAGGTCACGCCATGAAGGTGTTGGCGGCGATGTCCGGAGGGGTTGACTCGGCAGTCGCGGCAGCACGCGCGGCCGAGGCCGGTCACGACGTCACCGGCATCCATCTGGCCCTCTCCCGCAACCCGAAGTCCTACCGCACCGGCGCCCGCGGTTGCTGCACCATCGAGGACAGCAACGACGCCCGGCGCGCAGCCGACGTGATCGGGATCCCGTTCTACGTGTGGGACCTGAGCGACCGCTTCCACGAGGACGTGGTCGAGGACTTCATGAGCGAGTACGCCGCCGGCCGGACGCCCAACCCCTGTCTGCGGTGCAACGAGAAGATCAAGTTCGCGGCCGTGCTCGACCGGGCGCTCGCGCTCGGGTTCGACGCTGTCGCGACCGGCCACTATGCGCAGCTGCGAACCGGCGCCGACGGCCTCATCGAGATGCACCGCGCGGTGGACATGGGCAAGGACCAGTCCTACGTGCTCGGCGTGCTGACCCAGGACCAGCTGGCGCACTCGATGTTCCCGCTGGGCGACTCCGTCAAGCCCGACGTACGACGCGAGGCCGACGAGCGCGGCCTGAGGGTGGCCAACAAGCCCGACAGCCACGACATCTGCTTCATCTCCGACGGCGACAACGCCGGCTGGCTGGGGGAGAAGCTGGGAGACCTTGCCCCCAACCGCGGCGGCGACATCGTCGACGGCGCGACCGGTGAGGTGCTCGGGCAGCACGAGGGCACGTTCCGCTACACGATCGGACAGCGCAAGGGGCTGAGGCTCGGCCGGCCCGCGCCGGACGGCAAGCCGCGGTTCGTGCTCGACATCGAGCCCGTCTCCGGGACCGTGACGGTCGGACCGCGGGAGGATCTCGCGATCAACCGGATCGACGCGATCAAGGCCCGCTGGTGCGGCACCGTGCCCTCGCGCCTGGAGGGCTCGGTACAGCTCCGGGCGCACGGCGACGAGCACCGTGCCGTGGTCACGGTGGTTACCTCGGTGGTTGAGGAGGGCGCCCTGGCGCCCGTCTCGAAACCACCCAGCTCGCAGGTCGCCATCGAGCTCCTCGACCCGGCGATGGGCATCGCGCCCGGCCAGGCAGCGGTGATCTACGACGGCACCCGCGTCGTCGGCTCGGCCACGATCGCGTCCACCGCCCGGGTGCCCGCGTGACCCTGCTTGCAACCGGCATCGGGTCGATGCCCGGTGACGATTTTGCCGGGGCGGTCCGGATCGTCCTCGACGAACTGCCCGATCTGGCCCACCTGCCGGAGCTTCCCGGCCGCGGCATCACCGCCGGCCTGACCGGACGCGGGCTCGCGGTCACCACCGGGATCGGTGTCGACCTGCAGCCGGCCGGGTGGCGGCTGACCGACGCGTCGGGCATCGACCACCGCCGGGCGCGCTCGCTGCTGGCCCAGGACCTCGACACCCTCGAGGAGCTCAGCCAGGGCTACGCCGGGCCGTTCAAGATCCAGGTGGCGGGGCCGTGGACGCTGGCCGCGACCGTCGAGAAGCCGCGCGGCGACAAGGTGCTCTCCGACCACGGCGCCCGGCGAGACCTCGCCCAGGCGCTGGCCGAGGGGCTGGTCGGACACCTTGCCGACGTCCGGCGCCGGATGCCGGACGCCACCGAGTTGATCGTGCAGCTGGACGAGCCCGCGCTGCCCGCCGTACTCGCCGCGCAGGTGCCCACCGCCTCCGGTTTCGGCAGGCACCGGTCGGTCGACCCGCCTCGTGCCTCCGAGGCGCTGGAGTGGGTGACCGCCGCCGTGGAGTCGGCCGGGGGAGTGCCGGTCGTGCACTGCTGCGCACCCGGTTTCGACATCGGGCTCGTGCGCGGCGCCGGCGCCCGCGGCGTGTGCGTCGACGTGGACCTGCTCGACGCGGCGGCGTACGACGCCCTCGGGCAGGCCGTCGACGACGGCGACCGGGTGTTCCTGGGGCTGGTCCCGACGGAGGAGTCCCCGCTCGATGAGAAGTCGATCACCGAGAAGGCGCTGCGGCTGCTCGACATGGTGGGCCTCGAACCGTCCGACCGGCTCGTCGTGACTCCGTCCTGCGGCCTGGCGGGGGCCTCGCCAGCCTGGGCGCGCGGAGCGCTGGTGCTCGCGCGGAAGGCCGCCGCCAACCTCGGCAACTAGCCTTGCTGACGACGACGGCCCGGCTCTTTCGAGCCGGGCCGTCGTTGACGTGCGGGAGGCTCAGCCCACGTGCACCTGGGCCTCGGGGCCGTCGGTCGCGAGCTCTTCGTGCTTGACGTCCAGGAACAGCCAGACGACCAACGAGCCGGCCAGCATCATGAACGTGCCGATGAGGAACCCATGGGTCGCACCCTGCGGGAACGAGCCGAAGTACGTCGCGTTCTTGACGACCTCGGCGAACGAGTCGACGCCCAAGGTCTGCATCAGCTGGTCGGCCAGTCCGGGCTGGGCCTGGGTGGCCGCGGTGAGACCCTTCTCGACGCCGGGCCCGATCTTCTCGCCGTGGTCGGTGATGTAGTGGCTCGACACGGTGCTCAGGACGGCCAGGCCGAGGGCGCCGCCGACCTGCTGCATCGTGTTCAGGACTCCGGAACCGATGCCCGAGTCGGCTGCGCGCACGTGGTGCACCGCGGTCAGCGTCAGCGGGACGAACACGGCGCCCATGCCGAGCGCCATCAGCACGACGAACGGCAGGATCTGGGTCCAGTAGCTCACGTCGGCGCCGAGGTAGTCCCCGCTGGACAGCGAGTGCAGGACGTCGGCGTCGCTGTCCGGCACGCTCAGCCGGGAGAACCCGTAGAGCGCGATCGAGGCCATCAAGGTGCCGATGCCGGCGATGTAGCGGGCGTCGATCTTGCTGACCAGGCTGGAGACGATCGTCGCGCTCACGATGATGCCGATCGAGAACGGCAGGAACGCGAAGCCGGCCTTCAACGGGCTGTAGCCCATCACGTTCTGGATGAACAGGCTGAGGAAGAAGAACATCGAGAACATGGCGGCCGGCATCAGCATCATCGCCACGAAGCTCGCGGCGCGAGTCTGGTTGGCGAAGATGCGGAACGGCAGCAGCGGGTGCTCGACCCGGCTCTCGATGAAGACGAAGAGCGCGAGCAGTACGACGCTCGCCGTCAGGCTTGCGATCGTCCAGGGGTCACCCCAGCCGTAGCTGGGACTCCCGGCGTGAGTCAGGCCGTAGACGAGGGCCAGCAGGCCGGCAGTTCCGGTGAGCGCGCCTGGGACGTCCAGCTCACCCGGGTGGGACTCGGACTCGTTGAGGTAACGCGGTGCAAGCATCGCTGCCACGATCCCGATCGGGACGTTGATCAGGAAGGTCAGCCGCCAGCCGTGTACGTCGATTCCGGCAAGGTCGAAGTTCGACCCGGTCAGCCAACCGCCCAGGATCAGGCCGACGGCAGCACCGGCGCCCGACATGGCGGCGTACACGGCGAACGCACGGTTCCGGGCCGGGCCGGCCGGGAACGTGGTGGTGATCAGGGCAAGCGCGGCCGGTGAGGCCAGCGCTGCGCCGAGGCCCTGGAGGCCTCGGGCCCCGAGGAGGAGGGCCTCGTTCTGCGCCAGACCGCCCAGCAGGGAGGCGACGGCGAAGATGACGAGGCCGATCATGAAGATCTTGCGTCGGCCGTAGAGGTCACCGAGCCGGCCGCCCAGCAGGAGCAGGCCGCCGAAGGCCAGCGCGTAGCCGGTGACGATCCAGGTCAGGTTGACCCCGGTCATGTCGAGGTCCTTGCCGATGAACGGCAGGGCGATGTTGGCGATGGTGGCGTCGAGCACGACCATCAGCTGGGCGATCGAGATGAGGACGAGGGCGCCCCCGAGATGGAGAGGTTTCCCCGTGCGCTGGTTCACATGAGGCTGGGGGTCCTCAGACGTCTTTGTCAGGTCAGCCATGAGCTTCTTTCGTTCGTGGGTGAGTTCGGTCTGTGCAGAGTTCGTGAGTCATCGGGCATCCGGCACCGGCCGACAGGCCGGCAGGATGATCTGGTCGATGATCTGGGTGATGCCCTCGATGGAGGCTTGCTCCCCGAGGATGAAGATGCGGTGCAGGATGATGCCCGCCAGTGCCGACGCGACCAGGTCGATGTCGATGTCGTTCCGGATCTCGCCGCGCGCCCTGGCGCGTTCGTACATGGTTCGCGATGCCGCGATCTTGGGCCCGACGAAGTCGCGTCGCCAGGCTTCGGCGAAGTCGGCGTCGCGGTTGATGGCGGTCGCGATCGCGCCGAGCAGGCCCACGGGCTTGGGATCGGTGAAGCCACCGTGGCCGCAGGACGACTCGATGAGGTCCTGCCGCAGGCTTCCGGTGTCGGGCACGATCGTCGGACCCTTCTGGGAACAGATCGCATCGATGACGAGCGCGGCCTTGGTGTTCCACCTGCGGTAGAGGGTTGCCTTGGACGCCTTCGCCCGAGTGGCCACGGCATCCATGGTCAGCCGGTCGTAGCCGACGTCGCCGAGCACGGCAAGCGTCGCCTCGAGGATCTCGACCTCGCGGTCGCCCTCGACGCGCGGCCGGGTCTCGGCAGAAGTGGGAGGTACGGCGTTCATGTGGCCCTTCGTCATCTCATGAAACGAAACTGTTCCGTTTCATGAGGACGGTACCCTGCCTCGGCGGATAAAACAAATGAGTTTCATCCGCGGTCGGGAGGAATCAGTGCCGGTCGAGCATTTTCAGTGCCGAGGCGAGCGCGAGGCTGTTCCAGGCCGCGGCGCGACGGACCAGGTAGTGGCCGACGTCGCCCATGTCGACCAGCTCTGCCGACGACGCGACCTGACCGGCCCGCTCGACGTACTCGCGAGTGGCGGCGTACGACGTGATCCGGTCGGCGCGCCCGTGGGCGGCGACGAGCGGCTTGTCGCGCAGGGTCTCGACCGGCTCGCCCGGGGGGAACCAGGGGGCCAGGGCGACGACCCCGACGACGTTCGGGTCGTCGGCGACCCGGACGGCTGCCCGGGCGCCCATGGAGTGCCCGACGAGGACCACCGGCACCTCGATCTGGGCCAGCGCCCAACGGGCGTCCGGCACGGGTGACGGAGCGGCGTGGTCGTTCCAGCCGGTCAGGCCGTAGCGCAGCAACCAGGTCGACACACCCTGTTCCCGGGCCCGGCGAGCGATGGACCACTGCATCACCCGTGACCGCCGCCAGGACGTACTGCGACCGGTCACGAGCTGCCGGGACTGGTCCTTGCCGCCGTGCAGCATGAGGATCATCGCCCTGGGTCGACCGGGAGCGTCGTACTTCGTCAAGGCAGGTTGGGGCACTGGCGGATCCTCTCACCACGTCGGTGATCGAGCCGTTCTTCGGTGATCGAGCCTGTCGAGATCACATGTCCGTGCGGCACGGCAAGATGTCCCCATGAGTTCTCCCGAGGTCTCGCAGGCAACTGCCGAGGCGCGTGACGCCCATCAGGCCCTGGCCGAGCAGATCGAGGACGCTCGCTGGCGCTACTACGTGCTCGACGACCCGACCCTGTCCGACATCGACTTCGACCTCCGGTTGCGCGAGCTCGAGGCGCTGGAGGAGCAGTTCCCCGAGCTGCGCACACCCGACTCGCCCACGCAGAAGGTCGGGGGTGCGGTCTCGACCGAGTTCACCGCCGTCGACCACCTGCGACCGATGGAGAGTCTCGACAACGCATTCACCTACGACGAGCTCGAGGCCTGGCATGCCCGCCTGGTCCGCGAGGGGGTGAGCGACCCGGCGCTGCTGTGCGAGCTCAAGGTCGACGGGTTGGCGATCAACCTGCTCTACGAGAGCGGGCGGCTGGTCCGGGCGCTGACCAGGGGCGACGGCCGCACCGGCGAGGACGTGACCCCCAACGTGAAGACGATCGACTCGGTGCCGCACCGGTTGACGCCGACCGACGAGTTCGCCGTACCCAAGCTGGTCGAGGTCCGTGGTGAGGTCTTCTTGCCGGGGGTCGCGTTCGAGCGGCTCAACGACGCGATGCGCGACGCCGGCAAGCCGGCCTTCGCCAACCCGCGCAACGCCGCCGCCGGCTCCCTGCGTCAGAAGGATCCCCGGGTGACCGCGACCCGCGCGCTCGGGATGGTCTGCCACGGCATCGGCGCGCGGGAAGGGTTCGAGCCGACCTCCCAGTCGACGGCGTACGACGCCCTCAAGGCGTGGGGACTCCCGACGTCGGACCGGGTGAAGGTGCTGCCCGACCTCAAGTCGGTCCAGGAGTTCATCGAGTACTACGGCGAGCACCGCCACGACGTCGAGCACGAGATCGACGGCGTGGTGATCAAGGTCGACGAGGTGTCCCTGCAACGCCGGCTCGGCTCGACGAGCCGGGCACCCCGGTGGGCGATCGCGTTCAAGTACCCGCCGGAGGAGGTCAACGCGAAGCTGCTGGCGATCGAGGTGAACACCGGTCGCACCGGCCGGGTGACCCCGTTCGGGCGGATGGAGCCGACCCGGGTGGCCGGCTCGACGGTCGAGATGGCGACCCTCCACAACGCCCACGAGGTCAAGCGCAAGGACGTCCGGCCCGGCGACACCGTGGTGCTGCGCAAGGCCGGCGACGTCATCCCCGAGATCGTCGGGCCGGTCCTGGCGCTCCGACCCGAGGACACGCCGGAATGGGTGATGCCGACCGAGTGTCCCGCCTGCGGCACCACGCTGGCCCAGGAGAAGGAGGGCGACAAGGACCTGCGCTGCCCCAACCACCAGCACTGCCCGGCCCAGGTCCGTGAGCGGGTGTTCCACGTGGCGGGCCGGGGAGCCTTCGACATCGAGGGCCTCGGCTACGAAGCTGCCGTGGCCCTGCTCGACGCGGGCGTGATCGCCGACGAGGGCGACCTGTTCGACCTCGACGAGCCGGCGCTGCTGAAGGCCCCGCTGTTCACCCGCGCCCCGAAGAAGGGCGAGGGCGACGCTCCGGTGCTCTCGGCCAACGGACGTCGCCTGCTCGACAACCTCGACCAGGCCAAGGAGGTCCCGCTGTGGCGGGTCCTGGTGGCGCTCTCCATCCGGCACGTCGGTCCGACCGCTGCGCGAGCGCTCGCCGCCGACTTCGGCTCGATGAAGGACATCCGGGAGGCGGATCTGACGCGTCTCGCGGGTGCCGAAGGCGTCGGCCCGACGATCGCGGAGGCGGTGACCGCGTGGTTCGCGGTCGACTGGCACCACGCGATCGTCGACAAGTGGGAGCGATCCGGCGTGTCGATGGCCGATGAGCGCGACGAGTCCAGGCCACGCACCCTCGAGGGCCTGACGATCGTGGTGACGGGTTCGCTGGACGCCTACACCCGCGACTCGGTCAAGGAGGCGATCATCAGCCGCGGCGGCAAGGCGTCAGGTTCGGTCTCCAAGAAGACCGACTACGTCGTGGTGGGGGAGAGCGCCGGCACGAAGGCCGACAAGGCCGAGCAGCTCGGCGTACCCGTCCTCGACGAGGCGGCCTTCACGGTCCTGCTGGAACACGGCCCCACCGGGCTGTGAGAACTGTCGAAGGGGCTTTCCCGCGAGCCTCCTGAGGACTACGGTCTCAGGTGCCTTGTGGAGTCGATCACATCTCGGAGGGTCCATGTTCGTCGTCCGGTCCGGCTCAGTTTCGTCGCCCTCGCGTGCGCCGTCGGCCTCGCCGTACCTCTTGCGCCCACGACCTCGTACGCCGCGAGCGCCCCGGCCGGTGTTGCCGCCAGTGCTGCACCCGGTGATGGCGCCGGTGTGGCACGAGCACTCCCTGCGCCGGGCCCTGACGAACCAGAACTTCTACTTCGTGATGGGGGACCGCTTCGCCAACGGCTCGACCGCCAACGACAAAGGTGGCCTGGGCGACGACCCGCTCGTCTCGGGGTTCGACCCGACCGCGAAGGGCTTCTACAACGGCGGCGACCTCCGAGGGCTGAAGTCGAAGCTGGACTACATCCAGGGACTCGGCACGGATGCGATCTGGCTGACACCGATCTTCAAGAACAAGGCGGTCCAACCCGAGGACGCCTCCGCGGGCTACCACGGATACTGGATCACGGACTTCACCCAGGTTGATCCCCACCTCGGCACGAACGCCGACCTCACCGCGTTGGTGAACGCCGCGCACCGGCGGGGGATGAAGGTCTTCTTCGACATCATCACCAACCACACCGCCGACGTGATCGGCTACACCGACGGTGCCCGGACGGCGTACGTCTCGAAGGACCAGCGGCCGTACCGCACCGCGGCGGGGACGCCGTTCGACGACCGCGACTATGCGGGGACCAGCACCTTCCCGCCGCTCAACTCGTCGTCGTCGTTCCCCTACACGCCGGTTCTGGACCCCGCGGAGACGGATCTGAAGGTGCCGGGCTGGCTCAACAACGTCCGGCTCTACCACAACCGGGGCAACACCACGTTCACGGGCGAGGACTCCCAGTACGGCGACTTCTTCGGCCTCGACGACCTCTTCACCGAGCGGCCGAGGGTGGTCAACGGCTTCGAGAGGATCTACAAGACCTGGGTCCGGGACTTCGGCATCGACGGCTTCCGGATCGACACGATGAAGCACGTCAACGACGAGTTCTGGCAGAGCTTCGGGCCAGGGCTGGTCCGCTACGCCCACCGGCACGGCAAGCCACGGTTCTTCATGTTCGGCGAGGTAGCGTTCGACGGCTACGACGCCGGCGCCAAGGCGTTCACGTCCCACTACACGACCCACGACAAGATGCAGTCGGTGCTCGACTTCCCGTTCAAGGACGCGGCGCGCGACTTCGCCTCGCGCGGGCTGGGCACCGCCTCATTGGCGGAGTTCTTCGTCAACGACGACTGGTACACCGACGCGAACTCGAACGCCTACCAACTGCCGACCTTCCTCGGCAACCACGACTTCGGGAGGGTCGGCTTCTTCCTGGCCACCGACAACCCCGGCGCGAGCGACAGCGAGCTGCTGGCCCGGGACCGGCTCGCCCACCAGCTGATGTACCTGTCCCGCGGCAACCCGGTGGTCTACTACGGCGACGAGCAGGGGTTTGCCGGCAGCGGCGGTGACCAGCTCGCACGGCAGCCGATGTTCGCCAGCCAGGTGGCTGAATACCTGGACGACGACCTCATCGGCACAGACTCCACACATGCCGAGGACAACTTCGACACCAGCCACCCGCTGTATCGCGCGATCAGGAGGCTGGCGCGCATCACGGACAGACACCCCGCCCTCCGCAACGGCGCGCAGCAGGTCCGCTATGCGTCTGCGGACGCAGGGATCTTCGCGTTCTCGCGGATCGACCGCGGTCGTCGACACGAATATGTGGTGGCCCTGAACAACAGCGAGTCGGCGCAGTCTGCCCAGCGTGCGGACCTTCATCCGCAACGGGAACTTCCGGCTCCGGTACGGCGCCGGCGCGGCACGGCTGACCACCGACGCGCACCGCAGGCTCCAGGTCACCGTGCCGGGGTTGTCCGCCGTCGTGTACGAGTCGACCGGCCGGATCCCCCGCTCACACCGGGCACCGCGCCTGCGGCTGGCCAAGCCGGTGCCATCGGCTGAGTCCCGGGCCGGATGCGGGTGAAGGCGCTCGTGCGTGGCTCGTCGTTCTACGAGGTCACGTTCCGGGCGAAGGTGGGCGCCGGTCGATGGCACTCCATCGGCACCGACGACTCCGCGCCGTACCGGGTGTTCCACGACACCAGCAACCTGCCCACCGGGACCAGGCTGCGCTACCGGGCGGTCGTGCTCGACAACGCCGGGCACACCCGGAGGAGCGCCAGGCGCTCCGCCAGGGTCCCGGCACCGACGATCGCGATCACCTCGCCCGCGGACGGCGGGACCGTGAGCAACGTCGACCCGGTCACGGTGCGCGCCACCGTCGACCCGGAGCGGGCGTCGGAGTCGGTCCGGTTCCAGCGCAGCGTGGCCGGAGGCGCCTGGGCGACCCTTCGCACCGACCGCTCGTCGCCGGACTTCACCGCAACCGACGACGTCTCCGCCCTACCGCTGGGGACACGACCTCCGCTACCGCGCCGTTCTGCTCGAACCCGGCACGCCGCGAGTCACCAGTGCGCCGGTCAGCGTCACGACCGCTCCGCCGGAACCTGCGCGGGATTTCGTGACCCTCGTGGGGGACCTGCAGAGCGAGGCCGGCTGCGCGGCCGACTGGGATCCGGCCTGCGTGGAGACCAGGCTCTCGTTCGACACCACCGACGGTCAGTGGCACGGCACCTTCGCGCTCCCTGCCGGAGACTTCGAATGGAAGATCGCGATCAACAACTCGTTTGCCGAGAACTATGGGGAAGGTGGGGCCCTCGGCGGTGCCAACCTGGAGTTGACCGTCCCCACCGGCGGCGCGTCGTACGTCTTCACGTGGAACCAGGTCACCCACGTTCCCTCGGTTGCTCCGGCACCCTGACCTGACGCGCGGAGCGAGTTCGACTGCAGTCAGTTGTCTGCCGCGAGGATCTGCTCGCGGAGGATGTCGGCGTGTCCGGCGTGGCGGGCGAGCTCCTCGACCATGTGCACGTAGATCCAGCGCAGGGAGAGCGGGCTCCGGCGGTTGTGATGGGCGAGGTCGTCGAGGGCGTACGCCGCGGCAATCCGCTCGGACTCCGCGACGGCCTCGCGGAAGCCGGCGGTGACCGACTCGACGGTGTCGTCGTCGGTCAGGATGAAGGACTCCTGCGAGTCCTCGGGCAGTCCGATCTCCGCGCGGGTGCGACCAGCGAGCGAGACCTGGAACCACACCTTCTCCACGAACGTCGCGTGCTTGACCAACGACAGCGGAGTCGTCAGCGAGGGCACCAGCCGGCGGCGGGCCTGCTCGTCGGTGAGTCCCTCGAGGGTCTCGAGCAGCTCCTCCCGGTTGTCGAAGAGGAACGCCTCGAGCTGCTCGCGTTCGGACCCGACCCTGGTCGTCTCGGTCCTGCTTTCGTAGGTCACCGCGAGAGGATAGCGGCCGACACCACGCTCACGACTCGTAGGTGAACCCACCCAGCTTCAGGTCGTTCGGATTCACGTCGAAGGTCAGCTGGCTGTCGGTGCACTCGCCGGTGTCAGGCTCACATGTGGTGAGCTTCTTGCCCTCGATCACGAAGAGCTGATCGCCGGGTGACCAGCCGGAGTACGAGAACGCGCCATCGAGGTTGACGTGGGAGCCCGTGTCGACGTCGTACACCTCGACTGGGCCAGACGGCTCAACCATTCATCCATTGCCGACAAGGCGGCGTAGCGGCCGTCCGGGGACAGCTTCAGGGTCGGGAACGTGTCGGCCGCCACCGGAAGCGTCAGCAGGACCTCACCCGTGGCAACGTCCACCACGGTCAGCTCGTTCGCTAGTCGGACTGCACCGAGCGACCTCCCTGGATGTCGGGGTAGCCGGCCGGGATCGTGGTGGTCTCCTCGACCTGGCCGGTTCGCCAGTCGACCACGCGCATGGACGTCGTCGGCGCCGACGTAGACGTGGTCCCCGTCGAGCGCTACCGGTGGCGCCCGCCAGCCGCCCCACGAGAGGTTTCCGGGAACCGCGACCCGCGCGACCTCGGTCTCGCTGGTCACGTCCAGCACCACCACCTCGACCGTGCCGTCGGTCACCTGGGCGTACGCCAGGTACGGCTGGGTCGGATCGGTCGACGGGCACGATCTCCTCGAAGGTGACGTCGAGCGGCTGCACGCTCCCGTCGTTGCGCACGAGCGAGAACCTCATCGGGCCGCCGCCGTCGCTGCCGGGGTTGTTGCCATGCCGGACCAGGACGCCGGCGGACGTGTAGTAGAGCGACTTGATCGCCTTGTCGTCCACGGTGGCCTTGGTCTTGCCTCCGTCGAGGTAGACGGTGGTGCCGACTGCGAAGACCGGCCCCTGGGCCAGTTCCTGGGCCGAGGTCACGTCGCGGCCGGTGTCCGGGCCGTCACCCAATGACTGGACCGCTGCCGCTCCGCCGACGACGACACCGAGTACGGCGATCGCCGCTGCGCCGGTCGTCAGCCGCTGGCGGCGCCGGATCCGGTGCCCTTGGGTGAGCACTTCGGCGGCACGAGGTGCCGGGATGTCGACGGTGTCGGCTTCGTCGTGCAGAAGGCTGGAGAGTCGTTCGGTCATCACGAGTTTCCTAGCGTGAGGGGGATGACGGCTTCACCCAGCAGCGTGCGCAGCCTGGTGAGCGCATCCGAGGTCTGGCTCTTGACCGTGCCTTCGGCGCAGCCGAGCGCCGTCGCGGCCTGTGCGACGGAGAGGTCCTCGTAGAAGCGCAGGACGATCACTGCTCGCTGTCGCGGGGGAAGCTCGCGGAGGGCGTCGATCACGACGGGCCTCGTGCTGTGGTCGGTGTCGTAGCCGCTCTCGGGCAACTCGGCCGAGGCGAGCTCGTTGCGCCAGGACTTCTTGCGGAACCACTCGGTGGCGGTGTTCACGAGCACGGTCCGGGCGTAGCCGTGGGCGCGGTCGAGGTCGCGCACCTTCCGCCAGGAGCCGTAGGTCTTGGCCAGCGCGGTCTGCACCAGGTCTTCGGCCAGGTTGCGGTCGCCGAGCAGCAGGTATGCCGTCCGGTACAGCTTCGGCCAGGCGACGTGCACGAACTCCGTGAACTCCGCGTCCGAGGGTGGTCGGGGCATCCGGTCCTCCTTCTCTCACCCTGACAGATGCGGCGTGTCCTGGTTCGGTTGGGCGACGGCATCGATCCGGTGGCGCGGTGCCTGCAGCTCCACAATCGTGCATCAGCACGATTGCGGCGGCACCTTCGGCGACGTTCGGGCGTCACAATCGTGCACGAGCACCGTTTGGTCAGTCGATGTTGAGGCGGCCGCCCGCTTGAGTTGCGGTCGGCCCCCGCAGGGTGCGGTGTCGCCGCCGCTTGGTTCGGTTTCAGGCCAACCCGCTGTGGCTTGCTTCGGTTAGCGACGACCGCGACCGGTCGTTTCACACCGCTTGGTCGTGTGAATGGGCCGATCGACCACGCTCGGGCGGTCGGCGTACGACCTTCGGCCCTGCCCGCGTGCGCCGACACGTCGCAAGCCGCCCTCCTCCGCTTCGCTCCTCCGGGCAACTTCCGACGAGTCGGCGATACCCGCCTGCGGCGGTGTGCACCTTCTGTTCACCTGGCACCGCCACACTTCGCCCTTGTGACAGCTCCCTCTCCCGCGCTTCTGCCGAGCCTCTTGGCGGCCGACCGGGCGCCCTCACCTCGCACGCTCGTGGACGTCTTCCGCGAGGTCGTCGAGGCGTGCCCGGACGCGCTGGCCGTCGACAGCGGCGTCGGCGTACTCACCTATGCCGAGCTCGACGAGGCGGCCCGCGAGATCGCCGAGCGGCTGGCGGAGCTCGGCGTCGGCGTCGGGCGACAAGGTGGGCGTACGGATCAAGTCCGGCACGACCGACCTCTACGTCGCGATCCTCGGGACCCTGCTCGCGGGCGCGGCGTACGTCCCGGTGGATGCCGACGACCCGGACGAGCGAGCGCGGGTCGTGTTCGCCGAGTCCGGCGCCGCGGCGGTGATCGGCAACGACCTGCGTCGTGGCGCCGACCGGCACTGGCAGGCGTCCGGACCCGTCGAGCTCGCCGGACCCGACGCCCGACGACGACGCGTGGGTGATCTTCACGTCCGGCTCGACCGGCACGCCGAAGGGCGTGGCCGTCACCCACCGCAACGCGGCCGCGTTCGTCGACGCCGAGTCCCGGATGTTCCTCCAGGCCGACCCGATCGGACCCGGACGACCGGGTGATGGCCGGCCTCTCCGTCGCCTTCGACGCCAGCTGTGAGGAGATGTGGCTGGCCTGGGCGCACGGCGCCTGCCTCGTGCCGGCGCCACGATCACTGGTCACGGTCGGGCGTCGACGTGGGGCCCTGGCTGGTCGCCAACGACATCACGATCGTGTCCACCGTCCCGACCCTCGTGGCCCTGTGGCCCGCGGACTCGCTCGACCGGGTCCGGTTGCTGATCATGGGCGGGGAGGCGTGCCCGGCGGAGCTGGCGGCCCGGCTGCAGCGAGAGGGCCGCGAGGTGTGGAACACCTACGGCCCGACGGAGGCGACGGTGGTTGCGTGTGGCGCGCTCCTCGACGGCACGGACCCGGTGCGGATCGGCCGGCCGCTCGACGGCTGGGACCTCGCCGTCGTCGATGCCGACGGCCACCCGGTGCCCGAGGGCGAGTCGGGCGAGCTGATCATCGGCGGAGTCGGGCTGGCCCGCTACCTCGACCCGGAGAAGGACGCCGAGAAGTACGCCGCGATGCCGACCCTCGGCTGGGACCGCGCCTACCGGTCCGGCGACGTCGTCCGCAACGACCCCGCCGGGCTCGTCTTCGCCGGGCGTGCCGACGACCAGATCAAGCTGGGCGGCCGGCGGATCGAGCTGGGCGAGATCGACGGGCAGCTGCTGCGCCTGCCGGGCGTCGTCTCGGCGGCCGCCGCGGTCCGCTCCACCAAGTCGGGCAACAAGCTCCTCGTCGGCTACGTCGCCGTCGACGATGGCTACGACGCGCCCCAGGCGATGGAGCTGCTCCGGCACCGCCTGCCCGCGGCGCTCGTGCCACGGCTTGCGGTGGTCGACTCCCTTCCGACGCGTACGTCGGGCAAGGTCGACCGCGACACGTTGCCGTGGCCGCTCCCCAAGTCGTCGCAAGGCGTCGGTCGGGCTCGCGGGCACCCAGGCCTGGATCGCCGAGATCTGGAACGACGTGCTCGGCGCCGACGTGACCTCGCCCAAGGACGACTTCTTCGACTTCGGCGGCGGCTCGCTCACGGCCGCCCAGGTGGTCAGCCGGGTGCGCGAGAAGTTCCCCGAGGTCGCCGTCGGCGACGTGTACACGCAGTCCACCGTCGCCACGTTCGCCGCTGCCCTGGACGAGATGGGCGACCCGATGGTCAGGTCGGACCGCCAGGTCGTCCCGATCCGGCTCAAGACGCCAGATCGGCCAGCTCCTCGCCCTGGTGCCGTTACGCAGCCTCGCGGGGGCGCGTTGGCTGAGCTGGCTGATGCTCGGGCTCGACCATCGGCCCAGCCGTGGCTGGACTTCCTGCCGACCTTCCCGGTCTGGCTGCTGATCCTGAGCTGCCTGGTTCTTCCTGGTGCCGCCCGGCCGGATGACGCTGGCGGCGGTGCTGGCGCGGCTGGTGCTGCGCCGGGTCACGCCCGGCGACCACCCTCGCGGCGGCAAGGTGCACCTGCGGATCTGGCTCGCCGACCGGATCCAGGACGAGCTCGCCGCAGCCGGGCTCGGCGGCGCCCCGTGGTTCCCCTACTACTCACGCCTGCTCGGAGCGAAGGTCGGCCACGGTGTCGACCTGCACACGCTGCCGCCGGTGACCGGCTTCCTGACCGTCGGCAAGGACGCGGCGATCGAGCCCGAGGTCGACCTGGCCGGCTACTGGATCGACGGCGACGTCGTGCGCGTCGGGCGAGATCCGGATCGGCGCGCGCGCCCGGATCGGCGCCCGCAGCACGCTCGCGCCCGGTGCCGACGTCGGCAAGGAGTCCGAGATCGCGCCGGGCTCGCTGGTCCTCGGCGAGGTCCCGAGCGCGGAGTTCTGGTCGGGCTCTCCCGCGGAGCGCCAGGCCAAGGCGCGCGGCCCCTGGTCGAGGCAGGAGCCACCGAAGGGGGGCCGTTGGCTCGGCATGTACGGCGTCGTCGCGCTGCTGATCGCCAGCCTGCCCGCGGCTGCGACTCGCTGCGGGTGGCGCGGTCCTGTGGCCCGTCGTACACGACACCGACTCGCTTGCCGACGCTGGTGCGGACGCGCGCTGCCGTGGCTGCCGCTGGCCGCGCTTCGTCGGGTACGTCGTCCTGCTCGGGCTGATCGTCGGGCTGGTCCGGCTGTTCGCGATCGGGCTCGAGCCCGGACACTTCCCGGTGCGCTCGGCGGCCGGCATCCGCATCTGGGGGACGCTGCGGGTCCTCGACGAGGCCCGCACCTGGCTGTTCCCGCTCTACTCCAGCGCGCTGACGCCGGTGTGGCTGCGCGCGCTGGGCGCCAAGGTCGGCGCGGGCGTCGAGGCGTCCACGGTGCTGCTGATCCCCAAGTTCGCCACAGGTCAACGACCACGCGTTCCTCGCCGACGACACCCTGATCGGCGGCTACGAGCTCGGCGGTGGCTGGATCCGCGTCGAGCGGGTCAAGATCGGCAAGCGCGCCTTCGTCGGCAACTCCGGCATGGTGTCCGCCGGTCGTCGAGGTGCCCAAGTCGTCGCTCGTCGCCGTCCTTTCGGCGGCACCGCAACGGGCCGTGGCCAAGGCGGGGTCGTCCTGGCTGGGCAGCCCGCCGACCAAGCTTCGCCGGTCAGCCGGGGAGACCGACACCAGCCGGACCTACGCGCCGCCCAACCGGCTCAAGCTCTACCGCGCGCTCGTGGAGACCTTCCGGATGGTGCCGATGCTGCTCGGCGTCCTCCTCAACCTCGGCGTCGCCGCCACGTTGCTCGCGTTGCTGCGACTGGAGCTTCTGGGCGGCACTCCTGCTGGCCGGGTTCGTGATGATCGCCGCGGGACTGGTCGCGGCCGCTCGTCACCGTCGTGGCGAAGTGGGCGATCGTCGGCCGGCACACCACCGAGGACCACCCGCTCTGGTCGGGATTCGTCTGGCGCAACGAGCTCGCCGACACCTTCATGGAGGTGCTGGCCGCCCCGTGGTTCGCCTCCGTCACGCAGGGCACGGTCGCGCTCAACGTGTGGATGCGGATGCTCGGCGCGAAGATCGGCCGGGGGTCTGGTGCGACACCTACTGGCTGCCGGAGACCGACCTGATCGACCTCCACGACGGGGCGACCGTCAACCACGGCTGCGTCGTCCAGACCCACCTGTTCCACGACCGGGTGCTCAGCATGGACCGGGTCACGCTGCACACCGGCGCGACCCTGGGACCCAACAGCGTTATCCTGCCGGCCGCGACCATCGGGCGGCATGCCACAGTTGGCCCGGTGTCGCTGGTGATGCGTGGGGAAGGTGTCCCCAGCAGGACGAGGTGGATCGGGAACCCGATCGGCCCCTGGGAGGATTCCTAAGTGTCAGACCCCTACGTTCCCGGCCACGGGGACGCGTCGTACGACGTCGTGCACTACGACCTGTCGATGTCCTACAAGCTGGTCGGCAACCGGATCGACGCCGAGGCGATTCTTCGCGTGCGTGGCGAACGAGGACCTCACCTGGTTCGCGCTGGACCTCGCATGGCCTCTCGGCGTCGAAGCTGCTGGTCGACGGCAAGGCCCCCGCGAAGTACACCCATCGCGCGGCAAAGCTGGTCGTGAAGGTGGCTGCGCCGATCGCGGCCGGCCAGCGCGTTCACCGTGCGCGTGAAGTACTCCGGCAACCCGCGGCCGGTGCCCTCGAAGGTGCTCGGCGACGCCGGCTGGGAGGAGCTGGAGGACGGCGTGATCGTGGCCGCCCAGCCGCACGGCGCGCCGTCCTGGTTCCCGTGCAACGACCGGCCGGACAACAAGGCCACGTACGCCATCTCGATCGCCGCGCCCTCCGACTACTACGTCGCGGTGAGCGGTGAGTTCGTCTCCACCGACCGGTCCGGGTCCACCACCACCTGGCACTACGAGCAGGCGGCGCCGATGGCGACGTACCTCGCGACCGTGCAGATCGGGCGCTACTCGGTCGTCGACCAGCCGGGTCCGGTGGCACTGCGCGTCGTCGGCGCCGAGGTCACGGGCGCCGACTTCGACGCGTCGTTCGGGACCCAGCCGGCGATGATGGAGTTCTTCGATCGACCGGTTCGGGCCCTACCCGTTCGACGTCGTACACCTCGGTGATCACCGACGACGACCTCGAGATCCCGCTGGAGTCCCAGTCCCTGTCGACGTTCGGGCGCAACTTCGTCAGCGGCGACTGGGACGCCGTCCGCCTGATCGCCCACGAGCTGGCGCACCAGTGGTTCGGCAACGCCGTCACGCTGAGCAGAGTGGAAGGACATCTGGCTGCACGAGGGCTTCGCCTGCTACGCGGAGTGGCTGTGGTCGGAGGAGTGCGGCCTGGACTCGGCCGCCGAGCGAGCCGAGCACCACCACGAGAAGCTGAGCGGACTCGAGCAGGACCTGACTGCTCGGTGACCCGACGCCGGCGCTGATGTTCGACGACCGGGTCTACAAGCGCGGCGCGCTGACCCTGCACGCGCTGCGCGGCTCGGTCGGCGACGACGTGTTCTTCGAGATCCTGCGGTCGTGGGTGGCCAAGCACCAGGGCGGGTCGGTGACCACCGAGCAGTTCATCGAGCACGCTTCGACGATTGCCGGCCAGTCGCTGGCTGAGCTGTTCGACGCCTGGCTGTTCCAGACCGCGCTGCCCCAGCTCTAACTGCGGTCTAACGGGTCGCGAGCGCCGCGACGAACCCGTCCGGAGCCGGTACGTCGACCAGCTCACCGTCGAAGTCGGCCAGGGCCAGCTCGGTCATCGGCCGGGTGAGCCCCACGCCGTACGCCTTGAGGATCGCCTCCTTCGCGGCCCAGACCCGGGCCCTGGCAAGACTCTCGTCGGCGACCTCGCCGCGAGCCAGGACGAGATCCGCGTCCCACTGCGAGTCCACGTCGGTCACCGACTCGACGTCCACTCCGACGGCGCTGACCACGGCGCTGACGAGGGACACCGCGGTGAGCAGGTGCGGTCCCGCCCGGGACAGCGACACGTGCACCTCATGTCCGTCGTGCCTGGCCCAGGGCCGGCCGTGGTCGGGTGATCCGCAGCTCGGGCAGAGCCGTCCGGTGCTGACCTCGCCATCGCCCAGGACCGCGCCGATGTGGCTGGCCAGCGCAGCGTCCCCTCCCAGGTCGACGGGATGCCAGCGCAGGTCCACGGTCACGGGCGCCATTGTCGCCTCATAGGATGGACGCATGCCTGAAACCCCTGGATCGAGCAGGTCGCCCAGCGACCGTGTCGAGATTTCCCGGGACGAGGTCGCGCACCTCGCGAACCTCGCCCGGATCGACCTGTCCGATGCCGAGCTCGACCACCTGGCGCCCCAGCTGACCGTGATCCTGGAGTCGGTGGCCTCGATCAGCGGGATCGCCAGCGACGACGTCCCGCCGACCTCGCACCCGCTCCCGCTCACCAACGTCTTCCGCGAGGACGTCGTCCGTCCCGGCCTGACCGCGGAGCAGGCCCTCTCCGGCGCGCCCGCCCAGGAACAGCAGCGGTTCTCCGTCCCCCGGATCTTGGGAGATGAGCAGTGACGGGAAACGGAGCAGAGCGAGGAACGAGCGAGCGACGTGACCCGTCACTCGCGAGAACTCCTGTCGACGACGGACTGGACCCGCAGGACCGCAGCCCAGCTCGTCGACGCGCTCGCGGCTGGCGAGACCACGTCGGTCGAGCTGACCCAGGCCCACCTCGACCGGATCGCGGCCGTCGACCCGGCCGTGCACGCGTTCCTCCATGTCGACACCGCTGGCGCCCTGGCGGCTGCGCGCGAGTCAGATGCACGTCGGGAAGCGGGCAAGCCGGCCAGCCCGCTCGACGGGGTGCCGATCGCGGTGAAGGACGTGATGGCCACGGCCGGGCTTCCCACCACGTGCGGCTCGCGGATCCTCGAGGGCTGGATCCCGCCGTACGACGCGACGGTGGTCGCCCGGCTCAGGGCGGCCGGGCTGCCGATCCTCGGCAAGACCAACATGGACGAGTTCGCCATGGGCAGCTCGACCGAGCACTCCGCCTACGGCCCCACCCACAACCCGTGGGACCTCGACCGGATCCCCGGCGGCTCGGGTGGCGGCTCCGCCGCGGCGGTGGCCGCCTTCGAGGCGCCGCTGGCCGTCGGCACCGACACCGGCGGATCGATCCGGCAACCGGGAGCCGTCACCGGGACCGTCGGGGTGAAGCCGACGTACGGCGGGGTGTCGCGCTACGGCCTCGTCGCCCTGGCCAACTCGCTCGACCAGGCCGGACCGGTCACCCGCACCGTGCTGGACGCGGCGCTGCTGCACGAGGTGATCGGCGGACACGACCCGCTCGACTCCACCTCGGCCGACGCGCCGCTCCCGGCCCTCGTCGAAGCCGCCCGCCAGGGAGCCGACGGCGACCTGACCGGCGTCCGGATCGGCGTGATCAAGGAGCTCGGCGGCGAGGGCTACCAGAGCGGCGTGCTCTCGAGGTTCCAGGAATCGGTCGACCTGATGGTCGAGGCCGGTGCCGAGGTCGTCGAGGTGTCCTGCCCGAGCTTCGTGCACGCGCTGGCGACGTACTACCTGATCCTGCCGGCGGAGGCGTCGAGCAACCTCGCGAAGTTCGACGCGATGCGCTACGGCCTGCGGGTCCTGCCCGACGACATCGACGATCCGTCGGCGGAGGACGTCATGCGCGCCACCCGCGACGCCGGGTTCGGCGACGAGGTGAAGCGCCGGATCATCCTCGGCACCTACGCCCTGTCCAGCGGCTACTACGACGCCTACTACGGCCAGGCGCAGAAGGTCCGCACGCTGATCAGCCGCGACTTCGACGCCGCGTTCGAGCGGGCCGACGTGCTCGTGTCGCCGACGGCGCCGACCACCGCCTTCAAGCTGGGCGAGAAGGTCGACGACCCGCTCGCGATGTACCTCAACGACCTCGCGACGATCCCGGCCAACCTGTCCGGCGTCCCCGGCATCTCGGTGCCGAGCGGACTCGCCGAGGAGGACGGGCTGCCGGCCGGCACCCAGGTGCTCGCCCCGGCGCTCGCCGACGACCGGGTCTACCGGGTCGGTGCCGCGCTGGAGACGCTGCTGGTGAAGAAGTGGGGTGGCCCGATCCTCGACCAAGCCCCCCGTTGGCTCCGTCGGGAGGAGGAGCGCACCGACGAATGAGCGACACCCTGCTGTCCTTCGAGGAGGCCCTCGAGAAGTTCGACCCGGCGCTGGGCCTCGAGGTCCACGTCGAGCTGAACACGAACTCGAAGATGTTCTGCGGCTGCCCGACGGAGTTCGGGGCCGCGCCCAACACCCAGGTCTGTCCGACCTGCCTGGGCCTGCCCGGCGCCATGCCGGTCGTCAACGAGAAGGCCGTCGAGTCGGCCATCCGGATGGGTCTCGCGCTGAACTGCGAGATCGCCGAATGGTGCCGGTTCGCCCGCAAGAACTACTTCTACCCGGACATGCCGAAGAACTTCCAGACCTCCCAGTACGACGAGCCGATCTGCTTCGAGGGCTGGACCGAGGTCGAGGTGGACGGCGAGACGTTCCGCATCGAGATCGAGCGGGCCCACATGGAGGAGGACACCGGCAAGTCGTTGCACGTCGGCGGCGCCACCGGCCGGATCCACGGCGCGGCGTACTCGCTGGTCGACTACAACCGCGCCGGCATCCCGCTCATCGAGATCGTCACCAAGCCGATCATGGGCACCCGCGAGAAGGCGCCGTTGGTGGCCAAGGCGTACGTCGGCCAGCTTCGCGAGATGTTGCTGGGTCTCGGCGTGAGCGACGTACGCATGGAACAGGGATCGCTGCGCTGCGACGTCAACCTGTCGCTGTCACCCAAGGGCGACGGGGGACTCGGGATCCGCACCGAGACCAAGAACGTGAACTCGCTGCGGTCGGTGGAGCGGGCGGTCCGCTTCGAGATGCAGCGCCACGCGGCCATCCTCGACGCCGGCGGTTCGATCCTGCAGGAGACCCGGCACTGGCACGAGGACACCGGAGTCACGACGTCCGGTCGCGAGAAGTCGGACGCCGAGGACTACCGCTACTTCCCGGAACCCGACCTGGTGCCGGTCGCCCCGACCCGCGAGTGGGTCGAGGAGCTGCGGGAGACGCTTCCCGAGCCTCCGCGGGTACGCCGCGTCCGGCTGCAACAGGACTGGGGCTTCTCCGACCTCGAGATGCGCGACACGGTCGGTGCCGGCGCGCTCGGCCTGGTCGAGGAGACCATCGCCGCGGGTGCGCCGCCGCAGGCCGCCCGCAAGTGGTGGCTCTCGGAGATGGCCCGCCGCGCCAACGAGGCCGGCCAGGAGATCGCCGACCTCGGCGTCACCCCGACCGACGTGGCCAGGGTCCAGGCCCTGGTCGACGAGGGCAGGATCAACGACAAGCTCGCGCGTCAGGTGTTCGACGGCCTGCTGGCCGGTGAAGGCACGCCCGACGAGATCGTCGCCGCCCGCGGGCTGGCGATCGTGTCCGACGACGGCGCGCTCGGCACTGCCGTCGACAACGCGATCGCGGCCTTCCCCGACGTCGCCGACAAGATCCGGGCCGGCAAGGTGGCCGCCGCGGGCGCCCTGATCGGCGCGGTCATGAAGGAGATGCGCGGCCAGGCCGACGCCGGCCGGGTCCGCGAGCTGATCCTCGAGAAACTGACCTGACGGGCTGGTCCCGACCCTAGGGGAGTCCTAGGGTCAGCGATGCCGTTGCCAGCCCGGAACCACGGGTACAAGGTGGGGTCAAACCTCGGCGTGCCGACCGCTGAGTCACGCCCCGGCCGACACCGTCGCGACGCCAACTCAGGTTGAGGAGATTCGCGTGTTCCGGTCCAGCTTGCGATCCAGTTTCCGGTCGGCAGTCCTGTCGGGCGCCCTCGTACTCGTCGCGTCCGGCGTGGTCGTCGCGGCCACGTCTGCGGCACCCACAGCCTCCGCACCCGCGACCGTCCAGTCGGCGGCGCCGAGTGCCCCGCCGCACGGCAAAGCGGTGTTCTTCGCCTCCGACGGACTGCGCCAGGACCTGGTCGCCAAGTACGCCGAGCGAGGTCTGATGCCGACCATGCGCTCCTTCCTCCGGCACGGAGTGCGCGCCACAGGCAACGGCCTGCTCACCCAGGCGCCGCCCAACACCGGCGCCGGCTGGTACTCCCTGGCCACCGGTGCCTGGCCCGGCGTCCACGGCTCGACCAACAACACGTTCCACAAGAACGGCGACCCGTTCGGGAACCGGACCGACCGCCTTCGACCCCGGCGTGCTGCAAGCCGAGTCGATCGCGCAGGCCGCCGAGAGGGACGGCCTCAAGGTCGCCCAGGTGGAGTGGGCAGGAGGCCGCAACGCCTCGATCCAGGGACCGACGATCGACTTCCGGGGCTTCTTCTCCGGCCGCGGCGTGGCCACCAACTTCATCGGCGGGCCCGGCGACGTGCTCTTCGACGACCCGGGCTTCATCTCGGCGTTCGGGCTGCAGTTCGACCACCCGGACGGCTTCGGCAGCCAGGCGCCGTTCCCTGGCGCCGACCCGGCTCCGGCGACGGGCTGGACCGACGTCCCCGTCTCCCACAGCCCGGCGATGGAGATGCGGCTGCGGGTGCTCGACTTCGGGGTCGACAAGTACGGCCTGAACGCGTACCTGTACGACAGCACGGACGACGGAGCCACCAACTACGACCGCGTCCTGTTCTCGCCGACCAAGGACGGCGACGACGCCGTCGGTGACCTCGCCGAGGGCGAGTGGGCCGACGTCAAGGTCACGATCGACGGAGGCGCGCTGGACGGCAAGACCGCCGGGATGCTGGTCAAGGTCGAGGAGCTGTCGGCCGACCTCTCCCGCGTGCGCCTGTTCCACACCTCGGTCACCCGCGCGAACGCCAGCTGGCCGACCTGGCCGGGCGAGCCCGGGTACACCGAGTTCGACGAGTTCCTCGCAGCCGAGTTCCCGACCTCCACCGCCGCGGACTTCGCCATTCTCGAGGCCGGCGTCACCAGCGAGGAGACCTACGTGGAACAGGGTCTCTACTGGTCCACCGGACACTGGCCGATGCTCGAGTACGTCGCCGACACCTATCGCCCCGACCTCCTGCTGGTCGGCATGCCCACGACCGACGAGTTCCAGCATCAGTTCCTCGGCCTGGTCAGCCGGAGGCTGCCGAACGGCGACGCCAACCCGGCGTTCGACGACGTGAACCTCGACGGGACGCGGGACCACCGGGTCCGCGCCCGAACGAGCTTCATCCGGCAGGCCTACCAGGAGTCCGACCAGACGCTGAGGCTCGCCCGTCGCCTGGTCGGTGCCAACCCGACCACGTTCGTGGCCTCCGACCACGGCTTCGCCCCGCAGTTCCTGGCGATCGATGCCAGCAAGGTGCTCGTGGACCTCGGGCTGCTGTCCACCCCGCAGACGTCCAACTGCCGACCGGCAACCGGCGAGACGATCGGCAAGGCGAAGGCGTGCTGGGCCGGCGGCGCCGTACAGATCTATCTGAACCTGGCCGGCCGGGACCCGGCCGGCGGAGGCCTTCCAGCAGGTCGCGGCAGCCGACGAAGCAGCCACCGTGGCGCAGATCAAGGCCGCGTTCCTGGGCCTGACCGACCCGAACGACTGGACCCACGACGGCGACCCCGAGGGGTGGAAGGTCATCGACCGCGCCTTCACGAAGGCCGAGGCCAGACACATCCCGAACGGTCCGAACACGACCAGCCGACATGGCACATCCGACCCGGACCGGCGATCTGGTCGCCTTCTCCTACCCGCCCTACCAGTTCGACGCGGCGACACCGGGCACCCTGATCTCGCCGTCGCACTTCTTCGGGCAGCACGGCTACGTGCCAGACGTGAAGAACCTCCGGGCGAACGTCAACATGCGGGCCACCTTCCTCGCAGGCGGTCGCGGGATCGCCAGGGGCAGGGTCACCGCCAGGACGCATCGACCTGGCCCCGACCCTGGCCTTCCTGCTGCGGATCCCCGAACCCCAGCACAGCCAGGGCAGGGTGCTGCGGAAGGTGGTCAAGAACGGCCACTCCTACAAGGCGATCTCCATCGTCGCGCTCAACGACTTCCACGGTCAGCTCGAGCCGACCACCCGCGCGTACGACAACGCTCTGAACGCCACGGTCGGTGGCGGCGCGTTCCTCGCCACGATGTTCGACGAGGAACTCAGATCGCTGCCTCGCAACGGCCTGATCCTCGCGGCCGGCGACAACGTGGGGGCCTCACCGGCCAACTCCGGCCTGCTCGAGGACAAGCCGGCGATCGACGTCGAGAACGCCTGGGGACTGGATGCGACGTCGTACGGCAACCATGAGTTCGACTACGGGATCGCGCGGCTGCTCGCGCACCAGGCTCGGGCTGACTTCCCGTTCCTCGCCACGAACATCGTCGACGAGGACACCGGCGAGCTGCCGGACTGGGTGACCCCGTCCAAGGTGTTCCGAGTCAACGGGGTCAAGGTGGGCGTGATCGGCGCCGGGCTCAAGGAGACCCCGGAACTGGTGTCGGCGGGCGCCACCGCCGGTCTGGAGTTCCTCGACGAGGGACCGCGGATCGCCGCCGAGTCCCGGCGCCTGGCCAGGCGCGGGGTCAAGGTGCAGGTGGTGGTCATCCATCAGGGCACCGCCACCGGCAGCAACGCCGTCGGGAACACGCCAGCGTGCCCTGGGACGGACCGATCCTCGGGATCGCCGACCAGCTGCAGAGTACGACGGTGGACGCCATGATCGTGGGGCACACGCACCGGATCTCGAACCTGATGCGCGGCGACATCCTGATCACCGAGGGCATCAACGCCGGGACCAGCTACTCAGTGCTGCAGCTGATGGTCAAGGGAGGTGACGTGGCCTGGGCCGGTGGGGCCACCCGGGTGGCCAAGACCCTGGGCGTCACCCCGCGGGCCGACGTACAGGCGATCGTCGACGCAGCCAACGCCGAGACCGACGAGCTGCGCAACCGGGTCATCGGCACGCAGGCCAACGACGTCCTGCGGGATCCGACCCGCCTGAGTGAGTCCGAGATGGGCAACATGGTGGCCGACGCGATGCGGACGAAGTATCCAGGCGTGGACGCGGCGTTCACCAACTCCGGCGGTCTCCGAGCCGACCTCGTCTGCCTCCCGCCGAGTGCCGGTGAGGCCGCCTGCGAGATCACCTGGGGTGAGGTGTTCTCGGTGCTGCCGTTCGGCAACCGGACCGTGATCCTCACGCTCACCGGGGCAGCAGCTGGAGCAGGCCTTCCTGAACGGCTTCTCGCCGGTCTGCGACTCGGCGATCGCGACCGGCCGGTTCCCGCAGATCTCCGGGCTCCGCGCCACCTTCACCTGCTCCGGCACCACCCCGACGGTGACCGGCATGTGGAAGACACCCGACGGCGGGCCGGAGACCGCGATCGGTCCGGCCGACACGGTGCGGTTCGTCACCAACGACTTCATGTACGGCGGAGGCGACGGCTACACGGCGTTCGCCGCCGGCACCGATGTCCTGCAGCCCGGTGACGACCTGATGCAGATCACCGTGGACTACATCACCGACAACTCGCCTGTGGATCCGGTCGAGGAGGGTCGGATCACCGGGCCGTGAGCGGGTCAGGCGCCTCAGGGGACCCAGTCAGCCGGGCCTGATCTCGAGGATCCGGTCGTCGGACTCGACGGGGACGCCCCGAGCGTCGCGGTTGGACGTGGTCACCCACAGGTTGCCGTTGGGGGCGACGACCACCGTGCGCAGCCGCCCGTACTCGCCGACGAAGAAGTCGGTCGGGTTGCCGGCGTCGGTGCCGTCGACGTCGACCCGCCACAGCCGTTCGCCGTTGAGCGAGGCCATCCACAGGTGACCATCCTGAACGCCAGCCCGGACGGAGAGGCCTCCGAGGTCCTCCATACCACCAGCGGCTCGGCGTACTTGCCGTTGCCGCCGGTGCCCTCGACGAACGGCCACCCGTAGTTTGCGCCCTTGATGATCAGGTTCAGCTCGTCCCAGTCCGAGGCGCCGAACTCCGAGGCCCACAGCCGGTCATTGTCGTCGAACGCGAGGCCCTGGACGTTGCGGTGCCCCCAGGTCCAGATGGGGGAGTCCTTGAACGGGTTGCCGGGCGCCGGGTCGCCGTCGGTGGTGATCCGGAGGATCTTCCCGCCCAGCGAGGACCGGTCCTGCGCGAGGTCGCCGTCGCCGGTCTCGCCGGTGGAGGCGTACAGGTAGCCGTCCGGACCGAACGCAAGCCGCCCTCCGTCGTGGATGAAGTCGTTGGGGATGCCGTCGAGGATCACGTCGAGCTCCCCGAGCCGCTCGCCGTCGTACGTCGTCCGCATGATCCGGTTGTCTGAGTCAGTGGTGACGTAGAGGAACACCTCGTGGTCCTCGGCGAAGCTCGGGGACACCGCGACGCCGAGCAGCCCGGCCTCGCCCATCGGGGCTGCCTCGGGGACGGTGCCGACCTCGTTGACCTCGCCGTCCCGGATCGACAGCACCCGGCCGCTGTCCCGTTCGGTGACGAGCGCCGACCCGTCCGGCAGGAACGCCAGCCCCCACGGCACCGCCAGCCCGGACGCGATGGTGCGGACGACCTTGGGGTCTCGGTCGGCCGGCGGACGATTGCTTGGTGCAGCGGTCTTCGCGGCACCGGTCGGCGCATCGGTCGGGAGCGGTGACTGTCGGGCTGGTCGTCCTCGGCGGACGTGCAACCGGCCAGCAGCCCGGCTCCGAGCCCGGCTGACGAGCACCGGCGTGATCAGGGCGGCCAGCCGGCTGCGGACGATCACGGCAGTCGCTCCAGGAAGTCCATCAGTTCGTCCTGGACGATGCCGGGCTTCTCCATCTGGATGAAGTGGCTGCCGCGGCAGCTCGACGTACGTCGACTCGGCGAGTCGCTCCGCGGCCGACAGCATGTCCTTCGGCCCGGCCAGCAGGTCGTACTTCGCGGCGATGAAGACGGCGGGAACCTTGATCCCGGACAGGGAGACCCGCTGGTGCTGGTGGGTCCGCAGGGCCATGTGGAAGTACCAGTCGATCGGGATGGCGAGGAAGTCCTTCACCGCTCGAGCGGTCATCTCCGGGTCGGCGACCGGCAGCATGAACCCGCTGTGCGACACGAGGGCGGTGGCGCGGCGGCCGACGGGCAGTCGGTGCGCGATGGGATTGAGCAGTATCGCCGGCGTACCGCATGGTCCGCGACAGGTTGACGGTGATGGCCTGACGCAGGAAACGCGGCAGGCGGGTCGGCGCCAGCATCGTCGCAAAGGTTCCTCCCGGAACGCCCGCGACGGCGAAGAGGCCGCTGACTCGGGAGGGATGGCGCTGCGCGAGCTCGAACATCGTGTTGACGCCGATGGACCAGCCGATGACCGGCACCCGGTCCGCGCCGGCCGCGTCGAGCACCGCGACCGCGTCCTCGACGAACTCCTCGACGCCGATCCGGTTGCGGTCGACCGGCCGCTCCGATCCGCCGATCCCGCGATGGTTCCAGGAGATCACGCGGACCTCACAGTCGGACCGGAGAAAGGCCGGCCAGGTCCAGGGACCGGTGCCGAGACCGTTGCAGAGCAGCACCGTCGGACCCGCGATCAGGCAATCGGGATCGTTGGTCCATGCCTCGAGGCGGGTGCCGTCGGCGCTGACCACCTCGTAGTAGAACGGCTCGATCGTCGTCGCGGTGCGGCCGCGGGGGCCGGCGGTGGCAGACATGGGGGAATTGTGCCCCAGCCTGCCTACCCGCAGCGGTCGGCGTGCGGCGAGTTGAGCGCTGGGTGTGCGGTGCTGGTCTCGGGCCCGGTCAGCGGTGTGCGGTGCGTCCGACCGTCGGAAGGTCTGGAGTCATTGCCGGGGCTTCGGTTCGGGGTTGCGGGTCCTGGCCGGCGTACCGTCCCAGGAACTCCTCCACGTCACGCGCCTGCGCGGTGCGCTGCGCCATCGCCGTGCACGCGACCATCGCGTTGCGGCGCGCCTGCAACTGGCTGTTGGCAGGCCACTGCCGCAGTGCCTGCCAGGGAGCCGGGAAGTTGGCCATGCACCCGACAGTAGTGCGCGCACGGGTCAACCACATCAACCGCGGATGACAAATGTGTGAACAGGGGCGGCTCGGCCCCCGGCGTCGGTAGCACCGCCCGGCCGTCAGTCGGGCACGGGTTCCCCCAGCACTCTGCCGGACCGCGTCGCGCCGATGCTCGCGGCCACGACGCAGCCCATCGCCAACCATTGGACCGGGCTCAGGAACTCGCGGAGCAGCAACATCGCGGCCAGCGCCGCGGCCGCAGGCTCGAGGCTCATCAGGATGCCGAACGTGGCCGGCGGGAGCCTGCGCAGCGCGGCGAGCTCCAGGCTGTAGGGGACGACCGAGCTGAGCAGGCCGACCAACGCCCCGAGGGCCAGGATCCGGGCGTCGAAGACCGCGCCGGCGCCGTCCACGGCGGCGTACGGCAGCAACACGAGACCGGCCACGACGCTGGCGACCGCGAGCCCGTCGAGACCCGGCCAGCGGCGGCCGGTGCTCGCGCTCAGCAGGATGTACGCCGCCCACGCGGCGCCGGCGAGCAGCGCGAACAGCACCCCCGCCAAGGTCACCGCGCCCGGCTCGGCGCCGAGCAGGATCACCCCGGCGGCGGCCAGGACGACCCACACCAGGTCGCGCGCGCGGTGAGAGCCGACGGCGGCCAGGACGAGCGGGCCGACGAACTCGATGGTGACGGCCACCCCGAGCGGGATCCGGGCGAACGACTGGTAGATCGCCCAGTTCATGGTGCCGAGGCTCACCCCGAATCCGAGGACCACGACCCAGTCGTGGCGGGTGCGACCGCTCAGCACGGGGCGGGCGATCAGCGCGAGAAACACCGCGCTGGTGGCGAGCCGTAGCCAGACCAGGGCCGTCGGGGTGACCTCGTCGAAGAGGTCCTTGGCGATCGCGGCCCCGAACTGGACGGACAGGATCCCGATCACGACCAACCACACCGCACGCGTCAGGCCACCGGACATTGGCTCAGGATGCCAGCCGGCCTGCGGCGTCCCGCACGCCCCGTCGTCCCGAGCTGACGCTAGTGCTGGTCCTCCAGGCGGCGCAGCAGCTCCTCGATCATCCGGCGTTCGTTGGCGAAGTAGTCGAGCCCCCAGTCGGCCACCAACGACGGGTAGCGAAACGGCTGGCCCGGTCCGTCGGCACCCTCGAGCGACTTCCGAACCTCGTCGAGCGCGGCCCGCTCGTCGTCGAGTGCCGCCAGGTGGTCGCGAAGCATGCCGATCGTCGTTGCGGGATCGACCACATGTCCGAGCAGCAGCCGGAGCGCGACGGGGTGCTTGAGCACGGCGAAGCCTGCCGGGGTGGTCGACATCCAGGTCCGCAGCTCCTTCCGGCCGGTGTCGGTGATCCCGTAGCGGGTGCCGCGTGGACCGTCAGGATCATCGCCGACCCGGGCCACCAGGCCCAGTTCGGTGAGCCGGGCGAGCTCGGAGTAGACCTGGCTCATCGCCGGCGAGACCCAGTAGAAGCGCAGCGTCGCGTCGGCCCGCCGCTTGAGCTCGTAGCCGGTCAGCTCGTCACCGAAGGTGAGCAGGCCGAGCAGGGCGTAGGAGGTGATCGGAAGCTCTTGACCCATGGTGCGAGAACACTACTATTCCTATTAGGAACACCACCGTGAGCGCGATGAGATCGCCGGTGAGACCGCCGATGAGGGAGAGTTCAGATGCCGTCGACAGCGCTGTTGGTCGGAACCCGCAAGGGCCTGTGGATCGGCCGTTCCGACGAGGCTCGCCAGGACTGGGCGTGGACCGGCCCGCACTTCGACATGGAGGAGGTCTACTCCTGCATGATCGACACCCGTGGCGCCACCACCCGGCTTCTCGGGGGTGCGTCCTCGAGCTGGCTGGGCCCGCAGGTGTGGCGGTCCGACGACCTGGGCGAGACCTGGCAGGAGACCCCGAACGGCGCCGTACGTTTCCCCGAGGACACCGACGCGACCGTCGCCCGGGTCTGGCAGCTGACGCCGGGCGCCGGGAACGACGTGGTGTACGCCGGCACCGAGCCCGGCGCGGTGTTCAAGTCGACCGACCGGGGCGAGACGTTCAGCCTCGAGCGGGCGCTGTGGGACCACCCGCACCGTGAGCAGTGGAACGCCGGCTTCGGCGGCCAGGCCTTCCACACGGTCCTCCCGCACCCCACCGACCCGGACTCGGTGACGGTCGCCCTGTCGACCGGCGGTGTCTACCAGACGACCGACGGTGGCTCGTCGTGGTCGCCGCGCAACAACGGCATCCGGGCCGAGTTCCTGCCCGAGGGCCAGCAGTACCCCGAGTTCGGCCAGTGCGTGCACAAGGTGACCCGGCATCCCGCGTCTCCGGGCCGGATGTACCTGCAGAACCATGGCGGTGTCTACCGCTCCGACGACGAGGGTGGCTCCTGGAAGTCGATCGCCGACGGCCTGCCTGCCGACTTCGGTTTCCCGATCGTCGTCCACCCGTACGAACCCGACACGATCTACGTGTTCCCGATCAACGGCGGCGACAGGCGCTATCCGCCCGACGCGAAGGCGCGGGTCTGGCGCTCCAAGGACGCGGGCAACACCTGGGAGGAGCTCGGCAAGGGCCTGCCCGACGACTTCTACGTCGCGGTGATGCGCGACGCCATGTGCGTCGACGACCACGAGGCGACCGGGATCTACTTCGGCGCCCGCAACGGAGCCGTCTGGGGCTCGAACGACGAGGGCGAGACCTGGACCCAGGTCGTCAGCGACCTTCCCGACGTGCTGGTCGTCCGCGCGGCGGCTGTGGCTGACTGACGCCACTACTCGTGACGCCATGGCTGACTACGAGGTCGTCCGCTCGACCATCGTCAACGCTCCGCCCGCCACCCTGCATGCGCTCATCGACGACTTCCACGAGTGGCGGGCCTGGTCGCCGTGGGAGGACCTCGACCCCAACCTGACCCGGATCCACTCCGGTTCGCCATCCGGCGTCGGCGCCCACTACGCGTGGGAGGGGAACCGGAAGGCCGGCAAGGGCAGCATGGAGATCACGTCGTCGACGCCCGAGTCGATCGGCTTCTCGCTCATGTTCCTCAAGCCGTTCAAGGCGAAGAACCGCTTCAGCTTCACGCTGACCCCGTCGGGGAGCGGCACCACCGTGACCTGGCGGATGACCGGTGAGCAGAAGGGCCTGATGTGGCTGTTCGGCAAGGTCATGTCGATGGACAAGCTGGTCGGCAAGGACTTCGAGAAGGGTCTCCTCAGGCTGAAGGCGGTCGCCGAGTCGAAGGCGTGAGTCTGGACCCGTGCACCGTTTGTGACAGACCACCACCTGGCGGATTCAAGATGCTGCGCCAGCCCGGGCGGCGGGGGATCGATCGTAGGTTGGGGTCATGACCAACTCCGCCGGCCCGGGGCCGAGGTGGCTCGGAGAGGCCGCGCAGGTCGCGCTCGCCGGCGTGATGGCGCTCGTGCTGCTCCCGGTGGGCTGGACCGCGGTGCTCGACGGCGAGGTGGCGACTGGCTGGGTCTGGGGGCTGCTGGTCGCGCTCGTGGTCGTGCACGCAGCGGTCGCAACGGCGCACCGTTGGTCGGTGCCGTCGTACGCCATCGGCGCGCTGGCGATGCTCGTCCTCGTCGCCGCGCCGGACCTCGGCGGCCCGACGGCACTGGCCGCGGGCAGCGACTACGGGCCGGTGCTGCTGCCGAGCAGCCTGTGCTTCTTCGTTCTGGTGTACTCGGTGAGCGCGCACGCGCTGCCGCCGTGGCCGTTGGCCGCACTCGTCGGCGGCCTGGTGGGGTGCCTGCTGACGCGTGGTGCGGCTGTGGGGCTTCGCCGGCGCGGCCCTCGAAGGCTGGACGTGGTGGCTGATGCTCGGTACGGCGACCGTTGGCGGCACGGTCGCCGCGTGGGCGCTCGGACGCTTCCGCGCCACGCGGGCCGCCTGGGTCGCCCAGCTCGCCGAGCGAGGCGCGGCCGACGAGCGCCGCCGGATCGCCCGTGAGATGCACGACGTCGTCGCGCACTCGCTCGCGGTGGTGGTCAGCCACGCCGAGGCAGGGCGGCTGGTGGTGGCGCAATCGCCCGACCGCGCGCCCGAGATCCTCGACACCATCGCCGGGACCGGTCGGGAGGCCCTCACCGAGATGCGGGGCCTGCTCGGAGTGCTGCGCGACGGCGATGCGCCGACCGAGCCCCAGCCCGGTCTGGGCGATCTCGCGGGGCTCATCGACCGGATGCGCGCCGCCGGTCTCCGTGTGGAGTACGGCGCCGACGGCGTGCTCGAGGTCCCACCCGCCGTCGGTCTCACCACCTACCGGGTGGTGCAGGAGGCACTCACGAACGTCGCTCGACACGCCGGCCCTCGCGCGGCCGCCCAGGTGACGCTGGAACGCGTTGCCGACGGGCTCCAGGTCCTGGTCGTCGACGACGGCGACGCGCCGGCCTATTTCCTCGCGTGCCCGGCCGCGGCCTCACCGGCATGCGCGAGCGGGTGGAGGCGGTCGGGGGCACCCTCGAGGCCGGCCCGGTCGACGGCGGCTGGCGGGTGAGCGCAAGGATGCCGGCATGACCGCGCCGGAGGACAGGATCCGCGTCGCCGTCGTCGACGACCAGGAGCTGATCCGGGTGGCGCTGAGGATGATGGTCGAGAGCCAGCCGGACCTCGAGCTGGTCGGCGAGGCGGCCGACGGCACGAGGCGCTCGCGCTGGTGCGCGCGCGCCGCGTCGACGTCGTGCTCATGGACCTGCGGATGCCGCAGCCTCGACGGCATCGCGGCGACCGCCGCGATCACGCGAGAGCTGCCGATGACCCGGGTGGTCGCGCTGACGACGTTCGACCTCGACGACTACGCGTTCCCGGCGATCCGGGCGGGCGCCAGCGGCTTCCTGCTCAAGGACGCGAGGGCCGAGGAGATCGTCGACGCGATCCGGACCGTGCACGCCGGCCACGGCGTCGTCGCGCCATCGACGACCCGGCGGCTGATCGAGCACGTGGCCATCACACCGACGCCGGACGGCACGCGAGCCGCCGAGATCCGGGCCGCGCTCACTGCGCGGGAGCTCGACACGCTGCTCGAGATGGCGACCGGCGACACCAACGCCGAGATCGCGCGGAGACTCCATCTGTCCGAGGCGACCGTCAAGACCCACGTCGGGCACGTGCTCGCCAAGCTCGGGCTGCGCGACCGGGTCCAAGCCGTCGTCCTTTCCTACGAGTCGGGACTCGTCGGTCCAGCCCGCGGCTGAAGGCGGAGAGGAGCGTCCTCATCCTGGAGGATGAGCAGGCCGCGACCTACGGTCGAGGCGGGTGCCCCGCGGCGCGACCGATCGTGGGGGCATGCCCTCTCTGACGACAGTCATCACCAAACCGCTCCCGCCCAGTGCCCACACCGAACGCCCATGGCGGATCCACGAGATCGCACCCGACTTCCGGCTCGAGGACGTCTGGGCCCTGCCCACCGCGGGTGGCCCCGACGACCTGCGGCTGCTGGTCGAGCAGCTGGCCCAGGTGGGGACGAGCGCGCGTTCCCGCTGGCCTACCGGGTGCTCTTCGCGATCCGGTGGAAGCTCGGCGAACTGCTCGGCCTGGACGACGAAGAGACCGGGCTCGGCGGCCGGGTGGCCTCGGTACGGGACCGGCTGCCGGGCGACCTGCGCCTTGCCGAGGGACCGGACTTCACCAGCGTGCCGTTCCGTCCCGTCTACCTGACCGACCGCGAGTTCGTCGCCGAGATCGCCAACCGCACCGTGCACGCGCTCCTGCACGTCGGCTGGGTGGAGGACGGCGAGGGCGGCTACCGCGGCCAGATGGCCGTGCTCAACAAGCCCAACGGGCTGGTCGGCCGCGGCTACATGGCCTTCATCAAGCCGTTCCGCTACCTCATCGTCTACCCGGCGCTGCTGCGCACCGTCGGGCGCCGCTGGGACGCGCGCGGAGGTGCGAACGCATGAGCACAGTCGCACGAGCATCGAGCACAGTGGCGGCACCCTCCCGCGCCGGTTCGGCCGTGCTGCGGGCGACGCCGTGGGTGGCCGGCGCCTGGGCGCTGACGTTCGCATGCCTCTCGGCCTTGGCGCTGCTCGACCGGGCGCCCCATCCGTGGTCGCCGAGTCCCGCGACCGCCCTGGGGGGCTCACCGCGGTGCAGGTGTCGTGGCTGATCGCGGGGACCGCGGGCCTCGTGCTCGCGGCCGGGATCGTCGGTGCCACCGGTCGCACGCCTCGCTCGCTGCGGGTCTCCGGGTGGCTCCTCGTTGGTCTCGGGATCGTGGTCACGGTGGCGGTGTCCGACGTTCGGGCGCTGTCGTTCCTCGGCTACCTCCCGATGACCCTGCTCGCGCTGATCGGGGTCGGCCCGGCGGCCGGGCACATCGATCTGGGCCTGCTCACCAACTCGGCGGCGGCGCTGGGACACCTGGTGGGCGGAGTGGCGGTCGCGACCTCCGGCGTGCTCGTCCTCTCCTGGGCTGCCACGCTCAATGGCGACAGGACCAGCTGGAGCCGGTGGGTGCGGTGGGGTCGCCCGGCAGTCGCTGTGGCGGCCGTCGTACCCCTCCTCTACGCCGTGACCCGCATCGCGTGGGCGCTCGACGTGCCGCTCGGTGTGCGCCGCGAGATGCTCGACGAGCTCGGCTCGGCCCGGTACGCCGGACTCGGGCTGGCCCTGTTCGCCCTCGTCGGTGCCTGGCTCACGACCGGGCTGCTGGCGCGGTGGGGCGAGGTGTTCTGGTCCTGGGTCCCGCGCGTCGGCGGGCGGCCGGTACCGGTCGCGGCCGCGGTGGTGCCCGGGCTGATCGTGGCCGGCGCGACCACGTCGGCCGGCCTGTCCTTCTGGCGCCTGGTGCTCGTGGGGGAGCTGTCGAGGCTCCCCGGAGCAACCGACGACTGGGCAGCGTGGGCGCCGGAGCTTCTCTGGCCGGTGTGGGGCGTGGCGCTCGCCGTTGCTTGCCTGGCCTACCTGGGGAGGCGGTCCGCGTGAGGCCCCGCGAGCTGGCAGTTGTGGTCCCGCGAGCTGGCAATTGTGGCCCCGCGAGCTGGCAGTTGTGGCCCCGCGAGCTGGCAGTTGTGGCCCCGCGAGCTGGCAGCTTGTGGCCCCGCGAGCTGGCAGTTGTGGCCCATTCGGACGGCGTTCTCCACATGCCGCGCCTGCGCGCCCGGATGCAACGCCGGGTGGGGCGGCACACGGCAGGTTCATCACGGTATGCAGCCGAACCGGCGGTTCCCACGGCGTACAGACCATGGGAACCACAGGTCTGCCTGCATACCGTGATGAAACCTCCACAGCCCGAGACGCGAGCACCCGCACACCGGCGCGCAATAGGCTGGGCGTCATGAGCCCGACCGACCACCCGCAGCCGGACATCAAGCCACGTTCCCGCGACGTCACCGACGGACTGGAGAAGGCCGCCGCCCGCGGGATGCTCCGGGCGGTCGGCATGGGCGACGACGACTTCGCCAAGCCCCAGATCGGCGTCGCCTCGTCCTGGAACGAGATCACGCCCTGCAACCTCTCGCTCGACCGGCTGGCCAAGGCCGTGAAGAACGGCGTGCACGCTGCCGGCGGCTACCCGCTCGAGTTCGGCACGATCTCGGTCTCCGACGGCATCTCGATGGGCCACGAGGGCATGCACTTCTCGCTGGTGTCCCGCGAGGTGATCGCCGACTCGGTCGAGACCGTGATGATGGCCGAACGGCTCGACGGCTCGGTGCTGCTGGCCGGTTGCGACAAGTCGCTCCCCGGCATGCTGATGGCGGCCGCCCGGCTCGACCTGGCCAGTGTCTTCCTGTACGCCGGTTCGATCATGCCCGGCTCGGTCGACGGCCACGACGTGACGATCATCGATGCCTTCGAAGCCGTCGGCGCCTGTCTGGCCGGCAAGATCACCCGCGCCGAGGTCGACCGGATCGAACGCGCGATCTGTCCCGGAGAAGGCGCGTGCGGAGGCATGTACACCGCCAACACGATGGCCTCGGTCGGTGAGGCCCTCGGCATGTCCCTGCCGGGTTCCGCCGCGCCGCCCGCGGTCGACCGGCGCCGCGACGGCTTCGCCCACAAGTCCGGCGAGGCGGTCGTCGAGATGCTCAGGCGCGGGATCACCGCGCGGCAGATCATGACCCGGGAGGCGTTCGAGAACGCGATCGCGGTGGTGATGGCGCTGGGCGGCTCGACCAACGCCGTACTCCACTTGTTGGCGATCGCCCGCGAGGCCGAGGTCGACCTCACCATCGACGACTTCAACATCATCGGCGACAAGGTGCCGCACCTGGGCGACCTCAAGCCCTTCGGCCGCTTCGTGATGAACGACGTCGACAAGGTCGGTGGCATCCCGATGGTGATGAAGGCACTGCTCGACGCCGGACTGATGCACGGCGACGTACTCACCGTCACCGGCCGGACGATGGCCGAGAACCTCGCCGACATCGCCCCGCCAGGCGTCGACGGCAACGTGATCCGGGCCCTCGACAAGCCCATCCACAAGTCCGGCGGGCTGACCATCCTGAAGGGCTCCCTGTCCCCGGACGGTGCGGTCGTGAAGACGGCAGGATTCGACGACTCGACGTTCACCGGGACGGCACGCGTCTTCGACGGCGAGCGCGCCGCCATGGACGCCCTGGCCGACGGAGCCATCACGGCAGGTGACGCCGTCGTCATCCGCTACGAAGGTCCCAAGGGCGGCCCGGGGATGCGGGAGATGCTGGCGATCACCGGTGGCATCAAGGGCGCGGGCCTCGGGAAGGACGTCCTGCTGTTGACCGACGGCCGCTTCTCTGGAGGTACGACGGGCCTGTGCGTCGGCCACGTGGCACCCGAGGCCGTCGACGGTGGTCCGATCGCGTTCGTCCGGGACGGCGACCAGATCACCCTCGACGTCGCCAACCGGACGCTGTCGGTGGAGATGGACGACCTCGAGTCTCGGCGCGCGGGCTGGTCCCCGAACCCGCCGAAGTACACCCGCGGCGTCCTCGGCAAGTACGCCAAGGTCGTGCAGTCGGCGGCACACGGTGCCGTAACGGGCTGACCCTGCTCCCCACCTCTCGACGCGCCGACGCGGCCGGTCCCGTGAGGGACCGGCCGCGCCGGGTTCTGATCGTGGTGCTTCTCAGACGAGCACGCGAACCTCCTCGTCCAGCAGTACCTCGTCGAGCTCGGTGAGCTCGGTGAGCTCGCCCTCCACGTGACCGCCTTCGAGATCGATCGTGGGAAGAAGGCGATCCAGCCACGCCGGCAGCCACCAGGCGCGAGCGCCCAGGAGGCTCATGACCGCGGGGACCAGGACCATCCGGACCAGGGTCACGTCGAGGAGGACCGCGAACGCGAGGCCGACGCCGAACATCTTGGTCGTGACGTCGCTCGACAGGATGAAGGCGCCAAAGACGCTGATCATGATGAGTGCCGCGCTGGTGATGACCCGGCCGGTGGAGGCGACTCCCTCGACCATGGCCTTCTTGGCGTCACCGTGGCGGACGAACTGCTCCCGCACCCGGCTCAGCAGGAAGACCTCGTAGTCCATCGACAACCCGAACAGGATCGCGAACATCAACATCGGTGCCAGCGGCATGATCGGGACCTGCTCGTGAACGCCGATCAGGTCGGCTGCCCAGCCCCACTGGAACACCGCGACGACGACGCCGTACGCGGCTCCGACGCTGAGGAGGTTCAGCACAGCCGCCTTCAACGGCACCAACACCGAGCGAAACACCAGCATCAGGATCAGGAACGACAGCCCGAGCACAGCACCCAGGAAGTACGGCATGCGCTCCTGCAGGCGACTCGAGACGTCCTCGGTGATCGCCGTGCTGCCGGTGACCATCGGGTCGATGTCGCTGTCACCGATCGCGTCGGGCAGCACCTCGGTCCGGAGCCGATCCAGCGTGGCGGACGTCTCGTCGTCCTGGGGCGCGCTGGTCGGCGTGACGCCGATCATGGCGAGATCCTTGCCCTCGTTGAACACGGCCTGCTCGACCGAGGCAACGCCCTCGTCGGCGGCGAGCGCCTTGGTGACGCGGGCGACGGCTGCGTCGGTGTCCTTCGCGCCGTGGGTCTCCAGCACGACCTGGAACGGGCCGTTGGTACCAGCACCGTAGGCGTCGGCCACCATGTCGTAGGCCTTGCGGGTCGTCGTCGACGGCCCGTCGTTGCCGGCGTCGGGGAAGCCGAGCCGCATCGAGAACACCGGAGCCGCGAGCAGGCCGAGCACGATTGCGGCGGCGACTCCGAATCGCACCGGGTGCTTGACGACGTGCGCCGCCCAGCGGGCCGATCCCGAGCTGGGGTCGTTGGCCGGGCGCTGCTTGATGAACGGGATGCGGGCGGCGTTGACCTTGCGACCGACGATCCCGAGGATCGCGGGCAGCAGCGTCACCGCGGCCGTCATGACGACAGCGACCATCAGAGCGGAGGCCCAGCCCATCATCGTCATCATCGGGACACCGGAGACTTGGAGGCCTGCGATGGCGACGATGACCGTGAAGCCGGCGAACAGCACCGACAGCCCGGCTGACGAGTTGGCCTGACCGATCGCCTCGGGCACGGTCATGCCCTCGTCGAGGTTCTGCCGGTGCCGAGCCAGGATGAACAGGGCGTAGTCGATGCCGACGCCGAGTCCCATCATCATGGCCACGATGGTGGCGATCTCGGGGACACTCACCAGGCCGGACAGGTAGCCGATCGTGCTGAAGCCGACGAGGATGCCGAACAGTGCGGTCAGGATCGGGATGCTGAGCGCGACGAGCGAGCCGAAGGCGACGGCCAGGACCACGACGGCCACGAGGATGCCGATCTTCTCGCTGCTGGGCTCGGCGTCACCCTTGGCGTAGCCGAGACCGTTGTCGTACTCGACCTGGACACCGGCGTCGACGGCGTGCTCGGCTGCCTTCTCGGCGTGCTCGAACTCCTCGACACCGATCTCGTTCTCGGCGAACGCGACTGTGGCGAACGCGGTCTTGCCGTCCTCACTGAGGGTCGGTCCACGCGGGTCGTAGGGGTTGCTGACATCCACGACGCCGTGGCCCTCGGCCAGCTCGGCCACGGTCTGCTCGATGGCGGCCTTGACGGCCGGATCGGTCAGACCCTTGTCGGAGTGGAACAGCACGTTGGAGGTGTACAGGGTCTCTTGCGGGAACCTGTCGGCGACGGCGTCAGCAGCGCGCTGCGACTCCGCCCCGGGGATGCTGAAGCTCTCGTCCGGCGTTCCGCCGGCCGTGGAGTTGAGCATGAAGATCGAGATGCCGACCACGAGCCACGCCCCCAGGATGCGCCACGGGTGGCGTCCGGAGAAGTGACCGAGGCGGTAGAGGAGGCGAGACATCGGTGCAGCCTTTCGTCGAATCCGATCAGCGGGGACCGGGTGGTCGTTGCTCTGTCCACGCCAAGGTAGGAAGCGCCAGGGGTGCGGCGGCAGGGCGCTGACCGACCACTCGACGGGGCCGCCCGCCGGGCTTCATGCGGTGGCACGAGGGGGTTCCTCCCCCGACTCGGCGGCTAGCCCCCGGCACTCACCGGTGCTGGCCTCCGCGCACCCTGGCCGTGGGACCTGCTCCGCCGCCTGGTGGGGAACGAGCAGATGCCGGTCGTGAAGCTTCGGGTTCTGTTCGGCATTCGACCCGGGGTGCGTTACGTCAGCTACCAGTGACCGGTAGACATACCCCATGAGCCATGACTTGGACGCGACGGACCCGCTGGCACCCCTGCGCGAGCGGTTCGTCGGGGCGCAGACACCGTTGGTCTACTTCGACGGCAACTCGCTCGGCCGGCCACTGAAGGCGTCGGCCGACCGGCTGCACCAGTTCGTGACCGAGGCCTGGGGCGGCCGGCTGATCCGCGGCTGGGACGAGGAATGGTTCGAACAGCCGCTGACCCTCGGCGACGAGCTGGGGCGGGTCATCGTGGGCGCGGCTCGCCGGACAGACCTTCGTGGGCGACTCGACCACGGTGCTGCTCTACAAGCTGGCGCGGGCCGCGGTGGACGCGCAGGCGGGCCGCACCGAGCTGGTGCTGGACAGCGACAACTTCCCCACCGACCGCTATGTCATGGAGGGAATCGCAGCCGAGCGTGGCCTGAACCTCAGGTGGATCGAGGTCGACCCCTCCGCCGGTGCGAGTCCCGAACAGGTACGTGCGGTCGTGGGTGAGCAGACAGCCCTGGTGGTGCTCAGCCACGTCGCCTACCGCTCCGCCCATCTGGCCGACGCCGCCGAGATCACCCGGATCGCCCACGACGCCGGTGCGCTCGTCCTGTGGGACCTGTGCCACTCCGCGGGCTCGGTCCCGGTCGCCCTCGACGACTGGGGCGCCGACCTGGCCGTCGGCTGCACCTACAAGTACCTCAACGGCGGGCCCGGCTCTCCGGCGTTCGGGTACGTCGCCAGCCGACACCAGGCCACGCTCAGGCAGCCGATCCAGGGCTGGATGGGGCACGCGGACCCCTTCCTGATGGGGCCCGGCTACACGCCCGCACCGAGCGTGCGGCGGTTCATCAGTGGCACCCCGCCGATCCTCGGGATGCTGGCGATGGCGGACATGATCGAGCTGATCGACTCGGTCGGCATGGAGGCGGTGCGCGCCAAGTCGGTCGCGCTCACGTCGTACGTCGTCGAGCTCGCGGACGAGCTGCTCGCGCCCCTGGACGTCGTCCTCGCCTCGCCGCGCGACCCGGCGCGCCGCGGCGGCCACATCACCCTCAACCATCCCCAGATGCGCGAGGTCACGGCGGCGCTGTGGAAGGCAGACGTGATTCCCGACTTCCGCGACCCGCAGGGCCTCCGGATCGGGCTCTCGCCGCTGTCGACCAGCTTCGACGAGGTACGGCGCGGGATGCTGGCCGTGCGCGACGCGCTTGGCTGACCCGTCAGGCCGTCACGACGGTGCTCGCCACCCGCTCCAGGGCGGCCACGCTCCGGGCGACATCCTCGTCGGTCGTCGACCAGTTGCTCACCGAGACCCGCAGCACAGCCTGGCCCCGCCAGCGGGACCCGCTCATCCACACGGTCCCCTCGTCCAGCAGGAGCTCCGTGACCCGCTGGGTGGTCGCGTCGTCCGCGAACGCGATGCACGCCTGCGTGAAGACCACGTCGTTCACGACGGTTGCTCCGGGCATGGTGGTCGACGGCAGCCGCGAACGCGCTCGCATGGCCCGCCAATCGGTCGACGAGGTCCGTCAAGCCGCTGCGGCCGAGGCTGCGCAGCACGGCCCAGACCGGTGTTCCTCGGGCCCGGCGGGAGAGCTCCGGGACCCGTTCCTGTGGGTCACCGACCGGGGACTCGATCAGGTAGTCACCGTGCATTGCCATGGACGTGGCCATCGCCTCCCGGTCGCGCACGATCGCGAGGCCACAGTCGTAGGGGACGTTCAGCGTCTTGTGCGCATCGGTCGCCCAGGAGTCCGCGCCGGCCAGTCCGTCCGTCAGGTGCTCGAAGCTCGGCGACGCGGCGGCCCACAACCCGAACGCGCCGTCGACGTGGATCCACGCGCCATGGCGTCTGGCGATCTCGATGCACGCCGGGAACGGGTCGAACGCTCCGGAGTGGATGTTGCCGGCCTGGAGGGCAACGATCGTCAAGCCGGACCGGCCGGCGAGCACCCGTTCGAGCTCGTCGGGCAGGATCCGGCCCTGGTCGTCCACCGGCACGGACTCCGGGGTTGCGAGGCCGAGGTAGCGCGCTGCGAGATCGATCGACGCGTGCCGCTCGGCACCGGCCACGACCTGCACCGGCGGGAGTGCGGCGAGGCCCTGGCGTACGTCGTACCCGGCGGTCCGCAGCACCGCGTCCCGTCCGGTGGCCAGACAGGTGAAGTTCGCCGTGGTCCCTCCGGTCACGTAGCCGACCGCGCTCTCGGGAGGAAGGTTGAGCGCCTCCAGGATCCACGCGCCGGCCACCTCCTCGAGTGCGGCGCTGGCGGGAGTGAGTGCGCGGAGTCCGGCGTTCTGGTCCCAGACGGTGGTCAGCCAGTCGGCGGCGATGGCGGCAGGGTGGGAGCCGCCGATGACGAACCCGAAGAACCTTCCGGAGGGGAGTGCGGTGAGTCCCGGGTCGCAGGCCCGCACGAGGAGGTCAACGACGTCCTCGGGCGGCATCGGATCGTTGGGGAACTCGCGGCCCAGGGCGTCGGCCACCTGGTCGGCGGTGTGTTGGGCCGGCACCGGCCGGTGGTCGAGCGAGGCAAGCCAGGTCCGCGCATGCGCAGCCGCCCGGTCGAGCCCCGCGTCGCGCTCGGGGTGGGTCATGGGGAGAGTGTTCTCCGCCGTCCGGGCTCGGGTCCAGTCCGGCCGGCGTTCGGACCAGAGGTACGCCGCGGGATGGAGGCAGTCCGCGATCAGCTGTCCTGAGGTGCCGGCGCGAGCTTCCCGTCCACCCAGTGGGCGGCCGCGAGCATCGCGAGGAAGAGCAGGGTGATCCCGACAGCGGTCACGGCCACGGAGCCCCAGCCCTTGAGGTCGACGTCCAGGAACTCGTAGGGGTACCAACCCGTGAGTCCGCCGACGGCCAGGGTCCAGACGAGCCAGGCCACCGGCCAGGCGAGCGCCCAGGCGATGGCCTGACCGGCGATCCGCGGTCGTGGCCCGAACAGCAGCCATCCCGCGACGGCGAGCAGGGGAACGGCAATGTGCAGCAGCTTGTCAGCCGTGTAGTCCCAGCCCTCGAGGTCGAGGTGGGGGCGGATCAGAAACCAGTGCACGAGCCCGGTCAGGATGATGCCGCTGACCCCGGCCAGCCGCAGGACCCGCCACCCCGCGCCGTCGCGGGCCGGATCCCGGGCCAGGAGCACGGTCGCCACCGCGACGAGCAGGTTGCTCTGGATCGTGAAGTACGAGAAGAACCGGCCCAACCTGTAGCCGAGTGCTGGCACCTCGGTGTCCTCGAGGATCGGTTCGCCGTTGATGACCAGCACCAGCTGAAGGCCGAGGGCCAAGACCGCCACGGCCGCGGTCAAGAGGTGCCAGCGGCGGGCAACTGTGGTGGTCACGTTGCTGAGCGTAGGGCTTTGTCGGTGGCCGCTGGCAGGCTGACGGCCATGGACCCACGCATCAGTTTCATCACGCTGGCAGTGCATGACCTCGCGGCCACCCGGGCGTTCTATGTCGACGGCCTGGGCTGGACTCCCGTCCTCGACGTGCCCGACGAGGTCCTGATGATCCAGGCCGGTGACAAGCTCATCCTCTCGTTCTGGGACGAGCGCGGCTTCGAGGCCGAGGTCGGCCCGATCACGCGCGGACCTGGCGTCGCGCCGATCTCGCTGTCCCACAACCTGGCGACCAACGCCGAGGTCGACGCCGTCCTCGAGACCGCCCGCGCCGCCGGCGCCGACCCGGTCCATGACGGGGTCGAGCGCGACTGGGGCGGCTACTCCGGATACTTCGGCGACCCCGACGGTTATCGCTGGGAGATCGCCGTCAATCCCGGTCCGACCGGCACGTTGGTTCTGCCGTGAGACGCGGGTCCTAGGCTGGTGCTCATGACCGACTCGCAGAAGCTGACCGGAGACCAGATCGAGGCGGAGGGACTCTCCGACTGGCGGGTGATGTTCCATGCTCTGCAAGCTCGCTATCGCACCGGCAACTTCGCCACCGGGCTGAAGCTGGTGAACCAGATCGGTGCGGCGGCCGAGGAGATGGGTCACCATCCCGACCTCGACCTGCGCTACCCCCACCTCAACATCCGGCTGCACAGCCACGACGTGTTCGGCGTGACGCAGCGTGACGTGCGGCTGGCGCGCGCGATCAGCGAGTTCGCTGCCGACCTGGGCGTGTCGGCCGACCCGTCCGCGGTCTCCGCCGTCGAGTGGGGCTGGACACCCCCGACCACGCGGCCATCAAGCCGTTCTGGCGCGCCGTCCTGGGTCTTCGCGACAACCCGAAGCTGGACGACGAGCTGCGCGACGACGACGGCGACCTGCCGACGATCTGGTTCCAGGCCACCGATCCCCACGAGACTCCGCGTCAGCGGTTCCACCTCGACATCCGGGTTCCTCCCGAGTTCGCGCAGCAGCGGATCGCGGCCGCACTGGAAGCCGGGGGGACGCTGGTCAGCGACGAGCGGGCGCCGGCGTTCGTGGTGCTGGCCGACCCCGACGGCAACAAGGCCTGCGTCTGCACCTGGCAGGGTCGCGGCTCCTGAGTCAGCATGTGGGATCGACGTACCGAATGCTGGGACGGCTGGCAGACTGGCTTGACGGCAACGGCGCCGACGGCGACGGTGGTCGCATGCGCAAGGACATTCTTGTATGCACGCGACGCGTGAGCTGATCTCGACCAACAGCTTGCGCGTCACCCCTCGTTGCCTTCCGGCCGAGGGGTTTTTTGTTTGAATGGATTTCGGGGAAGCACGAGGATGAGCGAGCAGAGCACGAGTGCAGGGCTGACAGGTGCCCAGAGCTTGATCAGGTCGCTGGAGTGCGCCGGCGTCGAGAACATCTTCGGGATCCCCGGTGGTGCGATCCTCCCGGCGTACGACCCGCTGATGGACTCCACGATCCGGCACATCCTGGTGCGGCACGAGCAGGGCGCCGGCCACGCCGCGCAGGGGTACGCCGCCGCCACGGGCAAGGTCGGCGTCTGCATGGCCACCAGCGGTCCCGGCGCCACCAACCTGGTCACGCCGTTGGCCGACGCACACATGGACTCGGTCCCGATCGTCGCGATCACCGGTCAGGTCGGCGCGGCCGCCATCGGCACCGACGCCTTCCAGGAAGCCGACATCCGCGGCATCACGATGCCGGTCACCAAGCACAACTTCCTCGTCACCAACCCTGCCGACATCCCGCGCACGATCGCGGAGGCGTTCTACATCGCCTCGACCGGCCGGCCCGGCCCGGTCCTGGTCGACGTCGCGAAGTCGGCACTGACCTCGATGACGACCTTCCGCTGGCCCACCGAGCTCAACCTGCCCGGCTACCGGCCGGTGACCCGACCGCACTCCAAGCAGATCCGGGAGGCGGCGAGGCTGATCCTGGCGTCGCGTCGCCCGGTCCTGTACGTCGGCGGCGGCGTGATCCGGGCCCGGGCGTCCAAGGAGCTGCGCGCCCTTGCCGAGTTCACCGGCATGCCCGTGGTCACCACGCTGATGGCGCGCGGCGCCTTCCCCGACAGCCACCCACAGCACCTCGGGATGCCCGGCATGCACGGCACCGTCGCCGCTGTCGCCAGCCTGCAGAAGAGCGACCTGATGATCAGCCTCGGTGCGCGGTTCGACGACCGGGTGACCGGCAACCTCGACTCGTTCGCGCCGGGCGCCAAGGTGATCCACGCCGACATCGACCCCGCCGAGATCGGCAAGAACCGCTACACCGACGTACCGATCGTCGGTGACTGCCGCGAGGTGATCGCCGACCTCCTCACGGCGTTGAAGACCGAGTCGGACGCCGGGCGGACTGGCGACTATGAAGCCTGGGTCGACTTCCTGGCCGGCGTCCGGAAGCAGTACCCGCTGGGCTACGACACGCCGGCCGACGGCTCCCTCTCACCGCAGTACGTCCTCGAGCGGCTGGGTGCGATCGCCGGCCCGGAGGCGATCTACTGTCGCGGGCGTCGGCCAGCACCAGATGTGGGCCGCGCACTTCGTCGGCTACGAGAACCCCAACACCTGGATCAACTCCGGCGGCCTCGGCACCATGGGGTTCTCGGTGCCCGCTGCGATGGGCGCCAAGGTCGGCAGGCCCGACGCGACCGTGTGGTCGATCGACGGAGACGGCTGTTTCCAGATGACCAACCAGGAGCTCGCGACCTGCGCGATCAACGACATCCCGATCAAGGTCGCGATCATCAACAACGAGTCGCTGGGCATGGTGCGGCAGTGGCAGACGCTGTTCTACAACGAGCGCTACTCCAACACCGACCTGGAGTCCAAGCGGATACCCGACTTCGTGAAGCTTGCCGAGGCCTACGGCTGCGTGGGGCTCGCCTGCGACGCACCAGAAGACGTGGACTCGACGATCGAGAAGGCGATGTCGATCAACGACCGGCCGGTCGTCGTCGACTTCCGGGTGCACCGCGACGCGATGGTCTGGCCGATGGTCGCCGCCGGCACCAGCAACGACACGATCAAGTACGCCCGCGACCTGGCTCCGCAGTTCGACGAGGATGATCTCTGACATGAGCAAGCACACCTTGAGCGTCCTGGTGGAGAACAAGCCGGGCGTGCTGGCCCGGATCGCCGGCCTGTTCTCCCGCCGTGGCTTCAACATCGACAGCCTCGCGGTGGGCCCGACCGAGCATCCCGAGATCTCGCGGATGACGATCGTGGTCAACGTCGAGGACAGCCCGCTCGAGCAGGTCACCAAGCAGCTCAACAAGCTGATCGAGGTGATCAAGATCGTGGAGCTCGACGGCACCGCCTCGATCAACCGCGAGCTGCTCCTGGTCAAGGTCAGGGCCGACGTCCAGACCCGCGGTCAGGTGCTGGACGCCGTACAGCTGTTCCGCGCGAAGGTCGTCGACGTGGCCCCGGATGCGATCACCGTCGAGGTCTCCGCGAACCCGGACAGGCTGGGCGACTTCCTCAAGGTCGTCGAGCCGTTCGGGATCCGCGAGCTCGTCCAGTCCGGCGTGATCGCCATCGGGCGCGGCGCGCGGTCGATCTCCGAGCGAAACCTGCGCCCGGTCGTCGTACCCACGCCACCCGCCGTGGGTTAACGCGTTCGGTGGTCGAGCCAAAGCCTTTCGGTGGTCGAGCCTGTCGAGACCACACCCCAACAGAAATCATCAACCAGAAGGAGAGCCCCAGTGGCTGAGATGTTCTACGACGACGACGCCGACCTGGCCCTGATCCAGGGCAAGAACGTCGCGGTCCTCGGCTACGGCAGCCAGGGCCACGCCCACTCGCTGTCGCTACGCGACTCGGGCGTCGACGTCCGGATTGGCCTGCCCGAGGGCTCGAAGTCCCGCGAGAAGGCCGAGGCCGAGGGCCTGCGGGTGCTCACGCCGGCCGAGGCGGTCGAGGAGGCCGACGTGATCGTCATCCTCGCGCCCGACCACGTGCAACGGAAGCTCTACGCCGAGTCCGTCGAGCCGAACATCACCGAGGGCGACACCCTGGTCTTCGGTCATGGCTTCAACATCCGGTTCGGCTACATCACCCCGCCCGACGGCGTCGACGTCTTCATGGTCGCGCCGAAGGGGCCCGGTCACCTCGTACGTCGTGAATACGTCGACGGCCGCGGCGTACCGGTCCTCGTCGCGGTCGAGAAGGATGCCTCCGGCAAGGCCTGGGACCTCGCGCTGTCCTACGCGAAGGCCATCGGCGGCCTGCGGGCCGGCGGGATCAAGACGACGTTCACCGAGGAGACCGAGACCGACCTGTTCGGTGAGCAGGCCGTGCTCTGCGGTGGTGCTTCGCAGCTGGTGCAGTACGGCTTCGAGGTGCTCACCGAGGCCGGCTACCAGCCCGAGGTCGCCTACTTCGAGTGCCTCCACGAGCTGAAGCTGATCGTCGACCTGATGTACGAGGGCGGCATCGCCAAGCAGCGTTGGTCGGTGTCGGACACCGCCGAGTACGGCGACTACGTGTCCGGTCCCCGGGTCATCGACGCGCACGTGAAGCAGAACATGCTGGCCGTCCTCGAGGACATCAAGAACGGCAAGTTCGCACAGCGGTTCATCGACGACCAGGACAACGGCGGCAAGGAGTTCAAGGAGCTGCGCGCCAAGGGTGAGCAGCACCCCATCGAGGGCACCGGCCGCGAACTCCGCAAGCTGATGTCCTGGGTGAAGAGCCACGACTCCGACTACGTCGAGGGCACCGCCACCCGCTGACCCGGCGTCGCATCTTCACGCCAACGCACGAGTGTCGCATCCCGCGACGACCGGCGAGCTCGGTTCGTTGACACCCCCGTGGGTCAACAAGAGCCGGGTCGACGGGATTTCGGCGGGGACACGAGCCGGGTCGGCTACTTGACCTCGGAACGCATCACCATGGTCAGGCCGACGGCGAGCGGGAGGACCAGCCAGATCAGTCCGGCAACACCGAGGTTCGCCCACTGTTCGGAGCTCAGACCACCGTCGAACAAGGCGCTCTGCGCGTAGCTGAAGTCCACCCACGGCTGCAGGTCCTTGAACCAGTCCTGGGTGGCGGCCAGCAGCCCGAAGATCGTCGGCAGCACGAACGCGAAGACGAAGTAGCCCACGATGGCGCCGGCCGAGTTGCGGATCAGCACGCCCAGCATGAAGCCGATCATCAAGCCCAGGACGTTGGCCAGGATGATCGTCAGGATCGTGCTGAAGCCGATGTCCCAGACCGCGTCGTTGCCGGTGATGGTCGAGCCGAGCAGGTTGCCGACGGCCCCGACGGCACAGGCGATCATGATCGAGACGATGCCGACGAGAACGGCGCTGATGGCCTTCGCCAGGATCACCCGGCCACGATGAGGCACCAGGGTGAACGTCGTCAGACCGCTGCGTTGGCTCCACTCTCCGGTCACCGACAGGATCGCGACCATCGGCAGGATGATGGTCATCGGCACCCCGATGGCGGCAGCGAAGCTGTCGTAGGTGATGGAGCTGTCGGGCGCGAAGATGATGACGGCACCCGTGGCGAGCACGGCGGTGATGACGATGCTGGCCATCATCCAGAAGCCGGAACGGGTGTCGAACATCTTGCGCAGCTCGATGCCCACCAGTCGCGACTCGGGGATTGGCCTTGGTACGGCGCGGGCGGTGCGGGTCGCCGGTGCGACTGCTACGGCGCTCATGCTGCTGCTCCTTCTCGTTGGGTGTCGGCGGTGAGCTCGAGGAACATCTCCTCGAGGCCCGCGCCGTCGGCGGAACGCAATTCGGTGAGGGCCAGGCCGGCCTCGAAGGCGACCTTGCCGACCAGTGCGGGCTCGGCGTCCGTGCGCAGGGCTCCGTCGCCGGACGCCGTGTAGGCGATCCCGGCGGCGAACAGGGCGCGTTCGAGATCGACGAGACCGGCAGCGCGGACGACGGTGCCGGCGGCTTCGAGCAGGTCGGCCTTGGTGCCCTGGGCGACGATCCGGCCGTTGCCGATCACCACCAGGTCGTCGGCGATGACCTCGATCTCGTGCAACAGGTGGCTCGAGAGCAGGACGGTGCCGCCCCGGTTGGCGTAGCCGCGCAGCAGGTCACGCATCCAGCGGATGCCGGCGGGGTCGAGGCCGTTGGCCGGCTCGTCGAGGATCAGCACCTCGGGGTCGCCGATCAGGGCGGTGGCGATGCCGAGTCGCTGGCGCATGCCGAGGGAGTAGTTGCGGACCCGGCGGCTGGCCTCGGTGTCGGTCAGGCTGACCAGGTCGAGCATCTCCTCGACGCGGGTCGCGGGGCAGGCCCATGGTGCGCTGGGCGATGGTCAGGATCTCCCGGCCGGTGCGACCGGCGTGCTGTGCCGACGCATCGAGCAGGACGCCGACCTCCAGCCCCGGGTTCGGCAGGTCGGCGAACGAGCGTCCGGAGATCGCTGGCGTGACCTGAGCGTGGGCGGGGTCAGGCCGACCATGATCCGCATGGTGGTGGACTTCCCGGCGCCGTTCGGGCCCGAGGAAGCCGGTGACGCGACCGCTCGCGCGCCGTGAACGTGACGTCGTCGACGGCGGTGAAGCCGCCGTACTTCTTGGTGAGTGACTCGACTGTGATCATGGAGAGAAGCCTCGCTGCGAGGCCGCCCTTCGCACATCAGGGAAGCCGCTGACCCGGCCCCGGAGCGCACCCCCGGGTTCGACTCAGGGTCGACCCCGAGGTCGGTCGCGTTCAGCGGACGGGCTCGGCCGGACCGGGTCGGCTTGGGGGTACTGTGTGACGGCACAGCGTCGTGCACACGTCACCGTTACTGCATTGAGGAAATCGCTGTGAGCAAGCCCGTCGTACTCATCGCCGAAGAGCTCAGCCCGGCAACCGTGGAGGCCCTCGGCCCGGACTTCGAGATCCGGCACTGCAACGGCGCCGACCGCGGCGACCTCCTGGCTGCGATCGCCGACGCCGACGCGCTCCTGGTCCGCTCCGCCACCAAGGTCGATGCCGAAGCCCTGACGGCTGCCCGCCGGCTCAAGGTGGTCGCCCGCGCGGGAGTCGGGCTCGACAACGTCGACGTCCGGACGGCCACCATGAACGGGGTCATGGTCGTCAACGCGCCGACCTCCAACATCGTCAGTGCCGCGGAGCTCGCCGTCGCCCTCATGCTCGCCGCCGCCCGGCACGTCAGCCCGGCCCATGCGGCCCTGCGCAAGGGGGAGTGGAAGCGGTCGAAGTACACCGGAATCGAGCTCTACGAGAAGACCGTCGGCATCGTCGGACTGGGTCGGATCGGCGTCCTCGTCGCGCAGCGGCTCAGCGCCTTCGGCATGAAGGTCATTGCCTACGACCCCTACGTGCAGGCCGGTCGCGCCGCCCAGATGGGGGTTCGCCTGGTCGAGCTCGACATGCTCCTCGAAGAGTCCGACTTCATGAGCGTGCACCTGCCGAAGACCCCGGAGACCGCCGGCCTGATCGGCGCCGAGCAGCTGGCGAAGGTGAAACCGGAGCTGGTGCTGGTCAACGCCGCCCGGGGCGGCATCGTGGACGAGACTGCGCTCTACGCGGCCCTCAAGGAGGGCCGGATCGCCGCCGCCGGACTCGACGTGTTCGCCAAGGAGCCGTGCACCGACAGCCCCCTGTTCGAGCTCGACAACGTCGTCGCCACCCCGCACCTGGGGGCGTCCACCGACGAGGCGCAGGAGAAGGCCGGCATCGCCGTCGCGAGATCCGTCCTCCTGGCACTCAGCGGCGAGCTCGTTCCCGATGCCGTCAACGTGCAGGGCGGCGTGATCGCCGAGGAGGTGCGCCCCGGCATCTCCCTGACCGAGAAGCTCGGCCGGATCTTCACCGGGATCGCCGGCGGGGTCGCCCAGTCCGTCGACGTCGAGGTCCGCGGCGAGATCACCGAGTACGACGTCAAGGTGCTCGAGCTCGCCGCGCTCAAGGGGGTGTTCACCGACATCGTCGAGGACCAGGTGTCCTACGTGAACGCGCCCCTGCTGGCATCCGAGCGTGGCATCGCCGTACGTCTCGTGACGGACCCCGAGAGCCCCGACCACCGCAACCTGATCACGATCCGCGGCACCCTTGCCGACAGCTCGCAGGTCTCGGTCAGCGGCACCCTCATCGGCATCAACCACCGTGAACGACTGGTCGAGGTGAACGGCTTCGACGTCGACCTCGAGCCGACCGACCACCTGGCGTTCTTCAGCTACGAGGACCGTCCCGGCATGGTCGGCACCGTCGGCGGCATCCTCGGTGACGCCAGCGTCAACATCGCCGGCATGCAGGTGGCCCGCGACGCCAAGGGCGGCCAGGCCCTGGTCGCCCTCTCGGTCGACTCCGCGATCCCTCCGGCCACTCTCGAGGAGATCGAGACCGCCATCGCCGCCGTCCTCCGTCCGTGCCGTCAACCTCGTCTGAGCCGAGTCGATAGTCCGAGCCGAGTCTGAGTCGAGTCGATAGTCCGAGACGAAATGGCCCCTCGTCACGGCGTGTCGAGGGCCATTTCGTCTCGGACTACCGCGTCAGGCCACCAGGATCCGGGGACGGGGTTCGCCACCCTGACTGACTGCGGACCAGGCCGATGCGAGCCGGACGACGGCTTCCTCGAGTCGATCACCGGGGAGGGTCCACGGGATGCGGACGAAACGGTCGAGGCCTCCCTCGGCGGCGAACACGGGGCCGGGAGCGAGGATGAGGCCGCGGCGTTCGGCCTCGGCGACGACCGAGGTGGCGCCGGACCGAGGGAGCTCGCACCACAGCGCCAGACCACCGGTCGGCAGGCGGAACCGCCACTCGGGCAGGTGTGCGGTGACCGCCGCGGCGAGGCGGTCTCGCTGCTCGCGCAGCCGGGCCCGCTGGTCGGCGAGGATCGACTCCCGGTCGGCCAGCAGCCTGGTCAGGACGAGCTGTTCCAGCACGGGCGCCCCGAGGTCGAAGCCGACCCGGGCGCGGGTCAGCGCGGCCATCTGCTCGTCGCTCGCCCGGATCCAGCCCAGCCGCAGGCCGCCCCAGAAGGACTTGCTGGCGCTTCCGATCGAGATCGTGCCGGGTGCGTACGTCGCGAACGGCCGAGGCATCTCCTGCCCCTCCAGCGCGAGCTGCTGGTGCGCTTCGTCGACCACGGCCACGGTGCGGGTGGCGTGCAGGTGCGCGGCGTACTCCTCGCGCTGCGCGTCGGTCATCAGGTGGCCGGTCGGGTTGTGGAAGTCGGGGATCAGGTAGGCCAGCCGGGGCCGGGTCTGCCGCAGGGTGGCGCCCACGCCAGCCAGGTCCCAGCCGTCAAGATCGACCGGCGACGCCACGATTCGCGCCCCGCTGAGCCGGATCGCCTGAGTGGCGTTGGGATAGGTCGGCGTCTCCACGACGACCCGGTCGCCCGCCCCCGTGAGCGCCTGCGCCACGATCGCGGTCGCGGTCAGGGCACCCGGGGTCACCATGATCTGCTCGGGCCGGGTCGGCAGGCCGCGGGCGTCGTACGTCGCCGCGATCGCCGCCTGCAGCCGGGGCAGCCCGGCCGGGAAGTAGCCGTGCCCGCCGAGGTGGGCGGGAAGCTCCTCCGCGGCGGCCGCGAAGCCGGCGGCGACACCGGGCGGCGCGCAGGCGGCCGCACAGTTGAGGTCGATGGCGTTCTCGTCGCCGGAGTAGGGCAGCAGGGCGTTGTCGACGGCTCGTCGCCGGCCGCCCGGGACCGTCGTGAACGTGCCCGAGCCACGCCGCGCCTCCGCGTAGCCCGAGTCCCGGAGTTCGGCATAGGCGCGGGTGACCGTGGTGCGGGACACCCCGAGGGCCTCGGTGAGCTCGCGTTCGCTGGGTAGCCGGGTGCCGAGCAGGATCCGGCCGTCGCCGATCAGCAGCCGCAGCGACGCGGCCAGCCCGGCGTACGCCGGGGATCGGTCGAAGTCGCCGACCAGACTGGACACGCGGGACGCGGACATAACCGGACTCATGCAGTCCACTCTTCCACGATTGGCTATTTAATCAAGAGCCAATTGGCGCGCAGCATGGAGTCATGACCAAGACCGCCCTCGCGAACCTCAGCCCCGCCGAGCAGCTGCGGGCCCCGCACCTGACGCGCCGGATGGTGCAGCTGACCATCGGTCTCGTCCTGTACGGCGGGTCGATGGCGATGATGGTCCGAGCCTCGCTCGGGCTCGACCCGTGGGACGTCCTGCATGCCGGAATCGCGATGCACACGCCGTTGACCTTCGGCACGGTCGTGGTCGTCGTCGGGTTCCTCGTGCTCCTGCTCTGGATCCCGCTGCGCCAGATGCCAGGCTTCGGCACGGTCGCCAACGTGATCCTGATCGGCGTCGTCTGCGACCTCGCCCTCGCCGTCCTCTCGACCCCCGACAGCTTCGGGCTGCGTCTCGCCCTGCTGCTGTCCGGAGTGGTGCTCAACGGGCTGGCCGGCGCCCTCTACATCGGGTCCCAGCTCGGCCCCGGCCCCCGCGACGGCCTGATGACCGGGCTGGTCCGCCGCACGGGCCGGTCGATCCGCCTGGTCCGCACCTCGCTCGAGGTCACCGTCCTCGTCGTGGGGTTCCTGCTGGGCGGCGCCGTCGGCCTGGGCACGGTCGTCTACGCCCTGGCGATCGGCCCGCTGGTGCACTGGATGCTGCCGTGGTTCACCGTGCCGATCGATGGGCGCTCCACAGAAGGGGAACGCGGCCGGCGCGCCTGAAGGCAGCGCCGACCGCGTGGAGACCCCCCGGTCAGTCCGTCGAGCCTGCCGGCTCAATGTTCTGGTTGACGTGGAACACGTTGTGCGGGTCGTAGCGACGCTTGACCTGCGCGAGCCGCTCGTAGTTCCCGCTGTACGACGCCCGCACCCGGTCGCCGCCCTCGTCCATCAGGAAGTTCACGTACGCGCCACCCGCTGAGGTGGGGTGCAGCTCCTCCCAGAAGTCCTTGGTCCACGACGTGATGGCCTCGTTGTTCGCGGGGTCCGGGTCGACGCCGACGATGACGCCGGCCCAGCCGCCCTGACGGTAGGCGAAAGCCGTGTCCCCGCTGCCGACCCGGGCGGCCGCTCCGTCGATCGGGTACAGGTGCATCGACGAGAGCCCGGTCGGCAGGGTGGCGCCGTACTTGCAGTGCGTCTCGATCGCCTCGTCGGTGATCTCCTCGAAGAAGTCGGCGCGCCAGTACCACTGCAGCCCCTTCGGGTAGAGCGCGTCGAAGGCCGACTGGAGACCACTGAACGGCATCGCGCTGGACGCCGTAGAGGAGAGGGGAGCCGAACTCCTTCACCGGGCGCGAAGGCCTCGTCGGCCTTGTCGTGCGGACCGGTGTAGGCCCACACGATTCCGCAGGCCTTCTTGCCCCACAGCTCCTCCGGGAACGGCGCGCCGCCGGGAATCGTCAGCAGGCCGAACCACCCGTTGATGTTATCGGGCAGCGAGGGCTGCAGGTCGCGGTACCAGCGCAGGACCTCGGCGGTGTCGGCGCCGTTCCCGGAGGAAGGTTCCGAGGTCCACCCGGTGCCGGCCCGTGTCGTGCCAGCAGAGCTGACTCGACGTCACCTCCAGGGACTCGTCGTCCTCTCCCAGGATGCGCCGGAGCTGGTGCAGCTCGCGGCGAAGGTTGGTCAGCGCCTGGGCGTCGCCGGACTCGGGCCAGAACACGCCCGCGATGGCGGCTCGGGACTGGGGCGATCCGGTGCGGGCGACCAGGAGGCCCAGGAGCGCGATCGTCCGGACCGACCGCGTCCGGATCCGCTCCGTGACGGGGTCGACCACTGACTGTTCGCCGAGAAGAGTGATGTTGAGGATGGGCAGCTCCCGGCCACCACAGTAGTCACGGGCGAGTAGCGGCGACACTCCGGTCGCCCACTTGGGCTGCCCGAAACGCTCGGACAGCCGACGTTCGGACGCGTCACTTCGGCCCGGTCCGCGCGAGTCTTCAGCGGGTCGGAACAACGCTGCCGTGTGCCGGGAGGGCGAAGTTCAGCGCGGCCTGGGCCGGGTCGGTGATCAGCTCCTCGAGGGCTTCGGGTGACAGCGGCCGGGCGAACAGATAGCCCTGTCCGCTGTCGCACCCCTCCCCCTGCAGGTACCGCAGCTGGCTCAGCTCCTCGATGCCCTCCGCGTGGGTCTCGATGCCAAAGGTCTTGCCCAGCTGCACGAAGGTGTGGATGAGTGCACCCGCCTCCGGGCTGTTGTCGATGCCGTTGATGAAGGACCTGTCGATCTTCAGCGTGTCGACCGGGAACTGCTGCAGGTAGGCCAGGCTGCAGTAGCCGGTGCCAAAGTCGTCGATCGCCACTCGCAGCCCGAGCGCCTTGAGGTCGCGCAGCTGTTGGGCGCTTCGGGTCGCGTCGCGCATCAGCATGGTCTCGGTGATCTCGAGAGTGAGCAGGGCCGGCTCCAGTTCACTGCCGACGAGCGCGTGTCGCACGTCCTCGAACAAGTCGCTATGGCTATCGAGCTGCCGGCCGCTCACGTTCACAGCCATCGACAGGGCGTGACCCTGCCCTTGCCAGGCGGCATTCTGGCGGCAGGCCTCGGCCAGCACCCAACGGCCGATCGGCACGATGAGGCCGGTCTCCTCCGCAAGGGGGATGAAAGTATCCGGCATGAGCAGGCCCCTGATCGGATGGTTCCAGCGCAGGAGCGCCTCGACCCCGGTGATCATCTCGGTGCGCAGGTCGACGGTGGGCTGGTAGGCCAGGAACAGCTGATCGGTGCCGACCGCGCGGCGCAGGTCCATCTCGAGCTCCAGCCTGGCCTGCACGACCATCTGCATCTCCGAGGCGAACACGACGTAACAGTCCTTGCCGGCTGCTTTCGCCTCGTAGAGGGCCACGTCCGCGTCCCGCAGCAGATCTGCCGCGGCCACGCGCAACCCGACGGCGATGCCGATGCTCGCGTGCGTGCGCAGCACGATCTCCACCTGCCCATCGAGGGCGAACGGGTCGGTCAGCACCGCCTGGATGCGCTCGGCGATCACCTCCGGGCCCATAGCCAGCGCGGCCCCTTCAGCTACCACGACGAACTCGTCGCCACCGAGTCGCCCGACCGTGTCGATCTCGCGCAATGCGCTCCTGAGCCTCGCGCTGACCGCTTGCAGGAGCTGGTCGCCGGCGGCGTGGCCGTAGGTGTCGTTCACGCTCTTGAAGCTGTCGAGGTCCAGGAACAGCACAGCCAACGGGGTGTTCCCGCGGCGGGCCCGAGCCAGCGCCTGCTCCACGCGGTCCAGGACCAGCGACCGGTTGGGCAGGCCGGTGAGACCGTCGTGCAGCGCCTGAAACCGCAGCTCCTCGGTCTTCTGCCCGACCATCCGCAGCGCCCTCGACAGGCCGGTGGCCAAGAGCACCAGCAGCGCGGACAGCAGAAGGATGACCTTTGTGATGGTCCCGACGCGGTCGTCCAGAATGGCGATCCGGCCGGCGATCAGGCTGTCGAGGCGCTGCGCGCAGACGGCGTCGAGCTTGCTCATCGCCGCCAGCAAAGCCGAGACGTCGAGGCTCGGGCGCCCCGCGCTGAGCGCGCTCGCCAGCACCTCCGAGGTCTGGGCCACGCTGCGAGCAAAGGCTGCGCTCAGTGGCGCGGTCGCCGACTTGAGCCGGGGGTCCTCGGTGTTGTCGATCGCCGTCGCGAGGTCGATGGCGATCGCATCGGCCGTGCTTCCTATGGCGGAGCGAGCGATGACCAGCCGGTCGCGGTTCTCGGCGGCCACGCGGCTGCTGGCGGCGAGCTGGACCGCACGCCCCACCTGATCCAGCAACATCGGCGCCCGGACGATGGTGACGTCCATCAGGTAGTAGGAGTCCAGGTCCGGGTCGAGGATCAGGTTCGACGTGTTGGCGACATGGGTCACCAGGTCGGTCAGGCCTTTCGTAAGCTGGTCGTACTCATCGAAGCTCGGTGCGCCACTGCCGCTTCGGACCTTGCCGAGCAGGTCCTTCCAGGTGGCCCAAGGCTGCGCGGCTTCCAGCGCCTTGCCGTGCTGCTTGTCGGCCGCGTCGACCGCGGCGACTGCGGCGTCGATGTCCCCGCCAGAGCCCACCCGCGCCTCGACGACCTGGAGGAGCAGCGCTGTGACGGGGCGGATGTACTGGATGCCCCTGCGCTCCTGCTCATGAAACTGGATCTGGGTCCGCGCTTGCTGCGTGACGTATTCCCAGCTCACGAAGCTGAGCGGCACCAGCAGGAGGAAGCCGAAGATCACCAGCTTCCGGGCATAGCTCAGCCGCCCGTTCACCTTCGTAGACGGCACCAGGACCCTTCCATCGTCGTCAGCCCAACTATGACGGGCTTCCGACGTCCGGCCGGCGGCCTCTATCCATTTTATCGGTCTATGAGCGTAAGGGATGAGAAACGATCAGAACCTGTGGATGGTCACCAAGCGACGGCTGCCCCGAGGCGGTGGATCAGCGTTTGGTGGCGATCAGCGCCGACGCGTCGGGCGCGACCATCACCTCGACGCTCGTGAAGCGCTCATCGGTCAGCCAGTCCTCGCGCAACGCGTCGACGCGGCCCGCCGTGATCGGCGGCCACATCTCGCACGGCGCGAAGTCGTCGAGTACGACGATCCCGCCCGTCTCGACCAGGGTCACGATCGACTCGACGTCGACCTCGCTGGGCGAGCCGGAGTCGAGGAACAGCAACGAGAACGGGCCGCGCTCGCGCAGGGTCGACCAGTCAGCCGCCAGCACCTCGACGTCGTCGTCCTCGACGAAGATCTGCTGCGCGGCCTTGGCCAGCCGCGGGTCCAGCTCCGCGGTCAGGATGCGGACACCCGTCCGGCACCCCTGACCGCAGCCAGGCCGTGCCGACGCCGCATCCGGTACCGAACTCGGCGAGGGTGCCGCCGCGGGTCGCCGCCAGCGTCGCCAGCAGCCGCCCGGTCTCGTTGCGGCAGAACGAGACGTAGCCCGCCCGACGGCAGACGTCGAAGGCTCGGGTCACGATGTCGGGCAGCTCCGGAGGGGCGCTCATGGGGTGCTCATCCGTGGTCCGAGGTGTTCATGCGGCCGAGTCTCTCATTCCGCTCGGCTCGTCTCGGGATGTGAACGTTTCCCGGAATGCGGATGCGGGCGCCCTGCCCGCGTCGTACGGTTCTCACATCATGCGGAGCGTCTTCGTACTTATCGGCTGCCGCGGCGAGGCCCAACAGTAAGCACTGTTTGTGAGGCCACCTCGCCGCGGTGTTCGGCGTTGACGGTCTCACGGCACATCTGAAGATGCCTCCGCGGCGGTAATCCTCCAGTCGATACCGCGCGATCCGCACATCACCTGGATTTCTCGCTCACGCGATCCGTGAGCCGTTCCGGACTCCTGCCGTGGAGGCACCTTCTGCACCACCACCACGAGCAACCGGCACGAGCAACCGGCACGAGCAACCAGGAGTGAGACCGATGTACGACATGTATCCCGAGTGGGGACCGGCAGCGCACGATCCCGAGCACCCGCTGAACGGCAGCACCAACTCCGCAGCGGTGCGAGCAGCGGGGCCCTGCAGGTGGCGCTTGACCTGCGAGACAACGGCGGCGAGCGTCCCGACGACAACTAACCTCGACCGCATGACTGACACTGGTTCGCTGAAGCTGGCCGTCATCCCGGGCGACGGGATCGGGCAGGAGGTCACGGCCGAGGCGATCAAGGTCCTCGAGGTCGCGGCACCGGCGGGCGTCAAGTTCGAGCAGACCCGCTACGACCTCGGCGCCGAGCGCTACCTCGCGACCGGCGAGGTGTTGCCCGACAGCGTGCTCGCGGAGATCCGCGAGCACGACGCGATCCTGCTCGGAGCCGTCGGCGGCAAGCCAGGTGATCCCAACCTGCCGCCCGGCATCCTCGAGCGCGGACTCCTCCTCCGGCTGCGGTTCGAGCTCGACCACTACGTCAACCTTCGCCCGTCGCGCATCTTCCCGGGCGTCGCCTCGCCGCTTGCGGACCCCGGCGACGTCGACTTCGTCGTCGTCCGCGAAGGCACCGAGGGCCCCTACACCGGCAACGGCGGCTCGATCCGGGTCGGCACGCCGGCCGAGGTGGCCACCGAGGTGTCGCTCAACACGGCGTTCGGTGTCGAGCGGGTCGTCCGCGACGCCTTCGCCCGCGCCATGCGCCGCCGCAGGAAGCTGACCCTGGTCCACAAGACCAATGTGCTCGTGTACGCCGGCGCCGTCTGGTCCCGGATCGTCGACGAGGTGGCCCGGGAGTTCCCCGAGGTGGCGGTCGACTACCTGCACATCGACGCGGCGACGATCTTCATGACCACCGACCCGGCCCGGTTCGACGTGATCGTCACCGACAACCTCTTCGGCGACATCATCACCGACCTCGCCGCCGCGATCACCGGCGGCATCGGGCTGGCCGCATCCGGAAACATCAACCCGGACCGCACCGCCCCGTCGATGTTCGAGCCCGTCCACGGATCCGCGCCCGACATCGCGGGCCAGCAGAAGGCCGACCCGACCGCCGCGATCCTCTCCGCGTCGCTCCTGCTCGACCACCTCGGCTACGCCGACGCGGCCGCCGCGATCGAGTCCGCGGTCCTGGCCGACCTCTCCGAGCGGACGCCCGCCGTGGCCCGCCGTACCTCAGACGTCGGCGACGCCATCGCTTCCCGTCTGGGCTAACGTGCATCCATGGAGATCAGCACCACTCTTTCGACCACTGCGCGTCGACGACGCGCGACTCGCCGCAGATCCTGGCCGAACCCGGGTTCGGCATCCACTTCACCGACCACATGGTCACGATCGAGTGGACTCCCGACCTGGGCTGGCACGCCGCCCGGATCACTCCCTACGGACCGTTGACGCTCGACCCCGCCACGGCCGTCCTGCACTACGCGCAGGAGACCTTCGAGGGGATGAAGGCCTACCGGCACGCCGACGGGTCCATCTGGACCTTCCGTCCCGAGGAGAACGCCAAGCGGATGGGGCGGTCGTCCACGAGGTTGGCGCTTCCCGCAGCTCGACCCGGTCGACTTCGTCGAGGCCGTCGACGCGTTCGTCAGGGTGGACCAGCGCTGGGTGCCTGATGCGGAGGGCGAGAAGAGCCTCTACCTCCGGCCGTTCATGATCGCCACCGAGGCGTTCCTCGGCGTCCGCCCAGCACAGCACGTCACGTTCATGGTGATCGCGTCGCCCGCCGGCGCCTACTTCAAGGGCGGCGTCAAGCCGATCACCCTGTGGCTCACCGAGGACTACACGCGCGCCGGCCGGGGCGGCATGGGCGCGGCGAAGACCGGCGGCAACTACGCGAGCTCGCTGGTCGCCCAGCAGGAGGCCACCGGCCACGGCTGTGACCAGGTGGTGTTCCTCGACGCCCAGGAGGGCAAGTACGTCGAGGAGCTCGGCGGCATGAACATGTACTTCGTCCACGACGACGGCTCCATCGTGACCCCCGAGACCGGCACCATCCTCGAAGGCATCACCCGGTCGGCGATCATCGAGCTCGCCGGCAAGATGGGCCACCAGGTCATCGAGCGGAAGATCTCGATCGACGAGTGGCGCGAGGGCGTCGCCAGCGGTCGGATCACCGAGGTCTTCGCGTGCGGCACGGCCGCCGTCGTCACGCCGGTCGGCAAGCTGATGTGGAACGGCGGCGAGGTGGGCGACTCCGAGGCCGCCGCCGGTGACCTCACCATGCAGATCCGCCAAGCCCTGGTCGACATCCAGTACGGCCGCGCCGAGGACACCTTCGGCTGGATGCACAGGGTCGTCTAGCCGGTTGTGTCCGACCTGCCTGGGCGGCAGGTACCGTTCCTTTGCTGTCCACGAATCCATCGCAAGCGACACGGTCGATCCACGGTCCAGGCATCGCCCGAGTCCGAGGTGCCGAACCCGTTGGCCACTGTGCGGGAGAAGGTGTCCGTGGCCGGGACGGACGCGCCGGTGGCCGTCGCGCTCACATCGTCGAATGCCACGACGAGTGGGCTGGGCGACCCGCCGGCGCTGTAGTAGCTGCGGAGCCCGATCGATCCGGGTGCCTGCAGGGCAGCGGTGGAGTCCGTGGCGATGGCCAGCCAGCTCACCGGTTCGGCGGTTCCCGCCGCCCACACCTTGGCCCGCAAGGTGGTCGGGCTGTCCCCACCACCTGGAGGCGGAGATGCATCCGGTTCCCCGTGACGAAGGTGAGGCCGCTGACCGTGAGGTTGGTCAGGGTGACATCCGAGCGCCGTAGCTGTAGCCGCACCGAACCGTCGGGCGCGGTGACCGCCCGGGCGCCGTAGTCGGCACTGCCTACCCGCCGACCGAGCAAGCCGACGTATGCGCTGCCGCTGCTGGGGCGCGCGAAGCCGAAGCTGGCCCGCAGGTCCGTGTCGTCGGAGGACACCGCATCGAGGTAGGCGTTCCTGGTTTGCCCTGCGGGGGTCGTGATCCTCGCCGCGCCGCCGCTCACGGCGTAGTTGCTCGCCGGCACCGAGCCCGGCAGCGTCCATGCTCCGCCCGTCTCGGCCCAACCCAGCCCGTTCGCGACCGTTCGGGTGAAGCTGTCCACGGCATACGTGTCGCTCAGTCTCGCGATCTCGGATGCGGCGAGCCCGAACGCCCCGACGCAGTAGGCGATCGAGGTGGTGGTGCTTGGCGTACCGGGGGCTTCTCCCACCCCTTGGCAGTTGGAGAGGAAGCCGGAGCTCTTCAGACCGATGCTGGTCAGGCCCTCCCAGGCCTTCGTCACCACCGGCAGGTAGGTCGCCTCGTCCAGCAGGCCGACGCGGATGCCGTACGCCATCGCGTAGGCGAACAGCGCTGTTCCGCTCGTCTCGGGGACCGGGTACAGCGACGGGCTGAGCAGGCTGGTGCGCCACATGCCGTCGGCCCCCTGCAGCTGGGCGAGGCGAGCCGCCATGGTCTGAAGCATCGACTCGTACTCGGCCCGCTGGGGGGCGCCCTGTGGCAACTGCTTCAGGGTGCGGGCCATCGCTGCGATCACCCAGCCGTTCCCACGCGACCAGAACACCTTGTGCCCCAGCGAGTCGCGCTGCGGGACGTACATGCAGTCGCGCCACCACAGGCCCTGCGAGGCGTCGAACAGCCCGGTGTTCGTGCAGTTGGTGCGCCAGGTCGTCCGCCCCTGGGTCTTCAGGAAGTCGTAGAACTGGGTCTGCTTCGCCTGGTAGGCCGAGTTGCCTGTACGCGCCGCCCAGGTCGGCCACAGGGGGAGCCCCATGAAGAGTGAGTCAATCCACCAGTACTGGTTCGCCGGTAGGTTGAGATCCGATGCCATGGCCGCATCGGAGGGCGCGAGGTTGGCGTTGACCCCAAGCTCGGTGGAGTCCTCCCAGACCTGGATGGCGGCCCGGCTGTCCGGGTTCGAGGTGGGGCTGGGCGGTGCCGTCGGATCCCAGCCGTTCCGGTCGCCCCAGGCCTGGAGCCACTGCCGGTACTTGACGTCTCCGGTCTCGCGGTAGAGCTCGTCGACCGCCATGAAGTACGGCGCCCAGCGCCACGAGTCGTCCGACGTCGCTCCGCCGCCGTTCGCATAGAAGTAGTCGACGGCAGACCGGGATGCCGCGACCACCGCGGCTCGTGAGGGCATCGAAAGGGTCTGCTGCCACGCCGGGGCGCGGTGGGCGTCGACGGGAGAAGGGGCTGCATGCCGCGCCACGGTCAACAGGACGATCAGGAGCCGCTTGTACATGGATCACCAAGCTCGGTCGGGGCTCGTCATGCTAGCCCGCCACGCCACTGGGCGTGGGCAAACGGGTTGGGCTGGCCGAGCTTGGCGAAGCGTCACCCGCCAGTCGGCTCCCGACCGCGACCAGGCACCTCCGCCGTGAGCCGTTACGTGGTTTGGGCGCAGGCGCGGGTAATCTCGCTTCGTGACGAGCCAGCCGCAGCAGCCCCTGGGGCCTATCCAGGTGGGTGACTACACGCTGCTGTCCCGGATCGGCGAGGGTGGCATGGGCGTCGTACACCTCGCGCGACGGCCCGACGGCCACCGCGTCGCGCTCAAGGTCCTGCGGCCGCACATCGTGGGCGACGACGAGGCCCGCGAGCGGCTGGCCCGCGAGGTCAACTCGCTGAGCCGGATCCGCAGCAAGTGGGTCGCCGAGATCGAGGACGCCGACCCCTACGGCCCGATCCCGTACGTCGCCACGCGGTACGTGCCGGGCCTGTCCCTGCACGACCACGTGCACGAGGACGGCCCGATCACGGACCTGGCCTGGTTTGCGGCCCGGCTCGCCGACGGGCTGGATGCCGTGCACTCGGTCGGGGTGCTGCACCGCGACGTCAAGCCCTCCAACGTGCTGATGGAGGGTCGGGCACCGATCCTCATCGACTTCGGCCTGGCCAGGGTGGCCGACGACCCGCGGCTGACCCATACCGGCTGGCTGCTGGGGACACCGGGCTACCTGGCGCCCGAGATCCTGCACGGCGAGGACGCGACGACCGCCTCGGACGTGCACTCCTGGGCGGCCACGGTGGCGTTCGCCGGCACCGGCAACCCGCCGTTCGGCCGCGGGCCGTCGATGGCGATCATGGACCGGGTCCGGCGTGGCGAGCACGACCTCTCCGGCGTGCCCGACGATCTGCGTGACCTTCTCCACGCGGCGCTGTCGCCCGAACCCGCAGAGCGCCCGACGCTGGACCAGATCCGGGGCTACCTCGGCATCGCCTCGGTCGAAGCGGCTGGACCCGCCCATGACCGTGCCGATGGTCGCAGCGACGGTGTCTCCCGCGGAGGCGCGCACCGACCGCTTCGAGAAGTCGACTCTGGTGTGGCCGACCGAGGCGGCCGTGTTCGACCCGTTCGCACCCTGGCAGGACGAGGAGTCCGAGCAGCAACCGGTGGGTCCGGTCGCTCCGGGCTGGGCGCTCCGGCTTCGCCGCGGGATGTTGTCGGGTTCGTTGCTGGCGGCCGCCGCGATCGGGATCGGCCTCGCGCCGTACGTCGCAACCGCCGTCCTGGTGGGTCTCGTCTGGATGCTGCGCGGTGGTTCGCTGGCCGCCAGCCGGCACGTGGACCGCAGGATCCGCCGTGGCCCGAGGTGGTACGACGGGGTCGCGCTGCCGCTCACCTACCCCTGGTTCGTCGTCATCGCGATCCCGGGGCTGGTGATGCTCGCGTTCTGGTCGGGCGGACTCGCGCTCGCGGCGGCACTGGTCTGCTTCGCGCTCGCGACTCCCCTCGAGGTCACGCTCGTGGCGACGGGAGCGGTTCTGAGCGCATCGATGTGGTGGGGCCCGGGCGGGTCCCGCTTCCGGGGACCGGTGCGCCGGGTGGTGGACGCGGTGAGTGACAATCCCTGGGTGTGGACCCTGGTCACGGGCATGGTCGTGATCGGCACGATCGCGGGCGCGGTGATGCTGGGCGACCAAGGTGTCGACTGGTCGCCCGCAGACGCCGGGCCGCTCGCCCGCGACTCGTTCCTGAGCGGTCTCTTCTGAGCCTCGTCTACTGACTGCCTGACGTCACCCGCGGCGACGGTATTCCGGTGCCGCCTCGGGCGGCCTCGTCCTCGACGGCGAGCCGGCGCATCGAGGCCAGCACGGCCTCCCACAACACCGAGCTGGTGGTCGCCACGAGGAGCTTCTCGTCGTCGCTGGCCTCGGCGGACCCAGTCGCTGTCACTGCGGGCGACCTGGCTGGCAGCCTCGGAGTAGACCCGCAGCCGTTCGGGAGCCGGGGGCAACCCGATGTTGTCCAGGGCGACCAGGGCGCGCGCCAGGACCTCGAGGTGAGGTGACCCTGGGTCGATTCGCCACCCGACCTCGTGCACGAAGGCGAGGGCGTCGGTCAGATCGACGTCGTCGTCACCGTGGACTCGCCTGCTGGTGGCGCTGTGGACGGTGCGCAGCGACGTCGACAGGTCGGCATCGGGCGAGTCCATCGCGGCGATCACCCGCCGGATCTCGGCGTGCGAGAGCCGTCCGACCTCGAGCAGCGCCCGGATCAGCCGGAGCCGCGTGAGGTGGGACTCGTCGTACTCCGCCTGCGTGGCGCTGACCAAGGCGCCGGGCTGCATCAGCCCGGTGCGCAGGTAGAACTTGACCGTGCCCACGGGAAGCCCGGCTTGTTCGCTGAGTTGGCTAATGCGCATTTTGCCCGAGTCCCCCTGAAATAGCCGTTAAGTGAGTCTAGTGACGATAAGCACAACGAGGGCGTAGCCACCCGGTTAAGGTTTCGCATCGCGAAATGCTCAACCCGTCGGCAACTTCGCATGGCAGGATCGAAGCATGAAGTACCTGGAGATCACCATTCCCTAGCGCGTCGGGTACCCCCTGACGCGCAGACCTCTCGACTCGAGAGGTCTTTTTGTTGTTCTCCCCAGCTTCCCGAAGCGAGATGACTGAGATGGCCGACCAGCTGGACCTGCAGGGCACCTTCCACGTCTACGACACGACCTTGCGCGACGGCGCCCAGCAGGAGGGGCTCAACCTGTCCGTCGCCGACAAGCTGTCGATCGCCCGCCAGCTCGACGGGCTCGGGGTCGGCTACATCGAAGGTGGCTGGCCGGGCGCCAACCCGAAGGACACCGAGTTCTTCCGTCGCGCTGTCGCCGAGCTCGACCTGCGGCACGCCAAGCTGGCGGCCTTCGGGGCCACCCGCCGTCCCGGGCTGCGCGCGGCCGACGATCCGCAGGTCGCCGCCCTGCGCGACAGTGGTGCCTCGATCGTGACGCTGGTGGCGAAGTCCCACGACCGGCACGTCGAGCTCGCCCTGCGGACCACGCTCGAAGAGAATCTCGCGATGGTCCGTGACACGGTCACCCACCTCCGGGCAGAGGGGCAGACCGTGTTCCTCGACGCCGAGCACTTCTTCGACGGCTACCGCGACAATCGCGACTACGCGCTCGAGGTGCTGCGCACGGCGTACGACGCGGGCGCCGAGGTGATCGCCCTGTGTGACACCAACGGCGGCATGCTGCCCACGCGGGTGGCCGACGTGGTCCACGACGTGGTCGAGGCGACCGGCGCACGCATCGGGATCCACTGTCACAACGACACCGGCTGCGCGGTCGCCAACACGCTCGCGGCCGTCGACGCCGGGGCGAGCCACGTGCAGGGAACCATCAACGGGTACGGCGAGCGCACCGGCAACGCCGACCTGATCTCGGTGATCGCCAACCTCGAGCTCAAGCTGAACCTGCGCGTGCTGCCCGAAGGCCTGCTCAAGGACGCAACCCGGATCGCGCACGCCGTCGCCGAGGTCACCAACTTCCCGCCCGCGTCCCGTCAGCCCTATGTCGGCACCTCGGCCTTCGCACACAAGGCCGGCCTGCACGCGAGCGCGATCAGGGTGGATCCCAACCTCTACCAGCACCTCGACCCTGTGCACGTCGGCAACGACATGCGGCTGCTGGTCTCCGACATGGCCGGCCGGGCCAGCATCGAGCTCAAGGGCAAGGAGCTCGGCTTCGACCTCGACCAGGAGCTCGTTGCCCGGGTCACCGGCCTGGTCAAGGAGCAGGAGGCCCGCGGCTACACGTTCGAGGCCGCGGACGCGTCGTTCGAGCTGATGCTGGTCGAGCAGGTCGAGGGCCGGCGCCCGTCGTACTTCGACGTCGAGTCGTGGCGGGTCATCACCGAGACCCGGCCGGGCGACGAGGCGGTCTCCGAGGCCACCGTCAAGCTCCGGGCAGGGGGTGAACGGTTCGTGGTCACAGGTGAGGGCAACGGCCCGGTCAACGCCCTCGACCACGCTCTGCGCACGGCGATCGGGCAGGCGTATCCGGAGGTCGCGAAGTTCGAGCTGATCGACTACAAGGTGCGCATCCTCGACCAGGGCCACGGCACCGACGCGATCACCCGGGTGCTGATCGAGACCTCCGACGGCGAGTCGTCCTGGGTCACCGTCGGCGTCGGCCACAACGTGATCGAGGCGTCGTGGGATGCCCTGGTCGACGGGCTCACGTACGGCCTGCGCCGGCAGCACTTGTTGTAGCGCCATCCGTCTGCCCTGCCGGCGACTCAGCCGCGACCAGCCGGCGACTCAGCCGTTGACCACGCGGCGTACCAGGTCCTCCCAGCCGGCGACCACGCGGTCGACGTTCATGCCGTCGTTGCGGGTCTGCTGCTCGAGGATCACGACCTCGAGTGGTGCGAGCAGGGCTGTGGCGAGCAGCGCGATGTCGCCGCGGACCCTGAGCTCGCCGAGCAGGTAGCGCACGTGCGTGGCCGCGAAGGAGTACGCCGCGTAGGACTGGTCGCCCTCGCGCCCGGCGGCGCGGATCAGGTCCGCGTGCCGCAGGTTGAGCTCCACCCGCGAGCGCCCGAACGTGAGCAGCCGATCCATGGGTTCGGCGCCCGGCCCGAGCGGGGGAGGCCCGCTCATGACGAGGCGCTGCCATTCGGTCTCGGAGCGGTTGAGGAGGGCCGCCATCAGTCCGGCTCGGCTGTCGAACCGCCGGAAGACGGTGCCCTTGCCGACGCCCGCCTTCTGGGCAACGGCGTCCATCGTGACCGAGTCGACGCCGCAGTGCTCGACGAGCCCCTGCGCTGCTTCGAGCAGGACCTCACGGTTGCGGGCGGCGTCGCGGCGCTCGGGCTGGTCCCCGAGCATCGGCAACAAGGGGCGCTGGCTCATGACGCAGGTCACTCTAGTGTGGGAATAGAACCGGACCATGGTCCGTTTAGCCTCGGTGAAGGACACCACCCGCTCTCGAGGAGAAACCCATGTCTGACACCCGCGTTCTGATTCTGGTCGGCAGCCTGCGCGCCGACTCCTACAACCTGCGCCTCGCGGAGGCAGTCCGGAGCCAGGCCCCGGTCGGTGTCGTCGTCGACATCGCGTCCGGCCTCGGCGAGGTGCCGTTCTACAACGAGGACATCGACGGAGCCGACGCTCCCGCCCCGGTGACCGCGCTGCGCGACCAGGTCGCCGCCGCGGACCGCGTCCTCGTCGTCACCCCGGAGTACAACGGCACCATGCCGGCCGTGCTCAACAACGCCCTCGACTGGGCCTCCCGCCCGTTCGGAGAGGGCTCGATGAAGGACAAGCCGCTCGCAGTCGTCGGCACCTCCGTGGGCCAGTACGGCGGCCAGTGGGCCCACGAGGACACCCGCCGCTCGGCCAAGGTCGCCGGCGCCAGCGTCATCGACGACATCGTCATCAACCACCGCTACGAGTGGGGAACCGACCCCGCCTCCGACGCCGACACCGTCCAGTCGTTCGTGGATGCCGTTGCCAAGCTCGCGGCGTACGAGCACGTCGCTGCCTGACCGGTCGGAGTCGGTAGTCCGAGACGAAATGGTCCCTATTTACGGCGTGTCGGCGGCCATTTCGTCTCGGACTACCGTTCCGTGAACCAGGTCGGGGCGAGTTCGAGGAACTGCTCCCTCGAGAGGTTGCCGGCCCGTTCGGGGAGTACGGCGGCCAGGGGGACGCCGGTCAGCAACGTCAGGTCGTCACGGTTGGTCGTCTCGGCCAGACCCGGACGATCCGGCCAGGATCCGATGATCAGCCCGCGCGGTTCGAGCCCACGGGCCCGGATCGCGTCGACGGTCAGGCAGGTGTGGTTGAGCGTGCCGAGCCCGGCGCGAGTGACGACGTAGAGGTCCGCGCTCAGTTGCTGGGCGAGGTCCAGGACGGTCCCGCCCTCGGTGTCGAGCCGGACCAGAAGGCCACCCGCGCCCTCCACGATCACCAGGTCGTGGAAGTCATCCAGCACGCGGATCCGGTCGACGTACTCGCCGATCGGCGGGATCCTGACCTTCCGCAGCCGGGCCGCCGTGTCCGGCGCAAGCGGGTCCGCGAGCGTGGTGAACTCCTGGGCGGCACGGCCGGTGAGGCGGTGGACGACGTCGACGTCCCCGGGCTCGGTCCCGCTGATTCCGGTTTGCACCGGCTTGACCACGACCACGCTCCCGGCTGCCCGGGCCGCGAGCGCGGCCGTGGCGATGGTCTTGCCGACGCCGGTGTCGGTGCCCGTGACGACCAAGATGCTCATAGTGGGCCGCCACGACCTCGGAGAGTACGTCGACCGCCAGCTTCCAGTCGCCTTCCGGAACTCCGGCGTTGATCGTCATCCGCAGCCGAGAGATGCCGTCCGGGACCGACGGGGGACGGAAGCAGCCGACGGCGATGCCGTGCTCGCGGGCCGTGGCCTGGGCGGCGAGGGCGACCTGGGGCGAGGGCATCGGCACCGACATCACCCAGCCGTCGGGCTGGTCGATTCCGAGCGCCTCCGCCAGCTGGACGGCGCGGGACCGACCCGTCTCGACGCGTTCGGGTTCGCGTTCGATCAGCGCCAGCGCGGCCAGCGCCGCACCGGCCGCGGGCGGCGCGAGGCCGGTGTCGAAGATGAACGGTCGGGCCCGGTTGACCAGCTGGTCGACCATCCCCGGAGGCCCGAGTACGGCGCCTCCCTGGCTGCCCAGCGACTTGGACAGCGTGCAGGTGACGACCACGTTGGGGTGGGCGGCCAGCCCGAGCTCGTGCACGAGCCCGCGACCACGCGAGTCCGCGTCGCCCCGGACGCCGAGGCCGTGCGCCTCGTCGACCACCAGCAGTGCGTCATGGCGGGCACAGGCCTCCGCGAGCTCCGCGAGCGGCGCGGCGTCGCCGAAGACCGAATAGATCGACTCGACCAACACCAGCGCCCGGCGATCGCGGCGAGCGCCCAGCGCTGCCTCGACGGCTCTCCAGATCGCTGTGGGGTGTCACCAGGACCGTTCCACGTGACAGCCGGACGCCGTCGATCAGGGACGCGTGGACGTGCTCGTCGCTGATGATCAGCGTGTCCTTGTCGGCGAGCGCGGTCACGACCGACAGGTTGGCGTGGTAGCCGGTCGAGAGCACCAACGCGGCCGGCTGGCCGGTGAACGCGGCGAGGGCCTCCTCGAGCTCGACGTGCAGCCGCGTCGTTCCGGTGACCAGGCGCGAGGCGCCGGCCCCGGCACCCCAGGTCTCGGCCGCCGCTGACGCACCGGCGACGACTTCGGGGTGCGTACTCAGACCCAGGTAGTCGTTCCCGGCGAGGTCGACGAGCCGGTCGTCGGCGGCCCGGGCCCGCAGCGTTCGCTGCAGCCCGGCCCGGTCGCGGGCCGAGCGCTGATCGGCCAGCCACTCCGGCCACGCACCGCTCGTTCGCGACCATCACGCCACCTCGGCGGCTGCCCGGATCGCCGCGCCGATGGTCGCGACCTCCTCGTCGGTGCAGATGTACGGCGGCATCGCGTAGATCAGGTCGCGGAACGGGCGCAGCCACACGCCGTGTTCCAGGGCCACCTCGGTGGCCTTCACCACGTCGACGGGGTGGTCGAGCTGGACGACGCCGACCGCCCCGATCGTGCGGGCGTCGGGCAGCGCCGAGGCCAGGCCCCGGTTGATCCGGGTGACTTCGGACTTCCAGTCCTGGCCGATCAGCAGGTCGATGCTGGCGCTGGCGATCGAGCAGGCGAGCGGGTTGCCCATGAACGTCGGCCCGTGCATCAGCACCCCGGACTCACTGCGCGAGACACCCTCGGCGACGGCCGTCGTACACAACACGGCGGCGAGGGTCACGTAGCCACCGGTGAGTGCCTTCCCGACGCACATCAGGTCGGGGGTGACGCCGGCCGCCTCGGCGGCGAACATGAATCCGGTCCGGCCGAACCCGGTCGCGATCTCGTCGAAGACGAGGTCGAAGCCGTGCTCGTCGGCGACCTCGCGGAAGACCGTCAGGCACTCGGCCGGGTAGGGGTGCATGCCACCGGCGCCCTGCAGCAGCGGCTCGACGATCAGTCCCGCGACCTCGTCGGCGTGGTCTGCGGCGAGCGCTCGGAAGCCGTCCGCCCACTCCCGGATGTCCTCACCCTGCGCGGGTGGCCGGTCACCGAAGACCTGCTGAGGGAGTACGGCGGCGTACATCGAATGCATCCCGCCGACTGGGTCGCACACACTCATGCAGTCGAAGGTGTCTCCGTGGTAGCCGCCGCGGACGGTCAGGAACCTGGTGCGCTCCGGCCGGCCGATGCCGCGCTGGTGCTGGAGCACCATCTTCATGGCCACCTCGACGCTCACGGATCCGCTGTCGGCCAGGAAGACGTGCTCCAGACCGGCCGGCGCGAGCTCGATCAGCTGCCTGGCCAGGCGGACAGCTGGTTCGTGGGTCAGCCCGCCGAACATCACGTGCGCCATCGTGCCGAGCTGTTCCTCGACAGCCTGATTGAGCACCGGGTGGTTGTAGCCGTGGATGGCGGCCCACCACGACGACATGGCATCGATCACCTCGCGGCCGTCGGCGAGCCGAAGCCGGACACCCTCGGCCCCGGTGACGAGCCGGATCGGGGTCGGCTGGGTCATCGAGGTGTAGGGGTGCCACAGGTGCGCGCGGTCGAACGCCACCAGGTCGTCGGGGGTCATCGAGCCGCAGTCTACGGACGCCCCGTGTGCCAGTGCGGGGCGTCCGGCCATCTCACCCTGCGGGGTGTAGCGTCGCGCGCATGCAGAGGTCCCGGCCGCCCGTCCCGCAAGAGTCACAGCGCTCGATGACGCTGGCCGCCGTCCACGGTGCCTTGCGATGAGGCTAGCCTCTTCATCGATGCCGCCTTCGCCGACGCCGGGAGAGACCATGACTGAGACGGCTCCAGCCCAGGGGCCGCAACGGCTCCCACGTCACCGGGCCGTGAATTTGCTGCTGAGCCTGTACGAGGAGCCCCGCTATCTCGAGATCGGCATAGCCAAGGGTGAAACCTTCCACAACGTCAACGCCGCGCTCAAGGTGGCGGTGGACCCGACGTTCGGCTTCGACCATGTCGAGGCGCAACGGACCAAGCCGGGCACGACGTACCACGAGGTGACCAGTGACGTTTACTTCGGGAAGTACATCGAAGCGACCGAGACGTTCGACGTCATCTACCTCGACGGGCTGCACACCTTCGAGCAGACCCTTCGAGACCTCAACAACGCCCTGGAGCACCTGGAGCCGCGAGGCCTGATCCTCATCGATGACGTGCGCCCGCACACGTACGTGGCCTCGCTGCCGGACTACCAGAACTACTCCGAAGTCAAGCAGCGGCTCGGCATCGACGACGAACGGTGGATGGGGGATGTGTACAAGCTGGTCTGGTTCATCGACTCCTTCTACCAAGGGCTGCGCTATCGGACGATCAGCAACAACCACGGCCAGGCAGTCGTATGGCGGGAGTCCCGGCCGTCGGTGACCGAACGCACCGTCACGGAGGTGGGCTCGTTGACCTTCGAGGAGTTCATGCTGCAGCGAGACACGCTGCGTCTGGCTCCCTTCGGCGAGATCATGAAAGAGGTCCGCGCCGCAGTCGAGCGCTGATCCGCCTCCGGACGCAGCATTGACCTCGAGGGGGGTTGAGGTTGCACGATGGCTGCATGGACGAGTCGACGGCGGTTTCCTACCTGGAGCGCATCGGTGCAAACCGGCCGGCTTCCCCCAGCCCGGACGCCCTTGCCACGTTGGTGCATGCCCACCTCGCGCGCGTCCCGTTCGAGAACCTGAGCATCCACCTGGGCGAGCCGATCGTCCTCACCGAGGACGCCCTCGTGGACAAGCTCGTGTCCCGCCGGCGCGGCGGATTCTGTTACGAGCTCAACGGCGCGTTCG
>CAVRBN010000008.1:0-68359 GCA_963719255.1 uncultured Actinomycetota bacterium | reverse complement strand
AGAGTGGGGATAGAAGGTATATGAGCGCGCGATCAAACGACACAGATACCCTTCTCACGCCTGCCGAAGTGGCAGCCCTGTTCCGGGTCGACCCGAAGACGGTCACCCGATGGGCAAAGGCTGGGAAGATCAGTTCGATCCGCACCTTGGGGGGGCACAGAAGGTTCCGTGAGAGCGAGATCAGAGGTCTCCTCGGGGGGGACGCAGCCTCCGAAGGCTGATCCCAAGGGATTCACAGAGGTCGTGGCTCGGGCCACGCCCCGCCTTTCTACGCTCCGCCGGCCGTCTCGGTTACCCGATCTGAGGGCACCGACCGCATCACGATGACGTCGCCGTGAGTGCCGTAGCCGAGGATGTCCCCGCCGTACCTGGTGCCGTCGAAGGTCAGCATCAGCCAGTCGTCACCGTCCGGCACGATCATCGGCCAGGGAATGTTCGTCGGATACGGCGCGTCGAGGGTGTCGACCTCGCTCATCGTCAGGTCGTAGACCGGGAAGCGTTTCCGCACCCCGCGCGGGTTGGCCCGGCCGTCGCTCGCCAGCACCCGCCAGGCCCCGTCGATCTTGCTGAGCACGATGCCCTCGGTGGCGGTGCGGGTGAGGTCCTCACCGACCAGGTCAAGGCGATCAAGGGCGACACCGCGGCACAACGCCGGATGGAACGCAAAGAACTTCGTTGCGGTCACGTAGCCGACGTGCCAGACGCCGTCGATCCGGGTCAGGTGCGGGTCCCACACACCAACCCCCGTGGAGGGCACGGCCAGCACCGCGGTGTCCAGGACATGCTCCCCACTGAGCAGGTCGGCCGTGGTCCGGGCGAGGTTGATGGACATGCCGGTTCCGTCGAAGTCGCCCCAGGTGCTGGTGGCGACCAGCCAGTCGTCGCCGTCGCGGACGAGATGGGTGGCGTGGTCGCCGTACACACCGGGACTGCCGGGCCGGCGGAAGTAGAGATTTGCCCGGTGCACGAGCTCTCGACTCTGCGGATCGAACGTCCACACGCCGGTGTGACCGGTCTCGAAGAAGCCTGGCCCGGCGTGGGTCGCGGTCAGCACGATCCGGCCTTCTGATTGGACCACCCCGCCGTCCGCGTCGGTGGCGACGTGCAGGTCGCGAAGGCCGAGCTGCCCGAACGCCCCCGCCTGCAACCGCACGACGGGAGCGGGGTCGTTGTCCTTGGGTTGCCACTCGAAGCCTGCCGACAGGCCACCGAGGAAGTTCTCGTCGCGGACCTCGACCGTCTTCGAGAGCTTGACGCGACCCCGGGCTGTCCACTCGCCGCGCTGTCCGGTGAACACCGTCAGGTGGGTGCTGGTCAGCGCCAGGGCTGCCGAGTCGACGCTGCCGTCCGGACGACCGAAGCGGCGGCGCCGGTGCCGCGACGTCTTGCCGGCCGCGTCGACCACGTCGATGCCCAGCTGCCGCCGACCACCGTCGTACCAACCCAGCAGGCGGCTGCCGTCGGCAGCCCTCCAGCCGAACTCGAGACGCCCGGCGACCTCGGTGTCGTCGAGCTCGAGCACGAGGGCGACGTACGGCGCGACCGCTGGGTTGTCGACCCAGACCGATGACGGCGCGCAGCCCGGGGCCCAGCCGAGGTCGACTCGGACGAGCCCCGGGGAGATCAGGTCGACCGGACGGAGCTGATCGAGGATCTCGAACCGGGGCAGCACCCGATCACTCTTTCAGGGGTCAGCGCAGCCCGCGAACATACCCGGCCGCGAGCCGCAGCTCCTGGAGCCGGCGCTCCCAGGTGACTCCGATGACGGTCAGCAGCGCACCGACCAGGCCGATGAACGCCCACTGCGTCAGTACCTCGGCGTACGCCGCCTCGCGCAGCACGAGCAGGATCCCGGTCAGCGCGCCGATCAACAGGGGCGCACTCCAACGCAGCGACGAGCCCGCAACGACGAGTACGACACAGGCGACGCCCAGGAGCAGCGCACGGGGTGACACCGGGTCGACCATTGCCTGGAGGAGGCTCGGCACGAGCCCGAGTCCGAGGCCCGGGCCGAGGGCGGAGAGCGTGTCGACGTCATCGCGATACATCCGGTAGAGACCGAAGCCGACCAGCCCCACGGCCAGCGGCACCGTGTAGGCCTCGACAGTCGTCACGTCCAGGTCTGCCAGGCGCACCCAGGTGGCGAGGAACAGCACGCCGGTGCCGACCCAGCCGAGGTCGCGGCGCCGGTTCCACAGGGCGCTTGCGGTGACCAGAGCACCGGTCAGCGTGAGGTGGACCGCGAGCCAGGTGAGGTCGGGATCTGCAGCCGCGATCGCGATCGCGGCAGTGGGTGCCGCTGCGAGCTCATAGGCAGGCACTGGCCGCATCAGCACGATCAGGCCCAAGGTCGCGATGACCAGCATCGGCAACCACGGGACCGGCATCAGCGCCAGATGACCGCAGGTCCACAGCAGGCTCCCGAGCAGCACCATGGTGGCGGCACCGGCCGCCCGTCGTACGACGCCCTCGCTGCCGTAGTCGATCGCGAAGGCGAGTCCGGTCAGCACGAGCAGGCTGGCCGCGCACAGCCAGTCGGAAGGCAGGGCGGCCACAAAGGCCCCCGCACCGACGATCATGGTGACGGCGTGGCCAACGAGCCGTCCCCGCGTCAGCGCCCAGCTGAGCACGGCGCCGGCCAGCAGCGTGGCGACGACAGCTGAGATCTGGACCGGATAGAGGGCCAGGGTGCCGGCGATTCCGGCTGCCGCTACGCCCACGACCGGCGTGACCCACGCCCTTGGGTCGGGCTTCGCCCCAACCAGGCGAACCGCCGCCCAAGCGGAGGCGACCAGCAGCAGTGCCGCCGGCACGACCAGCAATGGGGACGCGTCGAGCGCCACCTCGCCGAGCCGCCCGTCGATCGAGACCGACCACGGGTCTGCCTGCAGGCGGGAGGCAGCCTCGGTGAGCAGGAACAGAAGGAGGCCGGCCGCCGTCATGCCCGACAGCGCGAGAGCACCGGACGCCGACCACCCCCATCTGCCCGGCGCGGCGACGGCGACACCGATTGCGACCGCGAGCACGGCCAGCGCGACGACTCCGACGACGGTCATTGAGTTGCCAGAGGTCGGCATGGCGGCGGCGACGGTCAGGACGGTGAGGCCGACGCCGGCAGCCGTGATCCGCAAGGGCTGCGGCAGGCGGACGACTGCCGCCGGTACGGCAACGAGTGCGGCCGCGGACAGCACCGGCCAGATCTGGAACTGGCCGAACAGCGACGCGATGGTGGGCTCTTCCAAGCCGCGACTGATCCCCTCTCCGAGCAGGCTGAGCCACCACAATCCTGTTGCGCCAGCAGAGGCAACCGCCAGGAAGACCAGCCGAACACGCCAGGCGACCAGCGCCGCGGCCGCAGTGACGACGACCCCGGCCAGGTAGTCGACCGCGTAGCCGGTGTGGTCGGCAGTGACCCAGCCACCGACGGCCAGAAGCAGGCCGAGTGCCGCGGCCAGCTCGGCGGTGACCAGTCGCTCCACCGGGCTGCGAAGCGCGAGCATCGAGGAGACAGTCCCGGCCAGCCCCAGCACGACGCCGAGGATGATCGTGAAGTCGGCTCCGGAGATGCTTCCGAGCCAACCGGCGGAATCCGCACCGACGATGTCGAGCGTCAGGAGCCCGAGCGTCACGGCCGCGAACGACTCGGCCCCCGCACGCAGTCCCTTGGTGGTCAGCCAGGCGCACAGGCCACCGGCGGTGACGGTCAGCCCGACGAGTACGGCGGTCCTGCCTCCCATGCCCATTTCCGTCCAGGCGACGGCGAGGAACACCAATGCCGCCACCAGCAGGCAGAGCGCTCCGAGGCCGAGGAGAATCTTCGGAACCGACGCGGCGTTCATCCTGCTGGCAGGGCGCGGTTGCGTCGGCCCGGTCGGGCCCGGCGTCGTCGGAACGGCCACCGCGTGGGCGGGCTGCGACGCGCGAAGTTCGCCGACCAGCTGGTCGGCACGGACCAGCGTGGCGAACAGGAGCTGCGCGGCCTGACCAGTCAGGCGGAGGTCGCAGTGGGGACACGTGGGGGCGCCGAACTCGATGACGTGAGCGGCAGCCCGGGCAGGCGGTGGGGTCGGCGTAGCGGTTCATTCCCCCATCAAGCCACGTCGCCGGCACTTCGTGGCAGTTCCAGGAAACTCAGTTGGGTCTGAGTAGCGATGCCTACCCCGGGGTTTTACCCAAGATGGTTGAAAGTTCTCGAAAACTCTCGCGCTTAGGCGCAAAACGATGCACAGTGGTCCTGCGCACTCGGGGGGGCTGGGTGCAGCATCTTGAGAACGGTCGTGAGTCTGATGTCCCAGATGTACGAAACCTCTCGGGCACAGTTCAACCACGAGGTCACCTTCTATGCGGGTCCAGACGATCACGCGCGATCGGTGCTCCCGTTCATTCGTGAGGGGATCGCCCTGCGCGAACCGGTCATGGTCGCGCTCGTCCCCGAGCGGATCGCCGAACTCGAGGAGGCGTTGGGCAACGCGTCCTCGCACGTCGAGTTCGTCGATATGACCGAGCTCGGGGCCAACCCGGCGTGCATCATCCCGGAGTGGCGTCGCTTCCTCAGGGACAATGCCGCCGGCGGCTCGGTGCGGGGTGTGGGCGAGCCGGCTTGGCCCGGGCGCCGTGACGTCGAGTTCGCCGAGGCGGAGCTGCACGAGAGCCTCATCAACCTGGCGTTCGACGACGGGCCTGCATGGCGGCTGCTCTGTCCCTACGACTACACGGCCCTGCCGTCCGAGATCCTCGAGGAGGCGCTCCGCGTCCACCCGGTGGTCCACAACGGGTTCGGAAGCACGATGCCGCTCCCAGCAAACGGCTCCGAGCACGCCTTCGCCAAGGATCTCCCGTCTGCCCCGGTCGGGGCCATGCGCATCGACTTCGGACCGGACGACCTGACCGTCCTCCGCGGCATCGTCCGGCGCGTCGTCGATTCCTCGACCTTGTCGAGCGAAGCGGCCGAAGACATGGTGCTCGCCGCCCACGAGGTGGCGGCCAACAGCGTCCTGCATGGCGGCGGCCACGGGTTGATGCAGATCTGGGACGCGGCGGACTCCCTGGTCATTGATGTGCGAGACGACGGCTTCATCGCCGACCCCCTCGTCGGGCGCGGCTACCCGGACGTGCTTCCGGAGCACGGGCGAGGCATCTGGCTGGCCAACCGGCTATGCGATCTCGTCCAGGTCCGCTCGGGCTTGGACGGGACCCAGGTCCGGCTGCACGCCTGGCTCTGAGCTCAGTGGTGGGCTCAGCGACGGGCTCAGCGACGGGCTAGGCCAGGGACGCTGGCCGGGTCGCTGGCAACCGCCTGCGCGACCTCGCCGAGGCGTAGTTGGTGGCTGCGGCAGTAGTTGCGGAGCAGCTCGAACGCTTCGTCGGTGCTGCACGAGTGCAGCTGAGCCAGCACTCCCTTTGCCTGTTCGATCACGATGCGGCTGTTCAGGGCGGACTGCAGCTGCTCGGTGAGGATCTCACCGCGTCGGATGGCCCGTTCCTGCAGCAAGCCGATGGTGGCGATGTCGGCCAAGGCTTGGACGATGCGCACGTCACCAGGCTCCATGCGGCCGATGTCGGTGCCGAACAGGTTGAGCGCGCCGATCACCCTGGTGCGAAGGCGGAGCGGGAAGGCGTGCACCGACCGGAATCCAGCTGCCACGGCGTGCGGAGCGAAGAGTGGCCAGGTTGAGCCGGCTTCTCGAAGGTCCGCGTTGATCACCGCGTGGCCCTCGCGGAAGCAGTCCTGGCACGGGCCCTCGTGTGCCTGGATCTGGAACAGCTCGAGCATCTTCGCTCGTTCGTCGGAGGCGGCCATCAGTTGCAACCGGCCCTGCTGGTCATCCAGCAGCAACCCAGCGGCTGCGGCGCCCACCAACTCAGACGTGTGCGCTGTGACCATCTGCAGGAACTCGATCAGGTCGAACTCGTCAACCAGGGTGTCGGCCACCTCTACAAACACCTCGGCGACCCGTTCAGCTGCAACAGTAGACATTGTCCACTCCCTTCAGTCCCGGCCGAGAGGTGCCGATCACGGGTCGTCCGGTTTGAAAATTAGTTTACCTTCGACGACGGCGTCGGCGACGTCCGCCAGGCGGCTATCTTGGGCGTAGGCGTAGGCCCGCAGGCGAGCCATCGCCTCGGTCAGGTCGACTCCGAGCTGGACCATCACCATGCCCTGTGCCTGGTAGAGCTCGAACCGGTTGCCAGCTGCCTCCTGCTGGAAGGAGTTGGTGGAGCCGTCCTGCGCATCGAGAAGCTTTCCCATGGCAACTTCTGCGAACGCGAACGCCATGGCGAGTTCCGAGGCGGACAGCCCGCCGACCAGCGCACGATAAATGTCCAGGGCACCGAGGCGGGCGGCTCCGATCTGCAGCGGGAACGCGTACACGGCTCGCACGCCGTGGTCCTGGATCGCAGTCGCGTAGCCGGGCCATCGGCCGGCAACCTCCGCAAGGTCAGAGGTCAGCACGGGTTTTCGCGAGGCGAAGGCATCCATGCAGGGACCTTCGCCCATCGTGAACTGCAGTTCCTCGAACTGCTCGCAGGCAGGGCTCGACGCGGCATAGGAGACATGGTTGCCGGTGTCGGACATCAGGCTGACCCCGACGCCCATCGCGGGCAGGCTCCGAGTCGCTGCCCGACACAGCCGCTGCATCCACCCGGTGACCCCCGGGTCGTCGCCGGTCAGCTCACTCTCGGCCGCGACCAGGGCGCGCACCTCGGAGATCTGGGCGCCGTCCCTGGGCGTCATGAGGTGCCAGCCGCCGAGCTGGGAGTGTAGGTGGTCACTCGCTCCTCAATGATGTGGTCAACCTACTCGGCCCGAGGTCTCGGGCGGCGCGGATTACGAGCCTGCGTCTGAGTTCAGCGCATCCGGTTCGGCCAACGCCTCTTCCAGAGACGTGAAAATCAGCATTGCCCGATCCAACTGCGTGATCGCGAGCATCTTGCGGACCTGTCTCGTCGGCCCGACCACGCGGACCTGGCCACGAGCCTGCTGGGCCGCCCGCAGGCTGCGGGCGAGAATGCCGAGTCCGCTCGCGTCCATGAACGTGACCCGACTCAGGTCGAAGATCAAGTGCGGGGGGCAGTCGACCAGGTGAGCGCGCATCAACGGGACGACCTGGATGTCCAGCTCGCCGCTGGCCTCGACGACGGACCAGCAACCGGACCGGTACTGCCGGACGGTCAGCGCCGGAACCGTCGGGTTCGAAGCCATGACCTCGGGCTGCTGGTTCATGGCGGTCAGGGACTGGACGTCCACGTCGGGACCTCACTGAAGGCGATGTTCATCTGATGGCGGGGTCCGGGCCAAATAGCTTCTGTAAGTATCGACCACCCAGAAGAGGGGTGTCCATCGCCCCTTCGGGCCATATCCCGGATCCCGAGAGGGGGCTCGGATGGAACGCACGACAAACCACCCAGTGATGAGTCAGGGCTGCCGCCATTCGAGAATTGACCTTGATCAGCGTTGTTTTCGAACTGGTGTTCCCCTAGAATTTCAGGTATGAAACCGCTTCCCGAGACTGCTGGCGACACGCTCGCTGCGGTGGAGGGCGCGCTCGCCGCCAGGCGGGCAGCGGATGCGGAGCTGTTCGTGCTGGCCGCGCACTGGGCCGACCAGCACCCGGCCGAGACCCTGTACGGAATCCCGGTGGGGCTTCCGGGCCGGGAGCGGGTGGTGGTGCTGGGCGGTGAGGGCACCCCGGAGGTGGCCGAGTTCGCGCCGGCCGAGCTGGGCGTCAGCCTGCACCAGCATCCGCACGCGGCACGCAACCTGATCGCCGACGCCCTGGACGTGCGGCACCGGTTCCCGGGCCTGTGGCACCTCCTGACCGAGGAGCTGGCGCTCGAGGTCTGGGTGACCCGCAAGATCGCTGCCGCTACCCGGGAGCTGAGTCAACGCCAGGCCGCGGAGATCGACGACCGGTTGGTCGAGGTCGCGGCGAGTCTGCCGCCCTCGCGACTGCTGCGACTGGTGGAGGCGATGGTGCTCGCGGCCGACGACACCGGCGCCGACGCGAACCGGGACGCGGCCCTGAAACGTCGCTTCGTCACGATCAACCAGGCCACCGAGCACGGCATCAAGGGGCTCTACGCCAAGCTCGACGCGGCCGACGCGATCCGCCTCGATGCCGAGGTGGACCGGCTGGCCCGGATTCTCGCCGCGCGGGGCGACGAGTCGACCCTCGACGTACGACGATCCACAGCCCTGGGTTGGCTCGCCAACCCTGCCGGTGCGCTGCGGCTGATCGCCGAGGCGGAACCGGAGGGTCTGGACACCGATCTGGCGACCACCCTCAAGACCATCGACCCCCAGCAGCTGCGCCCGAAGGTTCAGCTCGTCGTGCACGTGACCGAGTCCGACTTCACCCGGGATGCCCGGGGAGTAGCCAGGTTCGAGGCAGGTGACCGATCGGGCCCGATCACCCTGGGCCACGCCCGCGAGATCCTCGGCCACGCACACGTGACGATCCGTCCCGTGATCGACCTCGCCCACCAGCTCCCCGCCGACGGATACGAGTTCACCGGAACCCTTCGTGAGGCCGCCTTCCTCGCCACCCCTGTGGACTGCTTCCCCTATGCGGTGTCCACCAGCCGCAAGATGCAGCTCGACCACACGACGCCCTATGACGGCCACGGTCCACCCGGCCAGACCCGCCTCGACAACGCCGGACCCCTGACCCAACGACACCACCGGATCGCCACCCACGGACGATGGCGCAAGAAGCAACCCGTCCAGGGGGTCTACGCCTGGTGCACGCCACACGGGCGCTACCGAATCACCAACCACACCGGCACCCATACCCTCCAACCAGGCTTGGGCAGAGGACTGTTCGACGGCACCCCCGCCGAGCAACGGTTCATCACCAGCATGCTGCTGCCTGCGTTGACCGGTGCCAGCTAGTCGCTGCTTGTTGACGCGCGCGCCTCGCAGCTACCTCCCCATTGCCTTCCCCAGCAGGCGGACCAAGTCCTGGGCCTCATCGGGCCCCGACCAACTCATCCGCGCTCTTGTCGTCCGGCCTGGCCATCCCTGCGCCTAGCCGCTGTCCATCAGCGCCGCCGGCGGCCAGCGCATGACGTCGGCGGTCGCTCGGACTCGACAGGCTCATGGCGCGAGCCAGGCCGAGGCTGACGAAGACGGAGAGGAGCAGCCACGCTCCGACGGCGGTGGCGAGCCAGGAGTCCATGAAGTTTAAATTAATCAACTTACGCGACAAACACAACTGGAGGACGACTCTTACTCCGGGGCATTCCGGCCAGCATGTCGCGCGCCATCACCCTCGCCCGATCACACCGGAAGGTAGGATCTGAGTGCTCGGTGCCTGTCCCCCGAGCAGGCTCGAGGACGTGATGCGCATCCGCGGTCGCCAGATCGCCGTGGCCGGGGCGGTCGCCGCCGTCCTGGTGGCGGTCGCGATCCCGGTCGGCATGTCCGCGGTCAACGATGGGGGCGACGACGCCGCGCCCGACCCTGCCTCCCGCTCCAGTTCCAGCCCCAGTTCCAGTTCCAGCGACGCCCCGCTGCCGACCGGTCCGGTCAAGGCGCTGCTGACCACCGATGCCCCAGAGGGCACGGCTGCCGAGATCGCGGTGCTCAACGGCGGCTCGATCGAGTCGCCCGGCAGTGAGCCGGTGCCGGTCGACGGGAGCCCCTCGGACGTGGCGCCCTTCGGCACCGGTTGGCTCGTGGTCGCCAACGGCGCCGCCGACAACGTCAAGGACACCGGGCTGCTCACCACGCTGAACTCCGATGGCTCGGTCACCGACCAGTTCCGCGGTGGGTTGAGGGTGGTGACCTCGGCGGACGGCAGCCTCACCGCCTACACCGACGAGAGCGGTCACGTTCTGACCTTCGGCAAGGACGACTCCGAGCCCGTCCCCCTCGACCCCCGCGGGCCGATGAGCATCGTCGAACTGGTCGCGGTGGTCGGCTCCGGCTCGTGCGAGAGCGACGAGGGTTGCGCGGTCTACTACAACGAGTACGGCGACCTCGGCGGTGGCTTCCGGATCAGGGACAACGGATCGATCTGGCAGTACACCCTCTTCCGGAAGATCGTGGGTGCCGCAAGCGACGGCCGGGTGGCAGGCGTGATCTCGACCAGCGACAGCGGCAGCTGCTCTGGCGTCTACAGTGCCACGCGAGACGCTGTTGTGGAAGACCTGCGACTACGCCCTTGGCACGTTCAGCCCCGACGGCCGCTATGTGATGGGCCGGCCGGCGAACCTCGACGGTCCACGCGAGGGTCTGGTCGCCATCCTCGACTCGGAGACCGGCGAGATGGTCTCGGAGTTCGCCAACGACGAGCAGACTCAGGCGATCATCGGTCAGGCCGTGTGGGAGACCGACCGGACCATGCTCGCCACCGTCCACCAAGACGGCGCGTGGAGCCTCATGCGACTCACCGACCTGGGTGAGCTGCAGACGGTCGCCGACCTCGAGGGCGGCGACAAGGCCGACCCGCCGGCTTACCTTCCCTGACGTCGCGCGACGTACGCCTCGAGCCCGTCGAGGATGCGCGCCAGCCCGAACTCGAGCTCGCGGTGGGGGTCGGTCCCGGCCTGGTAGGCCTCGCCGGCGGCGGAGCCGACCCGGCCCGCGATCGGGTACTCGCGGTGGCCCATCACCTCCGTCAGCGGCCCAACGTTCACCTCCCACCACTCCAGGTCGGTCATCCCGGACTCGCGCTCCGCGCGGCGCACCTCGTGCTCGGAGCGCGCGACGTTGGTGGCGAACCCCGCCACCAGCGTGACCGTCTGGTCCATCTCGATGTCGTCGAGGCCGATCCCCTCGACCGCCGACAGCATCCACTCGTACCGGTCGGACACGTTCGGTCCAAGCCAGGGCCGCACCCCGGCGACCTCCAGGAGCCAGGGATGCTCGCGGCAGTCGCCGAGCTGGACCTCCGCGACCAGCTGCAGTCGCTCCCGCAACGAGCCCGACATCGGCGGGAGCTCCCGACGGCCGAAGACCTGGTCGACCATGAGCACGACGAGGTCGCTGCGATTGGCGACGTAGGTGTACAGCGTCATCACGCCGATGCCCAGCCGCGGGGCCAGGCTGCGCATGGAGAGTGCGTCGAGTCCCTGCTCGTCGGCGATCTCGATGGCCCGATCGACCACCTCGTCCACCGTCACGCGCTGTCGAGGACCGCGCTTGGGTGCCGGCGCCTCGGCGGGCACGACGTGCCGCCAGAGCAGGCGAATGACGGGGTCCGGGTCGACAGGCACGAGCCGATCCTAACTTCTTCGTGCGCCGTACGGAATTAATGCTACAGTTGGGTCGCTAGTTCCGTACGGCGTACGACAAAAGGAGCCAGATGGCCTCGACCGCACCACCCCTGCTCGCCCGCGACCTGCACAAGAGCTACGGACAGACCCACGCCCTCGACGGGTTCGATCTGAGCGTCGCCCCCGGCACCATCCACGCCCTGCTGGGCCCGAACGGGGCAGGCAAGACGACCGCGATCCGCATCTTCGCCACGCTCACCCGCTGCGACCAGGGCGAGGTTCGGGTGGCCGGACACGACGTACGACGCGAGGCCACCGCCGTGCGACGCGAGATCGGCCTCGTCGGTCAGTCGACCGCCCTGGACGAGGTGCTGTTCGGCCGCGAGAACCTGGTCATGCTCGGCCGCCTCCACGGGCTGACCAAGACACAAGCCCGGGTACGCGCGGACGAGCTGCTCACGACCTACGGGCTGGACGGAGCCGGTCGCCGCAAGGTCTCGACGTACTCCGGGGGCATGCGCCGCCGGCTCGACATCGCCGCCAGCCTGATCCGCCGACCCAGCCTGCTCTTCCTCGACGAGCCGACCACCGGGCTCGACCCCCGGGGCCGGGCCGAGGTCTGGGAGACCGTACGACGAGTGGTCGAGCTCGGGACCACGGTGCTGCTCACCACCCAGTACCTCGACGAGGCCGACCAGCTCGCCGACCGGATCACCGTGATGGGCGCCGGAACGGTGATCGCGGAGGGCACGTCCTCGGAGCTGAAGAGCCGCCTCGGCGGCGATCGGGTGATCGTCACCGCGAGGCAGGGCACCGACCTGACGGCGCTCGCGCACGTCCTGGCCGGGACAGCGGACGAGGACACCCGCGAGGTGACCGTCGAGGCGGGCCCCGCCGGAGGGACCGCGGCACTGCTCGCCGCGGTGCGCGCGCTCGACCGCACCGGGCTCGACGTCGACGACGTGCTGCTGCGTCGCCCCACCCTCGACGAGGTGTTCCTGCACCTCACCGACGCCACCAACGCCACCACCACGGGAGGCCCCCGATGATCGCCACGCTGAGCCAAGGCTGGATCGTGACCCAGCGCGACCTCAAGCACTGGGTCCGCGAGCCGTGGACACCGATCTTCGGCATCGCCTTCTCGGTGATGCTGCTGCTCGTCTTCGGCTTCCTCTTCGGTGGCGCCATCGACGTGCCCGGCGGCGGCGACTACCTGGAATACCTCCTGCCAGGCATGTTCGCGCTCTCCATGCTGTTCGGCGTCGAGTCGACGATGACCGCGATCGCGCAGGACACCAAGCGGGGCATCACCGACCGGTTCCGGTCGATGCCGATCAGCAGCGTGGCGGTCCCGCTCGGGCGCTGCGGGGCCGACCTCCTCAACTCCGCGGTGCAGCTGGTGGTGCTGATGGTCGGCGGCCTGCTCGTCGGGTGGCGCATCGACGACGGCGCCGGCCGCGCGATGCTCGCGGTGGCGCTGCTGCTTTGGCTGCGGTTCGCGGTGCTGTGGATCGGGATCTACCTGGGGGTCGCGCTCCGCGGCGAAGGCGCGCAGATGGCCGTCCAGGTGCTGGTCTGGCCGCTCGGGTTCCTGTCCAACCTGTTCGTCGCGCCCGAGACGATGCCAGACTGGCTCGGCTTCCTGGCCCAGTGGAACCCGGTCTCGGCCACCGCCGCAGCCGCGCGCGAGCTGTTCGGCAACCCGACCGGCATCACCGACGGCGTCCTGGCCGACCACGCGGTGCTGGTGGCCTTCGGCTGGCCGCTCGTCCTGACTGCGATCTTCCTGCCGCTGTCTGCGAGTGCCTACCGCAACCTCTCCCGCTGACCACGGCTAGCCAGGAAATGAGACTGGAGGCAGACACCGGAACGCCCTCGCCGGGTACGGCGAGGGCGTTCCTGCAGGTCAGCCCTGCGGTGCTCGTGGGCAGGGGCGGGGTCGAACCGCCGACCTTCCACTTTTCAGGCGGACGCTCGTACCAACTGAGCTACCTGCCCGAGCGGTGGAAACCATACCGCAGGGCCCGGAGGCGGATGAATTCGAGGTTGTTGCTGGTCTGGAAGTGATTTGGGGCGCCTTCGGCGGCTGCCCTATGATGTGCCGGTTGCCGCAAGGCGGCAGGCCCCCATCGTCTAGCGGCCTAGGACGTCGCCCTTTCACGGCGGTAGCACGGGTTCGAATCCCGTTGGGGGTGCGAACCGCATCGGACGATCTGCCGATTGGTTTCCGAAGAAGGCAATGAGTTAGAGTTCCCACGCTTCGAGAGAAGCAAAATCTGGCCCCGTAGCGCAGTTGGTTAGCGCGCCGCCCTGTCACGGCGGAGGCCGCGGGTTCGAGTCCCGTCGGGGTCGCCAAAGCGAACACCCCGGACCGTCACGGTCCGGGGTGTTCGGCGTTCGAGCTCGGCGGGCTCGACCGGGTTCGACCGGCGAACCACTGTTCGACCAGTCATCGAGCACAATGGGCGGGTGCCCATCGACGTCAGCCGGGAGCGCTTCGAGGAGCTGGTCGACCAAGCCCTCGACGACATCCCGGACGAGCTCACCCAACTGGTGCGCAACGTCGTCGTACTCGTCGAGGACGAACCTCCCGAGGACGAGCCCGACCTGCTCGGCCTGTACGACGGGGTGGCGATGACCGAGCGAGACGGCTCCTACGGACTGGAGCTGCCCGACCGCATCCTCATCTTCCGCAACCCGCTGCTCGACATGTGCGAGTCGGAGGAGGAGCTGGTCGACGAGGTCCGGATCACCGTCGTGCACGAGGTGGCACACCACTTCGGCATCGACGACGACCGGCTGCACGAGCTCGGCTACGCCTGAGTGCTCATGGGACGGGATCGTCGCGAACTGCTCGCGATCTTCTGTGGCGGCGCGATCGGAGGGTCGGTGCGAGCCGCACTGGGCGCGTCGGTGGACATCACCGGCGGGGACTGGCCGTGGTCCACCTTCGTCGTGAACATCATCGCCGCACTGATGCTGGGCTATTTCTCGACGCGGCTCCTGGAGCGACTTCCAGCCTCCAACTACCGACGTCCCCTCTTGGGAACCGGGCTGTGCGGCGGCCTCAGCACGTTCTCCACGATGCAGGTCGAGACGGTGCGTCTGCTGGAGGCGGGTGCCGCGGCGGTGGCCGTCGCGTACACCGTGGCCAGTCTTGCGTGTGGGCTGGTGGCCGTGCATCTCGCCACCGCACTGGTGCGCCGGGCGGGGGTGCTGCGGTGAATGCGCTGGTCTGGGCGGGCGTGGTCGTGGCCAGTGGGGCAGGGGCGGTCCTGAGGTTTCTCCTCGACGGGGCAGTGAGCCGCCGAGTGCCCGGCTCGATGCCGTACGGGACCCTGCTGGTCAACCTGACCGGCGCCTTCGCCCTGGGACTGCTGGCCGGTCTGGCCGTGTCGCGGGACGTCGAACTCCTGCTGGGCGCGGGCGTCATCGGCGCCTACACGACCTTCAGCACGTGGATGTTCGAGACGCAGCGCCTCATCGAGGAGCGTCAGTTCGTCCTCGCCCTGACGAACCTCTGTTCAGTGTCATCGCCGGGCTCGGCACGGCAGCGGCCGGGCTGTGGGTGGGAGGCCGGCTGTGATCGAGGACTGCCTGAAGGTCACCAGCTACTTCGGGGAACGGGAGCGGATCGACGGGGCGCTCTTCTCCGACGTACTCCTGGGCGTGTTCGAGCAGTCTGCGGTGACCACCAGCATTCTGCTGCGCGCCAGTGGCGGCTTCGGGTTGCGCCACCACTTGAGGGGCGACCAGACCCTCACGATGTCCGAGGACCCGTCGGTGGTCGCGATTGCGGTCGACACCCACGATCGGATCGCGCCCATGCTCCCGCGGCTTGCCGGGATGCAGCAGACGGGGATGCTGACCGTCGAGCGCGCCAGGCTCGTCACTCGATGCGTTCCGGAATCGGCTCCCGTTCCCGACCAGTTGAGCGAAGCCACGAAGCTGACCATCTACCTCGGCCGGCATGAGCGGATTCTCGGGCGCCGCGCCCACCTTGCCGTCTGTGACCTCCTGAAGCTGCGCGGAGTCGCGGGGGCGACTGTGCTCGTGGGTGTGGACGGCACCACCCGTGGCGAACGGGAACGGGCCAGGTTCCTCGCACGCAACCACGACGTGCCGACGATGGTCATGGCGGTGGGAGCCGGCGCCCGGATCGCGGAGGTCCTTCCCGAGCTCGTGAGCCAGCCTGGAGCGTCCGACGATCAGTGTCGAACGGGTCCGCGTGTGCAAGCTTGACGGCCGGTTGATCGCCCGCCCGCACGCACTGCCGAACGTTGATGGCGATGGCCGCAGGTTGTGGCAGAAGCTGCTCGTCGTCACGTCAGAGTCCCACCTGTACGACGGGTGAGCCGATCCACCGGGCGATCGTCCGTCGGCTGCGCGGGACGAGCGCGCGAGGCGCGACATCACTTCGGGGTTCATGGGGCTTTCACGGCGACCACGAGCCGCATGGGGACCGCCTGGTCCAGCTCGGCCGTCGGGTGCCGGTCGTGACGGTGGTGGTGGACACACCGGAACGGATCCGCGCGTCCTTCGACGTGATCGACGAGCTGACCCGGGACCACGGTCTGGTCACCTCCGAGATGGTGCCGGCGATGAGGTACTTCGGGGCGGTGCCGTCTCGGGTGCGCTCACGCCTCGAGCGGGTCGGTGAGATCGGCGTCGCCGGGCCAGGGCACCGCGGGCCGTCCCCGCCCCTGGCCGATGTACTCGCCGAGGTACCACCGGGTGAACGCGCGCTGTCGCGGCGATGCTGCGACCGACAGCAGTCGTTCGGCCCGGCAGAACGCGTCGGCGAGCTCGAGGACGTCGATCATCTGCGCGATGGTCCCGATCGAGGATCGGTCGACGGTGACGTCGACGTCGACCGTTTCGGCCCCCGAGGCCACGGCCTTCAGAACTGTTGCACTGCTCGAACTCAACCTGACGTCGTGATCGAAGAGCTGGAACAACCGGGACAGATGCTGGGCGATCGGGTAGGTCTCTTCGCTGGCCAGCGTCAGCAGACTGAGCTCGCGGCGCAGCTCCCGATAGTGGTGGCGGAACTCGACGTACGCCGCCGTCGGGAGGCCCAACACCTTGATCTGGACAGGGTCCGCCAGTTCGGCGGCCGGCGGGGGCCGGTCCGACACCTCCTCGTACTCGATCCGGAGCGAGCCCAGGTCGGCGTCGGCCCGGGCCTCCGCTGCCGGCACGAACCAGACGACCTTGCCGTCGCGGTGCACGCGCACACCCCAGACCGACGAGCACATCGCGACCAGGCCGAGCCCGCGGCCGACGGTCGACAGCAGCTCGTCGTCATCGATCATCTTCGCGTTGGGCGTAGGCGGCTTCATCGACCCGTCCGAGACCTCGAACCGGGGGTGGGTGGGCGTTCCACCGAGTCGCACGGCGAGGGGCGGCTCGGCGTGGAGCAGGGCGTTGGTGACGAGTTCGGAGACACCGAGCTCAGCGCATTCGACGAGATCGGTACGACCGATGCCACGGCAGGCGTCGCCCACCCAGCGTCGCGCGTCCTGGACGGATCGCGGACTCGAGCTGAGCGTCAGTGAGGCGACGACAGGCGTCAACAGCTACCCCAGCCACCGATGCGATTTAAAATTTGACTACCCCCAGCCATGCCGGCCCAAACCCCAGACGAACAAAATCGCACACATTTCTGGGATTGTCGCTGCAACAACCGCTGTCCCTTCTGCGTGAGTCGGGTATGGAGGTGGTGGTGCAGGACCGCGAGTTCGACGTCTGGATGGCCGCCCGGGTGTCCGGGCTGCTGCGCTTCGCCTACCTCGTGACCGGCAATCAGCACAGCGCCGAAGAGGCGGTGCAGGCCGCGTTGACCCGCATTTTCGAGCGGTGGAGCACGGTCCGCGACAGCGACGACGTGGATCGCTACGTCCGTCGGTCCGTCGTCAACGCGCACATTTCGGCCTGGCGGAAGCACGGCCAACGGGTGAGCCCGGTCGCCGAGGTGAGGCTGACCTCCTCGGTCCCCGACCCGTCGGTTCAGCTGAGCCGATCCGAGCTGGTGTGGCAGGTGTGCTCGCAGCTGCCGCCACAGCAGCGAGCCGCCGTCGTACTCCGGTTCTATGAGGACCTCGACTATCCGGAGATCGCCGCGATCCTCGACTGCACCGCGACCACCGTGCGCTCCCACGTCCACCGCGGACTCGCCGCGCTGCGAACCGAGCTCGAACGCCAGGAGGCGGATCCCGATGCCTGAGAAGTACGACGAGCAGCAGCTCGAGTCCATCATGCGTGCCGGTCTGGCCGAGCGCGCCGAGCTTGCCGATCCGGTCCTGGCCCGGCCCTTCCAAGGCCGACGTCGGAGCCGGACCGTGGTCTGGCTGGCCGCAGCGGCGGCGGCTGCGGTGGTCGTGGTCGGGGGCAGCGTCGCGGTCAACCTGTTCGATGATCCCTCCAGGCAACCCAACCCGGGCCCGCGGGACCCCAGCCTCGGCGTGGGTTCCGACGCCCCCACCGTCCCCGACGACTGGCGGACCGAGTCCTACGCCGGCATCCAGGTCAAGGTGCCCGAGACCTGGGCCTGGGGCGGCGCTCCGTTCGACGCTGCTTGGGAGCCCGGCGAGGGGCTCTTGGACTGCGGCGCGACCGCTTTCGTCGTCCCCGGGTCCCGCGACTACGAGAACGCCCCGCCAGGGACGCCGTACGTCGGGCGACCGATGATGCTGACCGACGCTTGCGCCATGTTCGACCCGGAGCGACCCCGGAGCCGAGCGCGCCATACGTGTGGCTGGGCGCGCCGATCCCGGTTGGCACCGTGACCTTCGACAACGGCTATGTCATGGAGACGGTGCGGGTCGGGGACAGCACGGTCAGCGTGGCCACTCGCGATGCCGACCTGCGTCGCGAGATTTTCGGTACGGCGCGTGCGGTGGATGTCGACGACAACGGCTGCCAGACCAGGCTGGCTGGCCCACCGACGGTTGGCAGCGTGCTCATCGAGGGAATGGGCGAGGTGTCCGAAACCTCCGTGTGCGTCTACGCGCGCAAGGACTACGCGGATGATGCGCCGATCATGTTGGTGTACTCGCACGTGATTGATGGCGGACCCGGGCCTGTGGACGAAGGCGCGACCGTGCGTTGCGACCCCGAAGACGAGTACCCCGGCGATCAAGAGTGGGTGGTGCTCACCAAGCGCGGAGACGACCCACAGGGGGCAGCGCCAGTCACCCAAGACATTGTGGTCCATCCATACTGCGGTGGCATCGACACCGGCGGCAGCTCCTACTTCGCCATGACGCCGGAGTTCGTGGAGCCGTGGGCGGACGGCGGCGTGAAGGCCTACGTCGTTGGGAGGGGCGGGCCGGAGAGTCTCCGGAAGTTCTTCCGGGGCATGTTGGGATGAGCGGAATGTGAATTCGTTCACAAGCGTGCTCGCGGGCGTGCATTGGGGGTTGCCGAGTCGGACAATGGAGGAGGAAAGTCGCCCTTGCGCAGACCCCTCGAGGAAGGCAGCCGATGGCCCAGCAGGCAGCTCAGTCAACATCAGGCGAGCAGCAGCGTCGTCACCACGTCGTGGTGGTCGGCTCGGGCTTCGGCGGACTGTTCGGCACCAAAGCCCTCTCGCGGGCGGATGTCGACGTCACGATGATCGCCAAGACGACACACCACCTGTTCCAGCCGCTGCTCTACCAGGTCGCCACCGGGATCCTGTCCCAGGGCGAGATCGCGCCGCCGACGCGCGAGGTGCTGAGCGGGCAGAAGAACGCGAGGGTGATCCTCGGCGAGGTGACCGGGATCGACCTGGACGCGAAGACGGTCACCCATCACGTGCTCGGCCGAGAGGCAGTCACGTCGTACGACTCGCTGATCGTGGCCGCCGGGGCGACCCAGTCCTACTTCGGCAACGACCAGTTCGCGGAGTTCGCTCCCGGGATGAAGAGCATCGACGATGCCCTGGAGCTCCGCGGCCGGATCTTCGGGACCTTCGAGATCGCCGAGAATGCCGCGTCCCAGGGCTTGCCCGTCGATGACCTGCTGACTTTCGTGGTGGTCGGCGCCGGCCCCACGGGCGTGGAGATGGCGGGTCAGATTGCCGAGCTTTCCCACCGGACGCTCAGCCGGGACTTCCACTACATCAACACTCGCAAATCCCGTGTCCTCCTCGTCGACGCCGCCCCTCAGGTGCTGCCGCCGTTCGGCGCCAAGCTTGGCGCCAAGGCCGAGAAGGAGCTCGGGAAGCTCGGCGTCGATGTGCTGCTGGGGGCCATGGTGACCGACGTCGACGAGCGCGGCATCGAGGTGAAACACAAGGACGGCCGCGTCGAGGCGATCCCCGCGGTGACCAAGATCTGGGCGGCCGGAGTGCAGGCCTCGCCGCTGGGTCGGACGCTCGCTGAACAGACCGGTGCGCCGATCGACCGGGCCGGGCGGGTCGGTGTCAACCCCGACCTGACCCTTCCCGGCCATCCCGAGGTCTTCGTCGTCGGCGACATGATCGCGCTGGACAATCTGCCCGGCGTCGCGCAGGTGGCCATCCAGGGTTCGAAGTACGCCGCCAAGGAGATCAACAACCGCCTCAAGGGCAAGCCGCCGCAGGAGCCCTTCCACTACTTCGACAAGGGTTCGATGGCCATCATCAGCCGCTTCCGGGCGGTCGCGATGGTCGGCAAGATGCGGTTCACCGGCGTGATCGCCTGGCTGATGTGGCTGGCTCTGCACCTGATCTACATCACGGGGTTCAAGAGCCGGGTCACGGCCTTGTTGCACTGGGCGGTTTCGTTCATCGGCCGCGGCCGGTCGGAGCGCACCACGACCGAGCAGCAGGTCTTCGGCCGGGCCGCGCTCGGACGGCTCAAGCGGGGGGCGGCCGACCTGGTCTCGGAGCCGTCCGCGTACGACGCCGCCCAAGATCTGCTGGAGACGAGCCGGCGCACTGAACTCGAGGCACGGGCGGCCGAGGAGGCGCGGCTCAGCGACGCGAACCTGCGTGGGATCCACAACGGCTGAGCCGCGCCTGTGTTGGGGCTGCCGATCTCGGCGTACGGCCGGCAGCCCCAGCTGGGTCAGGCCTCGATGGCTGTGCGGTCGGTGTCTTCGCTCGAGGTGGTGACCTGGATCTTGCGGGGCTTTGCCTTCTCAGCCACGGGGACCTTGAGCCTGAGAACTCCGTCCTCGTAGTGCGCGGCGATGCCGTTCAGGTCGAGGTTGTCCCCCAGGACCAGCTGACGGCTGTACATGCCTCGTGGGCGCTCCGACGCGAGCATCTCCCAGTCGCCGTTTCCGGCGACGCGCTCGGCACGAACCGTCAGAACGTTGCGCTCGACGTCGAGATCGATGCTGTCGCGGGCCACCCCCGGCAGGTCGAACTCGATGACGAAGGTGTCGCCCTCTCGCCAGGCGTCCATCGGCATCACCGTGGGACGGTTGGTGGTGCCGAAGACCTGTTGGGTCAGGCGGTCAAGGTCGCGGAATGGGTCGGTCGTGCGTAGCAACATGAGTAGTCCTTTCCCAAGCGGTCGAAGTTGACTCGAACTCGTGACCAACGGAACCTGTATCAGTTGGTACAGGTTTTATATACTCATCAACAACGACAGAATCAAGTGGTCCGTCAGGAAATTTCTGGAGAGGCGAGCACATGGGCAACGACGCCAGGGGTGTCTTCGCGATCTCGGTTGCCGCCGAGATGGTGTCGATGCAGATCCAGAACCTGCGCGTCTACGAGAGACGCGGTCTCGTCGCGCCGGCCCGTACGGCGGGCGGCACCCGGCTGTACAGCCAGGCAGACATCACCCGGTTGCACCGCATCCGCGAACTGCTTGCCGACGGCCTGAACCTCGCGGGGATCGCGTACGTCATTCGGCTGGAGGAGGAGCTCAGGCATCTGCGACGGAGCCAGACCGCCGGCGAACTCGCGACTAGAACGGCATGGCGATGAAAGGCGATGAGTAGTCGCTGTCGCTCGCCAGTTGCCGTTCGGCCTCTGTGGGCGAGACGCGGTTTCGTTCGGCCTCCAACAGCATGCCGAGCAGCTTGACGTCACCGGCGGTGGGGATGCCCGTCACCTCGTCGTGCGAGAGGACCCAGGAGACCGCCGCGGTGATGCGGGCCTGGGTGTCGTGCGGCTCGTACCACGTCGTGTACGGCTTGGCCGCGCCGTCCGGCCAGTTGCGGCGAGACACCGTCTTGATGGTCATCAGGCCCACGTCCTGGCGACGGACCTCCCCAACGAGCGCTTGGTAGTCGGCCCGGTATGACTCGTCGCGCCAGAGCACGGGGTTGAGCGGCGTCAGGACGGTTGCGAACGGGTAGCGGCGCAATGCCTCGTGATGGGTAGCAGGCGCGTCGTGGCCGTGGCCAGTGATGCCGATGGCACCGACCAGCCCCTCGTCCAGAGCGCGGATCGCCGCCTCGAGCGCGCCGTCCGGACCCGTCGCGAGGTCGAGCTCAGCCAGGTCGCCGATGGCGTGCAGCTGGAGCAGGTCGACCCGGTCCGTGCGCAGCCGTTGCAGCGAGGCGTTGATCTCACGCCAGGCCGAGTCCCGGTCACGGTGACCGGTCTTCGTCGCCAGGAAGATCCGGTCGCGGACCTCCGGCATCCACGGCCCGAGCCGCAGCTCAGCCTCTCCGTAGCCGGCCGCCACGTCGAAGTGGTTGATTCCCCCGTCGAGGGCTTCCTCGATCGACCGATCCGCCACATCCTGCGACACCTCGCTGAGCGCCGCCGCGCCGTAGATGAGCACCGAGCTCTGGTGCTCGACCCGTCCGAGCCTGCGCTTCTCCATGACTACCACCCTCCCGCGCCAGCTTCACCACCACAATCACCACACGTGGTGATGCCTGCTCACCACATCCGCTCCTACGTTCAGCTCATGAGCGAAACGCAAGCATCGACCGGCGACTATCCCGGGGCTGGACGTTACGAAATCCGGCTCAAGGGGCACCTCGCGAGCCGGTGGTCCGCCTGGTTCGACGGGCTGACCCTGACCCGGGAGAGCGACGGCACCACCCTCATCGAGGGCCCTGTCGTCGACCAGGCCGCGCTGCATGGCCTGCTGCAGAAGGTGCGCGACACGGGCCTGCCACTGGTCTCGGTCAGACACTCCGAAACCGACCAGCCCGATGCGTCCACCCTCGACCCCCGTTAGGCACCCAGCACCTCACGAAAGGGAACCGCCATGATCACCGTCCAGTCAGTCACCAGAACCTACGGCACCTTCACTGCCGTGGACGACGTCAGCTTCACGGCCCGGCCGGGCCGCGTGACCGGGTTCCTGGGACCCAACGGCGCCGGCAAGTCGACCACCATGCGGATCATCGTCGGGCTCACCCGACCCACGTCGGGAAGCGCGACCATCTCCGGGCGCAGCTACGTGGACCTACCCAACCCGGGTCTCGAGGTCGGAGTACTTCTCGACGCATCCGCCCAGCACGCCGGGCGCACCGGCCGCGAGATCCTGACCATCGCCCAGCGCTTCATGGGGCTGCCACGAAGGCGCGTCGAGGAGATGCTGGACCTGGTCAGCCTGACGCCGGAGGAGGCGTCCCGGCGGGTGCGCGACTACTCGCTGGGCATGCGGCAGCGGCTCGGCATCGCGACCGCGCTGATCGGGGAGCCGGAGGTGCTGATCCTGGACGAGCCTGCCAACGGCCTCGACCCGGCCGGCATCCGCTGGATGCGTGGCCTGCTTCGCGACTACGCCGACCGCGGCGGCACCGTGCTGCTCTCCTCCCACCTGCTCCACGAGATCGAGGTGATCGCCGACGACCTCGTGGTGATCGGCAACGGCCGCATCGTGGCGCAGGGCGCCAAGAGACGACCTGCTGCGGTCCGCGGGATCCATCGTGCGGACGACCGAGCGTGAGGTCGTGGCCCGTGCCCTCCTCGGCTCGGGTGTCAGCTCCTCGCCCGTCGGCGACGACGGACTGCTCGCGCAGGCCGACGCCGAGCTGGTCGGGAGGATCGCCTTCGCCGCCGGCGTACCTGTCATGGAGTTGCGGCCGGCCGACGGCGCCGGCCTGGAGGAGATGTTCCTCGAGCTCACCGCCGATACCCAGCGCGACACCAACCAGCTTGAAGGAGCAATGGCATGACCACCATCGACACCAGCATCGACACCAGCATCGACACCGTGGCACCCTCCCCGGTCAGGACCAGAACCGCCCACCACGGGATTCCGCTGAGTCGGATCATCACCACCGAGCTTCGCAAGATGTTCGATACCCGGTCCGGGTTCTGGCTGATGGCGAGCATCGGAATCCTGGCGCTGCTCGCGACGGCGGCGGTCATCCTGTTCGCGCGCAACGACGAGATGACCTACAGCTCGTTCACGGCGGCGATCGGCATCCCGATGACGCTCGTGCTTCCGATCATCGCGATCCTGTCGGTGACCGGCGAGTGGAGCCAGCGCAGCGGGCTGACCACCTTCACCCTGGTGCCGCACCGCGGCCGGGTCATCACGGCCAAGGCGATCGCGTGCGTCGGCGTGGCCGTCGTCACGATTCCGCTCGCCTTCGGGATCGGCGCGCTCGGCAACGTCGTGGGGACGGCGATCGCTGGGGTCGACCCCGTGTGGGACGTGACTTTCACCAACCTGCTCAATCTGGTCCTGGTCAACGTGCTCGGTCTGCTGGTCGGCTTCATGCTCGGCGTCGTGATCCGGAGCTCGGCCGGGGCGCTCGTGGCCTATTTCATCTACCAGTTCCTGTTGCCGACGCTGGCCCTTCTGCTCGCCGTCTCGCAGGACTGGTTCCGCGACCTGCAGCCCTGGGTCGACTTCGACTTCGCGCAAGGACCCCTGTTCGACGGCGCTCTGACCGCTCAGCAATGGACGCAGCTCGGGGTCACCGGCGTCGTCTGGCTGGTCATCCCGTTGACGGTGGGACTCTGGTTCGTGCTGAGAGCGGAAGTGAAGTAGCCGCTCATCGGACGCCCTTGACCGGCAGAATGGCGAAGGCCCCGCTGACGGCGCAGACCCCGGCGACGGCGTACAGAACTCCGTAGCTGCCGCTGCCGACAGCCAGGATGGCCGGCGCGATCGCGGGTGCGATGGAGAAGGGCAGCGCACCGGCCATGTTGAACACGCCGAGGTCCTTGGCGGCGTTGTCCTTGTCGGGCAGCACGTCGGCGACGAGCGCGAGGTCGACGGCCATGTACATGCCGAAGCCGAGTCCGCTGATGGCCATGCCGATGAGGAAACCGTTGAAGTCGCTGGCGAAGGCGACGGCGAACATCGCCAGGCCGTACACGGTCGATGCCATCAGGACGAAGGCCTTCCGGCGCCCTGTCCGGTCGGAGAGCCGGCCACTGATGAGAGAGGCGCAGACGAGCACGGCGGACTGGGTGAGTGTGCCGAGGAAGATCTGGTGCGGTACGTCGGTCTCGGCGCTGCCGATCTTGTCCAGCAGGTAGTAGGCCTGGTAGGTGACCAGAAAGGCGTACGCCAGCAAGAACATGAAGCGGCTGGCGAAGGCCCAGGCGAAGTCCGGGCTCTTGCGTGGGTTGACGTAGAACGTGCTGGCGAACTCCCGCAACGACCAGGCCGGCTTGTCCACCTGAGCCAGCCGGCGATCATCCAGCGTGGCCGTGAAAAGCAGGATGAAGAACCCGCCGATCGCGCACGGGACCATGAACATGGTGAGCTGGTTGCCGGTGAACAGGTTGACCACGTAGGTCGCACACACCGTCGCGACGGGCAGACAGACGCCAAGAACACCGGAGACCTGACCGCGCTGAGCGATCGGGACCTGGTCCGGAAGGACCGCCACCAGGGCGGCGAGCAGAGCGTTGAAGAACAGCTGCGCGATGCACCATCCGACGAGGACGACCGGGATGCTGGGCGCCAACGCGACGACGAGGACGCCGAGGGAACCACCCACCAGGCCGATGACCATCCACGGCCGGCGCATGCCCAGCCGCGACGAGGTGCGGTCGCTCATCCGGCCGAACAGCGGATTGGCGAAGATGGCCAGCAGGCTGCCGACTCCGGCGACGAGCGCCAGGCTGTTCGGTGCCTGGTCGATGCCCACGAGCGAATTGATCTTGAGTGCCAGGGTGACCAGCAGGGGCGCGAGGAACACCAGCGAGGTGCCGATGTAGGCCAACGCGTACAGCGAGATGAAACCCCAGCCGACGCGGTGTACCGCGGCTGACTCAGGCTCGAGGCCGGCCCCGGCGGCGTTCGGTGCTTCATTCCACTTACGCACACTACGTGCGGACGTCGTCTCCACGTGCTCGCAACTCGTCGGCCGGGGTCCTTGGTCCCAGTGGCTCGTGACCTGGGCCCCTATGTCGAAACGGCCGGAGGGAACGACTCTGGAACGTAACGGAAGGCGACGTCATGAACAGCAAGGAAACCTGGTTCGCGAGTCACATCAGAGAGATCGACAGCGACGAGTGCCTGGAGCTCGCGGCGGCCCGCTCAACCGGGCGCGTGGCCTACTGCGACCAGGACGGGCCGGTTGTGCTACCGGTCAACTACGTCCTCGATCGCGGCGACGTGCTGCTCCGGATCTCTGCCCACTCGAGCCTCGCTCAGCACTTGAGATCGGGTCTTGCAGCGTTCGAGATCGACGAGCTCGATGACTACACCCAGTCCGGGTGGAGCGTCCTCATCCGAGGCAACGCCGCCTTCGTCGAAGTCGACGACCTTCCCGAGCCCTCCGAGCTACCCGTCCCGTGGGCCGAGGGCAACCGGACCTTCCACGTTCGCATCACTCCCAGCTCCATCACCGGACGTCGGCTGTTGCCTGCCTGAGCTGGGGCGACTTCGGGCCAAGTAACCTGAACTGGGCCCGGAGTCGAAAGGTGCCGTTATCGCCCGGTCTAGGACCTTTGGCTCTGATTGTCCGGTGAGCCGCGGGGTCAGGATCATTGCTCACACGTTTGGCTCCACGCCCCACAGATGAGGTCGACTCGGCATGGCCATGAGTGAACGCAACCTGTACGCAGACCTGGTGACCCATGACCTCGCCCTGCAATGTGTCGACCCGGTCGGCACGCTGACCACCGTGGACGCGGCGCTGGGCTACGACCCGGCCGACCCGTTCGCGGTGACCGTCACCTTCGTGACCGTCGAGGGCGACGTGGTGTGGACCTTCGCCCGTGACCTGCTCGCCCGCGGCCTGAGCGGCCCGGCCGGCGAGGGCGACGTGCACATCTGGCCGTGCCTGGACGCCGAGGGCGGCGCGACGGTGATCATCGAACTGTGCTCCCCCGACGGGGAGCTGGTCGCCCAGGCCGGCACCCGCGACATCTACCAGTTCCTCGGCCGCTCCCTGGCCGCGGTGCCGGCCGGCACCGAAACCGACCGGATCGACCTCGACCAGCTCATCGACCAGCTGCTCCAGCCCACCCAAGGCAGCACCGAAGACGGCGCCGACGCGGCGCCGAGGGCAGGGCCGGACGATGACCACGCCACCATGGTCACCCCCAGCTCATCCCGATGCCCATCCCCACGCCACGGGCCACCGCCCACCTCGCCAGCTCGATGTGCACCTGCGGCCAAGACCTCGACGTCTACCCCAGCAGACACTGCCCCCGCTGCGGGATCACCCTGCACTACGCGCACCCACTCACCCCCGCCGCCTAAGGGGCCTGGATGCGCCCTCGGCCACAGGTCCGACTGCGAACGCTACCGAGATTCGGTCAGAACCGGCTGGACCGTCGTGCGTCCAGCGCCACTTCGACCGCTTTGGCATCCGTCTCCACTGCCAGGTCCCGAGCCGTTGTTGTGGCGATCAGTCTTACCGCCGCTGCGACGTTCGCGACTTCCTGTTCGAACGCTGCAGCTGCGATCGCCGCGGTCAGGGCTGCTTGAGCCGCCGCAGCGGCTACCGCCGTGGCGACTGCTGCTGCTGCCAGGGCTGTCTCCTCGGCCGTGGCGACCGCGGCTGCGTCGACGGTCGCGGCCAGCCGAAGCGCCGTGCGGACGGCTTCCGCGTCGCCACCGGCGGCGATCGATGCCGAGACGATCTCCGCGGCCGTGGCCGCGGCGCTCGCAACCCGGGCAGCCAAGACGTCGGCACGGATCTGGATGCCGGCTGCCGTCTGTGCTGCGGTGTCTGCCAGCTTCTGAGCAGCGGAGTCGGCGGCGTCTGCCTTTCGCTCACGCTCGGTTGAGGCAGCCTTGGCGGTCATCAGCGCTGCCCTCAGGACTGACTTCTCGGTGGTCGCCACAGCCTCGGCGACATCCCTGGCTTCGCGCTCGGCCGCGATGTCTGTCTGAGTCCCGGCGACGACTGCCTGAGCAGCCGCGAAAACCGCAGCCGCAGGAGACGACGGTTGGGCGCGCACCTCAGAATCCGACGGCTGCAGATGGTTGCGCACGACGTCGAGCCATGGTTCGTGGCTTTCGCTGCGGGTGATCAAGGCCGCCATGGCCTCGGCCTGCTGCTGAGTGAGGATCAGTACGACGGGGTCACTGTCGCCGTCGTCCGCGCCCGAGGATGTGGGGGCTCCTTCGGTGGCCATGATTTATCTGTTGGCTGCCGCGCGACGCGGCACGGAAGCCGCTGCAACGGAGCGTGCCTTTGGCGCGTTGGACGTGCTCGGGGACATCGTGGCGGGCTGGTGTCGTCACGAACCATTGCTGCGGCTGCCTCTCGCGCCAACGAGGCGGCATCCCTGGCGCGCACGTCGGTCTCGGCAGCGACCTGACGGGCAGTCGCCGTGGCAGTGGCCTGCAGGGTGGCTGCGACCTTGGCGACCTCGCTTTCGAACGCCACCGCCGCGGCAGAAACCGTGAAGGCGACTCCGGCAGCGGCCGCGGTGACGGCGCTGGCGACGGAAGCTGCAGCGGCTGCGGTGTCCTCGGCGGTGGCGACTGCGGCAGCCTTGACGGTGGCCGCAAGCCGGAGAGCGGTCAGCGCCGACTCGCGTTCGCTGCCCGGCGGGCTCGCCTCGGCGACGATCGCTGCTGCCCGTGACGCAGCTTCGGCCAGTTTGACCGCAGCGGCATCAGCTCGCAGCTGAATCGCTGCTGCGGTTCGGGCAGCGTCGCTGGCTACGGCTTCAGCTGCCACGGCTGCGGCGAACGCTCTGGCTTCTCGGGCCGCGTCGGCCGCCGCGGCCGCTGTCGTAGCGGCGGCAGCTACCGCATCGGCGGTCAAGATGGCGGCTCTAGCCGCTTCATCGGCTTGCATTTCCAGGGCGATGGCGACAGCTTCCGCGACGATGGCAGCGGCGGCGAAGGGGTCAACCCCCGTGGCGGCCGTGTCCCGGAGAACCTGTTCGATCATCTCGTCGTGCTCGGCGGCGATCGAAGCCGAAGCGTCGTCGGCAGACAGTAGGGTGGGCACGGTCGTCGCTGTGGTTCACACCGGTCATCAGCGCGAGAACGTCGGCCTTCAAGTAGCGTCGGTGTCCACCCGGCGTGCGGAACGAGTTGAGCTTGCCAGCCTTTGGCCCAGCGGGCCACGGTCTTCGGCCCCACGCACAGAATCGCCGCAACTTCGGCTCGTCTGAGGAGGGCGTCCTGCTCGATCGGCTGGGTGTCCACGGCGACCTCCTGAGGAAGCCGGAACGGACAATTCCAACTCCGGCGTGAGTTCCGGCGCCCAGTTGAAGTCCATGAGCGCCGAAGTTGTTGCGCAGTTGACCATATGGCCGATCAGCGAGGTCTGGGCGTGATTGGAAGTATTGGTCCCATTTTAGGGTACCTCCACGGCTCGATCAGGGTCGGAACTGCGACGAAACATCCACCGGGGCGACAGCGCCTCTGGCGTGCCCGCGGCTGCGGGGTTCTAAGGTCGTCAGCGTGACCGAGCTCCCTGTCCTCACCCCCGAAGATCAGCGCATCCTGGGCAGCCTGCTGGAGAAGCAGACGACGGTGCCTGCGTCGTACCCGCTCACGGCCAACGCGCTGCGGACTGCCTGTAACCAGACGAGCAACCGGGACCCCGTGGTCGACTTCGACCAGGAGACCGTCGAGCAGACGGCGCGGGCGCTCAAGGAGCGAGGCCTGCTGCGGATCGTGTGGTCCGACACCGGGCGGCGGACCCTGAAGTATCACCAGATCCTCGATGAGCGGCTCGGGCTCGGTCCCGACGAGCGAGCGCTCCTGACGGTGTTGCTGCTCCGGGGCGCGCAGGCGCCGGGTGAGCTGCGCACCCGCACCGAGCGGTTCCATCCATTCGCCGACCGGGGGGAGGTCGAGGCGTGTCTGCGCCGGATGGCCGGGCGTTCTGAACCACTGGTGCGCGAGCTCGAACGACGAGCCGGGCAGCAGGACCGGCGCTGGGTCCATCTCCTCGGACCGGTCCCGCAGCTGGCCGCGACAGTCGCCGCAGAGGCGGTCGACCGGGACGCCGTCATCGCCGGTGGCGCGGAAAGGCGCGACGCACAGGTGCGGTCGTCGTACGACGCGGTTGCTGAGGCCTATGCCGACAACCTCGTCAACGAGCTGCGAGGGCTGCCGTTCGAGACCTGGCTGCTGGACCGGGTCCTCGCCCATGCGGCCGGGCAACCAGTGGTGGAGGTCGGCTCGGGTCCGGGACACGTCACGGCGTACCTGGCCGACGGTGGCGCCGACGCAGTGGGGATCGACCTCTCGCCCGCGATGGTCGACCAGGCCCGCCGACGCTTCCCGGGCCGGACCTTCGAAGTGGGCGACCTGCGACGGCTGAGCCGTCCCGCCACGAGCTCCGGGTGGGCGGCCGTTCTGGGGTGGTACTCGCTCATCCACCTCGCGGCCTCCGAGTTGCCCGACGCGGTCGCGGCTCTGGTCCGCCCGCTTGCCCCCGGCGGCTGGCTGGTCCTCGGCATGCACGCCGGAGCCGAGGTCCGCCACTACGACGACTGGTTCGGCCACGAGATCGACCTCGACTTCGTGCTGTACGAGCCGGCGGACGTGGTCGGGGTCGTCGAGGCCGCCGGTCTCGTCGACATCGAGTGGTACCTCCGCGGGCCCCTCCCCGCCAGGGGCGAGACGACCCAGCGTTTGTACGTCGTCGGCCGCAAGCCCACGTAGCCCGGCCGGATAGGCACCTCGGACGCACCAATTGTCACCGTGACGTCGGTGGCCCGACGAGACGGTGACAATTCGGAGCTGCGGTCAGGCGGACTTCACCTCGCGTCGCAACAGGCGCATGAGGCCGAGGGCGAAGGGCAGGACTACCCAGATGGTTCCGGCCACTGCGATGTGCGTCCAGTCGTCTCCCTGGAACGTCTTCTGCTCGAAGGCCGGAGCGATGGCCGTGTTGAGGTCCAGCCACGGGGCGGCTTCTTCGAGTGCGTGCACCATCGAGAACAGCACGGTCCACGCGATCGGGAGCACGTAGTACAGAACGATCGCGGCGGCTGCGTTCATCAGCAGCATGCCGAAGGCGAATCCCTGCACGACGCCGAGCAGCTGCAGGAGGAAGAAGTCGCGGACGTTGGGGACTCCCATGTTCCAGGTGCCGGCGCCGTCCATCAGCACCATGCCCGCGACGTTGCCCAGGGCAGCGACGCCGAGAGCGACGACCACGGCCAGCAGGCCGACCAGGACGACGGCGACCAGCTTCGCGACGGCGACGCGGGCCCGGCTCGGTTCCAGAGTGAAGGTGACCAGGCCGGTTCGCTGGCTCCATTCCGCGGTGACCGCGAGGATGCCGAGCACCGGGAGCAACAGGCTCTGTGGGGTGGCCGTCGCGCCGACGAAGTTGATGAAGGTGAGCTGGTCGGCGTCCGCGACGAACAGGAAGACGACGATCACGGCGACGGTGATGATGCCGATCGCGGCGAGCAGCCAGAACCCGGCTCGGGTGTCGACGAGCTTGCGAAGCTCGACCCGCAGCAGGCGGCTGAACGGGACGGCCGTCACGCTCGGGTCAGGGGTGGCTGCCGAATGGATCGGTGCTTGCTGGATTGCGGTACTCATGCGGTGACCTTCTCTCGTGCGTCTTCGGAGGTGAGCTGCAGGAACATGTCCTCGAGCCCGGCGCCGTCGGCGCCTCGCAGCTCGGTGACGACGACGCCGTGCTGTGCGGCGACCGTGGCGATCTGCTCACCGGTGGCTTCCACGACGTACGCGCCGTCCGGGAGGCTCTGGTAGGTGAAGCCGGCCGCGTCGAGGCAGCGTGCCAACGCCTCGGGTTGCAGACCACGGACCAGCGTGCCCGCTGCGGTCAGGAGGTCGGCCTTGCTGCCGTCGGCCACGATCACCCCGCGCCCGATGACCACCAGGTGGTCGGCGATGACCTCGATCTCGTGCAGCAGGTGCGAGGACAGCAGGACGGTCCCGCCGCGGTCGGCGAAGCCCTTGAGCAGCCCGCGCATCCAGTGGATGCCGGCCGGGTCGAGTCCGTTGGCGGGCTCGTCCAGGATCAGCACCTGCGGGTCACCGAGCAGTGCGTGCGCGATGCCGAGCCGCTGCCGCATGCCGAGGGAGTAGTTGCCGACCCGGCGGTCGCCCTCGGTGCCGGACAGGCCGACGGTCTCGAGCATCTCGTCGACCCGGCGACGGGGAAGCCCCATCACGGTGGCGCCGAGGCGAAGCACCTCGCGCCCGGTCCGGCCGTTGTGCTGCGCCGAGGCGTCCAGGAGGACGCCGACGTGTCGGCCGGGGTTGCGGAGCTGGGCGTACGGGACGCCCAGGATGGTGCTGCGACCCGAGGACGGCGGGGTCAACCCGGTCATCATCCGCATCGTGGTCGACTTGCCTGCCCCGTTGGGACCGAGGAAACCGGTCACGGACCCGGGCTGGGCCCGGAAGGACACGCAGTCGACGGAAAGGTGTGCGCCGTAGCGCTTGCTGAGTTCTTCGACAGTGATCATGGGGTCGAGCCTGTCCTGCGGCGCTCGTCCGCACATCGGGCGCCGGGCTACCTCGCGCGAGCCACGGGACATGTCCGCATAGCCCGCGGTAGGGGGTCGGCTGGCCCTTGGTCGCTGCCCACGGCCGCCGGCCTCCCGTACCTTGGGCAAGGTGGACGCCACCCAAGCCGCGCCCCCACCTCCTCTGACCCGCTGGCAGTCGACGTGGCGCTACCTGTTCGCCGTCATCTTCGGCGCCGGTTTCTGGGTGGCCAGCTATTTCGACACGTACGCCGGGGAGATCCGACTGCTCTGGGGCATCGATCTCCTGCTCGGTGTCCTCGGCGTGATCCTGATGCGCTGGAGACGACAGCACCCGCTCGTCGTGGCGTTGGTCGTCAACGTCCTCGGGTCCTTCTCCACGGCAGTATCGGGCGCCGTCGTCGTCACCACCGTGTCCCTGGCCACGCGCCGACGGTGGCGAGAGATCGTGCCGGTCGCTGTGGTGGGCTTCATCTCCTCCGTCGTCTTCTTCGAGACCCATCCCGGCGCCGAGGACTCGTTGCTCTTCTCGTTGCTGTTCACGGTCGTCTTCGTCACCGGTGTGATCGCGCCCGGGCATGTACATCGGCGCACGACGCGACCTGCTGGCCACGCTGCACGAGCGAGCCGAGCGGGCGGAACGGGAGCAGGCCTGCGCGTCGAGCAGGCGCAGGTGACCGAACGGGCCCGGATCGCCCGCGAGATGCACGACGTGCTGGCACATCGGCTGTCGTTGGTGGCCCTGAACGCAGGTGCGCTGGAGTACTGCCGCGGTCTGAGCGACGCCGAGGTGGCCGAAGCCGCCGCCATCACCCGGCTCAACGCTCACCGCGCCCTGGAGGACCTGCACCAGATCCTCGGAGTCCTGCGGGCCGTCCAGACCGACGCACCGCCCGAGCGGCCCCAACCGACGCTGATCGACCTTCCGTCGCTGGTCCAGGAGGCCCAGGGCACAGGCACGAACGTGCGGTTGCACAACCAGGTCGAAGACCTGGCGGGAGCACCTGACGCGATCGGGCGCAGTGCGTACCGGATGATCCAGGAGAGCCTCACGAACGCGCGCAAGCACGCGCCGAACACCGCCGTCGACGTCACGCTGAGTGGCCGGCCGGGCGGGCAGTTGATGCTCGAGGTGCGGAACCCGATCCGGCTCGGGGCCGCGGCCGAGCGAGACGCCCGGTTCGGGGCTCGGGCTGCTCGGACTCACCGAGCGCGCCGAGCTGATCGGTGGCCGTCTCGAGCATGTGACGTCCGACGGTGACTTCGTCGTCCGAGCCTGGTTGCCGTGGCCGGCATGAGCGACCTGCCGCGACGGCCCACCGTCCGCGTGGTGATCGTCGACGACGACGCGCTCGTGCGGGCCGCCCTCTCGATGATCCTGCGGGACGCCGACGCAATCGAGACCGTCGGCGAGGCCGATGACGGGGAGGCCGGGCTGGAGCTGATCGCGAGGGTCGCGCCGGACGTCGTACTCATGGACATCCGGATGCCACGCATGGACGGCCTCGAGGCGCTCGCTCGGCTGAGGCGTCAGCCTGCACCACCCAAGGTGATCGTGCTGACGACGTTCGACGCTGACGACCACGTCGTACAGGCGCTGCGCGACGGCGCGAGCGGATTCCTCCTGAAGCACACCCCGCCCGCCGAGATCGTCGACGCGGTTCACAAGGTCGCCGCCGGCGACCACATGCTCTCACCGAGCGTGACCGCCCAGTTGATCGCCCGGCTCGGGGACGACGAGCCGGAATCCAAACGAGTCGTCCATGCGCAGTCGGTGGCCGAGACCCTGACGGCCCGCGAACGCGAGGTGGCGATCGCCGTCGGCGAGGGCAAGGTCAACGCGCAGATCGCAGAAGAGCTCTACATGAGCGTGGCCACCGTCAAGTCGCACGTGTCCCGGCTACTGACCAAGCTCGAAGCCGACAACCGGGTGCAGATCGCGATCCGGGTGCACGACGCCGGTCTGCTCTGATCAGCGGCTCACGAAGGCTCGGGGTCGAAGGCGGCGATCGGTGCGCCCCAGGCCGCTGGCTTGACCTGCCACACGGTGCCGAAGTCTCCGGCGTAGTAGCCGTTGTGGGGGTGCACCCGGCCGGCGGAAGTGCCGGACTCCTGCTCGATGCTGATCGATGCGGCCATGGTGCTCACCTCCCTTTCTCGGCTGCCGTTGTTATGCCTATACCGACTTTCGGGTGCGGCGAAACTCATCGCCACCGAGGCTCGGATTTCCAGGATTTTTCTGATCTCGATCCTGCTCCGACCGACGCTCGCATCCCACCTAGTTGATGTCGAACTCGTTTCCCTCGGGATCGGTCATCGCGACCCCGTAGTGGTCGAGACCCTCCTCGACGATCGCGTGCCGCCGCGTCGCACCGAGCGCCTCGAGCCGCGCCGCCTCCGCCTCGACCAGCTCGCGCCGGGTCTCGAGCGGGGTGTCGCGGCCACCACTCGCGTGCAGGTCGATGTGGAGGCGGTTCTTGATCGACTTCTGCTCGGGGACGACCTGGAACCAGATGCGCGGACCCTCGCCGTTGGGATCCGCGATGCTGTCGGCGCCGATGCCAAGCTCGTCCTCGGGTACGCCGATGGACCGGTAGAAGTCGTCCCACGAGTCGAAGCCGGACGGCGGGGTTCGATGACGTAGTGCAACGCCTCGGCCCAGAAATGCGCGAGCGGTTCGGGCGACGTGCAGTCGATCACCAGTTGGTAGGACACGGCCATCTGACACCTCCAGGAATGTTCGATGCCGATCACACTGGCACGCCCCACCGACATTCGCCCGGACCGCGGCACGCGGCTCATGGAGCATGCCCCCGTCGAGCGCGTACATCTCTAGGGCGCATCACGGAAGCCAGGTGTCCTCACCCCGGAGGCGCGGACCCTGCGCGTCGCGACGGGCGCTTGCGCGGTCGATCCACAAGTCGTGCCACGGTCGGTAGTGGATGACGACCACCCCTAGGATCACTCCGACCAACACCACGACCGGACCCCAACCGCCCGTGCCGTCGGTGTCGTCGGCTGTCCACGCGAGCAAAGCGAACAATGTCGCAACCACCGACCCCACGATGGCCAACGTACCGATCAGGCCGCGCACCCTCCCGTACTTGGAGTGGCCTTCTCCGGCGGCGACCGAGTTGAGCAGGACGAGGCACAGCAGCAGGAGAACCGTCGACAGGCCGAGGAAGCCGATGCGGAAGGCGACGCCGAGGTCGCCGTCGGGGTCGGAGACGGTCTGGAAGGCCACGGTGACGACTCGGTAGGATCAGTTGATTCGACGCGGGTAGCGGCCGCTCGTCGTTTCCGCTGTCTCGTCGACCCAGGCCGGCAGCACCGATCCGACTGCGACAAGCGCGACCGCGACGACCGCCGACACCCTCAGCGCCAGGAGCCTCAAGGCATGGACCTGTTCCCGCAACTCGGCAATCTCGCGCCTGACTTGTCTTGCCTGCTCGCCGTCGCTGTCCATCTGAACACCCTCCCCGTCTCCGTGGCGCGCGAAACCGGACGGCTCCGAAATCCAGACGTCGCGCGAAGGGCTGAACCCTCAAACGTATGGTGGAGCCTCGCGCCAAGGGGACGGATCTTTGTCGGCCCCGGGAGGGATCGAGGTTGACGGTGGCATCTGCTGACGTGCCGACACACGCTTCAGTCGTCATCATCGGCGGCGGCGTGATCGGCCTCAGCACGGCCTACCACCTCGCCCGGGCCGGAGTTGAGCGCGTGGTCCTGGTGGAGCAGGACGAGTTCGGGTCCGGGTCGACCTGCAAAGCGGCCGGCGGGGTGCGCGCCCAGTTCTCCGACGCGGTCAACATCGAGCTCGGCCTTCGAAGCCTGCACACCTTCGAGAAGTTCAAGCAGGAGTTCGACCAGGAGATCGACCTGCACCAGGTCGGCTACCTGTTCCTGCTCGACCAACCCCACCACGTCGAGGCGTTCGAGAAGAACGTCGCGCTGCAGAACGAGCTCGGCGTGACCAGCCGCATGATCGACGTTGCCGAGGCCAAGCGGCTCTCGCCGCTCATCGACACCTCAGGGCTGCTGGCCGCCGCATGGTCGCCGAAGGACGGGCACTGCACCCCGGAGTCCGTCGTCCTCGGCTATGCAAGCGGCGCCCGACGTGCCGGCGCGCGCCTGCTCCGGGGCTGTCCGGTCACCGACATCCTGACCGACGGCGCCACCGTCACCGCCGTGGAGACCAGCCGCGGCACCATCAAGACCGACACCGTCGTCTGTACGGCGGGCGCCTGGTCCAAGCAGCTCGGCGACATGGTGGGGCTCGACCTCCCGGTCCTACCGCTGCGCCGGCAGATCCTGACGACCGAGCCGATCAGCGACCTCGACCCCCACACGCCGTTCACGATCGACTTCTCCACCAGCTTCTACTTCCACGGCGAGGGCCGGGGTCTCCTGCTCGGCATGTCCGATCCCGACGAGTCACCCGGCTTCAACCTCAGCCGTTCCGACGACTGGCTGCCGCGACTCGGGGAGGCCATCGAGCGCCGGGCGCCGAAGATCTCCGAGGTCGGCATCTCCGGCGGCTGGGCCGGACTCTACGAGATGACCCCCGACCACAACGCACTTGTGGGTGAGGCCCCAGAGGTGTCCCGATTCCTGTACGCCACCGGCTTCTCCGGACATGGTTTCCTCATGGGACCCGCAGTCGGAGAGGTGATGCGCGACCTCTACCTGGGCAACAAGCCCATCGTCGACATCACCGCGCTCGACGTCCGTCGGTTCAACAACAACGCCGTCCGCCCCGAGCTGAACATCGTCTGATCGAGCAAAGGAACCCGCAGATGAACACCTCGTCCACCATCCCCACCGCGTCCGAGCTCCAGAACCTGGCGATCGAGACCGCCCGACGGCTGCGGTGTCGACGTCGACGCCGCCGCAGGCGCCGTGGACGCCGCCTCCCCGATCAACGGCGAACGCCTCAGCTCCCTGGCGTGGACCGACGCCGGTGGCGCCGACGACGCCGTCGACCGCGCCCGCAGCGCCTTCCTCGAATGGCGCAACGTCCCCGCACCCGCCCGCGGGGCGCTGGTCAAGCGCCTCGGCGAGCTCCTCGCCGTACACAAGGACGACCTCGCCACGCTCATCAGCCTCGAGGTCGGCAAGATCACCTCGGAAGCGCGCGGAGAAGTCCAGGAGATGATCGACATCTGCGACTTCGCGGTCGGTCTCTCCCGGCAGCTGTACGGCCGCACCATGCCGTCCGAGCGCCCCGGTCACCGGCTCATGGAGACCTGGCACCCGCTCGGCGTCGTGGGAGTCATCAGCGCCTTCAACTTCCCGGCCGCCGTCTGGTCCTGGAACACCGCCATCGCCTTGGTGTGCGGGGATCCGGTGGTGTGGAAGCCGTCCGAGCTGACACCGCTCACGTCGCTGGGATGCCACGCCATCCTCGCCCGAGCCATCGCCGAGACCGGCGCTCCGTCCGACCTGTCGCAGGTCCTGATCGGCGGCGCCGATCTCGGACAGGCCCTGGTGGAACACTCGGGCGTCGCCCTGCTCAGCGCGACCGGCTCGACCCGGATGGGCCGCGCCGTGGGCCCCCGAGTCGCCGGCCGGTTCGGTCGCGCGCTGCTCGAGCTCGGCGGCAACAACGCCGCGATCGTCAGCCCCAGCGCGGACCTCGACCTGACCACCCGCGGAATCGTGTTCTCGGCCGCCGGAACCGCCGGGCAGCGGTGCACCACCATGCGCCGCGTGATCGCCCACAGCAGCGTGATCGACGAGCTCACCGAGCGACTCGTCTCGGCGTACGGCCGGCTGCCGATCGGCAACCCCATGGCCGAAGGCACCTCTGGTCGGCCCGATGATCCACGGCGCCGCCTACGCGGCCATGGACCACGCCATCGGGCAGGCGAACTCCGAGGGCGGCAAGCTGGTCGTCGGCGGGGGGCGTGCCCTCGAGGACGAGGCACCGAACGCGTTCTACGCCAGGCCGGCCATCGTCCGCATTGACGAGCAGACGCCGGTGGTCCAGCAGGAGACCTTCGCCCCGCTGCTGTACGTCCTGCCGTACGACGACTTCGACCAGGCGATCGCGCTCAACAACGCGGTTCCCCAAGGTCTGTCCTCGAGCGTGTTCACCACCGACCAGGCCGAGGCCGAGCGGTTCGTCTCCGCAGAGGGTTCGGACGCCGGCATCGCCAACGTCAACATCGGCACGTCCGGAGCCGAGATCGGCGGCGCATTCGGCGGGGAGAAGGAGACCGGAGGAGGTCGCGAATCCGGCTCCGACGCCTGGCGTGCCTACATGCGTCGCGCCACGAACACCGTCAACTTCTCCGGCGAGCTTCCGCTGGCCCAAGGGGTCGACTTCACCGTCTGACTCACTGCCTTCGTTGACCGGGAGAGAAGTATGACCATCAAGGACATCGGGCCGGAACCTCAAAGCTTCGACCTCGAGAACGCCACGCTCGAGAACACGAACTATCGCGCGGTCGCCTGGTCCGGCAAGTACCTTCAGCTGACGCTCATGTCGATCCCTGTGGGTGAGGACGTCGGCCTCGAGGCGCACCCGGAGACTGACCAGTTCCTCCGACTCGACGCAGGCCGGGGCCGCGTCCAGATGGGCCGTACGAAGGACCAACTCGACTTCGACCGGGAGGTCGAGGATGGCTGGGCGATCTTCGTGCCCGCCGGCACGTGGCACAACGTCACCAACATCGGTGACGAGACCATGCAGCTCTACGCCGTCTACGCGCCCGTCCACCACGCGTCGGGCAAGATCCATGCCACGGCCGACGACGCGGAGCGCGACGAGGACTCAGGCAACGACGAGCCGCCAAGCTGGTCGGTCCAACCCGTCCAGCCGCCGTCGGACGAGCACGCCTGAGCAGCTAGCGGGGTAGCCGGTCGCCGCGGCGGTCGAGCAGCGTGGCGCCGGCGGTCAGCCTCCATGCCTCGAAGGTGAGCTCGGCAAGCTCGTCACGCTCGACCCCGGCCAACCGGACGACAACCCAGCCGAAGTCTCGTGAGGTGAACTGGACCTCGAATGTCTCGGGGCGCTCGGCGACCAGCGCGAGCTGCTCCGGGATGGTTTGCTTGAGCCCGACGGTGCGGGTGGGCTCCCAGAGATAGCCGAAGGTCTGGTTGCTGACCGCGATCCGCCAGTAGCGCCCATTGTCCGTGCGGGTGACCTCGGGGAGCTGGTCGGCCAACTCGAAGAAGTCCGCGATGCTGCATCCGCCCACCACGTCATCCTGACATCAGACGTGGACAGCACCGCCCTGAAGGCCGCCGGGCGCTAGAGGTCTTTGGGGCTGGTGTTGGCTCCGCACAGCACAACGACGACTCGCTCATCGGCCCCAGGTGCGTAGGCACCGGACGTCAGGGCCGCCAACGCCGTGGCAGCAGCATGCTCGACGACGATCCGGTACTGATCCCAGAGGATCGTGCCGGGCCGCGATGATGTCATGGTCGGTGACCAGCAGGGACCGCACGTGAGTCCTGGCAGCGACCTCGTAGGCGATGTGTCCGAGACGTCGAGCACCGAGGGAGTCGGCTGCCACTCCCGAGACACTCACGTCGGCTGGCCCGCCTTTGTCGAGGGCGGTGCGCAGGGTGGGGATGGTGGCAGGCTCTACCCCGACCACGTGTGCGGAGCCCTCGACGGCGGCAGCGACACCAGCCATCAGCCCTCCTCCGCCGACGGCAACGATGACGGTGTCCACCTGCGCGTCGAGCTCGTCGAGGATCTCGAGTCCGAGGGTTCCCGCTCCAGCCGCGATCTCTGGCTGGTCGTACGCATGGCAGTGGACGGCCCCGCTCTGTTCGGCGTACTCGAGAGCGGCTTCGTAGGCGTCGGCGTACTCGGCTCCGTGCATCACGATCTCGGCGCCGTAGCCGCGCAGCTTCTCGACCTTCACCGAAGGGGCTGTGGTGGGCACGAACACAGTGGCGGGCACGCCCAAGGCTCGTGCGGCGTATGCGTTGGCGAGCCCGGCGTTGCCTCCCGAGGCCACCACGATCCCGACGGCGGGATCGAGGGTGCCCTGCTCCGCAGCGCTGAGGATCCGGTTGAAGGCACCCCTCGCCTTGAACGTGCCGGTGTGCTGCAGATACTCCAACTTCAGCCAGGTCGGCCCGGCGAATGCGTCACGGTCGACCGGTGAGAGCGGGGTACGGCGAACGCGGCCACTGATCCTGACCCTCGCGGCCTCGACGTCGCTGTGCGTGATCATCGGCTCAGTGGCCACGGAACGCCTCCTCGAGCCACCACGACCCCCGGTCGCGGGTGACCTTGGCGTCGATCAGCAGCGGGGCGGAGCGCGGCCCGGCCAGCCAGGTCGCGACCGGTGACAGGTCGTCCACGCTGCGCACGGTGATCGCCTCGAAGCCGTAGCCGCGACCGATCGAGGCGATGTCGGTGTCGGGGAACGTCACGGTGTCCAGGGGATGGCCGTCGGGGCCGAAGTGGTGCACCTCGGCCCCGTAGGCGTCGTCGTTGTAGATCACCACCACCATCGGGAGGCCGAGCCGTCGCACGGTGTCGAGCTCCGCGGCCGCCATCAGCGCTCCGCCGTCGCCGAGCGCCGCGACCGGCAGCCGGTCGGGCTGCGCGAGCGCGGCGCCGATCGCGGTGGCCAGGCCCAGGCCGATCGACTGGAAGGCCTGGGTGAAGCAGAAGCCGCGCTGGTCGGGCACCGACAGGTACATGCTCGGGTAGCCCATGAAGTTGCCCGAGTCGACCGCGACCACCCGCTCCGGTGGCAGCAGGTCGTCCAGGGCGATCGAGAGGCTCCGAGGGTCGATGCGCTCACCGCTGCCGCCGTCCTCGTAGCCGACGTCGCGCCAGCGGATCTCCCGGGCGATGCGGTCGCGCAGCGCGTCGGTGCGGTAGCGAACGTTGGGCTCGCCGGAGGCAGCCAGGTCGAGCAACGCACCCGCGGTCGCCGCGACGTCCCCGACGACGCCGAGCTGGATGGACCGGTGTGCGCCGAGGGCCTCGGGTGTGTCGTCGACCTGCACGACCGTCGCGTCCGCGGCAATGAGGCGCCCATGCCGCATGGTCCACATGTTCAACGCGCACCCCCAGCCCACGATCAGGTCCGCGGCCCCGATCAGCTCGGCCGCGAGCGGCGAGGCGAAGCCACCGGAGACGTCGAGCGACCAGGGGTTGCCGACGAACAGCCCACGGGCCACCGCCGACGTGGCCAGCAGCGCGCCGTACCTCTCGGCGACGCTCTCCAGCGGTGCGCGCGCGCCTCGCGCACCACGCCCGGCCACGAAGACCGGGCGCCGGGACCGCTCGAGTGCTTCCGCGAGCGAGGCCAGGGCGCCGGGCTCCGGCTGCCGCGGGGGAGGTGGCTGCGGGAACACGGGCGCCGGCTCCTCGGGTGTCGTCTCCGACTGCACCTGCAGCGGCAGGTTCAGCAGGACGGTACGCCGCTGGTGGCGGGCCACCGCGACCGCCTCCGTCGCCTCGGCCACCGCGCGCTCGCCGGACGTGATGCGGAGGGGCACGGCGCCTACCGCGCGGGCCAGGGCGGCCTGGTCGACGTAGAAGTTCGAGCGCGGCTCGGTCACCTCGGCGGCGAGGACGAGCAGCGGCGTGCGGCTCTTGGCCGCCTCGGTGATCCCGGTCATCGCGTTGGTGAGGCCGCAGCCCTGGTGGACCGTCAGCGCGGCCACTGAGTCCGCGGTCCGGGCGAAGGCGTCGGCCATCGTCGCGGCGCCTCCCTCGTGCCGGGCGGCGACGAAGCGGGCGCCCCGCGCGATCATCGCGTTGGTGACGTGGAAGTTGCCCGACCCGACGACGCCGAACACGTGGTCGACACCGAGCGCGACCACGGTCTCGCCGACGGCCTGGGCGACGTTCACTGCCGTTCGACCAGCGCGAGCACCCTGGCCGGCGCGCCCGACCCGGTGACGATCGGCAGCGGACCGGCGATCACGAGCGCGCCGGTCGCCGGCAGTCGGGCGAGGTTCTGCAGCTGGGTGAGGCCGTACTTGCCGTTGCCCATCAGGAACGAGTGGCACGGGAACGCGGGATCGAAGGAGTGCGCGGCGCCCGCGTCGGTGCCGACGGTCTCGACCCCTACGCCGATCACCGGGGACTCCTCGGCCACCCAGCGAGCGCACTCCGGGCTCATGCCGGGCGTGTGCGGGCCGTTCTCGTCGGCATTGGAGAACGCCTCCTGAGATGCCGACCGCGCGTCCCACCCGGTTCGGTACAGCAGCCACCCGTGCTCGGGAAGCGGCCCGTTCTCGGCCTCCCATCCCTTGATGTGATCGACCTCCAGCAGGAAGTCGGAGTCCTGGTCGACCCGAGCCGAGAAGTCCAGCACGGCGGCGGGGGCGATCAGCCGCTGCGCCGGGACCGAGGCCACGTCGTCCTTTCCAAGGCCGGTGACCCAGTGGTTGGGAGCGTCGAAATGGGTGCCGGTGTGCTCGCCGGTGCGGAAGTTGTTCCAGTACCACGCCGGTCCCCGGTCGTCGTACCGACTGATCTCCTCCAGCTCGAACCTGGCGGTCTGGCCGAACGGCTCGGGCAGCTGGATCACCGGGGTGTCGCTGGACAACGGTGCGGTGAGGTCGACGACCTCAATGGCTCCGGTCGCCAGACCGGCGGCGAGATCGGACAGGGTCGACATGCGTCCTCCTGGAGTGCTGGGGCCTCGTCTCGGATCGTAGCCTCGGGAGGGGCGGGCGCCGTGGGTCAGGCCGGTGCTTCTCCATCGAAGACGACTGGGCTCTTCGCACGCGTGTCGACGTGGAGCGTGAAGACGTCGGGTCGCGAGTAGTGACCCACGGGGTCGAACATCCTCCGCTGCTCCTGCACGGCTGCCAGGTCGAGGTCGGCGTAGACGATCTCCTCACGGTCCAGGACCGGCCCCGCGATCACCTCACCGCCCGGCGCAACGATCGTTGTGTGGCCGCGCGACATCCAGTCATCCTCCAGCCCGTAGAGCGTCCCGCGCAGCTCCTCCGGCACGTCTGAACCGCGCAGCAGAGGCGCAACGCCGATGACGAACTGCCTGCCCTCCTTGGCGATGTGACGCAAGGTGGCCACCCACGTATCGCTGTTGTCCCACGTCGGAGCCAGGTAGATGTCGCAGTGCTGCGCGTAGATCGCCGCCCGGGCCAGCGGCATGTAGTTCTCCCAGCACAGCAACCCTCCGACCACGCCGAACGGCGTGCTCACCACGCCGAGCTCGGAGCCGTCACCCATCCCCCACACTGTCCGTTCCCCACCTGTGGGCATGAGCTTGCGATGCCGCTGCAACAGCCGTCCGTCCGGGCCCAGGTAGAGGAGGGTGTTGTACAGCGTGCCGCCGTCGATCTCGGTCACACCGATCACGACGTACGCCGACGCTTCCGCCGCCGCTTCCCCGATTCGCTCGAGGGTCGCACCCGGGACACTCACCGCGTTTGCGTAGAAGCGCTTCACGAACGCGGTGTCCCGCCATGCCGGCGTACGCCAGACCCAGTCCGGATATGCGGGGATGAAGGACTCGGGAAAGACGATCAGCTCCGCGCCGTGACCCGCGGCCTCCTTGACCAGGGCACAGACCTTGTCCGCGGTCGCCTCTCGGTCGAGGAAAACGGGAGTTGCCTGTACGGCGCCCACGGTGACCATCAGTTCCTCCAGTCTGGTCGGCAGTGTGCCGATCTCATCTCCCGAGCACGTCGCGGTCACCGGGGACCCGGGCCGGGTCATGCTCGGGCAGTACGTCGACCGCCCAGTCGGAGCGCTTCCACTCGGGGACAGGCGTCAGGCAGTCAGTTCGTGGCACGAACCGGGACCGTCGTACGAGCTCGTAGCGGTGGATGTAGCGCGGACAGTTCGGGTACACCGCTCGCGCCCGGACTCGGACGACGAACTGGGCCTCCGGGTAGTCGTCTCGCAGCGGGTCATCGAGGTCGATGCTCGCGGTGCCCTCCAACCGCATCCGGTGGCCGCGCTCGAAGTCGATGAACAGCAAGCCCACGTCCGGGTTCACCAGGACGTTTCCGGTCGAGAGGTACATCCCGTTGCCGTCGTAGTTCGGGAATGCCAGCGTGTGCTCATCCAAGACGCGGACGAAGCCCGGCTCGCCGCCCTTGTACGAACAGGTCGGCCGCCCCTCGGCGTCGGCCGTCGCGAGGAAGAACATGTCGCGATCCTCGATGAACTCGCGGTCGCGTTCGCCGATGGTGTCGCTGACCAGCAGCCCGTCGATCCTGTCGGCCAGGGCGCGCGTGTCGAAGCGATCTTGCAGCGAGCGGCTGCCGTCGTGGAACCCGGAAGCCATGGGCCCTCCTGACGAGGTGCGGTTGTGCAGACCGACCGGGTCCAACGTGCCCAGCCTCAGCCACTAAGTGTGAACCCCCGCCCGAGTCACGTCGAGGAAAGGCCCGTCACCTCCGGCTTCAGACCCGGATGACGACCTTCGCAGTGGCATGCTCGCCCTCGACGTACACCATCGCCTGGGGGACCTCAGCCAACTCGTAGACCCGGTCGATGACGGGCCTGAGAACAGCGGACTCGATCAGGTCGCTCAGCGCTGCCAGTCGCTGCTGGCCCGGCTGCTGGGTGAGGACAACCGTGCGGTGCGGCAGGAGCGGCGCAACGATCTTGGCCCGGACCATGAGGGCAACCGGCCCGACCAGGCTGCCCCCCGTCGAGACGCCGCCGCCGGACAGCACGAGCATGCCCCCGCGACGCAGGACTCGGCGAAAGTCCGACAGGGACCGGTTTCCTACCAGGTCGAGGACAACGTCGTACCGGTCCCCGTTCTGAGTGAAGTCTTCGTTGGTGTAGTCGATGACGCGGTGTGCGCCGAGCGAGCTGACCAGGTCGACGTTGCGAGTGCTGCACACGGCGGTCACGTCGGCGCCCAGGTGGACCGCGATCTGTACGGCGAACGTACCGACGCCACCCGGAGGCACCGTTGACCAGAACCCGTTGCCCGGGGGACACCTGGGCCACGTCGCGGAGACCAGACAGCGCAGTGTTGGCGGCCAGTGGCACTGCCGCCGCCTCCTCTGGGGTGAGCACTTCAGGCTTGGGCGCCAACAGTTTCGCGGCCGCGCAGACGTACTCAGCGAACGCGCCGTCGGCCTCGCCATAGACCTGGTCGCCGGGACGGAACTCTCGTACGCCGGCTCCGACCGACTCCACAACCCCGGCGAAGTCGGTGCCGCGCACGGCGACCTTGGGGCGCCGCAGGCCCATCGATCCGGCGTCCATCAACCTCGCGACAAGGGGATCGCCTCGCATGAGGTGCCAGTCACGGGCGTTGAGCGATGCCGCGCCGACCCGCACCAGCACCTGGTCGTCGAGGGGGACCGGGGTTTCGATGTCATCGAGCCGGAGCACCTCGGGCCCGCCGTACCGCTGCTGGACGATCGCCTTCATGAGGCCTCCTGGGCTGAGTTCCTGGCTCAACGCTAGGAACGTCACGTCCGTTGCGGAATCGGGGAGAACCCTGAGGTCGCCCCCGTGCTCCCCGTTTGAGCTAACGATCAGCTCACCTACCCTGGCGCCTGTGCCAGTGAATTTTGGAGGTGTCCCGGGCGGAACGCTGGGTACGGAAGGAGAGCATCATGGGCAGACTGATCAGCAACACCAGCATGACCGTCGACGGACTGTGTGACGTCGGCGAGTGGTTCGTCGCCGACGGGGACCATGACACAGCGGGAGTCGACCAGCTCGCTGCCGCCGCGGGGTTCGTGACCGGACGCAAATGCTACGAAGGCTTCCTCGGCTTCTGGCCGTCGGCAACCGGTCCGTGGGCGGAGGTGCTCAATCCGATGCCGAAGTACATCGCCTCACGAACGCTCAGTGGCGACCTGGACTGGAACTCGCAGGTTATCGAGGGTGACGCGGTCGACGGGATTCGGCGACTGAAGGACGAGATCGCCGGTGACCTGTTTCTCTCCGGATGCGGCGAACTCGCATGCGGTCTGCTGGACGGCGGCGTGGTCGATGAGTTGAATCTGTGGATCCATCCTGCGGTCGGTGGCGCCGGGACGCGGCCGTTCGAAGGGACGACGCTGAGCCTGGAACTGCTCGACGTGACCGGGTATGAGTCCGGAGTGGTGCTGCAGCGATACCGCCCCCGGATCTGACGAGGTGGTCAGGTCGCGTTCAGACACGAGGCCAGCTCAGAGCAGGGTCCGGCGAGCAGCCTGCGTTGGCGATCGCGAGTCGGTAGACGTCGGGATGGGGTTTGTAGCTGTGCGCATCCTCGGCATCGCTATTGCCACTGGGATTGGCGGCCATTCAGACGGCAATCTCCGCCTTCGCGAGTGAATGACCCGCCTGGGCGACAGAAACGCCGTCTGAGCGGCCTCTACTACCCGAGCGACTCGAGCGCGGCAGCGGCAGCCGCCGCCCCGCCGTAGCCACCGATCGCGACAGCCATCTGCTTCGCGCCTGCCTGGAAACGGTCGTCCCCGAGGATGTCCGTCGCGGCCTGTGCGATTGCCTCGGCACTGGAGTCCGGCATCAGCATCCGGCCCGCGCCGACGGCCTCGACCTGCTCTGCGTTGAAGAACTGATCGCGACCCATCGGCGTACACAGCAGCGGGACACCGCGACCGAGAGCGGACATCGTGGTGCCCAGGCCGGCGTGCGTGATCACCAGCGATGCCGACGTGAGGATCTCGGCGTGCGGCACGTACTGCGCCACGCGCGTGTTGGCGCCTGCCCGCACCGACGCGGGATCGATCGACGGACCAGTCGTCACGATGGCGCGCACCGGCAACTGCGCCACCGCATCGACGCACCGCTGCAGCAGGTCGGCCTGCCCCTGCTCGCTCGTGCTGAGACTGACGAGGACCAACGGCGTCGACCCATCGCGGAGGTCGGCCTCGTCGATCTCGTCGATCACGCGGCACAGAGGAGGTGCGTCCAGCACGGGTCCGATGCGCAGCACGTTGGCCGCGTCCGGCACGTCGGGCTCGAACTCCCTCGGCACCGCGACGATCGCAGCGTCGCAGGCGTCGTGGATGTCGCCGAGTTTCTCGATCGCCGGCAGACCGAGTTCCGCGCGGTGCTCGTTGGCGATCGCAATGCCGGGCGCGAACATCTCGACCAGCGGCCCGCCCCGGAAGATCGTGTACGGCGCGTGGAACAGCGCGGCGGTCGGGGTGCCCGATGCCAACGCGACGTCGATTGCCGTGAACAGCATGCAGTCGACCAGCACGGCGTCGGCCGGCTCGCGATCCAGCTCCTGAGCGAGGTCCCGGGCGATGGTCGTGCTGAAGCACAGGTCCTCGATCAGGAGCTTCATCTCGGCTTCGAAGTCGTCCGGATCTTCCATCGCGTCCCAACCTTCGCCCTGGGACAACGGGATGAAGCGGGCGCCCAGATCACCGCACCGGTCGGCGATCGTGTCGTGCCCGATCATCCGGACGTCATGAGCCGCGCTCGACGAGAGTGCGGGTGATCCCCAGTGTCGGCACGAGGTTCCCCGCGCCGTCCCACGTCACGATCAGATAGCGGCCCATGGTCACCAGCTCCTCAGTTGCGTCTGCTTGACAGCATGTAAAGTACGGTATGCTTTACAGCATGTCAAGTGGCGGCCGGCCCGAAACCCGGGTACAGATCCTCGAGGCGGCGCGCGCGATGTTCGAGGAGCTCGGTTACTACGACGCGGCCCTCGGGGCGGTCGCGAAGAAGGCGGGGGTCTCGCGCCAGGCGATCTACCTCCATTTCCCGTCCAAGGCTGAACTCCTGACCGCCCTTCATCTGCACATCTTCGCCACGGACGTCGTCCCAGCACTCGAGCGGCATCCGATGACGGACGCGATGTCCGCGTTGGATGCGCTCGACGCGATGATCGCCGTGGACGTCGAGGTCGTCTCCAAGGTGTGGCGGATCCACGAGACCCTCGAGATGGCCCGACGACAGCACCCGGAGGTCGACCAGACCCTGCGCCCGCGCGAGGAGGAGCGCTACGGCGGGCTGCTCGACCTCGGGCGCCGGCTCAAGCGGGAACGCGCGTTGCCACCGAACATCCGCGCCCGCATGTTCGCCGACATGCTCTGGGGCCTCTTGAACGTCGGGACCTACCGGAACCTCGTCATCGAACGAGGATGGTCGCTCGACCAGTACACGCGCTGGGTGCGCAACACGATCCGACTCCAGATCGGCGCCGCCTGACCGCGGGGCCTACGGCTTCGTCAGCAGGCTGCCGTAGGAGAGGTCCGAGAACGACTTGGGCTTGAGTCTCTGTTGCTGCAGGAGCTGTTGGACGAGGGTGGTGAACAGCCACGCCTTGTATTCGACGACGTCCCAGCCGGCCTCGCTGACCAGGCTGCGGAACACGTCGTGGCCGAACAGTACGACGACGAGGTCGGTGGCACGGTCGGGATCGAGTCCGCTGCGCAGCGCACCCAGTTCGATCAGCCCGGCCACCATCCGCGACTGACCGGCGCGCCTGTTGGCGGCCACACCTTGCCAGTAGTGCTCGACGTCGGGGTCTGCCGCGGCGGCTGCGGCGACGGCCGGCCAGAGCGGAGCGGCCCGCTCGAAGATGTCGGTGCCGTGCTCCACGCCGAGCGCCAGGACCCGCTGGCCCGACGTGGCAGTCAGCATCTCCTGCATCCAGGCGCGCTGGGCGACGGGAGGAGCGCCCTCCTCTCCCGCGGCGGTCACCTCGATGACCTCGCGGAGAAGCAGACCCTTGGTCCGGAAGGTGTAGTAGAGGGTCTGGACCGCGACGCCCGCTTCGTCGGCGATGCGGTCCATCGTGGTGGCGGCGTACCCCTCCGTCACGAAGAGCTCCCGTGCGCGGTCGAGCATTCGTCGGCGCGTCTCCCGCGCGCGGTCAGCCCTTGTGCTGGTCTTTGCGCTCTTGACGGATGCCATGTGCGTGAGTTTACTAGAGGAACCACTAGTGGTTACTCTAGCAACGCCACGCAGGTACCGGGAGGTGGACCCAATGCCGGTCATCAGGAACTCTGTGGTCCTCCGTTGTCAGCCGGACGTGGCTTTTGACTACCTCTCCGACCTCCGTGCGGAGCTGGAGTGGAACCCCAAGTGCCAGGTCATGGAGAAGCTGACCGACGGCCCGGTCGGCCTGGGCACGAAATACCGGGCCAAGTGGAAGAGCAGCCCGTACGTCGAGCTCGAGGCCGTCGCCTTCGACCGGCCGCGCAGCTGGACGATGCACAACGGTGGCCCGATCGAGGTCACGTTCACCTGTCGCCTCGAACCAGTGGAGGAGGGGACCCTGCTGCAGGCCGCCTTCGAGCCGACTCCGCACGGCTGGTTCCGGCTGATCTTCCCGATCTTCCTGCTGGTCATCCGTCGCGAGGAGAAGGCCAACATGCGCCACCTCCGCGACGCTGTCGAACGACTGGCGCAGGCACCCGGATGACCGCCGGCAGCCGAGGAACTGACGTGCGCGCTCAAGGGCGGTGCGGGCTTCGTCTGCTACGCGATGAACGATCTGCTCGGCGGGGACGTCGTCGGTCAGCGCGTACGCCTGCCCCGCCCAGAGGTTGACGAGGTCGGCATCGCCGGCGCTTCGTCCCTCGGCTCGCAGCGGGGCGGTCAGGTGATGGACTTGCGGGTACGCCGCGGGAGCCGCATCGGTGTGCTCCTCGAGGAAGCGGTTGCTGATTCCGCGAGCGAGCCGCCCAGTGAATGCGCGGGTGAGCGCAGTGGGGCGATCGTGCCGGGCGAGGGCCTCTTGGTGCACCGATGACGTCCCGGCCTCCGGGCAGCGCAGGAACGCGGTGCCCAGGGCGCCGGCGCGAGCGCCAGCCGCCAGGACCGCAGCAAGGCCGGCCCCGGTCATGATCCCCCCGGTGGCAATCAACGGAGCCGACGTGGACGCGCGAACAAGCTGAAGAAGGGGTAGCAGACCGAGGCCCTCGTGGTCATCGGTGAAGCCGCCGCGATGCCCGCCCGCCTCCGCGCCTTGCACAACCAGGCAGTCAGCGCCTGCCTCCTGGGCCTGATGGGCCTCCTCGACCGTGGTGACGGTCACCCATAGCTCGCCGGTCGAACGCTTCAAGCGGACGATGTCCTCACGTGACGGGCAGCCGAACGTGACCGACACCAGCGCGACCGGCGAACCGGCCAGCAGGTCGAGCTTGGCCGCCCAGTCGTCGTCATCCCAACGAGGTTCACCGAGCGGCACACCCGCCCGTTCCGCCTCACCCGCGAGCCGTTGCGAATAGGCCTCTACGCCCGCAGCCTCCCCAGATGTGCCCGGGACGAACAGATTCACGCCGAAGGGTCTGCTCGTCAGAGCTCGGGTCCGCTCAATCCGCGTCGCGAGCTCGGACGCCGAGAGGTATCCGGCGGCAAGGAATCCCAGGCCGCCCGCGTCGCTCACGGCCGCGCACAGCTCAGGCGTCGAAGGCCCACCCGCGAGCGGGGCAAGAACCACAGGCAATCGGCACTGATCCAGTAACACCACGACCTCCTCAGGTCGCCAGAGGATACGGGGCGATCACCGGGAGGTATGTCGTGTGGTCGGTCGTCCATCGGTAGTCGGCGATCGAGGCGGCGCTGCGCCGGCCGCTGATCATCCGGAACAGGTCGTGGACCTCGGCGGTGACGGCGCCTGCGGGCTGGCCCTCGCCGACCGGCCACTCCCGGCGACCGTCGCGCAGCACGAGCGCGGGTAGCCCTTCGTGCACGAGCCGCTGGTGCAGCCAGTCGCGGTAGAGCGCGAAGCCGAACCGCGAGACCGGGCTGCTCGGGTCCGGCGGGACGCCCAGCGCCTCCCGCAGGTCGGCCAGGTGTACGGCGAGGTCGCCGACCGGAGCCACGACCAGCCAGTGCGGCTTGCCGACCAGCGGCTCCGTCACCTGAGCGGAGGGCGCTCACGAGCCGGTTCCCGTGGCGATCCAGCTCGCGAAGGAGGGCGTCGCGGGTGCGGTTGGCATGTCTCGCAAGATGGCCGGCGGTCCACTCCTCCCGCGCCTGTGCCAGCGCGGTGTCCTGCCAGGCGTCCAGGGCGCCGGCGTAGAAGTCCCCTCGGGCGGCGTCCTCCGCCACCCCGGCCAGGTGCGCGGCCAGGTCTCCGATGCTCCAGCCAGGACAGGCTGGGACGGGTCTTGTGAAGGCCTCAGCCTCGATCCCCTCGAGCAGGGCCTGAAGCTCCTGGAGGCCCTGTTCGTAGGTCCAGGCCGCCTGCCAGCGCGCCCTGCGCTCGGTGGTGAACACCTCGCTCGGCCGGAGGCTCTTGGTGAACGTGTCGAGGAACTGCGCGCTCGCGGACCTGTCGGCAACCAGCCCCGAGTAGACGGCAGCGGCACGGGAGGAGGGGAACCGGGCAGCGTCGTAGGACCACTCGAAGTGCTCCGCAGCGCGGTCTGCCCGCCAGGCCGAGTAGTCCTCGAGAGTCTCGCCGCGTGCCAGCGCGGTCCCGACGTACCAGCCCTGGGCCAGCGCGTCCCCGATGCCCTGCGCGGTCACCGGGTGCTTGAACAGGCCGGCGTCGCCGGCGAGCGCCCATCCCGGTCCGTTCGCCTGGCGCTCGAAGCCGCGCAGCATCGTCTCCGGCACGGCGATCACGTCGGAGATCTGCTCTGCCCGGTCGAGCAGTCGGGGGTTGAGCGTCGCCGGGAACCGGCGCAGCATCGTCAGGTACGCCGCCTGACGCTCGGCAGCGGATCCGCGGGTCAGCTCCGGAGGGCCGGCGACATTCAGGAGGTGCACGCCGTCCTCGCAGGGCGCCGACATCAGTGCCATGTGCTCGTGGACGTCGATGTGGCACCAGTCCGCGTCGGGAAGTCCCTTCCAGTAGGCAAGCAGCATCGCCATCTCGCCTTGCCGCTCCCTGGTACGCGGAAGTCCGAGTCGTCGGGCGACCGTGGAGGTTCGGCCGTCGGCGCCGATGACCCAGCGAGCCTCGACGTGCTCGCCACCCCGGAGGACGACTCCACGGACGGGATCGTCGGGCGACCCGGACCCGAGCAGGTCGTCCACCTCGCAGCCGGCCCGGAGCTCCGCGCCCGCCTCGACGGCGGTCTGCACGAGCACCGCGTCCAGCGCGATCCGCCGGATCGACATGGTCCGGTCGTGGTTGCCGATCGGCGTGAATGCTCCGGCCACAGCGTGCCCCAGGACCCGCCAGCTGTACTCGACCGGGCGCAGCACGTGGGCGGCGCGGAGCCGGTCACCCGCGCCGAGCTGATCGAGCAGGTGCAGCGAGTCCGGAAACAGCTGGTGCGTCGAAACGGTGTCGCTGGGAAAGGTGTCGCGGTCCACCAGCAACACCCGCTGACCGGCGCGGGCGAGCAGCGTGGCCACGGTCGCGCCGGCGCACGCGGGCGCCGACCACCACCGCGTCGTACCTCTCGTTCTGCACTCTCATGACGACCCCCTTCCTCTGACGTTCACGCGACTACGGTGACGGGTCGGCGTGGAAAATGCGTGGAAGCGCCTTGCTGGACCGGTCACGAGTGCCCACCGGGTCGCCGCCACCTGTCGGCCGCGCCGATCTCCCGGTAGATGTGGTCCGCCTGCTGCCGCCGCTCGTCCGCCCGCTCGCCCTGACCCCGGCGAACGAGGAAGCGAGCCCAGCAGAGCAAGGCATCCGCGCGATGCCAGGGCAGCCCAAAGGTGGTGAACACCTCGATGGCGCGGGCCGCGTGGGCGTCGGCCCGCTCGTGGTCACCTTGTGCCTCGGCGACCTCGGCCCGGGCCAGCTCGACCCTCCCGGCCGCCCCGCGCCAGTCCTCGCCGGAAGCGAGGATCTCGTCGCAGCGGCCGAGGTGAATAGTGGCCGCGGCCAGGTCGTCGGCTGCGGTGAGCCGGGCCAGCTCAGCACGAGCGGCGAGCTCGGTCGGCACCTGTGGCCCGAGGCGGCCCAGATCGAGGGCCCGCTCCCACGCGGCCGTCGCTCCGTCCCGATCGCCCAAGGCGAGTCTGGCAGCGGCGAGCCACCCGTGGTTGAGCGCGGCGTCGTGCAGGTCGCCTGCCGCCTCGTCCGCGGCGACAGCGCTGGCCCAGGCGTCCCGCGCCCGCTCCCAGTCCCCGTCGAGGAAGGTCATCATCCGACGCGCCACTGCGTCTGGGCGCAGGGAGGAGAGCACCTCACGGGCGGCGGCAAGATCGCCGGTGGCGGCCAGGGCCAGGGCGAGCTGGTCGATGACCGTGTCGTGGCTGTGAGCGAGCGACGTGAACCGCGGCTGTCCCAGACCGCGTCGGCACCAGCGTCGCGCCATCCCAGGGTCGAGCAGGTAGGCGTTTGCCACCAGGGCCGCGGCGTTGACCGGCGCCCAACCCAGATAGGGGTCGCTCAACTCGTGCGCGGTCGCCCACGAGCGCTCGAGAAGCTCTTCCGCATCGGTGAGACGCCCTTCGTTGACCGCCGCCCACGCCTGGGCCCAACCGGCGAAGACGGCCAGATCCCGCCGACCCATCCTCGGTGGCGATGGAGGCCGCCTTGTCGGCGGCGGCACCGAGGACGTCGGTGCGAAGTCCGAACATGGCGGCTTGCGATCGGCCTCGGTTCACGTGGAAGGCACGGTCGGAGTCACCCAGCAGTCGTTCGGCGGCCTCGAAGTGCTCGAGCGCGCGCGGGATGTCCATGACGGAGTGATGCAGCGAGAGGGCGCCGCCGATGCGGCTGTGCACCGTCCCCGCGGCGGAGTCCATCCCGGCGGCCAGGTAGCGGCGAAGCGCTGTTTCGAGCAGCGTGACCGCTTGATCGAACCCGCGGCTCGACCGCAGGCGCAGGTTCGCGGCGACCACCGCAACCTCAGCGAGCCGCTCGTCCGACGCGTTGCCCTGCAGCAGGTCGGCAGCGGCGTCGGCATGCTGGATGGCCTCGTCCCAGGCGTAGACCGCGCTGGCCTCCTGGGCCGCCCGAAGGCTCCATTCCGCGGCCTCGAGCGGGTCGGCCGCCGAACCTGCTTCCTGCAGGTGCACCGCGACCTCTGGGCTCGTGCCGCTGCCGACCCGGAACCCCGACATCAGCGCCCTGGCGGCCTTCGCGTGCAGGCGGCGCAGGCGTGGTCCGGTGAGGTCGCCGCGGATTGCCTCACGGGTCAGCTCGTGAGGGAAGGCGAAGCTGCCGACCCAGGATCTTCCCGACTCCACCAGAAGCCCGGCGGCCACCGCCTCGTCGAGTGCCTCAGCCAGTTCGTCCTCATCCAGGTGCACCATTTCGGCAAGCGGCTCGTAGTTCACCTCAGACCCGAGAACCGCCGCGGCACGCAGAACCTCCTGCGCCGCCTCGGAGAGGGAGAGGAGTCGCAGCCGCAGCGCGTCCCGCACGCTGGAGGGCACCCGCCACGGCTGCGTCTGGACGTCGGGCCGGCCGTGGTCCGAGGCAGCCCAGGCCCTGGCCATCTCGGTGGCGTAGTAGGGGTTCCCGTCGGCGTGCTGGCACAGCTGCGTGAGCGTCTCGGGGTCAACGTCAGGCAGGGCCGCACCGACCAGATCGGCGACCTCACCCTCGCTGAGCGGGCCTACGATGAGGCGCTCGACCAGGTCGCCTGCCGTCACGGCGCCGAGGATCTCGAGCAGCGGTGGATGCCGACCCCCCGGCGGGTCCCGATAGCAAGCGACGACGAGGAGACCCGCCGGGGCCCGGTCCACGAGATGGCGCAACAGCAAGGAGCTGGCCCGGTCGATGCGATCGGCGTCTTCGATGACGAGCAGCACCGGCCCTGCGTGCGTGAGCCGGCCGAGGACCCACACGACAGCGGCGTACAGCGACAGACGTTGGTCGTCGTACCGCTGGGGCCCGCGTCGCTGCGACGAGCTGTCGGGGCCATCCACCAACAGCGCCAGGTCCCGAGCCACCGGTTCGGGCGCGTCCCGGAGTGCCTGCGCGACCTCGCCGCTGTTGCGCAGGGCCACTCCGACCGAGTGGTACGGCGCGCCCGCGATCTCGCACCTGCCCACCAACACTGTCTGACCTTCCTCGGCCAGTCGATGGGCCAGCCCGGCCACCACCCGGGTCTTGCCGATGCCGGCCTCACCCGAGAGGAGAAGCAGGCGTCTGCCTCCTGCGGCCACCGCCCGCCAAGCTGCCTCGATCCGCTCGACCTCAGCCGTCCGCCCCACCATCGGCGTTCGCGTTGCTGCGGCCAGGACGGCGTCGGAGAGCTGAGGCGGCTGCCGCTCTACCGGTCCGGGCGGGGGCGTCGCAGGCACGGCGGCGCCCAGCAGCACCGGATCCTGCCGAAGGACCGCCTGGGCCAGGTCCTGCAGCTCCGGACCCGGGTCGAGTCCCAGCTCCTCGGCGAGCCGTTCCCGCGTTGCGGCGTACGCCGCCAAGGCGTCGGCCTGCCTGCCGGATCGGTACAGCGCCACCATCAGCTGGGCGCAGAACCGTTCCCGGAACGGATGCGCAGCGACCAGCCCCTGCAGCTCGCCTACGACCTCCCCGTGCCGGCCGCAGGCCAGCTTCGCAGTGGCGAGGGTCTCCAGGGCCACCAGATGGAGTTCCTGCAGCCGCGCTTCTTCCACCGCTGCCGCTTCGACGTCGTCCAGGTCGGCGTACGGCGTTCCACGCCACAGTTCGAGGGCCTCGCGGACCAGCCCCACAGCCCGCTCCGAGTGACCCAGCCCCAATGCCTCCTGTCCGAGACCCACGAGTTCCTCAAACGGTCGGCGTCGACCTGTCCCGGAGCGAGCGCCAGGGTGTACCCGGTGGGGCCGGTGACCACTGCCTGGTCCAGAGCCGCCTCGGCCAGTCGACGGCGCAGATGAGAGACATGGCTGCGGAGGGTCACCTCGGCCCCCTTGGGAGGAGCCTCGCCCCACAGACTCGCCGCCAACCGGTCCGCAGGGACCGCCCGGTTGCGGTGCAACACGAGCAGGGCGAGTAGCTGGCGAGGCTTGCGGCCTCCCAGAGCCAGCCGACCGCCCTCGGGCCGGTCGACCTCGATCGGTCCGAGGATCGCGAACAGCGGGCCGGACGTCATCGCCACCTCACGTCGGCACCCTAGCTACGAACCCCGCCCGATGCCTTCTCCACACAACTTCCACGGCGGCTCCACGCCCGACGGCCACGGTTGTGCCCACCGAAAACCCAACAGCACGGAAGAAGGAAGATAATGACTCTCACGACCGACGCTCCCGCACTGGAGGCCCTCAAGCGCAAGCAGCAGGGAATCTGGAGCAGTGGCGACTACAACAAGATCGCCGCCATCACCGTTCCCGTGGCCGAGACCCTGGTCGAAGCGGCCGAGCTCGCCCCCGGCGCCCGGGTCCTGGATGTCGCCACTGGCACCGGGCATGTGGCCCTGGCCGCCGCCCGGCAGTTCGGAAACGTCAGCGCGGTGGACTACGTGCCCGCCCTGCTGGAGGTGGCCCGCCGTCGCGCAGCCGCCGAAGCACTGCCGCTCGAGCTGGCGGAGGGCGACGCCGAGAACCTGCCGTACGACGACAACGTGTTCGACGCGGTGCTGTCCGCGCTCGGCGTCATGTTCACCGCCGACCACGCCCGAGCGGCGGCCGAGCTGGTCCGGGTAACCCGTCACGGCGGCACGATCGGGCTGGCGAACTGGACCCCGGAGGGGTTCATCGGGCAGCTGCTCGCGACCGTGGGCCGGCACGTTCCGCCGCCGCCGGTCGCCAAGCCACCGACCAGGTGGGGAAGGCCCGAGGCGGTGCGGGAGCTGCTGGGCGACGCGATCGCGGACGTGCGGTTCGAGAAGCGCACCGTGACCCAGCGGTTCGCCTCTCCCGAGCACTTCGCCGACTACTTCCTGACCTACTACGGGCCCACCCACATGGCGGCCAAGAGCCTCACCGATGAGGGTCGGGTCGCACTGCGCAACGACATCGTCGAGCTCGCCAGTGGTGCGAACAGCGCCCACGACGGTTCCTTCACCAGCCGGTGGGAGTACCTCGTCACCATCGCCACCAAGCGCTGACTTTCCCCACCACCTCAAGGAGATCCTGATGCTTTCAACACTCAGAAAAGTCGGAGCCGCGGTCGCGGTGCTCACGGCTGTCATGTCGGTTCTCGCTGCGGCCGCACCGGCCTCAGCCGCCGACCCGAACTACCAGCAGGCCTTCGCCAACTACCAGTTCGGCGCCGGCACCGACTACACCAACGTCAGCGGCTACGTCGGCTGCCCGGCCGGCACCAGGGTCGTCACCACCGGGGCGACCTCGGGCGACCGGGACAGCATGCTGTCGGGCGGGTCCACCACCTTCGACGGCACCCGCGGATTCCACGCGGCCTGGGGCCACGACAACAGAACCTTGCAGCTGAGGGCGACGTGCGTGGCCAGCTCGAGGCTGGCCGGGTCCTTCCCGACCACGCTGACTGTCCGGGACCACCGCACCGGCTGGCGCTCGTACGTGAAGAGCGTCACCTGCCCCGCCGGGACGGTCGCCTATGGCGGTGGCGGAAACGAGCTGACCGGCGGGGTGCCGACGGGTCGCCTGTACACCTTCGGCTCGATGCCCAGCGGGAACGGGTGGACGTACGCCGCCACCGGCACGCTCGGCACCTCGCAGCTCGCCGTCGGCGCGCACTGCGTGCCCAGGGCAAAGCTCGGGAACATCGTCACGGTCTCGAACACCGCGACGAGGCCCGACGTCACTGGCCGGCCGCAGATCCTCGCCAGCGCACGCTGCCCGAGCGGGTACTTCGCGTTCGCGGGCGGCGCCTGGTACCACCCGGTCGGCTCGACCACCCCCGAGTGGCGCGGCTACCTCACGACGTCGGACATCGCCGCCGACGAACGGGGCTGGTTCGCGGTGGGGACCACCTGGTACCCGGGCACCCAGCTGACCAGCGTGGTGCGCTGCACCAACAGGCTCGGCTGAGTGAGCCACACTCCAGGGCGGCTCGACGCACATCCGCGTCGAGCCGCCTCTGGGCGTTGTCAGTCCACCGAGCGGGTGGTCGCTCCCTCTGACTTGTCGGCAAGGGCGATCCGTGTGCTGTCGGAGCTGCTGACCCCGTTGCGCACGGTGATCTCGACCAGGCCGTCGTCGAACTCTGCGGAGATCTGGCCCTTCTCGATCCCGTCGGGAAGGTTGATGGTGCGCCGGAACTCGCCGTAGAAGCGCTCTCGGATGTAGAACTCGACGTCGCTGTCGTTGTCGATCTCCGTTCGACGCGTCCCTGACACCGTGATGACACCGTTTGTGAACCGGAGGTCTATGTCCTCGGGATCCACGCCGGCCAGCTCGACCCGAATGCACAGGTCCTCGCCCCGGGCGAAGATGTCCGTGGCCGGCACCCAGGCGGAGGCGTGGGTGCGTTCGGCGTCCTGCAGGCCGGGCTCGAGTCCCCCATGGAGGCCGACCGCGCGCATCCTGCCCATCTCGCTGAAGAAGTCGGTGACGCCCTCGAACGGGTTACGGCGGGAGTCTGGCATGGCGTCTCCTGTGGAAGTGGTCAGTCGTCCGAGCCGAGGGGTTCCATCAGCCCGGCGTCGCGAAGGAACCTGATAGCGACGTCGGCGTCGTCCTGACCGTTGGTGACGGCGGCGTTCATGGCCACGATGTCGTCCTCGGTCAGTTCGCGGTTGACCGCGTTGACCACCGCGAGGAACTTGTCCGCGTCGATGCGGTCCAGCTTCTCCTCGCCCACGACCATGACGACGTTCTGGGACCCGAAGAGCAGTTCCGGATCCTCCAGCAGCAGGTAGTCGCCGCTCTCGAGCTGAGGGTCGGTCGTGAAGGCGTTCACCGCGTCCGCGTCACCGTTGTCGAGGGCGGTGTACTGCGCTCCCAGCGCGAACGGCGCGAAGGTGGCGTTGGTGAGCCCGTAGACCTGTTGCAGCCCTTCGAGCCCGAGGTAGAGCGTCTCGAACTCGGGCCGCGCGCCCAGGACGAAGCGGTCCAGGTTACGAAGGTCCCCGATGGTGGTCAGCTTGTTCGCTCGCGCGAACTCCCGGGTCGTGGCGATGGCGTCCTTGTTCTGAAAGGGCGTCATCTCGCTCATCACCATCTGCTGGTCGGCGTAGTAGGCCTTGGCCTGCTGGTACGTGTCCTCGGGGTCCAGCCCGGACACCTCTTCGCCTGCCACGATCGAGAGCACGGTCCCCGTGTAGGCGACGTACCCGTCGATGTCGCCGTCGCGCAACGCCTCGTCGAGGTCGGCTGCAGGACCGACGCCCTTGCGCAGGTCCACGGCGTAGCCGTTGACCGCCAGCGCCTGCCGCCACAGTTCGCCGAGGATCTTCGCCTCGGGGAAGTCTTGGGTGCCCAGCGTGATGCGCAGCGAGGCGCCCTGCGGCTGCTGGGAGGCGCCCTGCTCGTTGTTCTCCCCGCACGCCGCGAGGGCTGCGAGGAGTACGACAAAGATCAGTACCCAGACCCGGTGTCCGGGTACGAGACCGTCTGCGCGGCCCGCTCATGTGCCCGGTTCCGGTCGGTCGCTCTCGGTCGTGTCGGCCGGGACCTTGGCCAGTGGTACGCCGGCGCCACCGTCGGGCCACCGCCGTCTGGTCGTCGGGTCTCCTCGCGCAGCGCCTTGATCCAGCACCAGGCGACGCCGACCACGACGAAGGTGAACGGCACCGCGCCGAGCACCGCCGCCTGTTGCAGGGCAACCAGACCACCAACCAGGAGCATCGCGCAGGCGATGGCACCCATCAGCGCCCCGAGCACGATCACGACCAGCCTGCTCGGTTCCAACGAGCCGCGCGTGGCCATGGTTGCCATCACGATCGAGGCCGCATCGGCACCGCTGATGAAGAACAGGGCGATCAGGACCACGCACAGGGCCGAGCTGAGGACGGGAAGCGGGAGCGCGTCAAGCGCCGTGAACAGCGAGAGCTCGGGCGTGGCGAGGGCGCCGACGATGTCGGCCTTCCCGCTCTTCTGCAGCTCGATGCCGGTCCCTCCGACGACCGCGAACCACAGGAATCCGAAGCCGGTCGGCGCCGCGGCCACGCCGATCACGAACTCGCGGATCGTTCGCCCGCGGGAGATGCGGGCGACGAACATCCCGACGAAGGGTGCCCACGAGATCCACCAGGCCCAGTAGAAGATCGTCCATCCGGCCATCCACTGCTCGTCTCCGACGCCAGTCTGGAGCGACATGGGAACCACCTGGACGAGGTAGGTGCCGATCGACTCGATGCCCTGGGAGATGACCAGCACTGTGGCGCCGCCCAGGAACAGGAAGAACGCGAACAGCCCGATGGTCGCGAACGATCCCGAGGTTGGCGAGGAAGTTGATGCCCTTCTCGACCCCGGACGTGGCGGAGATCAGGAACAGGGTGGTGACGATCACGATGATGATCACGGCCACCGAGTTGGACTTCGGCACGTCGAGCAGGTACTCGAGGCCGCTGTTGAGCTGGAGGCCGTTGAGGCCGAGAGCGGTCGCGGTCCCGAACAGGGTGGCGACGATGGCGAGGGCGTCCACGAGTCCGGCCCAGCGGGCGTTCGCTCGCGTTGGGGCCCAGGACTGGGGTGAACGTCGCGCTCACCAGCGTGGGCGTCCCCTTGCGGAAGCTGAAGTACGCCATCGCGCCGCCCATGACGGCGTACAAGGCCCAGCCGTTGAAGCCCCAGTGGAAGTAGGTGTAGCGGAGCGCGACCAGGCTCGCCTCTTCAGTGCGCGGCTCCGCCAGACCGTGCGGCGGGGCGATCCAGTGCGAAACCGGCTCGGCGGTGCCGAAGAAGAGCAGTCCGGCGCCCAGCCCGGCGGCGAACATCATCGACACCCAGGAGAAGGTTCCGAACTCCGGGCGGGAGTCGTCGGGCCCGAGACGGATGTTCCCCCACGGGTGGATGACCAGGAAGATGCACAGCGCCAGGCCGCCGAACGCGATGAGGACGAAGCCCCAACCGAAGTTCCCGATGACCCAGCTCAGGCTCGTTGACATCGTCGTCCCGAGGCTGGCCGGGGCGAACAGCCCCCAGCCGACGAACCCGGAGATCAGCACGGCCGAGCCCCAGAACACGGCCGGGTCGACACCCTTCAGGAACCGGTTCATCGGAGCCTCCACGAGATGGGGCGTAGACCTGCGACGTGTTCGGTCGCCCCGGCGGTCGGTAAGGCCACAACATAGGCCGCGGGCACGCTTGGTGGCCAACACACCTTGGCTACCGCAGCGATAGCCACCACCTATAGCAGTGGGCGCTGCCCTACCGCGAACCGCGAGAGGGAGAGGCTGCGCCCATGGCACCCAGGGGGCGGGGAGCGACGACCTCGCTGGAGAACGCCAAGAAGTGCTCGCCGAGCTCGCTGAGCCGGCCGTCCCGCCACACCAGGTGAACCGATGCCCGTGAGGGCGGCAGTAGCGGGAGCACCCGCGCGCCCTTCGCCGCTGCGTCGGCCGCCAGTCCCTGCGGCAGCAGGGCGGCGCCAGCACCCGCGAGGAGGAGCGGGACGATCGAGGCGAGGTGGGCGGTCTCGACTGCGACCTCGGCCGGTCGTCCGGCGATCTCGAGCTGGGCATCGACGAGGGTGCGCAGCGCGGTGCCCGCGGGTGTGCTGATCAGTCCGAACGGCACCAGCTCCTCGACCGTCACCGGCCCCGTCGGGGCATCGACCCCGGAGGGCAGCACGGCGACCAGCTCGTGGTCGGCCAGCCAACGGCTCGCCAGCATGCCTCCCGGCGGCGTCCCGTCGAGCAGGCCGAACTCGGCCTCGCCGAGCCGGACCGCATCGAGCACGTCCGTACGCCGGGCCGGGTCCGACACCGACATGTGGACGCCGGGGTGGACGCGTCGGAAGTCGCCGATCATCCGGGCCAGCGGTTCGATCGCCCACAGGGTGTTGGTCATGATCGTCAACCGGCCGAAGCCCGCATCGGAGACACCGCGCACCGCGCCGCGCGCGGACATGAACGAGCGAAGCGTCCGTCGAGCAGGCTCCAACAGTGCCTCTCCTGCCGGCGTCAGCCGCACCCCGCGCCCGTGGCGCTCGAAAAGCTGCGATCCGAGGTCGCGCTCCAGCGCTGCGATCGCCTGGGACAGCGACGGCTGGGCGATCGAGAGGGAAGCGGCAGCGCGCGTGAAACTGCCCAGGTCCGCCACGGCGAGGAAGTACTCGAGGTGGCGGCGGTCCATGAACCGACCCTACTGACCGTCGTTGGAGATGGCCGCTCGGACGCAGTACGAGATCGCGGCCGTGGGTCTCGTAGCATGCGTCCGTGGCCACCTTCATCCTCACGGTCGTCGGCGATGACCGGCCAGGTCTTGTGTCAGCAGTCTCGGCCCCGATCAATGCCCACGGCGCGAGCTGGGAGCGCAGCCAGATGTCACGGTTGGCGGGCAAGTTCGCGGGCATCGTGCTGGTGACAGTCGCCGACGGGAGATTCGACGCGCTCGTCGCGGACCTCACGGCGCTCAAGGCCCAGGGTCTGCACGTAGCCCTCGAGCGCACCGACGAGCCCGTCGAGCGCGAGTCGCAGCGACTCCACCTCGAGCTGCTCGGGGCCGATCACCCCGGCATCGTGGCAGAGATCTCCGCTTCCCTCGCCACCCATCACGTCAGCATCGAAGAGCTCAGCACTGACGTGCGCGAGGCCCCCATGGCCGGGGGGACGCTCTTCGAGGCCCGAGCGGTGCTCAACGCCCCGCCGACCACGAGCACTGACGCGCTTCGGTCAATGCTCGAAGGGCTCGCCCACGAACTGATGGTCGAGATCCGGCTCTCTGACGACTGAGCCATCTCAACGCCTGCGTTGGCTGTGACGCGTGCGCCGGTCAGACCCCCAGTGGAGCATCCTCGTAGGCGCGGTGGCGGCTCGCCACCTTGCGCGCCTCGGCGAGGTGGCCGCCCAGATAGGCGCCGGCTCCCGAGACGGCCGCTCCGGCAAGGGCCAGTCGGGCGCCGGTTCCGTGGCGGCCTCGGCGGCGGGCGAGCCACGACGCGGCGTACATGCCGATCGCGACGGCGTTGGTGACAGCGTGGACGAGGCCCACTCGCTTGTCGCGCGACCCGGCTGCCGACCACTCGGCCCATCCGGTCCAGGCTGTTGGGCCGGCGGCGAGCAGACCGGTACCGATGAGCCTCTGGGCCGCGGCGGACGAGTCGGGCCCTCCGAGCAGGTCAAGCACACTTGCGGAGGTCCAGGTGCCGATCGCGACGTCGGTGAGCATCGGGTGGACCGCGTGGCCGAGCCACTCGCCGCGCAGCACCGAAGCTCGCGTCCCGGTGCCGAACAAGGCCTCGACAGCCGGCTCCAGCGCCTGCACCGGCCGGTCGAGCGCCGTAGCGTTCTCGAGGCGCAGGGTCCAGCGCACGATTCTGGGGGGCCGTTCGATGGAGTTCATGGCTTCTCCTCGCAGCGTCGGACCAACACTGCCCCCGTGAGATGACCAGGTCAATGGACAGCCGCGGCCTTCGATGACCGGCGATCAGGTGCCCATCACAGCTGGTCCAGCAGCCATCGCGGGCCTCTGCTGCTGCGCCGGCCGCCTCGACGCGGTCGCGCAGCGTCCGGTCGGCGGTCACCACGATGACGCCACGCCCGTCACCGACGGCAACCTGCCTCATCACCTCCTCGACGATCGCGTCGTCCCCCGACCCGTCTGCGTGAACCGTGTGGACGCGGCCTCCTGACCGGCCGGGCGGCCACGCCGTGCCTCGCCCTCGAGGACCAGGACGACCTCGTCCTGGGGCAAATCGGTGGCCGACAGCTGTTCATGCAGCCGGCGGGCAGCACCTGCCCGGTCACGCCACCAGCCGTCGGGACGACTCCCCACGACGTTCGCGCCGTCGACGATCAGGACCTGCATGCAGCGAGCGTACGGAGCCGCGCGACCCAGGATCAGGGTGCGGGTCGTGCGGTGACCGCTGAGGTTGGCGAAGGTGGTGCTGGGGCGGGAAGGACGCGCCCTCCTCGCGGGAGGTCGATCGTGGGAAGCAGCCGGTCGAGCCAGCGGGGGATCCACCAGTTGGCGTCGCCCAGCAGCTTCATCGTCGCGGGCAGCAGGACCAGCCGAACGAGGGTCGCGTCGACGAGGATCGCCGTGGCCAGACCGAGTCCGAGCATCTTGGCCGTGGGGTCGCTTCCCGTCGCGAATCCGAGGAAGACCGAGATCATGATCAGCGCCGCTGCTGTGATGACCCGCCCGGTTGTGGCGATGCCGTGGACGATCGAGCTCTCGTTGTCCCCGGTGGCCAGGTAGGCCTCTCGCACCCGGACAGCAGAAACACCTCGTAGTCCATGGAGAGGCCGAAGAGGATCGCGAACATGAACATGGGGATGAACGGCATGGATGGGCACCGTCGACTCCAGACCGATGAGGTCTGCGCCCCATCCCCACTGGAACACCATGACGATGACGCCGAACGATGCGCCGATGCTCAACAGGTTGAGCAACGCCGCCTTCAGCGGTACGACGACGGACCGGAACACGAGGGTCAGGAGCAGCACGGACAGCACGATCACGGCGCCGATGAACAGGGGAAGCCGGCTGTTGACCTTGTCGCCGACGTCGGCGAAGGTCGCGGTCTGACCACCGATGTGGGCGCGCGCCTGCCGCTGGTCCAGCACGGCCGGGATCACATCGGTGCGGAGCCGCTGGACCGTTTCGAGGGTGGCGCTGTCCTGGGGCCCGGTGGTCGGGAAGGCCACCAGCGTCGCGACTCCGGCGTCCGTGTTGATTTCCGGGGGTGCGACGGATGCGATTCCCTTGTCGAACCTGATGGCAGTGGCCAAGGGCTCGAGCACGCTCGGATCTCTGGAGATGTCGACCGCGACGACCAGTGGCCCGTTGATCCCGGGTCCGAAGCCGTCGGCGACGAGGTCGTAGGCCAATCGCTCGGTGCGGTGCGACGGGAGCGCACCCTCGTCCGGGGTGCCCACCTGAAGCGCCAGCGAGGGGTGCGGTCAGCGCCAGCAGCGCGACAGTGGCGCCGATTGCGTAGGACGCGGCGTGCCGCGACACGTGGCGACCCCAGCGCCGCCATCCAGAGCCCGGCGACGCGGCCTCGCGGCGGTTCCGTCGCCGGCGTGCGGAGCCGTTGATCCGGTGCCCAGCGAGACCGAGGAACGCCGGCAGCAACGTCACCGACGTGAGCACCATGATCAAGACGATGACGGAGACGGCGATTCCTCCGGCAGTCATGAACGGTACGCCGGCGACTGCGAGGCCGAGGATCGCGATGACGACGGTTCCGCCGGCGAACACGACGGACTGACCGGCCGTGGCCACCGCCCGACCGACTGACTCCTCAACCGTCAGACCCTGGGCGAGGTACTCGCGGTGCCGGGTGACCAGGAACAGGGCGTAGTCGATCCCCACGCCGAGGCCGACCATGCTGGCAACCACCGGTGCCCAGCGCGGGATGTCGACCAGGTAGGTGATCAGGGACATCGAGCTGATGCCGAGGGCGAGTCCGAAAAGAGCCATCCCGATCGGCAGGCCCATCGCGATGATGGATCCGAACGCCAGGAGCAGGATGATCACGGCGGCGATCAGACCGATCACCTCACCGGTGCCCGCCTCTGCCTCCTCGAATGCGAAGAACAGGTCTCCGCCGAGCTCGACCTGGAGCGGAGACCCTGCCCGCGCCTGGCTACCGAGCTCCTTGAGGTTCTCCAGGTCGGCGGGGTCGAGCTCGTCGAGAACGGGGTACTGGACCCGGATCAGGGCGACCCGACCGTCCGGCGAGATCGCGCCGCTGTCGGCTGCAGCGGCCCGCCCTTCCTCCAGCGCTCCCGATGGATCGCTCGCCGTGAGCACGTGCGGCAGGGCCGAGACGGCAGCCTGCACCTGAGCCAGGGCGGCCCGCGCCTCTGCCGAGTCGAAGAACGTCGCGTCATCGTCGTGGGGTGTCAGGACCACCTGTGCCGTGAGCCCGGCCCGATCCGACCCGGCGGCGGACAGCAGGTCGGTGGCCCTCTGCGAGTCGAGTCCCGGCGCTCCGAAGGAGTCGTCGAGCTTCTCGCCGAAGGCGCTCGACGCCCCGACGACCAGCACGGCCAAGAGGAGCCAGGACCCGAGGACGACCCATGGACGACGTGCGGCGAAGCGACCCAGGCGGTACAACCCATTCGACATGATTGGCGTGCTCCTTCGGTGACTGCTGACTGCGGGTGTTGCGGTACGACGCCCGACGTACGCTCATCGTCACGAGAGTCGGGGTCGCGCGCCTCGGGAGAAGGGCCGGAACTGTCTCGGCCAACCGGACGAGCCCGAGCCGTACTTTGGGCCGATCCGCGAGTCGTGCGGGATCACTACGGTGAGGTCATGGTCAGAGACGCCGTCCGCTCGCTCTGGGCCGAACCGCGCGCCGCGCAGCCGCCGGCGCGGGTGTGGCGGGACTGGGTGCTCGTCGCTGGGCTGGTGCCGACGGCGGTGCTCGAGGGGGTGTTGCGCGCGGACGTGGCGTGGCGCCCGGTTTCGCTTCTGCTCGGCGTGGGGCTGCCCTTTGTCTTGTTGTGGCGGCGTACCCATCCGCTGGGTGCCGTGATGGCGGCGTTCGGCGCGATCATCGTAGTCGACATCGCCGGCCTGATCGGTGGTGCCGACGGGCCGGTGGGGCTCTACGCGATGGCCTTCGTCGTTCTGCTGCCCTACTCGCTCGTGCGCTGGGGGAGCGGCCGAGATGTTGGCATCGGGCTTGGGTTCATCCTGGTCGCCCTGGTCCTGAGCATCGCCCTCGACTACACCGGGATCGCCGACTCGGTGGGGGGCACCATCTTCCTGCTGTTCCCGGCGACGTTGGCCGCGGCGGTCCGCTACTGGACGACCTCCCGGCTGCGCGAACGCGACCAGGTCAAGCTCCGGGAGCGTGCGGAGCTGGCCCGTGAGCTGCACGACACGGTTGCCCATCACGTCTCGGCCATCGCCATTCGGGCGCAGGCAGGCCGGGTCGTCGCCGCGACCAACCCGGAAGCGGCGCTTGACGCGCTCGAGGTGATCGAGCAGGAGGCTTCCCGGGCCCTTGCCGAGCTGCGCATCATGGTTGGCGGCCTGCGCGAGGACGAGGCAGCCACCCTCGTCCCGCAGCCGGGAGTGGCCGACCTCGAGCGGCTTGCCCGGAGCATGGGCGACCGGCCTCGTGTCGAGGTCGACCTGTCGGGTGATCTCGATGACTTGTGGCCCTCGGTCGGAGCTGCCGTCTACCGCATCGCCCAGGAGTCGGTCACGAACGCGGTCCGCCACGCCCGCCACGCCACCCGCATCCAGATCCGCGTCGCCGGCGACGCCGAGTGCGTCCGCCTGACCGTGAGCGACGACGGAGAAACCGGCTCGGCCGTGAGTAGCCTGGACGGCTACGGCCTGGTCGGGATGAACGAGCGGGCGACGCTCCTGGGTGGCTCGTTCGAGGCCGGCCCGGGGCCGGAGCGCGGCTGGACCGTCGACGCCGTACTGCCGAGGACAGGAACGCCGGGATGACCATCCGGGTGCTGGTCGCCGACGATCAGGATCTCGTCCGCACGGGGCTGTCGATGATCCTCGACGCCCAGCCCGGCATCACCGTGATCGGGCAGGCGGCCGACGGGCTCGAGGCCGTGTCCCTGGCCCGCCGGCTTCGCCCCGACGTCTGCCTGTTCGACATCCGGATGCCCGGGATGGACGGCATCGAAGCAACCCGTCAGCTGGCTGGTCCCCACGTGGAAGACCCACTCGCGATCGTCGTCATCACCACGTTCGACCTCGACGAGTACGTGCACGGCGCGCTGAAGGCCGGAGCTCGCGGATTCCTGCTCAAGGACGCCGGACCCGACCTTCTCGTCCAGGCGATCCACGCCGCAGCCGAGGGCGACGCGCTCATCGCGCCGAGAATCACCGCCCGGCTGCTCGCCGCGTTCTCCGACACTCGCCTGGGACGCAAGCCGCGACAACCTGTCGAGCCGCTGACCCGCAGGGAGGAGGAAGCCGTCGTCGCCGTGGCGCGTGGCCGCACCAACTCCGAGATCGCCGACGAACTCCACATCAGCCTCAGCACCGTCAAGACCCACCTCACCAGCGTGATGGCCAAGCTCGGGGCCCGGAACCGCGTCGAGATCGTCATGTGGGCCTACGAGACCGGCCGGGTCACCAGCTGAGCCCTGGTCAGCTCAGGAGACCACCGCGTCGATCGTCTTCTTCAGGGCGCTCGGCTGGGTCGGCTTCCGAGGTGCACCGGCCTTGGCCTCGAGCATGTCGGCGCCCAGCTGCTGCAGCACCTTGCGTCCCAGCCCCTCGCGAACCTTCGGGAACCAGTCCTGCTCTTCCTCCTCCATGTGGTGCCTGACGTTCTCGATCAGCACCGTCGTCTTGGCGGTGAACCGCTCGTCGTCGGCCTTCATGGCGGCTAGTTCTGAGACGAGTACGTCGGCCACGTGATGCTCCTCGTAGGACTCGAGAACGTCGTCCTCAAGTTGTGGAAGCAGCACCCGCACCCGCGGGTACATGACCTCGTTCTCGATGTACGTGTGGACGGTCAACAGCTCGATCATCCGGTCAACCAACTGCCCCTTCTGGCAACTGCCCGGTCCCCTGCGTTCTCGAAGTCCCTGAATACCTTGCGGATCTTCTTGTGGTCATCCTTCAGTATCACGATTGCGTCCGTGGACATCTGCCCCTCCGTCGTTGTCGGCTGCGTCGCTGGTACC